>NZ_KB907640.1 GCF_000382145.1 Psychrobacter lutiphocae DSM 21542
TCATGCTGTGGTTGTTATGGATGGTGCTCTATGGCATCAACCAAGTTTAAACCTACATAATGTGACGATGCTTAAATTACCCCCTTATTCACCTGAGTTAAATCCATCTGAACAGGTGTGGTCGTATTTGAAACAACATTGGTTATCCAATAGGTGTTTTGATGGTTATGAGGCTATTGTTGATGCTGCTTGCAAGGCTTGGAATAGACTTTGTTCCAAGCCCGAGCTCATTCAGTCTATAACTTCTCGTGATTGGATTGGTTTATAGGTTTATTTATGGAATTGGTATTATTTCAGGACGGAAAAGAAGACACAAAAAAGCCGCCCCAATTTGGGAGCGGCTTTTAGTAGCTATCAGCCTTTACTCATACTAATTAGCGATTAGCGGGTTTAACACCCAAACTAATTAGTCTAAGAACGAGAAGCTTTCAATTGGCATATCCGTCATAGAAGAGCTTGGTGCGACCATGCTCTCAGCGTGACCTGATGTGCGTGGTAAGATCTTATCAAAGAAGAACTCAGCGGTGTGAATCTTCGCTTGATAGAACTCAGGCGCTTCAGTGCCACCATTTTCTAGCTTGTCATAAGCAACCGCTGCCATACGTGCCCAATGGTATGCCATCATCACATAGCCTGAGTACATTAGGTAATCAACAGAAGCGGCAGAGATGATTTCACGGTCTTTACGCGCGCTTAGCATTAAGCGGACAGTTAACGTGTTCCACTCGGCACATAGCTTAGTTAATGCCCATACGAATTTACGCATGTTTTTGTCTAGTGCGTATTCACCACACCACTTCATGATGCTGGCAGTGTAGTCACGGATGATCTTACCTTTTGACTGTAAAATTACTTTACGGCCTAGTAGGTCAAGTGCTTGTACGCCAGTGGTACCTTCGTATAAGGTTGAGATGCGTGCATCACGGGCGATAAGCTCCATACCCCATTCTTTGATATAGCCATGACCGCCATAGATTTGCTGACCTTCTTTGGCCGCTTCAATCGCAAGCTCAGTTAAGAAGCCTTTTAGGATTGGCGTGTAGAAGCCTAGCTTGTCATCCCACTTTTCAAACTCTTCGTTGTTATCTTCAGCAACGCCTTGAGACATCTTGTCTGCATAACGAGCAGCATGATAAATCATTGAGCGGCCGCCTTCAGCGAACGACTTCATGGTCAATAGCATACGGCGTACGTCAGCATGGTTGATAATCGCATCTGCTACTTTTTCTGGCTCTTTAGTACCAGATAGAGTACGCATTGAACGACGCTCTTTGGCATAAGGTAGCGCATTTTGGAACGCAAGCTCACAATGGGCTAAGCCTTGGATACCGGTACCGATACGCGCTGTGTTCATAAAGGTGAACATGGCTTTTAGACCACGGTTTGGCTCACCAATTAGGTAGCCGGTTGCACCATCGAAGTTTAGAACACAGGTTGCTGATGAGGCGATACCCATTTTGTGTTCAATCGAACCACAAGTTACGCCGTTGCGATCGCCAGCTTCGCCTTCGTTGTTTGGAATAAACTTAGGTACGATAAATAGAGAGATACCACGTGTGCCTTCTGGCGCATCTGGTAGACGAGCAAGTACAATGTGAATGATGTTGTCAGTTAGGTCATGCTCACCACTTGAGATGAAGATTTTGGTACCGTTAATTTTGTAAGTACCGTCTTCTTGTGGTTCCGCTTTGGTTTTTACTTGACCTAAGTCTGTACCAGCTTGTGGCTCAGTTAAGCACATGGTGCCAGACCAAGTACCTTCAACAAGTTTTGGTAAATAGGTGTCTTTTTGCTCTTCAGTACCGTACTGCATTAGGGTGTTGATACAGCCAGTGGTTAAGCCTGGGTACATAGCCCATGGCCAGTTTGCAGTACCAATCATTTCTGCTTTGATTAGGTTAAGTGACATAGGTAAGTTCATACCGCCGTATTCTTCTGGGTACGAAATACCTTGCCAGCCGCCTTCGACAAATTGATCATATGCTTCTTTAAAGCCTTTAGGGGTGGTTACCACGCCATTTTCAAAGTGGCAGCCTTCAGCATCTGCTGGCTGATACAGTGGGCTAATCACGTTTTCGGCAAAGTCAGCCATGCCTTGTAGGATCATATCAACCGTTTCAGGGTCTGCGTTTTCGCCGTTACTTAAATCTTTGTAATGCGTTTGATAATCAAAAACGTCATTTAACAAAAATTTCATATCACGAAGGGGAGCTTTATAACTTAACATAATGGAGTCTCTTTCATATTAGAAGTGTCGCAGTAAAACATTATCTGTCCATGATAATGTCAGTATCATCATTGATTTTAGTATAAGCGCAATTGATATAAAAACCTATGACTTATAACGATTATTCATAAGTGAATAAGTGTACCATAACCATAAGCTGTCTGTTATAGATAAACTGAAGTTTAATGAAAGCTTTAGGTTATAGGATTTATAGCAGGGCTGCTACATTTTGATGTTGTTAAAATGTCAGTTTAGGTTTTTAATTTGTACTGTTGCATTTTTTTAGTACATTGTTCACTTTCTTATTGCATTGTTGGGAGGTGTTGCTATGCACTCAACTTGGTTAAGACAGCCGCTGATGAGCTTTGAAACAAAGTTTTTTGAGCGCTATATTGCTTCCTCAAAGTAGCGCTTACAGTCTCTTGTTGGAGTACAATGTCCACTGTGGCTTTGATGCCTCAAGATATCCAAAGTGATCAAACATAAAGCTAACTATAACAGCAGGTGGGTATCAACAGCCACACCAGTCCAGCGCTGAAAGCTTAAAGCGGCTTGCCCAATCAACATCCCATAGCCTTCAGCTACTTGCGCCCCTTGCTGCTGAAAATGGGTTAAAAATGGCAAATCTCTGCCATACATCATGTCATAGGCATAGTCACAGCTTAGCGTCTCATCTAAGGGTAAGGTTTGTGTTGACAATCCGATGGAGGTGGCATTAATGATAATATCAAATCGACCTGTCAATGCCTCAAGCGCACAACTTTGAGGCTGACTTTTGGCAATAATATTGCTGGCTGAACACAGTTCATCTAGCATAGCCTCTGCCTTGCTTAGGGTGCGATTGGCAATGGTAATATGAGCCACGCCAGCTTCTATTAATGGCAATATCACGCCACGAGAAGCACCGCCAGCGCCCAAGATAGCAATTTTAGCCTCTTGGAGAGGCCAGTCTAACTGTAATAGATGATTGACCAAACCTTGTCCATCTGTATTGTCACCATAAAGCTTGCCATCTTTGAGCAGTAAGGTATTAACGGCACCAGCGACTTTGGCGTGTTCTGATAAGTCACCATCTTTGGCACAAAGGGTATAAGCTTCCTGTTTAAAAGGTACCGTCACGTTAGCCCCAGTTCCACCACCGTTAAAAAATGCCTCGACTACGGCATGGAAGCTTTCGGGATGATCTGGGCAGTATTGACGGTGGTATCGAATATCTAGTTTGGCTTGTTTGGCAAAGGCTTGGTGAATTTTAGGAGACTTGCTGTGTGCAATCGGATTACCAATGACGATAAAGTGTTGGGTTGTGGTCTGTGTCATAAGAATGCTCATGATTGTTAAATACTAATGCAGATATTAACATATTTGTCACTTAAACAGAGTGCATAACAAAGCTGCTAAGCAAGTGACAGAGATGGGCAATGTTTTTACCAAGCTTCATGCTTTTTCCACTATGCAATAACCAGGCTTTTGGATACACTAGGCTATTGTTTCCTCAGCAACAGGTTAAACACTCATAAAATAAGTAAAAGGTGGTAAGTGAATGGTTTTTAGCAAGGTAGTAACGGTCAGCCAACTGCGTTTTGTCGGGTCAGCGATTACCCGTTTGGGGGCAATTGGTCTGGCTGCTTGTCTATTAATGACAGGATGTGGTAAGACTGAGCAGGTGACAACTGCCGTTGATACAAGTGCTGAAGGTAAGTCATCAGAGCAGGTGATTGCAGAGACAGAGGTGGCCAACAATGAGTTGTTAGCCGAGCAAGGTGAAGGTGAAATTGAGGTTGCACCTGAACAAACAACGCCTGGGAGTCCTCGTACACCGGTCAGCTATGATGTCAGAAACTGGCAAGCAGATAACAAAGAAGATTTGTCTTTAGACGATTTAAATCAAATCAAAAACAAATTTGGCAAGGTTATTGTTACCGATGAGAACAGCCTAGATTATGCTAGTAACAGCGCAGTGAAATATCGCTTTGCTAGAGGTGATCAGCCTTATTTGGATATTATAGATTCAGATGCGTACCTAGAGATCGGCTGGTACTATGCCAATCCAGATGACTCAGACAGTGAAAAACAAATAAGTGTGGATCATGCTAAAAAAGCCTATCAGGTCGCAACTGCCTTAATGGGTGATGAAGGTGGGCGCTTAGTTGCCAATATGTTGGCCGGACAAGTGGTCAAACACAAAACCATTGAAGAAATGCAAGTTGAGTTGGCCAAATGTGAATTTTACAGCTGTATGTTGGTGTTTAACAAAAACAGTTAGTCGTACAAATAGGTGATGCGACAGATAAGTTAAGCGAATGCGACAAATAAGCGAATGGGGCAAATAACAGATGCAGGTGGACACAACACAGCGGACTGACGCATCATGATCTGGTATCAACTTAGTGCGACAGGCTTGCTGCCCTTCTCAGATAAGCAGCCAGATGGGAAATCAGCAGCGCCTATCAAAGCTTCTTTACTAGCGCAATCTAACACCTCGTTAACAGAGCACGCCAACCACCCATCAACCCTTATAGCGCCAATGTTACGGGGCTTGGCGTATGGGGATGGTTTTTTTACCACCATCGGCGTGGATCAGGGTCAGCTATTATGGCAGTCCTATCACCAGCAGCGGGTGCAGCAGCACTGTCAGGCGCTACAACTATGCTATCCTTCTGCCATCGAGCAACAGCTTTGGTATTATGCCAGTCAATTGGCGCAACAGGCAGTGCATGGCATTGTCAAAATCATCATCTCTCGGCAAACGCAAACTCTGCGAGGCTATGCCTATGATCCAGAGCTAAGCCACAATACGTGTTTGATTTGGTTGGGGGTGACGGCCACTGCGCCGTTGGCTGACGCTCATGCACCCTTTTTATCGCCTCAGTCAGGACAGGTAATCTTGCAACAGCCGCCCGTTATGGCCACTTGCTTGAGCGCTCGTCTTGCCAGTATGCCTGCGCCTTTAGCCGGGCTAAAAAGCTTAAATCGCCTTGATGGGGTGATGATCGCTGGTGAGTTACAACGTCACAAGTTGACCTATCCTGATCTGGCAGAGGGTTTGGTTGCAGACTTGGTGGGCAACTGGACAGAAGGGGTAATGAGTAATGTGTTCTACCAATTGCATTCAGATGAGACGGTTTGGTACACGCCACCGCTTGATGCAGCCGGAGTTAAAGGGGTGATGCGGCAGGTCATTATGGATCAGATGAAGGCACAAGGCCGGCCAGTGATTGAGCGTACATTGCAAAACGGGGATTTACTTGATGTCAGTACCATGTTTTTTTGTAATGCGGTGCGTGGAGTGATGCCGGTACATACTTTATTGCTGGGTGATCAGAGGTTGGCGTTGTCGGTGTCAGGGTTTGAAACTCGTTAATACTTATAACTTGCGATAGCGACCATTACCCAAAAATTCAATCAGACCTTTATCTCGTAATATCTGTAATTGCTGTCTTATTTTATCCTTAATGTGGTTGTTGTTTGGATAGCGCAATTGCAGATAGTCGGCAAAGCGATACGCATCTTGTAAGTTGAAATGAGTCGGTAGCTTATCAACACAACGCATCATATCTAGTGTCCAGCCACGACTGAGGCTTTTTTGGTTACGTAAAAATAACGTCTTTTGGAACTGTTCCGTAACTTGTTCATTGGGCATTGGTTGTTGATTTTTTACCAAAAACACTTTGCCAAGCTCAGGTACTTTTTTAAGATTAATATTACACCCAACCCATCCTGCTCGTCTGGCAGTCGCTGGTAATGGTGGACGTTCGATAATCATATCCGCTGTAAAAAAGTGTTTAGGAATGATTAAAAAGTTATTAACGATGAATTCAGGTGAATAGGTTAAAAAGAAAAAGTTAGGATTATTATCACTGTGAATACGTGCCATCATGGTTGCATAAGCACCATCATTGATAATATAACTCAATTTAGCTTTCTTACTTTTTAACTCATATTGTTCGGCACAGCTTTGGCAATAAAAATCGGCAACTGGCTGGTTGTTAGCAAACTCAGATAACGGTTGATTGCCACAGTTCGGGCAATAGCCTTCTCGACTGACCCAATCCTCACTTAACACTCTTATAATTTGACTGGCTGATTTGTAGCTTTTAGCCAAGCTTTGGTTAAACTGTAAGTTCATACCTACCTCCTTCAAACAGCGTTTTTTTGACAAATATCTTGTTTATACACAAAGTTTATCTGCCAAACCACCCACAAGATAACTCAGATGCCGAATCACCATTGAATAACTAGCGTATCAGTGCTAAATTCTAGCAAACATTTACCTCGTGAGTGGCTATGAGTGATTCTAATCCAAAAAAAATCGATGGGCAATTGACAACGAGTGCTACTGAAAACACAGTGCAACCTGATAGTCAGATGCAACAAGCTGATAAAGACCTAGCAGAGTCTGACACTGTACCCCCCAGTGTAGCAGCGCCAACAGAGCAGACGGATAGCACGCTGACCGATATGACTTCTGCTGATTTTGACCAGCAGCAAGACAGCGTATCTGCCAAACCTGAGACACAGTCTGAGTCTAATAGTCAGCTAGAACCTGAAAAGCAGACTGAAGCTGAAAAGCAGACTGAGCTAGACAGCAAGACAGTCGCCAAAACTGATGTATCTTTAGTCTGTGATGACCACCTTGTCCACAAAGAACCACCGCCAGCAGTGACATCTAGATTTGGATATCAGTTACGACTGGTGTTAGGGCTGATGCTGGCTTTTGTATTGGCGATGGGTTATCAAACTTTTTTTGGTCATTCCAAGCAGCCAGCAGGTGAGCTAACAGTGGCTGAAGGGCAAAGTTATTACGGCTTTTTACCACAATTTCAACGTGATGTACCTATGTTCTCTGCAAGCTTAGCCAAATTATATATTCGATTTGCAGTGACTGATCCGTTACATGCAGGCACTTATGACGTGCCAGAAAACGCCAGTTTGGTACAGTTAATTAAGTCATTTCAGCAAGGTCAAAAAATACAGATGCTCACTGTCCAGATTATCGAGGGTAAGCGGGCTGCTGACTTGTATCAAGTATTGGCAAATATCGAAGGTATTAGCTTACAAGTGCTTAGCCCTAAAGGCGTGCCACAAGAGAACTTAAAGCAGGCATTAGGTATTGATGCCTTCACACCCGAAGGTGAGTTTGTAGACAATCTGGAAGGTTGGTTTGCGCCGAACACCTATCATTATGCACCAGGAACGACGGACAAGCAGATTTTAACGGATCTTTATCGTAGGCAGCAAAAAACCCTAGACGAAGCTTGGGAAAATCGAGATCCTGACCTGCCTTATAAGACACCTTATGAAGCCTTGATTATGGCGTCTATTATCGAAAAAGAAACCAGCGTTCCCAGTGAGCGCAATTTGGTCTCTGCGGTGTTTGTGAATCGCATCAATCAAGGGATGCGCCTGCAAACAGATCCGACCATTATTTATGGTATGGGTGATCGCTATGATGGCAATATCCGCCGTAAAGATATCAATGAAAAAACTGCCTATAATACCTATCAAATAGACGGCCTACCGCCAACCCCAATTGCGTTGCCGTCACAGGCTTCTATTGAAGCGGCGATGCACCCAGCAGATAGTGATGCGTTATACTTTGTGGCCACAGGTACAGGTGGTCACAAATTTAGTAAAACGCTGGCTGAACATAATCGAGCGGTACAAGAGTATCTTAGGGTAATGCGTGAAAAAAAGCGCAATGAGCAAGTTACTCAACCTACGCAAGATGCCAGTTTACAAGAGATGAGTACGCACAACACGCAAAGTGAGCCAGCATCAAATACACCATAACAATACATCGTAGAAAAAGAGAGTTATTTATGTCAGAGGCAAAACAAGCCGCTAGGTTTATTAGCTTTGAGGGTACTGAAGGCGTGGGAAAAAGTACGGCTATTGCTAACTTGTGTGCTCAATTAGACTCGGTAGGCATTCGTTATATTAAAACCCGTGAGCCAGGTGGTAGTACCTTTGCAGAGCAGTTACGTGCGCTGCTACTGGATGTAAATACTCAAATTGATGATGATACTGAGCTGCTGTTGATGTTTGCCGCTCGTAGTGATCATGTACAGCGGGTTATCTTGCCAGCATTGACTGCTGGGCAGTGGGTGATTTGTGATCGTTTTGTTGATTCAAGTGTTGCTTACCAAGGCTATGGGCGTGGGCAGGGTGAGATACAGATGCTGGATAAGATTGACAGCTTGATTGCTAACTTTGTACCCAGATTGCCAGATTTGACCTTGTGGCTTGATATGCCAGTGCAAGAAGGCATACAGCGGGCGTATCAGCGCAGTGCCGCAGATCGCTTTGAGCAAGAGCAGTTAGATTTTTTTGAGCGGGTATATGAGGGCTTCTATCAGCAACAACAAGCCCATTCACAGCGAATTAAACGGGTAGATGCCAGTGGTGATGCCAAGCAGGTATCAAGGCGTGTGTGGGACTTGGTGCAACCGCTTTTATCATAAGCAGTAACAGCTGTCTTTGGCTGTGATTATCTTTGATTAACAAATGCAAAAAATAAGCCAGATTAATCTGGCTTATTTTTTTATAACTGATTTTTTCAAGTACTTATTTTGGTCTGTCTTTTTGCAGGTCACTACCTTTAAGTCATAGATTTTAGATACCTTGTTATTGATACCTACCATGAGCTATGACTCATCTGACTTATTGCTTTTAGCTTTTAACTGAGTGTCGGGTAGGCGCTCAGGATCTAGTGAGCCATCAGCCTGTCTGGGCGCTTGTGAGTTACCATTATCTTGTGACTGAATTAACTTTACGGAGCCTGCCCCCTGCTTTTGTATTGATTGCTCAAGCTTATTTGCTAGATCTGTTTCAAGTGCCGTTGTTGGTACAGTGGTCGATTTTTTCTCAGTAGCCTTAGCTTGGCTTGAGTCAGTCTCAGCTGTAATAGCCATTGTAGCAATTGTTGCTGTTGCTACGGCGCCAGAGGGCTTATTTTTAGATTGAGCATCAGCATTTGTTTCATCCGAGTCTTTTTCATAGCTAGGGTCACGTACATCCTCAGAAGAGGGCTCTTTACGTTTTTCAGGGGCTTTTGAAGTTGAGGAAAACTGAGTGTTTGCACGCTCACGAGCCTGTTTTTGCTTTTCTGTCACATCCACATCTTTTGGTTGTATTTCATCCTCTATTACTAACGCCACAAGTTTGTGATCTTTGGTAATTTGGTTTTCTGAGCTGTCAGTAATGACGTTCAGATGGCCTTCTTTATCAATGGTGAATAACGGTACATACTGTTTGTTGTCAGCCTGATATTGGGTGTAGCTATAACTGTCGGTGATATTGGTGATTTTTACACGAGCTTTTTTCGATAGCATGCTTGCCATCTTGGTGTAAGTAACATCTTTACCGAACAACCAGCGTGATTTGAAGTTTGTGCGGCGTGACTCCCGATCTGCTTTGGTTTTATCTTCGGTAAATTTAAGACGATAAATTTTTTGTTCTCCAAATTCATGACGGTAGTGCAATTCAGACAGAGTGTTCATTTCTTTGTCAGTACTCATTGCAAACAAATGACCGATACCAATTAAATCTAAATGACGATCTGCATGATCTGAGATAGGGTTACCAAAGTAGGTACGTAGTCCTGCCATACGTGCTTTGGCTATATTGGTATAATTATTATGTGCAACAAGGACATCCAAGCCTTGATCCTGTAAGGCCTCAGCGACTTTTAATGCCACAGGATTAGAGCCGACAATGAGCACTCCATTACTGGCAGGCTCGCGCACGCCAAGTAGGTTGCCGACCATTTTTGCGCCCAGACCCTGAATCAGTACGGTACCCATAATGACGATAAATACTAAGGGAACTAATAGCTCAACCCCTTGAATATCATATTCTTTTAGACGAATTGCAAATAATGAGGAGATGGCAGCCGCCACAATACCGCGGGGGCCAATCCAACTGATCATCATTTTTTCAGAAGACTTTAAGTTAGATCCCATCGAAGACGCCCACACTGATAATGGACGAGCGACAAACATCACAATTGCCAATAGTATCAAGCCTTGAAAGCCAACACTAAATAAGCTGTTTAGCTCAACACGGGCAGCCAATACGATAAATAGCACCGAGATTAATAAAACAGTCAGCGACTCGTTAAACTCAAGAATTTGCTCACGTGGGAAGCCTTTCCAGTTGGCTAAAGCAACCCCCATTACCGTCACTGTCAATAAGCCAGACTCATGCTCTAAATGGTTAGAGATAGAGAAAAGTAACAGTACAAATGCAAGTGTAAAGACATTGTGTAAAAACTCTGGCAGCATATGGCGTTTGATAAGATTGGCTAGCACAAAGGCACCAAACATACCAATGATAGAGGCGATAATGACAATCTGAGCGAAGAGGAAGATACTGTTAGCTTCACCGCCTGAGATGATATATTCATAGACCAAGACCACAGCAATAGCGCCGACTGGATCAATAATGATACCTTCCCATTTTAAGATGTTAGAGATGGTTTTATTGGGTCGCACACTACGTAGCAAAGGCATGATAACTGTTGGCCCGGTGACACAGACTAAGGAGCCAAAGAGCAAGGCAATTAACGGGTCAACATCAAACAATAGGTAGGTGGAGAGGGCGACAATGGCAATGGTAATAACGACACCGACTGAGACCAGCATTTGTACCACTTTGCCGTGTTGCTTAATCTCTTCAAACTCTAAGGTAAGTGAACCTTCAAATAAAATAATAGCCACGCCTAGCGAGATAAAGGGAAATAGCAAGTCTCCAAGCACAACATCTGGATCAAAGTAGTGCATGATGGGACCGACAAAGATGCCAATCAGTAATAAAAATAAAATAGATGGCTGTTTTAAATACCAAGCGAGCCATTGTGCTGCAATGCCAAGCCCAACCACGCCAGATAATAATAAGGCGGTATCCATGAAAAATTCCTTGTGTTTGCAAGACATCATTACGATGTCGTTTTGTATCAGCTATGGTGCAGGCTTGTTTTAGGGGGTATCTTCAGTTTGTATCACTATCTTTTCAAAATAAAGGCACGTCCCAAGCCTGTTGTTTAAAAACCAGCTGCAAAATAAACACTGTCAAAAAAAGCCTAGTGAGTGAGGATACGCCTAGGCTCTGCTGATAATCAGTTATGTATTCAACATCTTGTATTTATTTAACGTCTTAATTGTTCTAGGTTGTGCAAAAATGACCTACCACTGTTAATATTTATCATTAATTGCATCTTAAAGCTTAATTCACAGAGCGTATTAACCAGGCTAAAGTTATGGTAGTTGCTAAGTGGTTGTTGTTAAGTTTACAGGATAATTATGATAATTAACGAGGGGTTAGTAAAAAAAACGGTCAAAAATAAGAGAGTCTGCGTGTTATGATATCATGAAATACCAAGATAAAGTGACCCCTAAAAAGTGACTGTTAAATGAGTCTCACCTTATGCTTAGAGCAAGGTTTAAGTTGGTATTGAAAGTCAGCTATCAAGCAGTGTCGCTTACACAGTGTTTACTAAACTAAAAAGCAACCGTAATCAGGGTGTGTGAAAGCTGTGCTATAAAGGATAGTCAAATTAGAGAAATCGCTTAAAATTAGGTTAAATGAGAGATGCGGTTTCAACCAAAGAAATGATTTAAATAAAAAAGTTACTTTATAAAGCACCTGATATATTATTTTTATTCGGAGAATAACGACAATGCAACAGATAAAAAAAGGGATGTTACGCCAAATAGGTGATAAGCAGTCCTCAAAACAGTTGGCTTTTCAAAAAAAGCCACTTCAATCTTTACTAATGGGCTCAGCGTTGACGCTTAGTAGTCTTGGCTTGAGTATGGGAGGGTTAGCAACAGGCTTAACACTAGCTGCTACCAGCATCTTGCCAACCACAGCACAAGCAGCAGTAGTTGCATCAGACTTTTCAGATTTAGTAGAGCAGGTAACACCTGGTGTTGCTCGTGTTAATGTGGTCAAACAGGTCAGTGAAGAGGAGCTTGCCAAAGCTCAGACTGCTGAACTGCTACGCCAGTTTTTTGGAGATCGGGTACGTATTCCTGGAGCACAAAGAGCACCAGCTATTGAATACAGCTATGGTACAGCTTTCTTTGTTACTTCAGATGGTTATCTATTGACCAATCATCACGTCATAGCAGATGCAGATAAGATTACAATCACTTTAAAAGATCGTACTGAGCTTGATGCAACCTTGGTTGGGAGTGATGAACGTTCAGACGTGGCTGTGTTGAAGGTTGAGCCTGTAAGCGGAAAATCTTATCCAGCATTACCTATGGGTGACTCTAGCAAGATACGGGTAGGAGAGCCTGTGTTGGCTATTGGTTCACCGTTTGGCTTTGACTACTCTGCATCGGCAGGTATTGTCAGTGCCAACTCACGCAACTTCTCTCGCAATACTAGTGTGCCTTTCATTCAGACAGATGTTGCGTTAAATCCAGGTAACTCAGGAGGCCCTTTATTTAATAGAAATGGTGAGGTTATCGGCATTAACTCGCGAATCTTTAGCGGTACAGGCGGATATATGGGATTGTCTTTTTCAATCCCTATTAATGAGGCCGTTAATATTTACCAACAGTTAAAACAGACTGGTGTGGTCTCACGAGCATATCTTGGTGTATTTCCCCAAGATATAGATCGCAACTTAGCGGAAGCTTATGGGCTGAGTAAGCCACAAGGGGCGCTACTGATTAAAATATCTCCAGAGTCACCAGCCGAAAAATCAGGCTTGCAGACAGGGGATATCATTACCCATTATAACGGTAAGCTTATCTTAGAGGCAGCTGATCTGGTGAATGAGGTGGGGCGCACTAAGCCTGGTGATCGCTTTAGTGCGAAAGTGCTACGTAATGGTAAAACCATGACTATTACTGGTCAAGTAGCGTCATATCCAGGTGATGTCGTGTCAGATACCAATGCTAAGGCTAACGATACTAGGTTGCGCTTGGGCATTAGTATTCAAGCTATTCCACGTGCAAGTCAAGCTCAGCTTGGTGCAACAGGAGTATTAATTACTGAGGTAGATCCAACTGGTCTGGCAGCACGTGCAGGCTTACGTCCTGGTGATGTAATTACCAACTTGCATCAAAAGCCGATTGCTAGCATTGAAGACTTCCAAAGAGCCTTAGCACAGCTTCCTAGAGAAGGGGTGGTGACCATTGAGGTCATTCGTCAAGGTATTCCAGCGATTATAGGTCTGCGCTTGAGCTAACAGCTGATCCGCATTTAAGCGAGATTAAGGATACGCCTTAGCAGGTGATGTATTAGGTGTTCATTAAGCCAATACTATTAAAACGGTTAGGCTAACTCCCCTTCCTTTTGTAAAGCAAGGGTCGGGGATCGACTTTTGGTAAGAATACCCCTAAATCTCTGAGGAGGAATAAAGCAAAGCACTGCTTTGCCTCGGTGTAAGAGAAAATCTATGATTTCCTATACTGAAAAAGGGGGAGTTGCCATCTTTTTAAAAACTTTGCAATAGGTGAGCTAAAGATGCAGCCAATAAAGCGTGTTAGCTGCTCTTATTAGCAAGACAAAAACAAAGCAACGCAAAATAAACAGGCATAAAAAAACCCTCAATCACTTCGATTGAGGGTTTAGTTGCTTAACGCTTAATCTTGATTGACTAAGAGTCAGTCAATTAATTAAGGATAAGCTCGAATAGGTGGTATCCCGTAGGGGATTCGAACCCCTGTTACCGCCGTGAAAGGGCGGGGTCCTAGGCCTCTAGACGAACGGGACACAATATCATGTAAACATGAGATGGTTTTACAACGTAAGGTGCTATATTTATAAAAATAAACAAGCTTTGCCTAGGTGCTTACGTTGGTGCCGTTGACACTCACTTATTATAACGAAAATTAAGAGAATATCAACTTTTCTTAGAATTGGTGGAGCTAAACGGAGTCGAACCGTTGACCCCTTGCATGCCATGCAAGTGCTCTACCAACTGAGCTATAGCCCCTCTCTAAGAGTGGGCGTATTTTAGGAAACTTGAGGTAGACTGTCAACCCCTTTTTTTAAATAAATGTAAATAAGTATGAATGAATAGCTTTGTTTATTGTTATTTAGGGAGTATAAGTCTCAAATAGGCACTGTTGTGACCTTCTTAAGTGAAGTACTTACTAATTATTTACCCCACTCTCAACTTATTACAATCCATGGCTGGTGCTTTTAGCCTAGCGAAACGTATTTTTAACCAAGCATGCTGGGCTAAAGCCACAGCCTACGCAAAGAGTTGAGAGTGAGGAAGTTGATTATAAATTGGGCGTTATGCTCCCTCACCGAAGCGACCTTCTTGATAGTCAGTGACCGCTTGCAAGATTTCTGAGCGTGAGTTCATCACAAAAGGTCCGTACTGAACGATAGGCTCATTGAGTGGGCGACCAGTGATTAAGATCACTTTGGTTTCCTCATCGGCAGAGCCTTCAATCACGACACCGTCAGCATCGGCATCATTAGCTAAGATGGCCATGTTTTTTAACGGCGCATCTTCTCCTGCGATTTTTGCTGAGCCACGATAGACGAAGGCAAACGCGTTGTGTTCGGCAGGAATCTTGTGGCTAAAGCTGGCGCCTGCAGGTAAATGGATATCCAAGTAGGTTGGTTCAGTTACTTCACGAGTAACGGCACCCTCTATACCATGAGATTCACCAGCCAAGACGGTTACTTTAGTACCGTTATCGGTTTCAAATTTTGGCAAATCATCATTTTGGAAGTCTTTATACCAAGGCTTGTTCATTTTGTCTTTGGCTGCTAAGTTTAACCAAAGCTGGAAGCCTTCCATCTCGCCATCTTCTTGCTCAGGGATTTCTGAGTGAATCACGCCACTGGCTGCGGTCATCCACTGGACGCCACCATTTTCCAACAAGCCTTCGTTACCCGCACTGTCTTTGTGGCGCATACGACCAGTGATCATATAAGTGACGGTCTCAAAACCACGGTGTGGGTGATCTGGGAAACCTGCGATATAGTCATCTGGGTTGTCACTTTTGAAGTTGTCTAGCATTAAGTAAGGGTCTAGACGATGTTGGAATTGATGGGTTAAGACACGGGTGAGTTTGACACCAGCACCATCTTGGGTATCAACACCTTTCCAAAGAAGTTCAATGTTACGTGATTGGTTTACTACGACGCTATTTTTTATTGTATTAGTCATGATCGTCTCCTATGTTTGTTATGCTATCTAACTGGGTGCTAATGGTATGACTTTCAAGGATTTTGAGTGTTGTGACTGTGTTACAAACCTTGGTTTAACTGTTAAGTATGGGTTTATTTATAATAATTAGGTTTATCTATGCTAATTAATACTATTTTTTATTATTTCAGGTTATTGTTGTTTATGACAAGGGTTTCTGACTCTAGGCAAGCGCTTAATATGATGTTAAGCTAAAGAATATAGAAAGTTCTATTTAATACTATTTCTATTAAACCGTTTTTTGTGTAAAACAAAGCTATTTAACATCAACTAAAGCTATTTAACATCAACTAAAGGAGAGATATCATGGGAAGAGAAACCACCTTATTTAAAAGTAAAGAAAGAAGAAGCAAACAGGAAGTGGTTGCCTTTTTACGTCAATTGGCGGACAAGATTGAAGCTGGTAGCTTGGTGCTGAGTAAGGGTAAGGAAGAGCTGGAGGTTGGGTTTCCTGAAAACTTTACCTTAGAAGTTGAAGTCGAGGATGAAGTTAAGCGTAAAGGTGTGCAGCACAGCCTAGAAGTCGAGTTGAAGTGGTATGATGGTGACAATCAGAAGGCATCTGGTCTGGTACTTAAATAAACTTTATTAAGATATGAGCATTTGACAGTTTGTTTTCAGGTCAAAAGCTTTTTAGAACAAAAGCCGAGCAGTCGCTCGGCTTTTGTTATTTGTTGTCTAAGAGAAGTTAATTATTCAGAAGAAGTTAGCTCTCCAGAACTAGCTATCCAGAAGCTATTTACTGGCTGAAGGTATCACAATATCTTCATAGCGCTTATCTGTTAAGGTCATCATAAATGCGACTAGAGCGTCTATTTCTTGATCGGAGAGTGCCCGTCCCATGAGATCAACATTAGCAATGTTCTTATCTATCTCAGGCGCTGACCAAGGTTGCCCCGTCTCAGGATTAAGCTTGCGATTGGGGTTGTTAAAATGATCAAAAAATTCTACAACCGTTCTTAATTCTCGAAACACGCCATTGTGCATATAAGGAGGCGTAACAGCGATATTACGTAAAGTTGGTGTCTTAAATTTGCCTTGAAACGCTTCGGTGTTGCTTCTGGTATTGTCCATCATGCCATTGTCTCTAAAGTCAGGTGATTTACCAGGCAAAGCGAGTAGTAATGGGTTGCGTGGTACGCCGACATTACGAAAGCGGTAGTTGCTAAACGGCTCTTTGGTAGCGCTTGCCGATTTCATCATGTGACAATTACGACAGGAGACATCTGGGTCCTCAAAAAATAGCCTTCGCCCTTGATCCTCGATAGCGCTTAGAGTGTACTCACCTGCTAGGTAACGATCATACTTGCTGTCATAAGGGGAGAAGAAATCTGTCTTTTCAAAAGCTGATATAAAATTCCCCATTGCCGTAAAGGCTTGTGGCTGCTCACGTGGATCACCAAGCTTGCGATACTTAGAGTATTGAGTCTGAATAAAGAAGATATCTTTGCCATAGACAGATTTAAAGGCATCAGCGTATATGGGGTTGTTTTGTAGGCGCTTGACCAACTCAACAGCAGACGGCATTGCCATTTCATTTTTATCCAGAGGTGGGCCAAGTGCTTGCTGGGCATGAGTGGCACTGCGCCCGTCCCAAAACTGGCCACCGACAAACTCTTGTAGCTGTTGATCAAAGTGGAAGGTTGGGCTGGCATTGGTATAGCTGATGGTTGGTGTATTGCGAACACCAAAAGACTTACCATCTGCTCCTCGTGATACGATGCCATTAGCGATGGTTTTGCGCTGATCAGTAAAGGCATTGGTGGGATCATGGCAAGTGGCACAAGACATGGTACGGTTAAACGATAAATCAGTATCAAAAAACAGTAACCTACCGACTTCGGCATCTGTTAATTCAGTTGCAAATACTGCTTGTGATCCAAGAAGTAGCATAGAGGCTGACATAGCACTGGAGAGTGCAAATTTCCAGAGCCTGCTGGCATGTTTCATAGTATCCTACCTTTTTTGATTATCCTACCTTTTTGATATAAGTAGTCTGTGACGCATGATTTTTTTGATATAGCAGTAGGCCAATAACTACTGACCAGTATAGTGCTAATATGACGATATCAAAGCCAATTGGTCGTGAGCGATAAGCAAATAATGAGGCGAGCAAGTTACCGAAGAGTCCGCTATCGTCAAGGATTGCGCCAGTATCCCAGACGGATGAGTAAAGCCAGCTTGGTAGATCAAGCGTCGCCATAGGCCCACCCATTAGCTTCTCGGCAGCGGTCAAAATTAGTGATGCACCTAAGAACAATAATAGTATTTCGGTCACACTAAAAAAGATTCGCCATGAAATAAAGCGTTCGCCAACTTGTAGCAGATAAAATAAAATAAAAGCCAGAATCAGACCAATGCTGACAGAGGCACCAAAAGACAGGTAGTCAGTCACACTTTGTAGGCTTAAAAAACTACCATAGAGGAACATCACTGTTTCGGATCCTTCACGGCCGACAGCAATCATAGCGAGAAAGAATACACCCCACCAGTTTGCTTTTTTAGCATTTTGAGCCAGTTCATTTTCTAAGTCAGACTTCAGGCTTTTGCCATGCTGACGCATCCAGTACACCATTTGGACGATTAATACACTGGCAAAGGTAAGCATAATAATTTCAAACCACTGCTGTGCCATTGCGCCCAAAAAGGTAGTGATACCGACCAAAGCAAGCGCTAATAGCACAGCCAAGCCAATACCAGCAACAATTCCACCAAGTAGCCACTTTTTCCCTTGTTGTGTGTGTTTATCTTGGCTCATCCATGCCCATAAGATACCAATAACCAGTAATGCCTCGACACATTCTCTAGCAACGACAAAGATAACTTGACCCATTGTAATACCCCTTATTTTGCAATAATTTTGCCCTGTGCACCTGGAGTAAATTCATCAAAATAATCATATTCGCCTTTATCCAGAGGCATGATGACCACCACTGACTCCGTACCCATATATAGCACTTTTTCTTGTCGTAGCTTATTGCTCTCAAATTCTGCTGGTCGAGTGCCTATATTGCGTACAACGATACGAAACTTGGTCTTTGCGGGCACAACCAGCTTGGGGGGAAGTAACTTGCCATTATTGATTTCGACTAAGTAGGCGGGTAGGTCATCATAGCGAGGGTGATGGACTTGCTTGCTATACCCATTTTTATCAAGAGTGGTACTTTTGCCGATATTCGGCATCTTTGCCGCCATAGCACTGGTTGAGAGTAGGGCTGTGGTTGAGAGTAGGGCCACCATGATGACTGTCAGTAGGCGTAGGCTCCAGTGTTTTTGGGTGGTAGTGTGTTGA
Organism: Psychrobacter lutiphocae DSM 21542; assembly: GCF_000382145.1. GTDB lineage: Bacteria > Pseudomonadota > Gammaproteobacteria > Pseudomonadales > Moraxellaceae > Psychrobacter > Psychrobacter lutiphocae. The sequence goes on from NZ_KB907640.1 coordinate 18,703, forward strand.
TTTTTGCGCATGGTTCTTATCCTTAAGTACTGTACGTAGTAAGACATACTAGATACAGGGTAAGTGGTATAGCCTAAGAACTTTTATCTTCGAGATAGTCGTGTTGTTGTTATTATGCCGTCCTATATTATTTTTATTGTTATGGCTGGCTTGCGGTTATTATTATTTTTGATGATCTGCCGATAATAAGTAGCGCTCGGACAACAATGGCTCATAGGCTATATTTTTAATATGTTAGCGATAAGCCATTAATAGCTGCCTTTTTCACCTGGGCCTGCCCAAGGGAACTCCCATTCAACTTGGAACGGCTGAAACCACTCAGGCGCAAAAGTCTCTTTATCAATATGACGCCCAAAATCAATTTTTTTATTCATATTTGGTGGGAAAACTTGATATTTAATACGATACAACCCTTCACCCTGTAACTTGGCATTTACACCGTAGTGAGGCCCATCACTGGCGACCATTGGCATAAGCTCGCCACTTTGCACAGACTGCACTTCTTTGGTTCGTCTATCCAGTTTTTCTACTTGATATTTTACTGTTAGATAAGGAATCCACCATCCCTCGGCAAAGGTGTTTTGGTTGTCTTTGGTAGCGTGGATATCAAGCTCAAGGTGGACATCTGACTCTTCAGCTGGCAGACCCATTTGAATGTCCATTGTAATTGGTTGCAAATAGACAGAAGCTATCTCCATACCAAATACTTCTTGCGCTGGACCCATAGGCACTTCAGCGGTAAATCCAAGGGTTGAAACAGATGCAACCATCGTACCCAATAAGCATTTCTTAAGTAGTGTCATAGAACTTTCCTCAATAGGTTAAGTAAAAAATTAAATCCCGTAACAGCAGGTTTACTGTGTCAATGTCAAAGTTACTATTGACATTACTATTATCTCACAATAAGAATGATTATCAATAACTTTATTAAAATAATTTATAATAACTATTGAAAAAACTTGATGTTTTATTTAAAACCAAAAAACGTGAACCTTGTTTAATCAAGGTTCACGTTTTTTCTTGCTGCCATATTAGCAGTAGTTTTAGCCATGCTATTGGCCACCGATTATGCTAACTATGCTAACTATGCTAACTATGCTAACTGCGCTAACTGCGCTAACTGCGCTAACTGCGCTAACTGCGCTAACTGCCGATGATACCGCCATCATTTTTACTAATCATAATAACCGATGAGCGGGGTGTCTGACCTAGATGTGGGAATGTTGAGTCGTTTTTCTCACCTGGATGTTGCACATTGACAAACATGGTGCGCTCATTATTTGCCCAAGTTAGCCCTGTGATTTCACATGAGTTAGGTCCTGTTAAGAAGCGGCGAATCTCACCAGTGATAGGGTCACCACATAGCATCGAGTTATGCCCTTGACCAGCATAGTCACCTTCATTGCTGTACTTACCGTCTGTTTGAATCCAGATACGACCACTTGAGTCAAATCCGATACCATCAGGGCTGTTAAAGGTGTTTTCTGCGGTGACATTATTGCTACCAGAGCGGAGGTCATCTTTGGGATAGACATTTGGATTACCTGCCATGACATACATATCCCATTCAAAGGTTTGTGCAGTATGATCATCATTTGTTTCACGCCAGCGGATAATTTGGCCATAAATGTTATTACTGCGTGGGTTAGCTGCATTGGGTGCAAAAGTATCGCCACGCTTACTGTTATTAGTCAGCGTACAAAATACCATGCCGTTTAAGGGGTTGACTGCAATCCACTCTGGTCTATCCATCTGAGTACCACCAACCAGATCAGCCGCTTGACGTGTATGAATCGCAATATCCGCTTGCGACTCAAACCCATTAGCCTTGGTTAAGCCATTTTTGCCATGCTCAAGCGCAACCCAGCGTCCGACCCCTTTTAGTGGCTCATCACTTCCCTCAAAGATGGCTACATACAAAGTACCTTCATCTAGTAAATCTTTGTTATGCGCAATATCTCCTTCTTTGTAGGCATGCTTACTGACAAATTTATAGATACGCTCACCGCGTTCATCATCACCCATATAAGCGACCACTTTGCCGTTTTTGGCGACTTGCAATGCGACATTTTCATGCTTAAAGCGTCCTAGTGCTGTGCGCTTAATCGGAGTGCTCATTGGATTTAAAGGATCTATTTCAACTACCCAGCCAAAACGGTTAATTTCATTAGGGTTTTTGCTTAAATCAAAGCGATCATCAAACTTTTCCCAGCCATAACTAGATTCAGCTTTTACCCCATAGCGTTTCATGTTTTTATTGATAATCGTGGCATTTGATGCACCAAACATATCATCAAAGTTCTCTTCACAAGTCACATAAGTCTGCCAAGGCGTTTTGCCACTAGAGCAGTTACCAAATGTACCAAGTACATGTTTACCTTGAGGGTCTGCTTGTGTTTTTAGCAGGTCGTGTCCCGCTGCAGGGCCTGATACGAGCATAGGTGTATGAGCTGTGACACGCCGATTAAAAGGTGAATGAATGTCAATGTACATTTTGTTTCGCCCATCAGCTTTTAAGCCCAACAGACTAAGACCCACCACGTTTTGGCTCTTTAATACTTCGTCAGCACTTCTTGGCATGTCTTGCTTATGTGGAAATAAGGTATTGTGGTTTGGATATTCATTATTAACCGCTAATACACCACCAGCTTGGTTTATCTCAAAAAACTGCATACCATCATTATTCTCACCAAACATCTTGGCGTAATCTTGCCCTGTGTTGGTTCTATCATCTTTAAAACTAGGAGAGTCGGGAAAAATTTTGTCACCAAACGAAATCAGTATATCAGCTTTATAACCCTCAGCAATGCGTACGCTATCTGTGGTAGCTGCTGTTAATGGCTCAAAGTTTAATAGGCGTGATGATTTTGTGATATTGGCAAAGGCAGAAGCGCTATAACCCCCTAAAAATGTAGCACCTGAGATAAGACTACCTGTTTTTAAAAAACCACGGCGAGATAAGCTAATAGTCATTTTAAAACCTATAAGTAAATTGATATTTATGGTTGGTGTAAGTAAATCGAGTTGGTTGTCAAAGAGGTACTATAACCATTGAATATTGCAATAATATGTCATTTTTAATTCGGCAAGCTTGGCAGGTAGTCTTTCAACTTTCAACTTTCAACTTCAGGGAATAGCCAATATCAAAGGAATAGCCAATATTGTGATAATGCCTAATAGCGGTAAGCATTAAAAATTCCAAATAAAAAAACGCAAGCTTTGCATCTGCAAAATTTGCGTTTTTTCTTGGCAAACTGGACTAAAGTAAAAAGAAAATGTTGAGCTAGAGCCTACTTAACTTCCGTCAAAAAGTCAGGCATATCAGCAGCAGTTTTTTCAAGTTTTTTCAGTTTTTTCTTGCCCAGACCGCCTAATACATCAATGGCGTGACGTAAACGGTTTAAGGTCATATCTGCACCGATAATAGACATAGAGTTCATCACAGGTGTTGATGAGGTGCTACCAGCAATGGCAATAAAGAAAGGTGCCATCATGTCACGCAGCTTGATATCTAGCGCACCACTTAAACCCTTCAAGGTGGCAAAGATGTTTTCTTCTGTCCACTCAGGCAAGCTTTCTAGTTTCCAAGTTGCTATTTGTAAAATCTCAATGATTTGCTCAGTGCTCAATGACTTATGCTCAAAGTCTTCGGCCTTAATCTCAGGCAAGTTCTGGAAGTAGAAGCCACCCCAATTTACTGCATCTGACAATAGATGAATGCGAGGCTGAATAGCGGCAGCAATGGCTGTGAGCTTATCTGAGTCATTGGCCCACGCCAAGATTTTGTCTCTTAATTGCTCAGGAGATAAGGCTCGTAGCCACTCACCATTGAGCCAGTATAGCTTTTCGATATCAAAGATAGGGCCACCTAATGAGACACGAGTGATGTCAAAGCTGGCAATCATTTCATCTAAGGTGAATTTTTCTTGCTCATCTGGCATCGAGTAGCCCATGCGACCTAAGTAGTTTAGTAGGGCTTCGGGTAACACACCAGCATCACGATAGTAAGTGATAGAGGTTGGGTTTTTACGTTTTGACAGTTTTGACTTGTCAGGGTTACGCAGTAAAGGCATGTGGCACAGTACTGGCATCTCCCAACCAAAGTAGTCGTATAACAGCTTGTGCTTAGGTGCTGAGCTGATCCACTCTTCACCGCGGATGACGTGGGTAATTTGCATCAAATGATCATCAACCACGTTGGCTAAGTGATAAGTGGGCAGACCGTCGGTTTTGAGTAGTACCTGCATATCGACTTGCTCCCAAGGGATCTCAATCTCACCACGCAGCATATCTTCAATCTTACAGGTGCCTTCGGTTGGAATCTTCATGCGAATTACAAAAGGCTTGCCTTCAGCGGCCAGTTTGTCAGACTCTTCACGGGGCAGATCAGCATAGCGACCATCATAATGCGGATTTTCACCACGAGCGATTTGCTCTTTACGCATTTGATCCAGCTCTTCAGCAGTGGCAAAGCAGCGAAAGGCATGGCCTTTATCTAGCAGTTCTTCAGCGTATTTTTTATAAATATCACTACGTTCGCTTTGGCGATAAGGGGCATGAGGGCCGCCAACATCAGGGCCTTCGCTCCAATCAAGACCGACCCAATGTAGGGCATCAAGTATCATTTGTTCTGATTGCTCGGTTGAACGAGTTTGATCTGTATCTTCAATGCGCAAGATAAACTCGCCACCATTGGCCTTAGCAAAAGCTAAATTAAATAGGGCAATGTAGGCAGTGCCGACATGTGGGAAGCCCGTTGGTGAAGGTGCAATACGAGTGCGTACAGGACGGTTGGTTGTGGTTTGAGTCATAATACTTCTCTTTTATTAGACAGTGAATAAGCGGTATATGGGGGGTATTATAGCAGGTTTGATTTAAGGCTTATAAATCTAGGGTGTGTTGGGTAAGTAAAAAGACTATTTGATGAGTTAGGTGATTTATTGGTCATTAAAATGAGTTAATTAAATACAAAAAATAGTATTATCTTGACAAGTGGCTGTGGCTTGCGATAATGAGGGCTAACACTGGTCTATTGTGCCCGCTGCCAGATGATTTTTTATCGTTTTTTGCGTTAATTTTTGTTGTAACAGCTGTTGTTCTTGCCAGTCGTATTTTTGCTATTTTTAAAAGAGAGTCTATAGATTGTGACTGATGTCCAAACCTCCGAACAAAAAAACCTTTCAAAATCAGAGTTTAGCCATGACACCGTTTTATTATATGAAACGGTGGCTGCTGTGCTGGGTGAAAAGTCTTTAGATGCAGATACTGAAAAAAAAGGCGGTATCTTTGTTGACGCTACTTTTGGTCGAGGTGGGCACAGCAAGCTATTGCTTGAGTATTTAAGTGATGAAGCGACTTTGTTTGTATTCGACAAAGACCCAGAGGCGATCGCTGTGGCAAATGCACTGACAGCTAGCGATAAGCGAGTGCAGGTAATACATGACAGCTTTGCTAATATTACCGCTTGTTTGAATGCTAAGGGCGTTAGTCAAGTCGATGGCATTATGGCGGATTTGGGCGTGTCATCACCGCAGCTGGATGATGGTAGCCGTGGCTTTAGCTTTATGCGAGACGGTGCGATAGATATGCGGATGGATACCAGTCGTGGTCAGTCAGTCGGTGAGTGGCTAGAGACAGTGGATGAAGAAACCTTGGCCAATGTTTTGTATGACTTTGGTGAAGAGCGTCACAGTCGCCGCATTGCCCGTGCGATCAAGCAGATGGAGCGCTATACTTCTACTTTAGAGTTGGCAGAGGTAATCAAGCAGGCACACCCTAAATGGCAAAAAGGCAAGCACCCCGCCACACAGAGTTTCCAAGCCATGCGTATTTTTATTAATAATGAGTTGGGAGATATTGACAGCTTTTTACAGCAAAGCCTGCCATTATTAGCACCTAAAGCAAACTTAGCTGTGATTAGCTTTCACTCGCTAGAAGATAGGCGCATTAAGCAATTTTTACAGCGTCACAGCCGAGGTCAATATCCAGAAGATGAGCACCTGCCGATGCCACCTGTTAGGCCTCGCTATTTTAGTAAGCCAAAACGTATAGCACCCTCTAAAGCTGAAGTAGCGGTGAATAATCGCTCAAGAAGTGCTTGGTTAAGAGTAGCAACCCGTACAGATACACCCTATAATACTGACACTATTTAACCGTGTCATCATTTTAATCACACCGTTAATCAATACAGCAACCTTTTAGTTGTTCGCAGACTATATTTAGGCATAGCAACAGTCACCTTATGGCAAATAAAAAACCTCAAGTCTCAAACCCAATGGACAGCCTCACGCATGAAGTCAGTGAGATGCTGAGTAAGCGTTATAATGTTGATCGTTTGTATGCGGCAGTAATGTTGTTGCTAGCCGCTGGCATTATCTGGTCAGCAGTACTGACAGCAGAGCAGGTACAGCAGTATCATGAAGATTATATGGCGCTACAAAAATTAAAAGTTGAGCATAGAAACCTGCAAATAGAAAATCAACGCTTAGTGATCGAGCAACAGACCTTTAGTGCTACGCCGCAAATAGCCAGTCGTGCAGTGACTCAGTTGGGCATGTACTCGCCATCAACACAGGATAAGTTGATATTACAACCAATGGCGGCACATGCTGGCGATCACCTTAATGTTGATATGAATCCGTCAGAGCAGGCCAGCACACAGACTGAAAACTCCTTAGAGCACATCACTCAAACTAGTCAAGCCAATCAAGGAGGCGAGCATGAGTAAACAGCCTTCTGATGCGAGCAATAAAAAACGCAATAGCAAACCATCAGCCAGTAACAAACCACTTCATGGCAAAGTTACTGAACCTTTGGTGCCATCAAAGAAACGAACGTCTAAAGCCTCTACGTCAAAAGAAAGTGCGAAAACCAATACAAAAAGTACGACCAAATCAAACCAGAATAAAAAGCAAAACTCTAGTAAAAATAAGAGTCAAGGTTTAGCTAAGCTTATGTTCTGGAAAAAACCGAATAACAATCAAGTCTATACTAGTGTTAAACACCGTACTGGCAAACGCTTTAAGCTACTAAAGCCTACCAGTGTGGGTGCTTATAGTCGTGGTAGCGCTGAAAGTGATCTGGCTCGATTTAAGATGCTTTGGTTTGCCGCCGGCGTGTTGTTTGTATGTTTAATTGGTCGTGCCTTTCATTTGCAGGTGATTAAGGCGGATGAGCTAATCGCTAAAGGTAACGAGATTATTACCAGTGAGCGGGTACAACGCTCATATCGCGGTATGATTACAGATCGTAATCATCAACCTTTAGCGATAAGTGCACCGCTGGCAAGCGTTAGCTTCAGCCCTTATGATTATGCATTGGCGTATTATGAGCTACAAAAGAAGCTTAGAAAAAATAATGGTGATTTGGAAGCAACTCAGCGCTTGCAAGACAGTCTGGATGAGATAGATTTGGCAATATTATCTAGTGTCTCTGGTGTGTCGCTTGAGCGATTGCAGCAAGCGGTTGCTATTGATCATAGCGTTGATGTGACGGATGAAGAGGCGGTAAAAGCGGTATTGCCAAAAGGCTCTGGCTCGCATTATTTACCATTATTAAATAAGGTAACCCCTGAGATTGCGGATGCAGTCATGGCGCTAAATTTCCCTGGTGTACACGAAAAACAAGAGTTTCGCCGCTATTATCCACAGCCACAACCGAGTGCTCAGCTCCTTGGGTTTATGGGCTATAACGCCAACGATCCCAATAGTGGTTATGAAGGGCGTGCTGGTATTGAGCGTCAGTTTGAAGCTCGGCTTGCTGGAGAAGATGGTAAGGTGCGCGTGCTCAAAGATCGTAACCAACATAGTATTGAGGAACTAGAGCAGATCAAAGAGGTAGTGCCTGGTGAGGATGTGGTGCTATCTATTGACTCTCGCTTACAATACCTTCTGTATAAAGAGCTTGAGCGAGTTGGTCGGGTGCAAGAAGCACGTTGGTCAACAGGTATGGTCGTTGATGTGCATACGGGTGAGGTGTTGGCACTGTCAACTTGGCCAGCTTTTAATAATAATAACCTAAATGAAATGACTGGTAATAACCAGCGTAACCGTGCTGTATTGGACGTGTTTGAGCCTGGGTCAGTGATGAAGCCGTTTACGGTAGCAGCAGCGCTCGAATCAGGTAAATATACCGAAAACTCTTTAATTGATACCAGCCCAGGCTCAATTCGTGTTAAAGGCTATACCATTCGTGATCATGGTAATCTAGGCGCTATTAATATGAGCAAGCTGATTCAAAAATCAAGTAACGTAGCCTCGACCAAAATTGCCTTGTCACTGCCACCAGATGCCATTACCAATATGCAAAAAGAGTTTGGTTTTGGCTCAAAAACAGCATTGCAGTTCCCTGGGGAGCAAGCCGGTATTGTACCGACACCAAAAGAAAACGAGACCTCGCGCCGTGCCACAGTCAGCTATGGCTATGGTTTACAAGTGACGCTTGCTCAAGTAGCACAGGCCTATGCGGCGCTTGGATCAGGCGGTGTGTTGCACCCATTGACCTTGATCAAACAAGACAAAAAAGTAGATGGCAGACGTGTTATTGATGAAAAAAATGCAATGTCAGTGGTTAAGATGATGGAAACGGTGACCCAGCCGGGTGGTACAGGAACAGCAGCTGCGATAGATGGCTATCGCATTGCGGGTAAAACAGGTACCTCACGTCGTGTTAATCCAAATGGTGGTTACTATACCGATCAGTATCGCACCGTCTTTGCGGGTATTGCGCCAGCCTCCAACCCTCGTTTGGCAGCAGTAATCTTAGTAGAAGATCCACGTAAAGCACACTATGCTGGTATCGTTGCAGCACCAGTCTTTAAAAGCGTGATGCAAGAAGCCTTGCGTCTGTATAATGTGCCGCTAGATAAGCCGTTATCGAGTAGTGGTAATTAGGCTTGCACCAAATGATTCATATAAAAAAGACCAGCTGTCCCTATCTGAAGCTGGTCTGAATACCTCTAAAGTCAGCTAATAATAAGGTCAGTGACATGACAACGTCCACGTCTCACACAGATTCAACTCAGTCACCACTTATGTTAAAGCAGCTGCTCACAGTTGCCGAAAAAGTACTGCCAAACCAGCAACATACCCTACAAAAGATAAGACAAGATGCCAGTGCCGCCACTGCTGATGCGAACAATCTATTAGATAAGCCCTTGGCTCAGTTTGTGCTAGACAGCCGTCAACTCACGCCAGACACAGTGGCTAAAGACGTCTTTGTATTGCTAAAAAGCCACACCCAGCCAGTTGAAAAAAGTCAACAATATGCACAAGCAGCAGCCAAGCAAGCAGCCTGTATTATCAGTGAAATCGATCCAGAATCCTTGTCCTATTCAGCAGTAGAGCAGGGCTGTCCCATGCTATATGTTCCCAATATCCGTGATGTGTTGGGTACACTTATCCAGCTTAGCCTACTGCCTACTTCTGTATTAAATCAGATTGAAAACACTCAAGATTTATTACTGCAATTACCACAAGTGATTGCGGTGACGGGCACCAATGGTAAAACCACTATTAGCCAACTTATTGCGCAACTCTGCCAGTTCTCTGCGTTGCCAAATTTGCAGCACAGTGCGGTGATGGGTACAGCGGGTAATGGGCGTTTGGGCAGTCTGGTGCAAGCCAGTCACACCACGGGTGATGCGCTTGCGGTGCAACGTTTTTTACGACAGATGCAGCAAGAGGGTATTGATGTATTGGCGTTAGAGGCCAGCTCGCATGGTTTAGACCAGCAGCGTTTGCAAGGCGTGCCAGTAACGGTGGCTGTTTATAGCAATCTGAGCCGAGATCACCTGGATTATCATCCAGATATGGAAGATTATGCGCGTGCTAAGGCTCGTTTGTTTGATAAGACTTATTTTCCACAATTGACCCATGCCATTATTAATATCGACGATGACTTTGCGCCAATGATGGCGAAGACAGCCATGGATTCAGGCGTCAAAGTTTGGCTTTATAGCCTGAATCCAGAAGTATCAGTCAATATTGATGGTATTGATGCACTGTTTGTGGCATCACAGGTCATACCAAGTCTTGCTGGGGTTGAGATTGAGCTAAGCGTCGATTCAAACTCCATTGCCGCTGACAGCATCAAACTACACAGCCCCTTATTAGGACGCTTTAATGTGGCCAATGTGTTGGCGGCTGTGGCTGGCGCAGTGGCGTTAGGCATACCTTTGGACGCAATGCCAGGTCTGGTTAAGCAGTTGCAAGGCGCAAGTGGGCGCATGCAGCGTGCTGAGTCTGCAAATGATGATCAAGGGGTATTTATTGTCGATTATGCTCACACTCCAGATGCACTGACTCAAGTATTGACCAGCTTAAAGTCACATTGTGACGGCAAGCTGTGGGCGGTATTTGGCTGTGGTGGTGATCGTGATAAGGGCAAGCGTCCGTTGATGGCACAAGCTGGATTGAGCGTCGCTGATCAAGTGGTATTAACTTCTGACAATCCACGTAGCGAAGATCCTGAAGCCATATTAGAAGATATGCAGCAAGGCATGAGCGAGGCGCAATATGCCAAAACTAAAGTGATTGCTGATCGCAAACAGGCGATTCATTATGTGGTGCAGCACGCAGGCAGTGAAGACATTGTCGTGATTGCGGGTAAAGGCCATGAGACCTATCAGGAAATTAAAGGCGTACGTTATGACTTCGATGATCGCTTAATACTGCAACAGGCGTTGATTGAAGCGCATCAGAAATAACAAAAGCATCAGAGATAACAAAAGAGAGCAGAAGAAAAGATGGCAATAGCGGACACCCAAAGTGGCTTATACACATGGCAAGCAGATAACTTGGTCGCAGCAACGCAGGCAGTTAAAGGTCAATGGCATCATCTCGCTGATGACAGTCATCACAATCATGATAACCAGATTCAAGCAACTCGTATCATTACCGACACCCGTAAAATTGAAGCGGGCGATATTTTCTTAGCCATTGTTGGTGAAAAGTTTGATGGTCATCACTTTGTAGAAGCCGCGGTACAGAAGGGCGCAGTTGCGGCTATTGTCAGCAGCGTTAACGACAAGGTTACTGTGCCGCAATTACAAGTTGCTGATACCCGCTTAGCGTTCGGTCAAATTGCCGCCTATCGCCGTCAGCAGCACAGTGATTTAAAAGTGATAGCCATTACCGGATCTAGTGGTAAAACCACAGTGAAAGAGATGCTGCGCAGTATTTTTATCGCTGTCGAGTCCGAAGCCAGTCAAGACAACACAAACCAAGCGGAAGGTCATTCAACCCTAGTCACCCGTGGTAACTTAAACAACGACTTTGGCGTGCCCATGATGCTGCTGGAATTAGAAAATCAGCATCAATATGCGGTACTTGAGCTGGGCGCCAATCATGTCGGTGAGATTGAATATACCGCAGATATGGTGAAGCCAGATGTCGCCTGTATTTTAAACATAGGTACTGCGCATTTGGGTGAGTTTGGCGGTCGAGACAATATCGCTAAGACTAAGGCCGAGATTTATCAGTCATTAAGCGCATCAGGTACAGCAGTGGTGCCTGCCGATGATGATTATAGCGAGCAATTAACTCAGGTGGCCAAGCAATATACTCAGCATATTTTGCACTTTGGTTGGCAACAGCTAGAGCCAGAGACACAGGCTGAAGCGGGCAGCTTACCGGAAGTGTACGCAACTGAAGTAACAACGGGGGCACTGCAAAGTGAGTTTGTTTTAAACTTTGCCGCCACAGCGACAACCGAAGCAGTGGCTTTACCCGTTAAGTTACCGATGGCAGGACAGCATAATGTCAGCAATGCTTTGGCTGCGGCAGCTTGTGCGTATGCGGTCGGGATTGTGCCAGAGCAGATAATCAAAGGCTTGGCGCAAGTCACTTCTAGTAAAGGGCGACTGGGTAGGCAACAGTTCGGTCAACATCAGATTATTGATGATACTTATAATGCCAACCCGAACTCGATGCGAGCCGCCGCCGATGTATTGGCAGCGCAAACGGGCGTTAAGATGTTAGTGCTGGGCGATATTGGTGAGCTTGGTGATGCTGCTGCTAATGAGCATCGCGAATTAGGCGCAACCATCGCTGGTAAGCATATTGATGTCTTATTGTGTGTGGGCGAGTTTGCACCCCATACCATTGCAGGCGCTCAAAGTGCTGGCATGACTCAAGATCAGGCACAGGCCTTTGCCACCAAAGCCGAATTATTAGCCACGCTAAAGGCTTTGATAGAAGCGTATGAACAGCAGCAACAGGCGTGCACCCTATTATTTAAAGGATCTCGCAGTACTACAATGGAGACCTTGATTGATGATTTGCTAGGAGCCAGTTAGCCGTTGGTTATCATCAGTTAGCAAATAATAGGGCAGGTAAGTAAATAATAGGGCAGACATAAGCCATTAAGTGTGCATTTTTAGTGAAAATACGTTGTAAACCTGATTTTTTGTTCATTTTTTGCGATAATTTGCCCGATTTTAAGTTTTAACCGATTCAACCTAAGTTGATAAAAGATTTATAGACAATAAATAAATGAGGAGTAAGCGGTGTTATATTGGTTATTTGACAGCGTCTTAAGTCAATTCTATTCACCGTTTTCGGCGGTATCATCACTAACCTTGAGGGTGCTACTGACGGTTATTACCTCGCTTACCTTTAGCCTGTTACTAGGGCCACGTACGATTGCCTACTTACGTAGTATCAAATACGGTCAAGCTGTTCGTGACGATGGCCCAAAAACCCATTTAGCAAAAACTGGCACCCCAACCATGGGTGGCGTGCTCATCTTAACTTCCATAGGATTTGCAACCTTGTGCTGGGCCAATCTAACCAATCCTTATGTTTGGATTTTAATGGTAGTGATGGTGATTTTTGGTGGTGTGGGTTGGGCAGATGACTGGCTAAAGATTAAATACAAAAATCCCAAAGGCCTTATCGCCCGCAAAAAGTACTTTTGGCTATCGCTTGGCGCCTTATTTGTCGGTGTTTCTTTGTACTATATTGCCAGCCAACACCCCAATCCAGCCACCTCACAATCTATGATTGACTTGTTAATTCCAGTGTTTAAAAACCTATCTATCCCATTATCAATAGTACCTTTTGGCTTGGCGTTTATTATTTTTACCTATTTTGTCATCAATGGTGCATCCAATGCGGTGAACCTAACCGATGGGCTTGACGGCCTAGCCATTTTGCCCGTGGTATTTGTGGCAGCAGGGCTTGGCGTGTTTTCTTACGTGTCTGGCGATGTCATTTTTTCAAACTATTTGCACGTACCCTATATCACTTATAACTCAGAAGTAACTATTGTCTGTGCTGCTATCATAGGCGCAGGATTGGGGTTTTTATGGTTCAATGCTCATCCAGCGCAAGTCTTTATGGGCGATGTGGGCGCGTTGGCCTTGGGCGCTATGCTCGGTACAATCGCAGTGATGACCCGCCAAGAAATTGCCTTTGCGATTATGGGGGGTCTGTTTGTGGCAGAAGCGGTGTCGGTTATTTTGCAAGTGGGTTCTTATAAGTTACGCAAAAAGCGGATATTTTTAATGGCGCCTTTGCATCACCATTTTGAAGAAAAAGGGTGGAAAGAGACTCAGGTGGTGGTTCGTTTTTGGATTGTCGCTATCTTGCTGGTAGTCTTAGGTTTGATGACCTTAAAGTTAAGATAATACCGTATTCTGAAAAATAACCTATCTTTGTCAAACTCGCTAAACCTACTACTTGTAGTGTTTGCATTCGTTTTCCTCGATATCTTAATTCTCAGATTTGGTATAATATATGCTAACCTTTGTCTGCCCCCACTGCTCATCATCACTCACACCCCACGCCAAAACTTGGCAGTGTGATGCCAGCTTAAATGCCAAAGGCACGCATCATCCATTTGATGTGGCACGTCAAGGCTACGTCAACCTATTGCCAGTACAAAATAAAAAATCAAAAGATCCCGGTGACAGTCAAGAGTCGATTGAAGCACGCCACCGTTTTTTAAGCCAAGATTTTTATCAGCCATTACAGCAGTTGATTGCTCATTTGGCTAACGGTGAGCCAGAAGCATCCGCTCAATTAAATCAGCAGACTTGGCTTGATGTCGGCTGTGGTGAAGGGTATTACACCGAGGCGATTGCACAAGCATTAATGTCGCCGTCGCCCTTATCAGTTAATAATTTGATAGCCTTAGATATTAGTAAGCCTGCTGTCACGCAGCTTGCGAAAGTGTTCAAGCTGCATAGAGCACTCTGGTATCAAATCGAGGAAGTCAAATTAAATATCAAGCAGATGCAAGCCCAAGGGGCGATGATAGATTTCTTACCCTCAATGCCAGCGATTTATCCAATGGTGGCCAGTGCCTCGAAGCTACCATTAGCAGATAATAGTTTGGATGCTATCAGTAGTATTTTTAGTCCTATATTGCCTGACGAGTTTGCACGAGTGTTGAGGGTAGGCGGGCGATTGATTATTGCTAAGCCAGATGCAGGTCATTTGCAAAGTATGCGTGAGGCGTTGTTTGATGAGGTGCGTCCGCATGATTCGGATAAGTTTTTGGGTGAGCTAGCCCCATTATTTAAGCTGATCAATACCCATCAAATACAAGCACCGCTGTCATTAGATAAGCAGGCATTATCTGATTTATTGACTATGACTCCGTATTCGTATCGTGCCAAAGCAGAGAAGCGTGAGGCCTTGTTGGCGTCAACCGAGCGTCAATACTTTGAGACCACAGCGAGGTTTGTGGTGTATGAGTTGGTGAGGTTGTAGTCAAATTTGGTTTGCTTGCCATTGGTAGGTCGTGTTTTATTGTCTAGATATAGTTAGGAAAGGAAAAGTCGTTAGGGGGTTGACCTGGTTAAGCCTGCTGTTGTCGTGCTTGTACTGGGTTGGTTTGTAATTGCTTTGGTTCTTTTTGACTGGAGTTAACTATTTTTGGTTATAGCTTTGGTCTTGACCTTGGTACTGCTTAAAAAACCCTTTTTTTTGGTTGCTTGAATAAAGTTAATAAAATCAATGTGTTATATTCTAGCAAAAAATAAAGGGTAAAAGTGGGTTTATCAGCCTTGAAGCACTGTTGTTACTGGCTTTTTTAAGCTATAATTCTAGTTAACCACCGCATAGGTGGCTTAGAAATTGGTGATCAAATAATCCGATTGAACCTTGGTGTTAACCACCGCATAGGTGGCTTAGAAAAACCCCTCAGCGTGGAAGGACAAGCTTATTGGGTTAACCACCGCATAGGTGGCTTAGAAAAATGGACTAAAACAACATGAACAAACAGCTATGTTAACCACCGCATAGGTGGCTTAGAAAATTTGCCAGAAGTAATTAGGGTTATGCTCTGCGTTAACCACCGCATAGGTGGCTTAGAAAAAGAAAAGACCAGCACAAATAAATATGATGGTGTTAACCACCGCATAGGTGGCTTAGAAAAATTAATGTAGAACTGGTCATCGACACGCTTAGTTAACCACCGCATAGGTGGCTTAGAAACTTTGTGCTAGCTGTCTGTACTTTGTCATCTAGTTAACCACCGCATAGGTGGCTTAGAAAAATGATAACTAACTGGAGTAACAGACATGAGTGTTAACCACCGCATAGGTGGCTTAGAAATTTGACTTAAATGATGAATTAAATTGCTAATGGTTAACCACCGCATAGGTGGCTTAGAAAATCATTGGTTTATTAACTCGAATAGTTGTATGGTTAACCACCGCATAGGTGGCTTAGAAATAGTGATATGGATGAAATGTTATTGTTATTCAGTTAACCACCGCATAGGTGGCTTAGAAATTTTAATTAATGGTCTCTGTTGACTATGAGTTGTTAACCACCGCATAGGTGGCTTAGAAAGTAATCAGATGTTACTATATTCATTGCTATTGGTTAACCACCGCATAGGTGGCTTAGAAATTGGGTCATTAATGCGTTTGAGTCTGTAAATAGTTAACCACCGCATAGGTGGCTTAGAAACGTTACTGTTTTATTAAACTCAAACCCTTTTTGTTAACCACCGCATAGGTGGCTTAGAAAAAAGACAAAGCGCAGACAGACTTTAATAACTTGTTAACCACCGCATAGGTGGCTTAGAAAACAGATGCAATAAGTGTAGGTTTGGGTAAGGGGTTAACCACCGCATAGGTGGCTTAGAAAATCGAATTACTACTCACTGAACGTAGTGAATTGTTAACCACCGCATAGGTGGCTTAGAAAATCCATAATCAGACGCTCCATGCTGTCACCACGTTAACCACCGCATAGGTGGCTTAGCTTAATAGGGTGCGATCCATGCACCGACATCAAATAAGTATTGCGTTAATGGTGCGCACTGTAAAATCTTATCAGCGTGTAGTCTTAGCTTTTTTGATGTGAGTGTGGTCTTGGGGTGCGGTTTAGCCTCGATTGAAGCGGATATACTGGCGTAGCTCATGGCGATGCGGACTGTGGCGAGAGGCGGTGTCGTGGTAGCAGTAACGACTCTGGTCACGGTAGTCCGCACGCCATGAGCAAGACAGATAGTAGCGAAAAGCGAGATTGGCTCCGTTAGTTTATAACGGTTTATTGCTAGTTGTTTATTTGCAGTTGCTCACTATCTGGGTCTGTCGTTATCCCCTAGGATGATGCGCTTCATGCAGCTGCTGCAAGCGAGCAGTGGCGACATGGGTGTAAATCTGTGTAGTGGATAAGTCGCTGTGGCCAAGTAACAGCTGTACGCTACGTAAGTCGGCACCATGATTAAGTAAGTGAGTGGCGAAAGCATGGCGTAAGCTGTGTGGCGATAGGCTGTCTTCGATGCCAGCTTGTTTGGCGTATTTTTTGATCATATACCAGAAGTTTTGCCGCGTCATATATCCGCCTTGTGTGGTTAAAAAGACGGCTTGGCAGTTGCCAGTTTTTAAATGTGCGACCAGTTCACCTCGGGCATGGGTTAAGTAGTCTTCCAAAGCCTCACTGGCGTATTCACCCAAGGGTACCAAGCGGGTTTTGTTACCTTTCCCCGTGATTTGTAGCCAGCCAGCATTTAGGTTGACTTGCTCCAGCGATAAGTCCATCAGCTCGCTAACGCGTAGACCACAAGCATATAGCACCTCCAACATCGCCTTGTCACGCAGACCCAGTGCGGTACTGGTATCTGGCGCCGATAGTAGATTTTCGACATCTGCTTCGGATAAGTCTTTGGGTAGAGAGCGGCCAATCTTAGGGGTCTTGATGCGCTCACAGGGGCTGTCTTCTCGGCGCTCATTGCCCACCATCCATAGGTAAAACTGACGCAAACTTGAGAGCATGCGTGCTTGGGTGCGTGGGGTTTTGCCTTGCTGGTTTAGGGTGACCAAGCACTGCATCACGTCCATTTCTGTCCATAAAGTAAGGGCTTTGGTATTGGTGGTTTCGCACAGCTTTAAGTCACGTACATAGGCGTTACGGGTGCGGGTAGAGAGGCCGCGAGCGAGCATGGCTTGTCGAAACTCGGTGATGTAAGCTGGCTCGTCATCGACAGCTAAGGCTTTGGGTTGTCTGGGTTGTATCGCTCTGTCTCGGCTCATGTGTCGCTCTCAAAAATGCTCATCTCGTTCAATGTAATGTGGAATATATCATAAAAGTGGTATTGAGTTATTTTAACTCATCAAAAAGAGGCCAACGATAGTGGCCTCAGTGATAGATTAGGAATAAGTCGTTAAGTTGGATTGATGATGCAAAGTGGATTATAGCCCGTAATCACGAGGCTCGCTTTGGAAAGAGATCCAATGGGTCTTGGTGAACTCTTCTAGGATATATTCGCTGTTAAAGCGACCAATGCCAGAGTTTTTGATCCCACCAAAAGCGACCATGCTTTCATCATTAACGGGCATATCATTAATATGAGTCATGCCAGCTTGTATCCCTTTGGCAAAGCGCATGCCACGTTGCATATCACGGGTAAACACCGCACTAGATAGCCCAAACTGGGTATCATTCGCAAGCTTTAACGCCTCTTCTTCGTCTTTGGCCTTAACGATAGCTACTAAAGGGCCAAAGATTTCATTGCGGAATAAGTCCATGTCAGGGGTAACGTCTGTAAAGATATAAGGGTGTACCAGTTGACCTTCGATGTTACCTTCAAGCGTCAAAGTAGCGCCTTCTTGTTTTGCTGTTTTGATTTTTTGTTTGAGCGAATCAAGTTGGTTTTTATTGATAATAGGACCAATAAATGTATCTTCATCGTTTGGATTACCAACTTTTAGGCTTGCAACTTTTGCTTTAAACTTCTCGACAAAGGTATCATAAACCGCTTCTTCTACGATAATACGGTTGATGGCCATACAAATTTGACCTTGGTGTAAAAATTTGCCAAATACCGCTGCTTTGACTGCTTGATCTAGATCGGCATCTTCGAGCACCACAAAGGGGTTGTTACCGCCTAGCTCCAGTGCAACATCTTTGATATAGTCGCCACTAAAGGCAATCTCACCGATGTGCTTGCCGACAGGCGTAGAGCCAGTAAATGATACTAAGCTGGGGATATCGTTGGTCACTATTGCATCACCAATCTCACTACCTGCACCGATGACAACGTTTAATACGCCTTTGGGTAAGCCAGCTTCTTCAAATAACTTGGCAAGTAATAAGGCACCAGTTACTGGGGTATCACTGGCAGGTTTTAATACCACCGCATTCCCTAGAGCAATAGCAGGCGCAAGTGAGCGCTGAGTTAAATGCAGTGGGAAGTTCCAAGGACTGATTAAGGCAATCACTCCTACGGGGTCACGGAAGATGTAGTTTTCTTTACCAGGAGTGTTGGATGGACGGATTTCTCCGTGCATACGGTTAGGATAGGTGGCGGCCTCCACAGTCACAGCACGAGCGATGGTCAATTCAACTTCTGCTTTGATACGCGTACTTCCAGACTCTTTGATCAGCCAATCGATAATCTCTTCATGACGATCATCCATCAGTTGGATGACTTTGTTGAGGAGGGCGGTGCGTTCAGCTGGGAGGGTCTTTGCCCATTGTTTTTGAGCTTGTTGAGCTGCTTGAAACGCTTGATCTAGTTGTGCCCTTGTTGCTTGTTGAATCTCAACTAAGGTATCCCCGTTGTAGGGGTTGCTGTCTGTATTGATGGTGTCATCTTCGCCTTTTACCCATTCACCAGCGATATACTGTAAATGAAAGTCACTATATGCTGTGTTTGTATTGTCATTATGCGTATTCATAGTAAATCCTTTGATGTTGTTAGGGTGATGCCTATTATTATTTTGCAGCTATTTAGAGGTTGTATAGCTGTATGGCAAAGTTTTGACTTAGTTGGCTTGCTATTGAACCAATAAATTCGACCTATTGAATAAGCACTCTATTAGTGCAATAAGCTCAATAGGCATTCAATAAGTGCTTGGTTTACAAGCTTAATTTGTAAACCAGCACTTAATTTGGCAAGTCAGCTAATCAATAATCCTAATCTAGCATAAGAGATAATGGTAATTTGTACGCAGAGGCTAAACTCTTGTTTGCCAATCGTAACCACCTTGTTTGGGCGTAATGTTTTGTAAGGATATTTTTATAAGTGAGTAACTGGTTAAGATTCTCTTAATGAATTATGGGTGTGATTCGTCAACATTATACGCAGTACTATTTGTTGAGTTGGTTTAACTCAGCAATGCGGTATCTATTTTTACCCTCACTAGATTTACCAGCAAGCTTTTTGATCGTTGTGCCTTGGATAATGATAGAAAACACAACCACAGCGTAAGTCATAATAAGTATGTAGTCTCGGAAGATGCTTTCAGGTAGTGACAGTGCCATGGCGACAGATAGTCCGCCACGCAGTCCACCCCAAGTCAGTATGCGAATGGAGCGAGGGGAGAAGAAATACCATTTTTTTAAAATACTGACAGGAATGGCGACACTTAGCCAGCGTCCAAATAATACAATCGCAATAGCCAACAGACCTAAGAACATATGATTGATGTCTGTTGGCAATAATAAGAGCACTACGCCTAACATGACGAATAGGACAGTGTTTAGTATTTCATCGATCACTTCCCAGAAGGTGTATAAAGACTCTCTACTTTTTACGCCCATATTATTAGAGACCAGATGCCCAAACACCAAACCTGTAATAACCACTGTGATTGCTGCTGAAACGCCAATCCATTCAGCAAACTGAAAGCTACCAAATACCAAGGCTAAACTCAGTAGTATTTCGATATGATAATCTGTGGTACTACGCATTAGTAAGTAAACGATATAACTACTCATGGCACCTAATAAGATTGCGCCACCAACATTTTGCACAAAAAATAAGCCAACCTCTGCGGCACTCATGGTATCTGCATTGATAGCTAACGCAAAGAAAAAGGTAAAGATAACCAGACCGATACCATCATTGAATAAGGACTCACCGCACACATCCATCTCTAGCCCTTTAGAAACCCCAATAGAGCGTAATATTGCCAATACAGCGATAGGGTCAGTTGGAGAAATAAGGGCCGCAAAGGTCAGGCAGTAAAGCAGAGGAATATCCACACCATCAATGATGCTTATGGTGAGATACATCAGATAGCCCACGACCAAAGTAGAAATCAATACGCCACAAATTGCTAATACGGTAATAGGTATCAGTCTAGGCTTTAAGTCTTCAGACTTAATATTAATAGCGCCTGCAAATAGTAGTGCTCCTAACATACCTTGAATGAGAGTCTCACCAAAATGCACTTTGCTAATCATTTCGGTCATGATGTCATTATGAATAATGCCGACCCATTTTGCGAATAAAATAAGTAAAGACATCACAAGGGCAATAAGCATGACCCCAATGGTACGATGTAGTTTGATGTATCGGTCGTTGATAACAGCAAAAATAGCGGTAACGACCAATACTAAGGCAATAATATTAAAGGTACTCATGATCCAGATTCCGATGGTTAGAGTATATTGCTAGTATAGATTTGAACTATCGTCAGTACACTTTAACCCTGCTTTTTTTGTACCACATAGCGATATAGGATATCGGTGTGGTTGTCACTGTCACCTTCTGGATTGTCTTGCTCTGATTTTTCGACCAAGGTGTGCCCCAAATGACGACAAAAGTTTGGGATGTCACGGGTGGTAGCAGGGTCAGTGGCTAGAATTTCGATATGGTCACCCCCATCGGCTTTGCGTATGGCACGGTGCAATAGCATCACCGGCTCAGGGCAAATCAGGCCTTGGGTATCGAGCTGATGTTGAATAGGATGGTCTGTACTGTTACTGCTACTGTTACTGTTACTGTTACTGGCACTGCTATTGGTATGAGCACTGTTATTGGTGTCAGCATGGTCATTAATGTCAGTATTGGTGTTGGTCATAATAATGTCCCCGATAGCTGTATTTTTGTGGTTTCTCTTATCTGTTTTTCTGTGCCTTCTGTGCCTTCTGTGTTTGCTGTGCCTTGTGTATCTTGTCCTAAGTCTAACGGGATGTTGCTTATTCTGTGTCTTGTTGCTGGTCATTAATAAACTTAAAAAAGCGCTTAAATGTTGCCTGAAACCAGTAAGCGACCCCAATCCAAGCTGCCATCGCAAGCCACAGCCAGTCAGACAGCGAAAATAGCAAGCAAATAATTAATAGCAAGCTGGCGCCACCGACACTGGTCACAAGCATAGACGGCTGGCTTAAGCGATAGCGATAGACCAAAAATGCCTGATATAAAGTTACTGGAATAGTGAGGGCGATCAACACATAAGGCAAATAGTGGAATAATAAATATAGTTGATGACTGTCATGGAACATTTCAAGGCTAGCCAGCGTGCCAAATACCACAAAGGCAAAGATAGCCAATACAATGCATAGGATAGACATCCGGTTTAGCTTTTGCGCCTGCCGTAAGATATTGATAGCAACCACAGGAAAGCCAGCAATGCTGTTGGTTGTGGCATTAATCTGAGCCCCAGTGTTGGCATGATTTGCTGCTGTGGAGGTTGGCTGTGACTGTGTTTGCGATTGCGGATTAGTGGGCTGTGTGCTCATGGCTTAAGGCTTGTATGATGTGTGGGTTTGGTGACTGAATAGTTTGAGCGTTAATTTACTAACTGCCCCAAGCTTAATCTTTGATAGTGGCAATGTCTTGAGCGTGCTCAGGATGCCGCAAATAGCTTTGTAATAATAAGCAAGCAGCAATGTCATCAATCGGATCACGCTCGTTATTGATTAAGCCAAGCTCCCACGCCATCTCGCGCGCTTCTCTTGAGGTCAGACGCTCATCATATAGCATTACGGGTACTGGAATGCGCTGCTCCATTAAGCGATGGGCAAGGCGACGGGCAAATTTGTGCGCCCGTTTTGCGAGCATAGAGCGGCTGCCATCCATATTTAGCGGTAGTCCGACAATGACGCTACCGATTTTCCAAGTTTGGATAATGCCCAATAGGTTGTCCCAGTCTGCGGGCTGTCCATTATTCATGGCAAGAATATCAAAGGGGCGGGCGTCATGGGTGAGGGTATTGCCCAATGCCATTCCCATCTTTTTTACCCCATAGTCAAGTCCTAACAGGGTTTGAGGCTGGTTAGAGCTTTCTGCTTTGGATCGAAAAGCTAGGATGTCATTAGGCTGTGTCTGGATCTTTGAATCGCTGTCTATTTGGAGGCTTTGAGGCATAGGGTTGTCGTTGTGCAAGTTGTTGTTATGCATGACCGATATCATCGCTTAAAAAGTTAAAGTCAATACCAAGTTTATTGCCAGCAAGATGCCAGCGCTGCTCAAAAGGCACTTTGAATAATAAGGATAAATCTGCTGGGCAGACCAACCAATCGCCTTGAGCAATCTCTTGTTCTAATTGGCCTTTAAACCAACTGGCATGACCTAAGCATAAGTAGTAATGCTCGACACCTTGCCC
Organism: Psychrobacter lutiphocae DSM 21542; assembly: GCF_000382145.1. Taxonomy (GTDB): domain Bacteria; phylum Pseudomonadota; class Gammaproteobacteria; order Pseudomonadales; family Moraxellaceae; genus Psychrobacter; species Psychrobacter lutiphocae. The sequence continues at coordinate 41,498 of NZ_KB907640.1, forward strand.
AGCGGCAATGCGCTCAAGGATGTCTTTACTGGTTGTGATGCACACATTTTCAGAGATGGCAAAAGAAGAGGCCCAGGTAGGCTGTCCAGTATGCAAGACAAAGCCGACTTCTGGAAAGACAGGCCCACCCTCTAGAGGCATATCTTGCATGATGGTCTCGTTCTCGACTTCGATATCCAAGCCTTCTAGCAAGACACCAACCTTGGTATTTGCTATGGGTTTATTCACCATCAAACCGAGTACCCCTTGTTTGTCGTGGCGACAGATATAAATCAAGCTTTGCGCAAAGCGATCGTCTGGCATACTAGGGGCAGCAATTAAGAAGTGATGGGTTAAGTTATCAAGGCTCATAGACACAGTCAGTTTTTAGATATAAAAGTTAAGTATAGGGATAAGGTATGATTATAGTATGGGGATAAATGCCAGATAAGCAAGCGCTGTCAAATTATGGTACTGCTGTCAGTTTATGGCGCTATGTGGCTTGTTGTGCTATTTAGTCAGTTTATGGCTAGGGGGTTTAGTCTTTAACCATAACTAGTGGCTCTAACCTATGGCTAATGGCATTATTTTGACACATCCGCTAATAAGCTACGTGCATGTTCACGGGTAATCTCTGTGATGTTCACCCCACCAGACATACGTGCCAGCTCATCTACTTGTTCATCGCCGTTGATGATGTCGATTTGGCTACGGGTTTGACCTTCTTCAGTGTCATGGTGTTTTTGTACCAAGATGTGCTGATGCGCTTGGGCAGCAACTTGCGCTTGGTGGGTGATGGCAAGTAGCTGACGGTGACTGCCCAACTGACGCAGCAACTCACCGACCACTTGAGCGGTACCGCCACTGATACCCACATCGACTTCATCAAAGACCAACATTGGCTCAGATGCCTCTGGCTGATCTTGTTGTTCGTTATCTCTGCTGCCGTGAGTGGCAAGCAGCACTTGCATCACTAAAGCCATGCGTGACAGCTCACCGCCAGAGGCAATTTTATATAAGGGCTGCATCGGAACACCGACGTTGGCACTAAACATCAGCTCAATATCGTGTAAGCCTTGGGCGTTATAACTGGCCGACTCTTTTTTATTGAATACAAACTCACAGCGAGCGTTTGGTAGCGCAAGCGGCTGTAACTGTGCCACCAGTTGTTTGCTGATGTCAGGTGCAACCTGCTGACGTGCCTGATCTAACTCTGTGGCAAGGGTAATAAAGTTGCCCCAAGCTTCTTTAATCTGACCTTCGAGCACCTCAGAAGTTGGTTGATTAAGTAGCTCATCGAGCTCTTGTTGCCAAAGATTGGCTTCTTCCACCAAGTGTGAAGCAGGTAACCCGTGTTTTCGCGATAAGCGGTGACCCAGACTGATTAGGGTGTTTAGCTCCTCTAAGCGCTCAGGGTCGGGCAGCTGCTGCTCAGCATAATCGGTCAATAGCCCGGTGGCTTCGCTGACATATTGCTGGGCCAGATGCAGGGCTTCACTGGCTTGACTAAAGGTGGCACTAACCGACGATTGATTGTCACACATGCGAATGGCACGACCTAATAAGTCCATTGCATCTGGCTCATCACTGTCATTGTCCAATAACTGAACCGCATGGCTAGCTTCTAGCATTAAGGCTTCTAAATTAGACAGTTCATCATGCTCGGCTTCTATTTGCTCATAATCAACTGATAATAACGGTGCGATATCAGCCAACTGACTGTTTAATAGCTCAATGCGATCATTGCGGTGCGCTTCTTTGGCGGCAATATCATCCGCTTGACGTTTTAGCTTCTGGTAGGCTTTATACGCCTGCTCTGTTTGTTGTGCCAATGGCTTGAGACCAGCGATACTGTCTAGCCACTGCACCACAAAAGAGGGCTTTAATAAGGCTTGTTGTGCATGCTGACTGTGAATATTGACCAGCAGTGCGCCCAACTCTTTGAGCTCGGTTAAGCTGACCGGCGTACCATTTAGCCAAGCCTTTGAGCGGCCATTGCTGCTGAGCTGTCGGCGAATGAGTATCTCATCTTCTAACTCACGTTCATGACGAGCAAACCAGTCTTGAATCGAGGTCAGACGTTTATTGTTTTTATCGCTATTTTCTGGATAAGCTGGCATGTCAAATTGAGCATAAATATCAGCATGCTCTGTGCCATGACGCACCATACTGGTATCTGCGCGTCCACCGATACATAAGGAGAGGGCATCGAGTAAAAGGGATTTACCGGCACCCGTTTCTCCAGTTATCACATTAAAACCATCGTAAAATGTCAGCTCATGATGAGTAATCAAGGCAAAGTTTTGCAGTGTTAATGAAGTTAGCATCAGCTCTCTCGATGTGATATGTTTGATGGTAAAAAATACAAAAAAAAGGATAAAATATAAGGGTAATAAACGATAAAATAAGTCATTGTATCGTATCGCCATGATAGGTTAAAAGCAAACATTACGTCTCTTTTATAAAAAAAGATGCGTAATCACAATTATTTTAGCAATAATATGGTAGGATTGAATAACAAAAAATTGCATCAAAACGTAGGGCTGTAAGTTTAGCGTTATCTGATTTTCGCCCATGGACATTATAAAAATAGACTAAATTGAGGAAGTCATCATGTCGACGACTTATGATCAGGTTTCTGTTATCAAACTAGCGACTGTTACTTACGATGGTCGTTGTAGTAGCCACACTGTACTCTTTGAAGATGGCAGTAAAAAAATGTTGGGTGTTATTTTGCCCTGTGATGAGACGGTACGGGCCTATGAGTTTGAGACACATACCTCTGAACGAATGGAAATCATCAGCGGTGAGTGTGAGGTAAAAATAAGCGGAGAAGAGGAGTACTCTTATTATCGTGAAGGCCAAGCGTTTTTGGTGGCAGGCGATAGTCGTTTTTCATTACGCACAGATCAAATTGTACAGTATATTTGTCATCTTGAAGGTTAGTGTGCACAATGATTGCTTATGTGCCCATTAGGCGCTCATTAATTTGAAAGCCTCAGTAAAGACGGTGTCAATTATTGAGCGTGGTAAGTTTAATTAAAAGGTTGTTTTATGGCAAAGCCAGTTTATTTTTATGGCACTCATGCTGTTCATGCACTGCTATCGCATCGTCCTATGGATGCGATGGCACTATTTGTGCAACAAGGTCGTCAGACCAAAGCCAACAGTGCTTCTATTATGCAAGATGAGACAGACACCAGCTTTGAAGAGATTTTGCAGCTTGCAGAGCAGATGGGTGTTAGTGTGCAACAAGCCAGCCGTGATAGATTAACGGCCTTGTGTGGCAGTCCTCAGCATCAAGGGGTGGTGTTACATGCACGTCCATTGGCAATGGCGGATGAAGGCGAGCTAAGCGCTTTGGTTCAGGCAGATCAGGCATTATTTTTGATTTTAGATCAGGTAACAGATGCACATAATTTAGGCGCTTGTTTGCGAACCGCAGCAGCCATGGGTGTCGATGCTGTTATTTGCCCAAAACACCATTCGGCAAGCTTAACGCCGACTGTGGCTAAAGTTTCGGTGGGAGCGATGGAGATTATGCCAGTAGTCGCTGTGACCAATTTAGCACGCTGTATTGAGCAGCTAAAACAGGCTGGGGTGTTTGTATATGGTACGGCACTAGAAGTCGATGCCAAGCCCATTAACGAGATTGATTTAACTGGCAAAGTAGCGCTAATTATGGGCTCAGAAGGTGAGGGTATGCGCCGCTTGACGGCAGAGCGTTGCGATGAGTTGGTGTATATCCCAATGACAGGTAACAAGCATGGATCATTGCAAAGTTTAAATGTCAGTGTGGCAACAGGCATGGTGTTGTATGAGGTTAGCCGTCAGCGCCATGGCGATCACTACAAGGCTACTCAGGACTAAAAGCGCCAAATAGCCTCTAGTACTTTTTTAACACCAACTAGTACTTTTTTAACACCAACTAGTACTTTTTTAGCACCAAATAGTTGTTATGCAGCGGCTGTAACTGCGCATACAAGTCTTGTAAATCACCATTATTAGTTACCACATCATCAGCTTGTTCAATACGTGCTTCACGTGATAACTGATTGGCCATAATGGCTTTAATTCTCTCAACACTCTGGTTATCACGGCGGCTAGCACGTTCAATCTGAGTTGCCTCATCAGCATCGACTACCAACACCCGATCACACAAAGATACCAGTCCTGCTTCACTGGCCTCTAATAATAGCGGTGCAGACAAGACGACATAAGGAGACTTAGCTTGTTTTAACCGCTGTTTAATTTCTTGACGGATGGCAGGATGGGTGATGGATTCAAGAACCAGCAAATCTTTATTATTGGCAAATACATGCTCACGCACTGCGTTGCGATCCATTTCTCCTGACTCATCCATAACCCAATCACCCAATGCGTCCGCTAGCTTTTGTAAAGTAGGGCTACCTTTTTGCATGATTTGATGACTCACAATATCGGCATCGATAATATCAATTCCTTGCTCTGCAAACCAATCAGAAACAGCAGTTTTTCCACTACCGATACCGCCAGTCAAACCGATAATGGGTTTGTCAATGTAAAAGCGTTGGAACTTTTGTGGTGGGCTAATGTTATCTAAATGACCAGGATCAGAGCTGTATGCTGAGTGTGAGTGTGTCATATTAATACCTTTTTAAACAAAAATAACCGATACTGCCTAGTTAGTGTAGATAGTAGCTGGTTAAGCGCAAGTTAAGTGCTGTAATTACTCTTATATTATGAATAACAATCTATGAGGAGCAATAACTATCTATGAACTGGGGCGTAGTACCAAGCTATAATACCTTTTCTAAAAAACAACCTATCTTTGCCAAACTTGCTAAACCTACTATTTGTAGAATTTGTACTCGTTTTCCTCGATATCTTAATTTTCAGATTTGGTATAACAAAGGATTACCATACAATAAAGTTAAAATAGCAGCGATGGCAAGATAAGGGCCAAAAGCAAAAGGCCGACTCTCCCCTTGTCGTTGCAGTAATATGATACCAATAATAGAGCCGAGCAGTGAGGATAGCAAGATTATATAGGGTAATACCCAAGGGCCTAGCCATGCACCCAAGGCAGCCAACAATTTAAAGTCCCCTTGTCCCATTCCTTGCTTTTTGGTTAGTAGATAAAATAGCTGCACTACGCTCCATAGGCTCAAATACCCTAACAGCAGCCCCCAGATTGACTCTGAAGGCGTGACGAACCAGCCTTGAGCGTTAACTGCCAGCCCGAGTCCAGCAAGAGTAAAGGTTAGCTTATCGGGTAACAACTGGCTGTTGATATCTATTAGGGTTAATGCCAGCAACAACCATACAAAAGCCAATGCAGCCATACTCTGCAAACTGACACCAAGCTGATAAATAACCAAAGCTGACAGCAGGGCACAGCCAGCCTCTACTAAGGGATAACGCCAGCCAATAAGGGTCTGGCAGGTCGCACATCTACCCTTTAATATAATCCAACTGATGATAGGTATATTATGATACCAGCTAAGCGTGGATGAACAAGATGGACAGTGCGATGCAGGCTGTGCCAAAGATAGAGGCGCATCTTGGTTGATAATGTCTGCAATTGGGTCGATTAAATTGTGTGGGATGTCTGATTGTGACTGCAACAACTGTGCTGAGCCTGAACGCCACTGTTGCAGCATGATACGTGGGATGCGATAAGCCACTAGATTTAAAAAACTGCCCACGCACAATCCAATCAAACCAAACACAAGTAACGCCAAATAAGAGTGTTGTTGTAGTAGTTGCCAAAAGTGCATGAGTTAGCCTATTTGATTTAATTTAATTTTTTAGTAAAAACAGCATCTAACCAATCACCGAGCCCATTTGAAAAATAGGTAGATACATGGCAATTACCAAACCACCTACGAGTATGCCTAGGATGACCATAATAACTGGCTCCATTAAACCAGTTAGCCCATCTATGCTTTGCTCTACTTGAGCTTCATAGTACTCAGCCACTTTGACCAGCATCTCATCTAAGCTGCCAGACTCCTCTCCTATGTTGACCATCTGTACAGCCAAAGCAGGAAAACGCTGGGTTTGATGCATGGCAGTATGTAGCTGATGACCATTGGCAACTTGTGCTTTAATCTGCTGAGTCGCTTGATAATAGACATGATTATTGGTGGCGGCGGCAGTTGAGTGTAGCGCATCAATCAAAGGTACGCCAGCGGTATAGGTGGTCGCCAATGTACGAGCAAAGCGAGCGATAATAGCTTGGTAACTTAGCCTACCTAATATTGGTAGCCTTAATAACAGTTTGTCTAAATGATTAGCAAATGCTTGATGCTTTTTTTTGCTTATATAAAGTCCCACACCAATTAGGAGAATAACCAAAAATAGTATTAACCACCAGTGTTGCATCCAGTTTGACAGACTAACCACAGCTTGAGTGAATGCTGGCAGTTGTGAGTTAAAGGAGGCAAATAATTCTTCAAAGACTGGCACCACCTTTAACAATAAAATCAAGCTGACCACTAACGCCACACAGATAACGGCTATGGGGTAGATAAGTGCTTTTTTGATCTTTGCTTTTAACATGGCGCTTTTTTCTTTATAGGTTGCAATGCGATCTAGCATGACTTCAAGTGTGCCAGATTGTTCTCCTGATTCGATTAATGCACAGAATAACGCATCAAAATGCTTGGGGTGTTTGGCCAGTGCGCTAGCAAAAGGGGTACCAGACTCTACCTGTGCTTTGATGTGACGTACTAAGGCTTTAGTTTTTGGCTTTTCAACAGTATCGGCAATTAGTGAAAATGATTGTACTAGAGGAACTCCAGCTTTAACTAAAGTCGCTAATTGACGTACAAATAAAGTGATGTCTAGTGTAGTAGTTTTTTTGTGAATGACAAACAGGGGGTTGGTTTTACGGTAAATTTTTTGAGGAGTGATGCCTTGTTTACGCAATAAGGCTTTAGCAACCTGCATGTTTTGACCGCTAAGCTCACCACTGACGGTTGCTCCTGTGTGGTCAATACCAGTATAAAAAAAGCGCTGCCTTTGCTCTGTTACTGTTTTTTTGGTCATGCTGATATCTCTTATCAAGTTATGATCTATAATGACTGATAACTTCTGGCTTAGAGGCTAGTTAGTCGTTACTCGATACATCTCGGCGATACTGATCAGGCCTTGTAGTACCTTTAATATTGCTGCTTGGCGTAAGTCAAAAAAGCCTTGCTCTATCGCTGCTGTCTTGATGTCAATGGCGTTGCCACCTTGCATGATGATTTGTGCCAAGCCCTCATCTATCTTGATGATCTCAAAGATACCAATACGACCTTTATAGCCATTGTGGCAGTGCTCGCAACCTACGGCTTCGTAGATAACTTGTGTTGATTCGGGGTGCGAATTTGCTGTATGTACAGCAGCAACCAACCCCATCTCAATCAGGCTGGTAGCTGGAATAAGGGTAGGTTTTTTGCATAAAGAACATAGCCGTCTGGCTAAGCGCTGAGCAACGACTAAGCTAATGGCAGTGGCAATATTAAAATAAGGTACGCCCATATTATGTAGCCGAGTCAAAGTAGTGGCAGCTGAGTTGGTATGTAATGTTGATAGTACGAGGTGACCGGTTTGAGAGGCTTTAATTACGGTATCGGCGGTTTCTAAATCTCGAATTTCCCCTACCATCACTATGTCTGGATCTTGGCGCAAAAAAGACTTCAAGGCCGTAGCAAATGTTAGCCCTATCTTGTGATTGACATTGACTTGATTGATGCCATGCAAATTAAACTCAACAGGGTCTTCGACACTCGAGATATTAACTTGCTGAGTATTCAGGATATCTAAACCAGTATATAAAGAGACAGTTTTGCCAGAGCCTGTCGGGCCTGTGATTAAGATGACACCTTGTGGCTGCTGCAATGTTTCTATGAGTAATAGCTTTTGTTGAGGTTCAAGGCCTAAGTTATCGATACCAACCATTGAAGATAATGGGTCTATGACACGTAATACAATTTTTTCACCAAATAAAGTGGGCAGTGAGTTGACTCGAAAGTCTATCTGCCTATCTTCTGTCAATGCCAACTTGATACGACCATCTTGTGGTAGTCGCCGTTCAGCAATATCCATTTGTGCCATGACTTTTAAGCGGGCAGCAATGTTTGAATGCAGCGCAATATCAGGAGCTGCAACTTGTTGCATTAGCCCATCAATCCGAAAGCGCACTCGGTATGTGCGTTCGTAAGGCTCAAAGTGTAGGTCTGATGCTTTAAGTTCGACAGCTTTTATTAATAAGTCATCGACTAGTTTGACGATGGGATCTGTGGCGGTCGCTGTTTTGGTGGGAGAGCTAGGTTGCATTGTACTGGTAGATTGTATTGTGTTGGTTGTACTAAAAGCGCTAGTAGTAGCGGTAACAGGTTTTCTTGGTATTGGCTGATGAGGTATTGGCTGATGAGCTTTAGGTTGGTCAATCGCTGATTTGGGCGTTGTTGGGTGGTTGGTTTGCCAAACTCTTTGAGCGGTTAGTTGTGATGACTCAGGATACAGCGGTGAGTTTGGCATAAGGCATCCTTGTCTATGCAGTCAATATGGGTGAAGAGTGGGCAGATATAGTATTAGTAAAGCGTAAATTTAAGTTTTACACAACCTGTATTTTAGGTTAACAAAAAATAAAGGCTGAATGTGTAGGTAAAGACTATGATATAATTTGGAGTCATTGTTTTTATTTTAAAATGATTAAAGTTAAAGCTGTCATTGTTTAAGCTATTGGTTATTGATATTTTTATTTGATTTATTTAAGCATGTGTTCTGAATGAGGGTGTGTTATGAAGTCTTGGGTTATTGGAAACTGGAAATTAAATCCTGCCACTGTCTCAGCGGTGGAGACCTTAGTGGATGACTTATTAGCGCAGACCACAAGCTCTCAAACTGATGTGGCAGCGCAGTGTCAGATGATGGTTGCGCCAAGCTTGCTGCATTTAAGCCCAGTACAGCAAAAAATAAAAGACACTCAAATTCAACTGGCAACTCAAGATGTGACCGCTTTGACCGCAGTGTCAGGTGCTTATACAGGCGATGTGTCAGCGGCACAGCTAAAAGACTTGGGCGTACAATGGAGTATCATCGGGCATTCTGAGCGTCGCCAGTATTATCAGGAAGATAATGAGCTACTACTACAAAAGCTATTGCATTGTGCTAGCCAAGGTTTAGGCGTTATTTTATGTGTCGGTGAGTCAGAGGCTGAGTTTGATGCAGGTGATACCGAGCAGGTACTGGTAGAGCAGCTGGCGGTTGTGAAGACTTTTTTACAACAGCTACTGTCACAGCTAAATACAGAAGAAGTTGACAACTATATTAGTAATCAGTTGATCATTGCCTATGAGCCAGTATGGGCAATTGGTACTGGCAAAGTGCCAAGTGTCGATGAGGTGACAGCAGTGCATGGGTTTATCCGCCAACAGCTACAAGTATTTAATGCTAAATTAGTACAAACACCAATAATCTACGGTGGTAGTGTCAAGCCAGATAATGCAGCCAACTTTGCTGCTTCTGAGCAAATTAATGGGGTGCTAGTTGGTGGTGCAGCTTTACAAGCCCAAAGCTTTATGGAAATAGCACAAGCTTTTGCTGTTAAGTAAGTCAGTAGATTAATTTGGTCATCTGTGTGCTACTTGTCACAGTATATATACCTGCCACAGTATAGAACCAACAAACTTTTATTTTTTTAATTCTCAAAATTTTTTAACTTTCTAGATTATAAGTAAGGCAAAGCATGTTTAACGTTATCCTAGCCATTCATATTATTGTTGCTATTGCCATGATTGGATTAATATTAATCCAGCACGGCAAAGGTGCGGATGCTGGTGCATCTTTTGGTGCAGGTGCATCAGCCACTGTTTTTGGTGCGGCAGGTAGTGCCAATTTTTTAACCCGTGCTACTGCCATTTTAGCGATTATATTTTTTAGTACCAGTTTGACCTTGGCGGTGCATGCACGCAAACAAGCAGAAGGGCAGTATCAGTTAGATATCCCGACAACGCCACCGATCTCAGCGCCAGCACCAACCACTACACCTGAATAAAACCACGTTAAAAATCACTGCATTTGATAATAAGCTGTGTTTGATTACTATTGCTAACACTATATTTTAATACACAAAACCATCGGTAGGCTGTCGTTCCACGCACTAATAAATGTGACTTCAAAGGTAATACAGAGTGTGTGTTTTAATTTGAGTTTAGCTCTATGTTTAATGACAAGGTGGTTGAAAATGGCTTTGAAAATTAAAAATAGTCAAGTTATGCGCAGATAGGTTGCACCCTTGGCAAAAGACGAGTAGAATGTGCTACCTAATTTAGATAGGCTGCTTTGAAAGTCTGTGATGGTTAGGACAAGAGATATGATTTAACTTGTCGCTAACGGTTTAACTTGAATTTCTACAATGTACCTCAATATATAACCGTAGAAAAACAATATCTTGGTGGGTATTGAAAAGCAAAGTGCTAAATTAGATGTAACAATGTAAGCGATTGTGGTGGAATTGGTAGACACGCCATCTTGAGGGGGTGGTAGCGCAAGCTGTGAGGGTTCAAGTCCCTCCAATCGCACCAATTATCCTGTAGTCTATTAATTATCCTGTAGTCTATTAATACAGCATGGATCAGCAGTTGAGTCACTTACTTTATAGGTGTTTTGATGGTTAGTTTGATTTAGTGCTATTTGATGATTAGATTATAGGTAATGAGCAAGTAGTTGGCCGACTTATCATATATGTTGAAAAAGTTTGCGATTACTGTTGAATAGAATGGGTTTAATACAAACCAGCCGCTTTAAAATGGGCAATTCTAATAAGTTTTTAATTTAATTGATTTAAAGGCTTGACAACAGTAAATATTATACATATAATAGTCAGCCTAGATTGATGCGGGGTGGAGCAGTCTGGTAGCTCGTCGGGCTCATAACCCGAAGGTCGTTGGTTCAAATCCAGCCCCCGCTACCACTTTTTTATTGCAATCTTATATTTTTTATTTAGCCCACCAATTTGTTTGTGGGTTTTTTTGTATCTGTTATTTTTAAAATAGCTTACAAACGGTGATTATGAGGGTAATTTTAAGACGGTTACCCGAATTGTTTATCAGGTATTTATTACTTGATAACCCTCACTGGTTGGGATAACAGATACTTCTTTTTATGGACTAAAAACAAGTCATGAAGTTATCGAATAAAGTCGCTCAGTTAACTGATATTGTTGCACCCGCTGTGGCTGCTTGTGATGTGGCTCTGTGGGGTGTTGAGTTTTTGCCACAGGGAAGACGCTCATTATTACGTATTTATATCGAGTCATTACCAGTAGATAAAGCAGCGAACAAGCGTGTCACTATTGAAGACTGTGCGGCAGTGACTCATCAAGTCAGTGGTGTTATAGAAGTGCATGATCCTATTGCGGGAGAGTATGTGTTAGAAGTGTCTTCTCCTGGTTTGGATCGCCCTTTTTTTGCTCCTGAGCAAATGGCAGAGTATATCGGTCAGACGATCAACCTACGCTTAATTCAGGCCGTGGGTGAAGGTGGTTCAAAGCGCCGCAAGGTGACAGGCAAGCTTGAGCAATTAACAGATAAACAGCTGTCTGTCGTAACCCCAGATGGTGAGCAGTACGATATTGCGCTAGATAATATTGATAAAGCTAATTTGGTGTATCAAAATATTTAGTTGAAACAAATAAGCTTAAATTAGCTTAAGCTAAATACAATTAAGCTAAATACAATAAGTTTGAGTTAATAAGCATTAGCGTCAAGGTATACAAACGGAAGCATCATCGCTTTTAGGCCTAAGATAACAATAAATTTTAATATTTTTTTTGCTACTTTAATGAATAAGTAGGCGAGGATAGGTGTGTAATGAGTCGAGAAATTTTAACGGTAGTCGAAACCGTCAGTAATGAAAAAGGCCTAAATCCAGAAGATATCTTTGAAGCTATCGAAGAGGCTTTGGTCGTTTCTACCAAGAAAAAAGTTTATACTGATCAACCAGAAGTTGCTGTACGTGTAGAGATTGACCGTAATACAGGCGACTATGATACATATCGCTATTGGACGGTCGTTGCTGATGAAGATCACGAAATGCCAGCTTGTCAGCTAGCAATCAGTGATTTAGATCCTAACGAGTGGTCGATTGGTGATATCAAAGAAGAACAGATTGAATCGATTGATTTTGGTCGTATTGCAGCAACCCAAGCTAAGCAAGTTATTATCCAAAAAATTCGTGAAGCAGAACGTGCATTAACTGCCGACGCCTTTGAGCCACGAGTTGGTGAGATGATGTATGGCGAAGTTAAAAAACAAACCCGTGATGGTTATATTATTGATTTAGGTGATAACGCAGAAGGCTATTTGTCACGTGATCAAATGTTGCCTCGGGAACAATTGCGTGTAAAATCAAGAGTGAATGCTATTTTATATCATGTAAATCGTGATAATCGTGGTGCTCAACTGTTATTGTCACGTACCAGCCCTGATATGCTGGTTGCGCTGATGAATAAAGAAGTGCCAGAAATTAATGAGCAAATTATTGAAATTCGTGATGTTGCCCGCCAACCTGGCGTTCGTGCTAAAATATCAGTGAAAACCAATGATCATCGAATAGATCCTGTTGGTGCCTGTATTGGTATGCGTGGTACGCGTATTCAAGCAGTGCAATCTGAGCTTGATGGTGAGCGAATAGATGTGATTGTCTGGTCAGATGATCCTGCTCAGTACATCATTAGTGCCTTGGAACCTGCCGATGTTAATAGTATCATTCTAGATGAAGATGCCAAAACAGCGGACATCATCTTTACCGCAAATGATCAGTTGGCACGTGCTATTGGTGCGCAAGGACAAAATGTGCGTTTGGCTTCTGAGCTAACCGGTTACAAATTAAATATGATGCTAGAGGCTGAATACCTTGAGCGTCAACAAAATGAAACAAAAGCCTATCTTGAGCTGTTCTACAATCGCTTAGAAGTGGATGAAGATTTAGCACAAGCCCTTGTTGATGTAGGCTTTACCAGTATTGAAGAAGTGGCTTATGTGCCAGTCGATACCTTCTACGACATTGAAGGTCTTGATGACGAAGCGATTGAAATGATTCAAGAGCGAGCAAAAGAAGTAGTCATTGCTGATGAACTGGTGAAACAGCAAAACATGAAAGAGCCAAGCGAAGCGTTGCTGACAATGGACGGCATGACGACCGATTTGGCGTACAAGCTGGCTCAACGTGACATTATCACGTTAGATGATTTAGCCGAGCAAGCAGTGTTTGATTTAGAAGACATTGATGGTCTTGATGAAAAAACTGCTGGCGAACTCATCATGAAAGCACGTGAATCTTGGTTTAATGAAGAATAATAAATAGGTGACTATAAATGGCAGATAAGACCGTCAAAGAATTAGCAGACATGGTAAGCAAGACAGTCAGTGCAGTACAAAAGCAGCTGACTGATGCTGGGCTGCCTGCTCGTGGCGAGGATGACCTGGTCACCGAGCTTGAGCAAGAACAGTTAGTAGCATACTTAAAGCAAGCGCATGGACAAAAAGAGAAGCGTCGTATTAGCTTAAAATCTAAAACGACCAGTACCGCTCGTGTGACTGGCTCATCGGGCAAGTCAAAGAGTGTCAATGTCGAAGTGCGTAAGAAAAAAGTATTTGAAAAGCCAGACCCAACCAAACTGGCTGAAGAAATTGCCGCTCGCGAAAAAGCAGCTTTAGAAGCGAAAAAACGCGCAGAAGAAGAAGCTAAAAAACGCGAGCAAGCAAAAAAAGAAGCAGAAGAACGTCAAGCAGCAACTTTGGCGGCGATGCGTGCTAACTTAGGAGGTGGCTCATCCTCAGGTGATAATAAAGAGGAAGTATCCACGGTTGTTGTCAAAAAAGGCAACAAAGCCGCAGCAGTAGTAAAAGAAGCGCCGAAGAAAAAAGCAGCGCCAACCAAACCAAAAGTAGAAACAGAAGCGGAGCGTAAAGCTCGTGAAGCCCGTGAAGCTGAAGAAGAACGCTTGCGTCAAATTGAAGCGGAAACCCGCCGTAAACAAGCGGAAGAAGCTCAGAAGAAAACGCTTGAGCAAATGCGCAAAATGGCTGGCAAATATGTTGATAAAGAGCCAGTCGCTGAAGTGCGCAAAGATGAGCCATTAGCCGAAGGTTTGGTGGGTGAGGCACTAGAAGAGTCTTTTGAAAAAGAGCGCCGTGAAATTAAACGTGGATCTTCAAGCACGGCCACACGTGGTCGTCGTCGCAAAGGCCAAGAAGAGCGTGAAATTCGTAACCGCAAGCATGGTCTAAAGTCAACACAGGCCTCTCAGCATAAGTTTGAAAAGCCAGTTGAGAAAATTGTGCATGATGTTGAAATCCCTGAGCACATCGTTGTTTCAGATTTAGCACAGCGTATGGCAGTAAAAGCCCGTGAAGTGACTAAACTGCTGATGAAGATGGGTGAAATTGTTGGTGCCGACCAAGAGATTGATCAAACAACAGCCAGCTTGATTGTAGAAGAGATGGGTCATAACCCAATCCCTATCAGTGATACTAAAGTTGAAGATGATCTACATGAAGCGGTAGAAGAACGTAGTAGCAATGTGCAAGCACGTCCGCCAGTAGTGACTATTATGGGACACGTTGATCATGGTAAAACTTCATTACTTGATAAGATTCGTGAGACCAAAGTAGCAACTGGTGAGGCTGGTGGTATTACGCAGCATATTGGTGCTTATCACGTCAAAACTGACCGTGGTGTCATTACCTTCTTAGACACCCCAGGTCACGCGGCATTTACGGCAATGCGTTCACGTGGTGCTCAAGCTACGGATATTGTAATTCTAGTTGTGGCTGCTGATGATGGCATGATGCCACAAACGGAAGAAGCGATCGATCACGCTCGTGCTTCAGGCACACCTATCATTGTTGCTATCAACAAGATGGATAAGAGCACAGCAGATCCTGAACGTGTGTTAAATGAGCTTACTACCAAAGAAGTCGTCACAGAAGCTTGGGGCGGTGATGTGCCAATGGCGAAGATTTCTGCGAAGACGGGTGAAGGTATTGATGAGCTATTAGAATTAATTAACCTACAAGCTGAGCTGATGGAGCTTGATGCACCAACTGAGGGAGCAGCACAAGGTGTCGTTATCGAATCACGATTAGAAAAAGGTCGGGGTGCAGTAACGAGTCTTCTGGTTAAAAAAGGCACCTTAAACCAAGGTGACTTAGTTCTAGCTGGTGAATATTACGGCAAAGTTCGTGCCATGACCGATGAGACTGGTCAGCGTGTCAAGTCAGCAGGTCCTTCAATACCAGTAGAAATTTTAGGATTGCCAGATACTCCAGCAGCAGGTAGCGAGTTCTTAGTGGTTTCGGATGAGAAAAAAGCCCGTGAAGTTGCTGAGTTCCGCGCCAACCGTGAGCGTGAGCAACAGCTTGAGCGTCAGAACAAGATGCGGTTAGAGTCTATGTTTGAACAGATGGGTCAAGATGATATGTCCTACTTAAACATCATCTTAAAAACCGATGTTCGTGGTACGCTAGAAGCCTTACTTGCTGCACTTAATGAGCTATCAACTGATGAAGTGAAAGTGAAAGTCATCAGCTCAGGGGTTGGTCCGATTGCAGAATCTGATGTGACCCTTGCTGAATCAAGCGAAGCGGTACTATTAGGCTTTAACGTCCGTGCTGACAATGCCGCCAAGCGTAAAGCTGATGAAGCTGGTATCGACATCCGTTATTACAGCGTTATCTATGGTTTAATCGATGATGTGAAAGCGGCAATGAGTGGTATGTTGTCACCTGAGCATCGTGAGAAAATCTTAGGTGTCGCTGAGGTACGTGACGTCTTCCGCTCAAGTAAGTTCGGTGCTGCTGCTGGTTGTATGGTGATTGAAGGCACAATTTATCGTAACAAATCAATTCGAGTATTGCGTGATGATAAAGTGATCTTTACTGGACAATTACAATCATTGCGTCGTTACAAAGATGACGTGAACGAAGTACGTTCTGGCATGGAGTGTGGTTTGGCCGTTCGTGGCTACGACGTTGAAGTGGGCGATAAGATTGAAGTCTTTGAAATTCAAGAAATTCAACGCACCATCTAAGCGCTAGATATTACGTTGTAAAAGACCTATCAGGTCATCCTGTTAGGTCTTTTTTAATTTAACAACTTTGTAACCCTAGCCTATTTATTTTATAGTTGTAGTCAGATAAATGAGTTACAAGGCAACCGAGTGCAAGTACTACTGAAGTAGGCTAAACGAGGTTAACGCTGTAACTCTTTTATATGGCTGTGACTATATATCGCTCTTAGCTTAATATCGAAGTGTGAGCGAAGAGAGCTTAAAAAAGGATATAACTATGAACCAACGTCTACAACGTCTGGGCGACCAAATCCAACGTGAGCTTGCGGTATTAATCCGTGACGCCATTAATGACCCACGCTTGACTGGCTTTGTTACCATCTCTAGTGTGAAGGTCAGCTCTGACTTAGGATATGCTGATATCTACGTCACCATCATGGAGCCTGAGCTCAACGATGCGATGGACAAATACAGCCATGAGCCAAGTCTGCAAGTGCTCAATAATGCCGCTGGATTTTTACGTACTGAACTTAGCCATAGTCTAAAAACACGCACCACGCCACGTCTTAGATTTCATTATGATGAAGTCACTGCCCGAGGCAATTATATGATGGACTTAATTAACAAAGCGGTTAGTAAAACTGAGCAAACTTCGGCGGATAGTGAGGTAGAAGATGGCAGTCAAGACAATCAAGACAATCAAGACAATCAAGATCGTTAATTGTGCAACGTTAATGGCTAATGTTTAACTGTTCCACGCTTTAATCATTTTAGATAAGAGTAGATAGCTGTGACCAAAGATCAAAGTAAGTCCAATAACCGCAAAGTTAGAGTATCCGGTGTGCTACTCATTGATAAGCCCCAAGGGTTAACCTCGCAACAAGTGGTCTCTAAGGTCAAATATCTACTCAAGTCGCCACAGCACGATAGCAAAAAAGCCGGTCACACTGGCACCCTTGATCCGATGGCGACTGGCTTATTACCTGTTTGCTTGGGTGAGGCGACCAAGTTTAGCCATTATCAGCTCGATGCGGACAAATCCTATCAGGCGACTATCAAACTAGGTCAACAAACTGACACAGGGGATGCTGAAGGGCAAATTATCGCCGAAAAGGCCATTCCAAACCTAACTGCCCAGCAGTTGGCGCAAGTCACTGAGCAATTTTTAGGCGATATTCTACAAACTCCGCCCATGTATTCTGCGCTCAAAAAAGACGGCAAAAAGCTATACGAATATGCCCGCCAAGGCATAGAAATCGAGCGTCCCGCCCGTCCCATCACCATCAAATCCCTAAGCCTAGAGCAGACACAGGTTGCAGACGAGCTGACCCTAACCGTCACCTGCTCCAAGGGCACTTATGTTCGCGTACTTGGCGAAGATATTGCGCAGGCACTTGGCACTTTTGGGCACTTAACCGCTTTACGTCGGACGCAAGTGGGGCACTTTGATATTAGCGATGCTATCACTTTAGACGCTTTTGAAGCCATGAGCCACGAGACACGACTGGCGCAGCTGCTTGCCATTGATGCCTGTATTGATGGTGTGCCTGCGCTCACCGTCTCTGACAGTCAGTGCCAGCGCCTACACATGGGACAACGGCTGAATGTCAAAACCCAGCTTAGCACCGAGCTTGACCGCTACCTTCAAAACGCACTTAATGACAGTCAGCCTAACCAAAAAGACGCCAAAGCTGACATACAACAGGCAGTGGATATTCGGTTATTAAGCGAAGATGGTCAGTTTTTGGGATTAGGCAGGCTTGAGGTCAACGGTCGTCTGCAACCAAAAAAAATGATTCAGCGAAAGCTTTAGCCTCAACTTCAGCCTTAACTTTAAGCCTCACGGTCAAACTTGTAGGAGCCAATCTTGCCATCCGCTCATATCTTGGCTAGCACAGGGGCAGCCGCTACCAGCTAGCGCCATTCCTGCGCCACGAGACTGTCCCTAGCCAAGCGCCTGCAACCCTGTGCTTCACCAAGGATACCCGCTACTGTCAAGGCTAAATCGCATCCCGCATTCAACATTCAAAACCTTTGCAGGACAAGGAGAGTAGGCTGGTATGGAGGTAACGACACCCTACGATCACGCTTGCAGTTCGAACCTTTTTTTGCATTGAATGTGGCTTTTGTGCAATTGATAAAAAAATAGCTCACTTAGTTTGGGTTTTTTTGTTATAATACTAGGCTTACTTGGTCATTTTTTTAGGTCATCTCTAGTAATGCAGGGATGTCCCCAATAAAATCGACCTTATTTATCGCAAGCATTGCAGGAGATAGTTATGCTAACTAAAACAGATCGTGAACAAATCGTAGCCCAATATCAGCGCGCCCCTGGCGACACTGGCTCACCTGAAGTACAGGTTGCGTTATTGACCGCCCGTATCAATGACCTACAAGGTCACTTCAAAACGCATAAAGCTGATCATCACAGCCGTCGTGGCTTGATCCGTATGGTTAACCAGCGTCGTAAGTTGCTAGATTACTTAAAAAGAAAAGATTTAGATCGTTATATTTCACTTATCAGTGAATTGGGTCTGCGTCGTTAATTTGTCAGCTCAATTTGGGTTGATGGGTTAAGCTAAGTGATGGCTGATATGCCGAACGACAGCTCATGCCTACACAATAAAAAAACGGTGTGAATATTTCACACCGTTTTTTGTATCAGTTGTCTTTGTCCACCTTCCCCTTTTTGTCAAAGTTATGCTTGTTTTATAGTAGAGCAGTTGTTAACACTGTGCTTATAAGTGAGCAAATGTGGTCAAAAGGCGTCAGTCACTGACTTTTATTAGTCAAGTATTGGTCAAGTGTTACAAATCCCTGTAAAATAAGAACCAATCCTTGTGTAGACGACAGGCTTCTAACGTTTAAGGTGTTTTGCAAAAGCAGTTAAACGTTAGAGGCTGATACTCGGTCTCAAAGGATGTGCTCACTCATTTATATTTTAGATATATAAAAATAGGAAAAATTAATGTCAATGTTCAATACCATTTCTCGTGAATTCCAATACGGCAACGAACAAGTTGTTATCGAAACAGGCCGTATCGCTCGCCAAGCAAACTCAGTACTTGTACATATGGGCGGTGTGTCTGTGTTGGTCGCTGCGGTTGTGAAAAACGAAGCCAAAGAAGGTCAAAACTTCTTTCCATTAACCGTTAACTATCAAGAAAAAATGTACGCAGCAGGCAAAATTCCTGGTGCGTATGGCAAGCGTGAAGGCCGTCCAACAGAGTTTGAAACGCTAACCTCACGTTTGATTGACCGTCCAATTCGTCCATTATTCCCTGAAGGCTATGTGAACGAAATTCAAATCACTGCAACTGTAGTTTCAAGTGACAAGAAGCACTATGCAGACATCGCTGCTATGATCGGTGCCTCTGCTGCCTTATCTATCTCTAGTGCGCCATTTAATGGTCCTATCGGTGCAGCTCGTGTTGGCTTTATTGATGGTGAATATGTCTTAAACCCATCACTTGAAGAGCTAGAAAAAAGTGACTTGGATCTAGTAGTTGCAGGTACTAAATCAGCGGTATTAATGGTTGAGTCAGAAGCTGCTGAGCTGTCAGAAGATCAGATGTTAGGCGCTGTATTATACGGTCATGAGCAGCAGCAAATTGTTATCGACAATATCGCTGAGCTGGCCAAAGCGGTTGGTACTGAAAAGCAAGAATTTGTAGCGCCAGAGCTTGATGCAGATCTAAAAGAAAAAGTCACTGCACAATTTGCAGAAAAAATTGCTAGCGCTTATGAAATAGGTGACAAACAAGATCGCTATGAAGCCCTTGATGCGATAAAAGCTGAAGCTATCGAAGCATTGGCTGGCGATCCAGAAGCGGATGAGTTTAGTGCCAATGAAGCAGCCATCAAAGAAATCTTAGAAGATCTTAAGTATCGCACTGTACGTGACAATATTCTATCTGGTAAGCCACGTATTGACGGCCGTGACCTAGATACGGTTCGTGCGCTTGATATCCAAGTGGGCGTATTGCCTTATACTCATGGTTCAGCACTGTTCACTCGTGGTGAAACTCAGGCATTAGTCACCACCACACTAGGTAACACCCGTGACGTTAACTTGATTGACTCATTAGCTGGTACCATCCATGATCATTTCATGTTGCATTACAACTTCCCACACTTCTCAGTAGGTGAAACGGGTCGTGAAGGTGTGCCTAAGCGCCGTGAAATCGGTCATGGCCGTCTAGCACGCCGCGGTGTACAAGCCATGCTGCCTGATAGCGATCGCTTCCCATATGTGATCCGTGTGGTATCAGAAATCACTGAATCAAACGGCTCATCGTCTATGGCATCAGTTTGTGGTGCAAGCTTGGCATTGATGGACGCAGGTGTCCCAATAAAAGCGCCAGTAGCTGGTATCGCTATGGGTCTGGTGAAAGAAGGCGATCGTTTTGCGGTCTTATCAGACATCTTAGGTGATGAAGATCATTTAGGTGACATGGACTTTAAAGTAGCTGGTTCAAAAGACGGTATCACAGCATTACAGATGGATATCAAAATTGAAGGTATCACCCCAGATATCATGGAAAAAGCGCTAGAGCAAGCTCATGCCGGCCGTATCCATATCCTAAACGCAATGAACGAAGTATTGCCAGCCAGCCGTACTGAAATCAACGCACACGCGCCAAACTATGCGGTAATGGAAATCAACTCGGACAAAATCCGTGATGTTATCGGTAAAGGCGGCGCAACCATTCGTCAATTAACTGAAGACACTGGCGCAGTTATCGACATTGATGACAACGGTACAATCCGTATCTTTGGTGAGAACAAAGCAGCGACTAAAGAAGCTATCCGCCAGATTGAAGCATTAACTGCTGAGGTTGAAGTGGGTAAAGTATACAAAGGTACGGTCGCCCGTGTGGTTGACTTTGGTGCATTCATCACTGTCCTACCAGGTACTGACGGCTTAGTACATATATCACAGATCGCTGATGAGCGTGTAGAAAGCGTGTCTGACTATCTAAAAGAAGGTCAGGAAATCAACGTATTGGTACAAGACGTGGACAACCGTGGTCGCATTAAGTTAACCATGAAAGGTGTTGAGCAAGACGCTTAATTCTTTATGACCTTATTAAATCGATTTAATTAAAAATGCTCCCAATTGGGAGCATTCTTCATTTTAGATACCATTGATTGGAGCTATTAGGTTTACGATTTTAAAGTATCAATTTATATTCAGGGAGATCAAACAATTTCGGTATGTAGGATATTTTTTGGGTTAATACCATACTATTTTAAGCGATCTTTAAATCGAAACATGTTATTTTATAAGTAAGTTTAAAATATGAGCTCTATGTCTTGCTTGTGACTTAGGGTTTGCAGTTATCAAAATACTAATTCTCATCGAGAAAACCAATGACCTCTTTATCTCTTCTATTAGGCTCTGATCAATCTCACATTACCCTACAATCTTTTACGGATAAGTCAGCAAAAAGCCTTATCCCCCTACCAGCATCGCTAATATTCCCATTTGAAAACTATTGTTTTATCGACGCCAACTGGCTTTCAGCAAAGCTGTCTCAAGCAAGGCAAAATCGTGCTACAAATGCTTTTAATCATGATAATAAACCGCATACTGATGACAGCTATAACGAAAGAGGTCTTAACAATAAAGCGCTAAAAAGTAGTAATTTAAATAATGTAGATTTGAATGATGATGAATGTAACGATGATGATTTTTATGACGATATATATGAAATTGGGTTGCTAGATAAGTGAGATGCAGAATTTCTACAAACTAATAGTGTGGTCAATATAAATGCAAAGCAAGCTTTATCGTTCATTAACAGTTGGTTAGCAAACATCTTAGCTTATCAACCCTCAAAAAGTCAGTTAGGTGAACAATGGTATTTAAATTTACACACCTACATTCTTTCACTTGATGATAATGCCGAATTTGAATTAGATTTCGGTAGTATTTTTGCTGAGGGTCAAGTCTTTGAGCAGATCATGGAAAATCGCTTTGCCAACGAAGATTTTTGGGTAGGTTTAAGACAAACTACTGAAGTTATTACTGGACAAGCTATGGTTCCAGATAATTGGCTACAGTGGTTTGATGATATGCAGACCCAGCTAACAATGTTAAAAACGCTTAATACACAGTTGCAGAATACACCCTCTTATGAGCAACTTAAACAAGCCCAGTTGATGAGTAAGCTTAGAGGGTACGTTATACAAGGTGATTGGTCGCAGTTCATCTCTCACATGCATACTCAAGAGCATATGCATATTAGGTTAATGACAAGTTGTTACATTGTAGCAAGTGATGTAATAAATACCATTGAACAACTAGATAGAATGCGATTGAAACGGAATCAAATTTGGCTAGAGTATAACGATGAGCTTTATAGCCCCATTTATTACCGTAAAGCTTTTGCTGACTTTACTAGCTGGATCAGTCAGCTTTTTGCAGACGAAGCGTATGACAAAGCTTTTAAAATGGCAGATGTGGTTTTTGATAAGTTTCCATTAGGGGTAGATGACTCAAAACTAAATAAAAACCAGTATGCTAATCTATACTTAGACTTAAGTTATTATTACGTCGAACAACATTTACCGCGCAAAACGTTTGACATGCTGTATCCCATTATTGAAAAAATTGATACAGATGAGAGCTGGAAAAAAGTAAGCTCAGACACACGAGCAAGGCTCATTGCAAACTTTGAAGCCTCTCAAGTGCATATGCGAGATAATGGTGAAACGTTACCCGATAACATCACCCTATTTAGTAAATTAAGCAAAGCGGATGAAGACTGGATTGACGAAAAAGACGAGATCTATGAAAAAAAGATAAGTGAGCGTAAACCGCAAGAAGCTCTAGATATAGTACATGAAGTACAGCAATTACTAGATAAGAAACAAGTCTCAAAAAAAGGTTATAGGCATTTATATTGGCAAATTGAAGAGGCGCGTGCTTTACGTAACCTTGGACATTATGCCGATGCCATTACCGTTTTATTAGAAGTAATACGGATTGGTGAAAAGACAGAGCACACACATAGTAAACAGCAAGTTCCAAGAGCGAAGTTAGCCTTAGCACTTTGTTATAAAAGACAAAAGCACAATGATGAAGCTCAAGCAATATATGAAGCTATGATACGGGATCAATATTGCTCAGAAGATAATACTATTATGTGTGGTGTGTATACAAACCTTGCGAATATACTCGCTGATAAAGGGCAATTTAGGGAAGCGTGTGAACATTATTTGCAGTCAGAAAGCTATGGTATTAATTCAGGGTTAATTGATTTTGCCTGTGAAAGAGCGTGGTTTGCATTTGAAGAAGCTAAAAAAGCCAATGATGGGCCTAAACAAATAGAAATACTGCAAAAAATTATTGATGATTATGCCATGACAGCCGATGAGAAAGTTCAAAAAATCGTGGCAGATGCGCGCAAGACTTTGAGCTTGGTCGAAAATAAAAGTGACGACAACACTAAGGGTAAAAAACGCAGTAGGTTTTGGAAAAAATTATTTATAAAATAAAGTCGATAACCTCAAAACAATAACCAATAAATCAGCTAAATGAATGAATCCATCAAGATGAAAATAATACCAATTCTAAGAAATAATATATAATAAATTATTATTTACTATTACGACGCCAGTATGCCAAAAATAACGCCTAGAAATCATAAGTTAAGCGATCACGACTTTCTGAAGCTATCAAAAGTTGAATCTAAACCAAGAGCACGGGTCAAACTGCTTATATTACATCAACTCAGTCAAAACAAATCCTTAGAAGGCATAGGTAAAGACTTTGGCTATCATCCTCAAAGCATAGGTATCATCAGAAAGCACTACTGGCTATATGGTCTTAAAAGCA
>NZ_KB907641.1 GCF_000382145.1 Psychrobacter lutiphocae DSM 21542
CCCGTGCTCTTGGTTTAGATTCAACTTTTGATAGCTTCAGAAAGTCGTGATCGCTTAACTTATGATTTCTAGGCGTTATTTTTGGCATACTGGCGTCGTAATAGTAAATAATAATTTATTATATATTATTTCTTGGAATTGGTATTAGATATCTTCATAGCCTCGTCAAACTCTAACACAGGTAGTTAGAGCCTGTAACTCATCAGAGGTAGGAGTCCTAAATCTTATGTTTCTTGACGATACTTTACGGCTGTGACTAAGACCGAGCATCGTATCCTCAAACTCCGACAAATTGACATCAAGCCCCCACGCAAGCTTGGCTTGCTTGAGCACTGAGCGCAACCTTACCATATCACCGTTTAATGTAGGAGATTTGATTGGCGCTAAACCCTCATACTTACCTTTTAGACGGCTATTAGCAAATGCTGTATAATCCTCACGACTAAGCTCGTTTAACTGTTTGGAGGCTAGCGGTGTGCGTGCTATTAGTTTTAGTGATAGATTATGAGTACGCCCAAACTGACCGCCTAACTCATCTAAGTAGCGATTAATAACATCACGTAACAGCATCGACTTAGCTGAACGCTTTAGCAACAAATCAGGATTGACTTCAATCTCTGCTTCTCGTTTTTTTATCCAAGTTTCAGCTAGCGCTTTTCGGCTAAAAGTTTTTGACTCGCTAAAAGGAGGATAACCTTCCCTGTTAATCCTGATGACTGCTCTAAACCTAAACTTACCGTCTTTTGTTTTACGCTTAGTTATCGATCCCATGACTCACACCACTTACACTTTAAAAATTGATGGTGCAAATATGGCACAACAATAACCCATTAAATAACACGTAAAACATTAAACACGCAAGTAAACACATTTAAATAAATTACAGCTAACACAATATAACACAAAGGTTTAACGCCAAATGCTTAACAATATTAAAGATAAGCGCCTATCCGTAGCACCCATGATTGATTGGACTACGACTGATTATAGATACTTTGCACGCCTATTTAACCCCTATGTCTATCTATATACAGAAATGATTTCTACTGGTGCTATCTTACACGGCAACACAGATCGCTTATTACGTTTTGATACCACTCAACATCCTCTCGTCCTGCAATTGGGCGGAGCCGATATCACAGAGATGACCCAGTGTGCTGTTATTGCTCAACAGCGTAGCTTTGATGAAGTTAATATCAATGTTGGCTGTCCATCAGATAGAGTACAGCATAATAAAATAGGTGCCTGCTTAATGGCTGAGCCAGAAACTGTGGCGAAGTTAGTACATCACATGCAAGCTGAAATTGATATTCCAGTAACTGTTAAGCACCGTATTGGTATTGATGAACATGACAGTTATGAGTTTATGCGAGATTTTGTGGTCGCCTGCGCTGATGCTGGCTGCAAACATTTTATTGTGCATGCTCGTATTGCATGGCTACAAGGTCTTAGCCCTAAACAAAACCGTGAAATTCCGCCGCTTCGCTATGAAGAGGTTTATCGACTCAAACAGGAGTTCCCTGATCTCTATATTGAAATCAATGGCGGTATTGATAGCGTACAACAAATAAAAGTACACCTTGAGCATGTTGACGCAGTAATGATCGGACGTGCTGCTTATCATAATCCTTATCTATTAGCAGAAGCCATGCAGTTGTGGGGGGAACCTGCTGTTAGTCGTGAACAGATTCTAGCAAAGCTATATCCTTATTTAGAACAGCAAGTTGCCAGTGGTGAGCACTTACCTTCTATTGCTCGTCATTTACTAGGTCTCTTTCAAGGACTAGCAGGCGCTCGCAAATGGCGTCAAGCTCTAAGTGGTAAACAGCATTTAACGGTTGATGAAATTAAAGCAGCGGCTGATCACACTCTTAATTTAATTCATAAAGCACAGTTGGCAACTGATTAAGTATCATTAAATCATTACTGTAAAACCATTACCTGCTTTAAGACTCAACTAAATAAGTGCGCTAAATTTATGACATAAAGCTGACATAAAGTTAAAGCCTAAAAAAATAGCCCATCAATTGATGGGCTATTTTATAAAAGCGCATATCACAAACATCGATTTTAATAAAACAAATAATCACAAATATAGTTAACAAGCTTTGAAACAGTTATGGTGTCAACCATGCTAAGTCTACTTTAATTTGCGGTGTAGAACTCACCAATGATCGTATTAAACCAGTATTACTATTTTAAACTTCTTTGACTTTATGCGTTATCAGCTGCTTTACCAGGACGTCTTTCGGGCAGCATACCTTGCTTTAAGATAAAGCTGATAACTTCTTCGATACCATCGCCATCATACAAGTTAGTGAAGATGAATGGACGCTCGCCACGCATTTTCTTAGCATCACGATCCATTGAATCTAAATCTGCATGTACATATTTTGCGATGTCTTTTTTGTTAATGATTAACATGTCAGACTTAGTGATACCTGGTCCACCTTTACGTGGAATATCATCACCAGCTGAAACATCAATAACATAAATAGTTAGATCTGAAAGCTCTGGGCTGAAAGTAGCCGCTAAGTTATCACCGCCTGATTCAACCAAGATTAACTCAAGATTAGGATGACGCTTTTGTAGCTCATCAATAGCCGCTAAGTTCATTGAAGCGTCTTCACGAATGGCTGTGTGTGGACAACCGCCTGTCTCAACACCCATGATACGATCTGCTGGTAATACACCACTTCTTACTAATGAGTCGGCATCTTCACGAGTATAAATATCATTAGTTACTACTGCCATATCATAGTGATCATGCAGTGCTTTACACAGCTGGCGCAATAATGATGTTTTACCAGAACCAACTGGTCCACCGACACCAACACGTAAACATTGTTTCATTATATTATCCTTATAATTTTTATATAGCAAAATCAAAATATAGTTAGCTTGTATGCGCTAACTTAGAATATACTACTAGCTTCATATACTACTAGCTTCATATACTACTAGTTTCATATACTACTAGCTTCATATACTACTAGTTTCATATACTACTAGCTTCTAAATAACCTAGAATACTGAGTCTCATGCTGAGCACTACCAAGCGCTAAGCCTGGTAATATTGGTCCTAACTCATCATCTGATAAATCTAAGGCTTTATCTACTGCGACAACAAGGTTTGGACGTAATTGTTCAATAATTCTTTGTGCAGCCGTCTGACCTAATGGTAACGCTTTACAGGCCGCTGCTAATTGGTTTTCAAGCCATGCCCAACCAAAGCCTAATAAAGTGACTCTTGTTGGTAATCCACGTTTATGTGCCAACCAACTAAATACCGTAATATAGGTTGGATCTTCAGGCATTATCGGATCACCCTGCTCTGCATTAGGTTCAAGACCTAGGCTATTAAGTAAAGTTAATAGCGCTGCACCAAGACGTGAGTCTTCTTCGTTTAGCTCTGCACTTTCACGGTTAGCGTAAAGCCATTCGTTCCAGTACTCTAATCCTTCGCTATCGCCATTTTTCCAACAGGCTTGTAGTCTAGATAACAATGGTAGCTCACATAAAGTTAATCCGTCATCTAATACACCTGTAAGCCAGTCACTAAGGTCGGCTTCATTTTTTACCCAACCGAGCTCAAAAGTACTTTCCAAACCTTGTGACCAGGCGAAAGCCCCTATTGGCAATGCAGGGCTAACTACTTGCATTAGCCCCAAAATTGCCAAATCAGATACGTTACTAGATTGATTCTCAGTGTGCATGGTTGTGATCGCCATGATGGGAGTGTCCCTCATTATGATTATGTTCATGATGACTGTGTTCATGCCCATGTGCATGTGAATGCCCAAGACCAGTTTGCGCATATGCACCTGACTCTGGGTCAAAAGGTGCTTCATGACGCTCTAGAGTTGCCCCTAACAGCTCAGCAAGCTCCTCAAGAACATGATCAGGTGGGAATCTTACCCAATAACGATCATCTGAATCAGAACCAATGGCCAGAGTCACATGACGGTTACCTAAGTGGTAGCAAAGCTTACCTAAAGGTAAACCGTTTTCAATGTATGCGGTAACAACTGGCTCATCGGCAGCACGAACTTGAATCACTTTTCCACAACTAGACTCTAATAAGTCACCATCATTAAGAACCGGTCCTCGATCTAGGAATAGGCCGACTTCCTGCCCTTTATCAGTGGTCGCTTTTAAGCGACCTCTGATACGTAACTCATAAGGCAAAGTTAATGTGTCTAACACCTCACCTTCTTTATCTTTAGTTTCTAGTCTTTTTGTTAATTCAAGCATATTGCTTCCTTACGATTTAGAATAAGTGATAACGTTGTGCTAATGGTAACTCACTTAAAGGCTCGCAACTTAATAACTCACCATCAGCGTAAACTTCATAGGTCTCTGGATCTACAGTTAGATTCGGACACACATCGTTTAGCTTCATATCACTCTTACGCATTGTACGAACGTTTTTACAAGGTACTAATGGACTTCTAAGACCCAACTTCTCTTCTAAACCAGTATTTTCAGCCGCTTGACTGATAAAAGTCATACGTGTTGCATTCACAGCACGACCTTGTGCGCCAAACATGCGACGGTAATGTACAGGCTGAGGTGTTGAGATAGCAGCGTTTGGATCACCCATCAACGCACCTGCAATCATACCACCTTTAATAACTCTAGTTGGCTTAGCACCAAACATTTTTGCTTCCCACAATACCAAATCAGCTAATTTACCAACTTCAATTGAACCAATTTCATGGGCAACACCATGTGCAATAGCTGGGTTGATGGTGTACTTAGCTACATAGCGTTTAGCGCGGAAGTTATCAGCACCTAACTCTTTATCCTCTGGCAACAACCCACGCTGAACACGCATTTTATGAGCTGTTTGCCATGTACGACAGACAACTTCACCAATACGACCCATTGCTTGTGAGTCAGATGACATCATTGACATGGCACCGATGTCATGCAAGATATCTTCAGCTGCGATTGATTCACGGCGAATACGAGAGTCAGCAAACGCAACATCTTCTGCAATATTTGGATCTAAATGGTGACACTCCATCAACATATCCAAATGCTCATCAACTGTATTTACAGTGTATGGACGAGTTGGGTTGGTCGATGATGGTAAAATATTTGGCTGCGCAACCGCAGTAATAATGTCTGGAGCGTGACCACCACCAGCACCTTCAGTGTGGAAAGTATGAATACAACGATCTGCCATTGCATCAAAGGTATCTTGAACGAAACCTGATTCATTTAGCGTATCTGAGTGAAGTGCTACTTGAATATCATACTTATCGGCAATCGTTAATGCGTTGTCGATAATTGCAGGTGTTGCACCCCAGTCTTCATGAATTTTTAGACTCATTGCTCCCGCTTTAACTTGAGCTTCTAAACCTTCTGGAGTACTTACACTACCTTTACCTAAAATACCGATGTTCATTGGTAAATCATCAACGGCTTGTAGCATTTTGTGGATATGCCAAACGCCAGGTGTACTGGTTGTTGCCATTGAACCTTCAGCTGGACCTGTACCACCACCGATCATAGTTGTTGTACCGCTCATTAGCGCTTCATCAACCTGCTGTGGACAGATAAAATGAATATGTGTATCAATACCACCAGCAGTTAAGATTTTGCCTTCACCAGCGATGATTTCTGTGCCTGGACCAACAACAATATTCACATCAGGCTGGGTGTCTGGGTTACCAGCTTTACCAATACCAGCAATGCGGCCATCTTTTAAGCCAACATCTGCTTTGACGATTCCCCAATAATCAAGAATAATGACGTTGGTAATCACAGTATCCATGACTTCGTCACCGGCACTTTGGCCTTGACCCATGCCGTCACGAATTACTTTACCACCACCGAATAGAATTTCTTCACCATAATGCGTGTAATCTTTTTCAATCTCAATCCATAGTTCTGTATCGCCTAGGCGAACACGGTCACCTACTGTTGGGCCATACATCTCTGAATATGCTTTACGAGAAATTTTCATGCTTTAACTCCTAATTTTTATTCTTTATCGAGTGGACCCATAACATCGCCACGGAAACCAAAGATACGACGTTTGCCTGCAAAGGCTACTAAAGTCACTTCACGACTTTGACCTGGTTCAAAACGTACAGACGTGCCTGCTGGAATTGCTAAACGAAAACCATAGGCTTTATCACGATCAAACTCAAGCGCTGAGTTCGTTTCGGCGAAATGATAGTGTGAGCCTACTTGTACAGGTCTATCACCATTATTTGAAACTGTGACAGTAATCGTTTCACGATCTGCGAGTAGCTCAATGTCACCACTTTTTAATTGATATTCTCCTGGAATCATGATAATTCTCCTAAACGATTGGGTGGTTAACGGTGACAAGCTTAGTACCGTCTGGGAAAGTTGCTTCTACCATGATGCTTGGAATCATTTCTGGAACACCTTCCATCACATCATCACGTGTTAGCACTTCACGACCGGCACTCATTAGCTCAGCAACACTACGACCTTCGCGTGCACCATCTAAAATAAATAAACTGATAAATGCAATCGCCTCAGGGTAGTTAAGCTTAAGGCCTTTTGCTTTACGGCGTTCTGCAACTAGACCTGCAGTAAACAGCATTAGCTTATCTTTATCTCTTGGTGTTAAGTCCATCACTTACTCCTCATTGTTATATTGACTCTTATAAAACTTTTATAAAAACAGTTACTTAATTAAGTGGTTGAATTACAAAGTAAATCGAAATATAAACCATGTAAGTAAACACAACCATTACTTAGAAAGATATTTGTGTATAACCATGCTTTTAAGTCAACCAAATACGTGGGATAACAGCTTCATGCCCAGTTAGACGTGGCCGTAAAATCTCACGTGCTTGCTGAAATATTTCCCAAGCTTCATTGCGATCCGTACCCATATAACGTAGCAATAAAACGCCACGACGATAAGTAACTGCCCAATTATTAGAAGCTGGTATAGAGTCGCGCAGTGCTGTAATTGCCTCTTGCGGGTCATCTAGACCAACCACCCAAAAAGTACCATGTGACGTTGCGCCACCTTGACCCCATTTTCCTTGAAACCTAGGATGATCAGGCTCAACAAATTGGCGCTCTATCCATAACGGCTTACCATTACGAAATATTTGAAACTTTTGCTCTAAGCGTCCGCTTTCAAATGGAAGATTTGTTGCAGGTCGGCCAAGGCATAATAGCTCCCAGCCTAAACACTTAGCATTTTCTCCCAGTTCAATATTAAATAGTTGCGTACCACGTGTACCATTAAAAGCTATGGAATCTAGTGGTAACCATTCAAGGATCCCATCATCTTCTACTTGCAAGCTTGTGATCTGATGCCATTCAACATTATTACTATCTGCTTTATATAGCTTATTGGCAGCAGGCGTGGTTACCAAAGTATGCGCACCCTGCTCTACAGTTACATCAAATTCAAGCACATCTCCACTTACCAGTCCACCTGGGGGGTGCAAGATATATACATGGCAACATCCTTCATTCCCTTCTGGATAAAATGGTCTTTGAATACGTAAAGGCCCATAATGTTTAGCATGCCTCATGCGCGTAATATCTGGCAATCCTTTGGTGTCAAAAACTAGTTTTAAAGAAGCATCCCAATGGCGGCTGGCATCAAAACGGTGTCCTGAATCAAACTTTTTAACAGCCGTATCTGGAGAAGTTGTCATTGTATTAAGTACCTTTATTTATTACAATATTTCTTTATTTATTACAATATTTCTTGGTTTATTACTATGATGTTATTTACTTTTAATTAAATTTATCGCTACCAATGCAATATATTTTAAACATTTATTATTGTCTATTTCAAAATTTAAATTTTGTTTTATCATCAACATTCAATAAAAACTTTAACATTCAATAAAAACTTTGACAGATTAAACTTAGCACACCAAAATCTTAACCAGCACACTTAAAATTAGTTATTGTTATCAGGTATTAATTGGCTTTATAGTTCTTTTAACATACTATCTGCTTTTATTTATATTATATTAATATTTGCGATGTACTCTTCTGATGTACTCTTCTTTAGTTAGGAAAGCTAAAAGCTAAAAAGCCAAAAGTTAAAATAAGTCAAATAAAAAAAGTTGAATAAAAACCATAAAAGCTAAATAAAAAGCATAGATTAAATAAAAAAGCATATTCACGAGTAATGCTTTACTTATTTCATCCAATAACTTAGGCATTAGGCAATAGCTAATTTCGATATTATATAACTACTTAAACAAGAAGAATATATAGCAAATCATACCAATACACTGTTATAGACACTCTATATATCTGAACTATTAAAGTCAACTTCTATTCTTGAAAGTTATATAACTCCCCAATAATATCGATAGTTTTTTAGTTAAACTACTACTTTAGACAGAAAAAATTTGTATTCAATACCATTTTCGCTGTTTTAGTTTTACCATTTGTATCTAAACCAAGCCTTGGGGCCCTTTAATCCAACTTAGCTTTATTTAAAGCTCAAGCCATATAAAAGTGGTATATGCCTATGACCTATGTATAGTCTATGATAGAACGACCTTCTAGCCATACATTTTGCGCTATTCCCATAATTTCACTTTATCCCAGTTTTGAAGATTAGTATAGTATGCAAGAAAACAGATATGTTGCTGAAATGTTACTTTCAAGGCTTAACAGAAATTGAGCTTTGATACGTCTATGACTTACACACATCTTATGACTTACAGGACGCACACCTCTCACCATAGCCCCGCCTAAGAAGAGTGGTTATTTATCAATTATGCTGACTGCTGACTGAAATGATAATTCAGTTACATACAGGATATTGGCATCCATGCTGATTTAGAAGGATAGCTAGCAGCTCTACTCCAACTGTTTGTTTATGTGGTTTATTACTATTAATTCCCAACTACCTATTAACTCCCAACTACCTATTAACTCCCAACTACCTATAACATTTATATCTTTATCATCTAGCCTATGGTTATGGTATAGGTAGCTAGTTTTTTCTTTTTTTTTGAATAATTCTTATTACAACACTTTTATCTATCCAAAAATATTTTGGTAAATTAGCAGGTTACATCTTAAAAACATTAGATAAAAAAAAGGTATTGGTTTATTTATAATCATATAAACTTGTTATTCCACAATAAAAGTATGGTAATAGATGGGTATATACTGCTACACTATCCTGCACTGATAGACTCTATCTTTTAATAATTATATTTTAAATATAGATTTATAATAGTTGATTACGTATTTTTATATTTCTTATATATCGTGTAACAACGTAATGATTAGTAACTAAAGTACATATTAGTATTTACATTTTTACTTAAAGGGTACACAATTAAATTTAATATTGTTTTTCTTGCGTAAGTATGTTTACTTTCATGACTTTTTATTCATGATTTTAATTTAGAGGTGTTCTATGACTGAAACGACTAAAGCAGTTCATAAGCCATTAAGCAAGCCACTTGCTTATGCATTTATTATGACTGGTATTTTTGCATTAGCTTTTTCCGCTATTATGGTTAAAGAAGCAAACTTTGAGCCAGTAACAAATGCGTTCCTACGTTGTTTACTAGGTTTCATTACACTAATTCCTTTTGGTATTTGGGAAATCAAAACTAAAAGAAAGTTAAGTAAAAATGGTGTACTTCTAGCAATTGGTGCTGGTATCTTCTTAGGTATTGATATGACAGCATGGAACTACGCCATTTTCTTCATTGGTGCTGGTATTTCATCTGTTCTATTGAACCTACAAATTATCATTATGCCTATGCTGGCAATGATATTTGATAAATTCCAGCCCAAAAAGAGCTTCTGGGTACTTGTACCTATCATGATCTTCGGTATCGTTTTAGCTGGTGGTATCCTTGATGGTGCACCCTCTGAAGGTCCAGCTATTATTTGGGGTTATCCAATTGCATGGATTGGCACAGCACTAGGTATGCTATCAGGTATCTGTTATGGTTGTTACTTATACACCAGTAGAAAATCAGGTACACTAAACGCTGGTTTATACATTCAGCCACTAATGTGGGTGTTCTTAGCGCAGTTAATTCCCCAAGGTTTTACCATGCTTTTCTTATCGCCTGAAGGCTGGAACGTCACTCAAGGTGTATTAGCTAATGGTAAGCTA
Organism: Psychrobacter lutiphocae DSM 21542; assembly: GCF_000382145.1. GTDB lineage: Bacteria > Pseudomonadota > Gammaproteobacteria > Pseudomonadales > Moraxellaceae > Psychrobacter > Psychrobacter lutiphocae. Next base: position 10,115 of record NZ_KB907641.1, read on the forward strand.
CCACTTGATGCGGGTACTGCGATGACAGGTGATATGATTACTGCTGCTAACTGGTGGTGGATGGTGTTACTAGCGGTTGTTGGTCATGCTATGGCATGGGTATTCGTTCAGATTGGTTCTGTTAACTTAGATCCAACAGTTGTTGCAGGTCTTCTACTATTGAGCCCAATTACTACCGTACTTGTTGCTCCTTATACAAGTGGTGAATCTATCTCTGTGCTACAAGCTATTGGGGTTGTTATCGTACTCGCTGCGGTTGCTTACCAGAACGAGCTACATAAAGCCTTACTTGGTAAGTTAAAAGGTAGTACTTAAAGAAAGCCACCGTAAATGCTTTTTAAGTCAAGCTATTGAGCTATCTAGCCTCATTATGACTTAGCTTTACAACAAAATAGAAAAAAATAAGCCAGATTTAATCTGGCTTATTTGTGTTTGACATTGTCTGAACTGGCTTCGTATATCGCATCTAGCTCCTGCTTAGATAGTAGCTCTTGAGCAAGTGGAAACAGCTCACGCTCTTCAAAACGTATATGCTCATAAAGCGTCTTACCTAACTCTCGGATTTGGTTGGCACTTAGGCTAGGCAAGTGTATGATTTTATATAGCTTTTTATGCTGGCTTGCAATGATATCTAACACCTTTGCCACCTTCGGATAGCTGTCCTTATATCGTGCTAACATCACTAACAATAAATCATCCTCAACCTTAAAGTGGTTGCTCATATTATCATTGATATATTCTGTCAGTGCCATCCAGTGCTTAGCGATATCTTCCACATCATTGGCGCAGCGCTTGGCATGAGTCGCAATAACCAACCCCAGATGATGTTCGCGTGATAAAGGTTGCAACTGTTTGGCACGTTCCATGACACATCCTTTAATATACTGATTCACTGTCGTTTTATTATCAATTTAAACGATTTTTAAAGCTGAAAATTAACCACGGTATACGTTTTCTTGTGCCAGCTCTATCTCAATGCCTTCAATATCTGCCGCTTCTGCTAAGGTGTATAAATAATCACATAAGCCATGATGGAAAGCTTGCTGTGCCAGCTTATTAGCAATAGCAGGTTTGGCTTGTAAGTAATCTAGCTGCACGCCCAGCTGTTTATCCATCACATCGACGATATGAAAACCATAACGGGTTTCTACCGGGCTAGGCGCTAAGCCTTCATCCATAGAAAATACAGCGGACTCAAACTCAGGCACTGTCTGACCTTGACTTAAGACACCCAACTCGCCACCCTGCTCTTTTGATGGGCAAGCAGAATACTGGCGTGCCAATTCGATAAACTCAGCACTTGAATTTTGACTGTTGTTAATGCGCTCGATCAGCTCATATGCCTGCTTTTTAACAGCCAAGCGCTCCTCGCCATCTTCTGGTAAGCTGGCAAGTAGGATATGACGTACCGACATAATAGGTGCTGTCTTATAATCAGATTTATTTTGTTCATAAAAGCGCTCACATACCGCATTATCTGGTGTGGAGGCTGTCACATTTTTGTCAATTAAATCTGAAATCGCCTGCTCTTCATTTGCCTCCCAAGCAGCTTGACCTAGCGTCTCATCTGCCAGTACCGCATGCTTTAATAACTCGCGTACTACCAGCGCCTGAACTGCTAAGAATAACGCATCCTCTTTGGTTGCTGCAGGATGATATTGTAGCTCTTGAGCAATTGCCTTTTTGTCAATCTCTATCCCATTGACTCGAATGGTAGGCAGCTCTTCTCGACTAGAGGCAATTAGATTATTATGATTGCTACGCTCTTCTGCTAAGACTTGCTCAATCAGTTCTTTATCAGAGTGTGGTTTTTTTAGATCATCCGAAGTTGGCATGATACGGATAGTGTCATCTGCCGCTTGTGTTGGATCATAAGTCGTTGCCGTCATGTTATACTCCGTTAAGTTATCCTCACCTTAAACGCTGTATACCTCTATTTAAAGTGAGGATGAACCTTTGTGTTATTTCTTACGCTTAGCTCAATCAAACTATTTAAGCGTGTCACAGCTAGTGTATATTGCCATTATTTTTGTCGCACAATCTGATAGCGACGACCTAAATACCACACTGGTGCACTAATAATGTGAATCAATCGGGTGAACGGGAAGATCAGTATTAAAGTTATACCCAAGGCAATGTGTAGCTGATAAACAACACTGGTGCCTTCGATAGATGACAGGGCTTGTAGCGGTCTAAATACCGTTATGTTCTGTGCCCAACTCGCAAGTTGCATCATGGTGCCGCCATCCATATGACTGGTTGATGCAACAATGGTCAGTAGCCCAAGATTTAGCTGTACAAATAAAATAATCAATACTAATTTGTCAGACATACTTGAGGTATGTGAAATACGGTCATCAGTAAAACGACGGATGATAAGCATGATCATACCGATCCAGCACACAACACCTGCGATACCACCAGCAACCATAGCAAGCAGTTGCTTTTGCGGTGCGGTGATAAAGGGCTCATAAACCCAATGCGGTGTTAACAATCCCACAAAGTGACCTAATAAAATACCGATAATACCAATATGAAATAGGTTGCTTGCGGCACGCATGTTCTTTTTGCGTAGCATTTGTGATGACCCTGTTTTCCATGAGTATTGTGACAGGTCAAACCGTGCCCATGTACCAATAATAGCAACCACCAATGCAATATAGGGGTAAATGCCAAATAAAAATATTTGTAGCCAATTCAAGTTGGCTAGATTTTGTAAGTTGGGATCTGAGATATTCATAGCTATTCTCCTAGAGGCTATTTGGCTGGTGATGTTTGGTTAAAATCTACCCAATGCACAGGGGCATCGACCTGTTTTTGTGGTGGCGCTGACTTGTCAACAGCAATCCCAACTGTACTTGAAGGACAGCGCTCCTCTTGCTGCGCCCCTAAAAAATCAACCGCCTCTTCTTCCCACTCTTTATCAAGTGCATCAAAAGTGTCATCTCGCAGTTCTTGCTGTACTTTTTCCTCTAGCTCAGACACACTCTCAAGAGGCTTGCCAGCAATCTGTAATAATGCATTAAAACAGCCCACATATAAGCTGCCTCTGTCTGTTAAACGAGCAGCTAATAGTGCAATAATATGACTCACGTCAGCGATATCCATTCGAACTTGAATGTCATCGCCAGTCACCGCAGCCTGATAGGCTAAAAATTCCAGATACATTGGTAAGTAATCAGGCAACTCTTTTAGACCGATTTCAAAGCCAGCAGCTTCATATTGAGCCATCAGATCTACCATGGCTTGACCACGATCACGTGATTCGCCATGCACATGCTCGAACAGCCATAACGATAACGATCGTCCACGCTCGAATAAACCGTCATAACGGGCTTGCGACTCTAAAGCACCGGTTTCGACTAAATCATCAATCAAAGCAATAACTTGTGCTCTCACCTCTGGGCTAATTACTGAGGACTGGCTAACAATGTCTTTCGACATTGCCAGCGTGTCATCTTCAAACAGCTCATTGGTTGGATAATCAATCAGCAGGCTCAATACTTTAAGGATTTTCATATCTGAATCTGCAATGGTTGGCATCGCTTGTGAACTTTGATCAATATCGGTATCAAAAGCTGTATTTTGGATAATATCTGTCATGCTATACCTCCCACTTTTGCACGGTGTCAATAAAGTCACGACGGGTAGACTTTTTCTGACCAAACATACTGACATCATTGCTACCTGAACAGCCTTCACCAAAGGTGAATCCACAGCCATTACGTTCAGCAAACGCATCACTCATAGCTTCTTCACGATGTGCTGTTGGGATAACGAAGCGATCTTCAAAGTTCGCGATGGCTAAGTAGCGATACATCTCTTCTACTTGATGCTTGGTTAAGCCCACATCATCCAAGATGCTTTGTACTTCTTGCTTCTCGACCAATTGCATACGCTTGTAGCTGCGCATCGCAAGTAGGCGTTTTAGTGCCATACGCACCGGCTCTTCGTCACCAGCGGTTAACATATTGGCCAAATAACGCAGTGGAATACGTAAGCTGTCTACATCTGGAATCAGACCGTCCATGCCTACTTTGCCCGCTTCTGCTGCATTTTGAATTGGTGATAATGGCGGTACGTACCACACCATAGGAAGCGTACGGTACTCAGGGTGTAATGGTAGTGCCAGCTTCCAATCCATCGCCAGTTTATAAACGGGTGACTGCTGAGCGGCATCAATCACTGACTGCGGTACACCATCTTTTAATGCTTGAGCGATGACTTCTGGATCATTTGGATCTAAGAATACGTCCAACTGCGCTTGATATAAGTCTTGCTCATTTGGCGTGCTTGCCGCTTCGCTAATCTTATCGGCATCATATAACAGGACGCCAAGATAGCGAATACGACCGACACAAGTTTCAGAACAAACGGTTGGCATGCCCGCTTCAATACGTGGATAACAGAAAATACATTTTTCAGATTTACCTGATTTCCAGTTGTAGTAAATTTTCTTATACGGACAACCAGAGATACACATACGCCAGCCACGGCATTTGTCTTGGTCAATCAATACAATGCCGTCTTCTTCACGCTTATAAATTGCCCCACTTGGACAAGACGCCACACAGGTTGGGTTTAAGCAGTGCTCACACAGACGTGGCAGATACATCATGAAGGTATTTTCATACTCGCCATAGATATCGGCTTGCACGTTGTCGAAGTTTTTATCACGACGACGCTTTTCAAACTCTGAGCCTAAGATTTCTTCCCAGTTAGGGCCCCACTCGATGTTCTGCATACGCTTGCCGGTGATGGCAGAACGTGGGCGAGCAATCGGTTGGTGATTGCTAATGGGCGCTGTTTGTAAATGTTGATAATCAAAATCAAACGGCTCATAGTAATCGTCGATTTCAGGTAAATCTGGGTTAGCGAAGATGTTCGCTAACACTCTGAATTTACCACCGATACGTGGATTAATCGTGCCATTGGCATTACGAATCCAGCCGCCTTTCCATTTGTTTTGGTTTTCCCACTCTTTGGGATAACCAATACCTGGCTTGGATTCAACGTTGTTAAACCACGCATATTCCATGCCTTCACGGCTGGTCCAAACGTTTTTACAGGTAACTGAGCAGGTGTGACAACCGATACATTTATCAAGGTTAAGCACCATGCCTACTTGTGATCTAATTTTCATGGGTGTGTGCTCCAAATTTAAGTGTTTAAGGTTGTCTTAACCTTCCAAAGTCGTTGGTAATGGCTGTGGTAATGAGTCATCTGGCTTGTCTTCTAACCAGTCAATTTTTGACATCTTACGAACCACAACAAACTCATCACGGTTACAACCGACAGTGCCGTAGTAGTTAAAGCCGTATGATTGCTGTGCATAGCTACCAATCATGTGCGTCGGCTTCAAGATAGTACGGGTCACAGAGTTATGAATACCACCACGGGTACCGGTGTGCTCAGAGCCTGGAATATTGACCAGTTTCTCTTGTGCGTGATACATCATGGTCATGCCATCTTTCACACGCTGACTGACGACCGCACGTGCTGTAATCGCACCGTTGACGTTAAATACTTCAATCCAGTCGTTGTCTTCAATACCGGCTGATTTTGCATCATTTTCAGACAGCCAAATAATAGGACCACCACGGCTGAGCGTTAGCATGAGTAAGTTTTCAGAGTACGTACTGTGGATGCCCCATTTTTGGTGCGGTGTTAAGAAGTTCAGTACAATCTCTTTGTTGCCATTTGGCTTAGCGTCTTTCATGATGTCCGTGGCTTTGGTATCAATCGGCGGACGATACTGCTGCATCTGCTCACCGAATGCCTGCATCCAAGGGTGATCTTGATAAAACTGCTGACGGCCAGTAATGGTACGCCAAGGAATCAGCTCATGGACGTTGGTGTAGCCTGCGTTATAGCTGACCGATTCAGATTCAAGACCAGACCAGGTTGGGCTTGAGATAATTTTACGTGGCTGCGCAACGATGTCTCTAAAGCGAATTTTTTCGTGCTCACTTGCAGCCGCTAAATGCGCGTGCTCACGGCCAGTAAACGCCTCTAGCGCTTTCCAACCTTTGACAGCAATCTCACCATTGGTCTCAGGGGCTAGCATCAAGATGGTTTCTGACGCATCAATTGCAGTAAAGATTTGTGGACGACCTTCTGTAATACCTGGGGTAGTGACACGATGATTTAAGTCACCTAAATCTTTAACAGCCTTGGTCATATCCCAGTTCAAGCCTTTCGAGCCGTTACCTAATTCCTCAAGCGCAGGGCCTAAGGAGGTGTATTTGGCATAGGTATTCGGATAATCACGCTCGACCACTTTAATCATTGGACAGTTTTTACCCGGTACTGGTTTCTCACCCGCTGTTTTCCAGTCGCTACCACCAAATGGCTGTGCCAATTCACCTGGGCTGTCGTGTTGCATCGGTAGCGTGACCACATCCGTCTCAACACCTAAGTGACCCACTGATACTTGTGAGAAGGCTTTGGCGATGCCTTTATAGATTTCCCAGTCTGTTTTTGATTCCCAAGCAGGGTCAGTTGCTGCGGTTAGTGGGTGGATGAATGGATGCATGTCTGAGGTGTTCATGTCATCTTTTTCATACCAGGTGGCAGTTGGCAACACGATGTCTGAATACAAGCAAGTTGATGACATACGGAAGTCTAACGTGACCACCAGATCAAGCTTACCTTTTGCGCCTTTTTCAACATAATCGACTTCTTTCGGAATCAATCCTTGTGGCAATTCATCTTCACTCATCAGACCATTTTTGGTGCCTAAGAAATACTCAAGCATGTACTCATGACCCTTACCTGATGAACCGAGTAAGTTTGAGCGCCAAATAAACATATTGCGTGGGAAATTTTTAGGATTATCAGGTGACTCACATGCAAAGCGTAAGCTGCCCTCATGTAGTGAATCCACGACATACTCTTCAATCTCTTTACCTTGCGCTTTCGCCGCAGCCGCGATAGATAACGGGTTACGATTAAGCTGAGGTGCTGATGGCAACCAGCCTGCACGTTCGGCTTGAATGTTGTAATCAAGCATGTGCTCTGGGAAGAACTTCTTATTCACACGTGGCGATAAGATTTCGTGTGCAGATACTGTCTCGTGACGCCACTGTGAGCTGTGGTTATAGAAGAAGCTAGTGCCGTTCATATGACGTGGTGGACGATGCCAATCCAGGGCGAACGCCAGCGGCAACCAACCTGTCTGCGGACGTAGTTTTTCTTGACCAACATAATGCGCCCAACCGCCGCCTGATTTACCGATACAACCACACAGCATCAGCATGTTAATCACGCCGCGGTAGTTCATATCTAGGTGATACCAGTGGTTCATGCCGGCACCGATGATAATCATCGACTTACCATGAGTTTTGTGTGCGTTTTCGGCAAACTCACGGGCAACTTGAATCACACGCTCACGGCTAACACCTGTGATGACTTCCTGCCATGCTGGCGTGCCCGCAACACTTGCGTCGTTGTAATCATCAGTGACATGCTCGCCACCAACGCCATTATCCACACCTAAATTGGCTAAAGTTAAGTCGAATACAGTGGCAACTTTAGCGGTTGTACCATCTGCTAAAGTCACCGTTTTACACGGTACTTTTTTGGTCTGTAACGCCTCGCCGGCGACCGCTGTAAAATATGGATGCTCAGTACCACCGAAGTAATCGAAGGTGACATCACAGACTTCCTGCTCGCCTGCCTCAGATTTTAGGCTTAAAGTTAAGTCGATATCTTTGCCAGTTGTGCCACTTTTTTGCTCAAGGTTCCATTTGCCTTTTTCGCCCCAACGATAGCCGATAGAGCCTAGTGGTGACACAAGTTCGCCATCGTTATTTAGACCAATGGTCTTCCACTCTGGGTTATTTTCTTCACCAAGATTGTCCACTAAGTCTGATGCACGCAGATAACGACCAGGACGACGACTACCGCTGTCATCTTCTTCTAGCATGACCAAGATTGGCATGTCGGTATAACGCTTGGCGTAATCTAAGAAATAGTCACTTGGCTGTTTAAGATAAAATTCTTTGATAATCACATGACAAAATGACTGTGCTAACGCGGCGTCTGTACCTTGTTTGGGGTTTAGCCAAAGGTCGGTTAGCTTTGAGATTTCAGCATAATCCGGTGTAATAGAAACTGTTTTGGTACCTTTATAACGTACTTCGGTAAAGAAGTGAGCGTCTGGTGTACGCGTCTGCGGTACGTTAGAGCCCCAAGCAATGATGTAGTCTGAGTTGTACCAGTCAGCGGACTCAGGTACGTCGGTTTGTTCACCCCAAGTCATCGGTGACGCTGGTGGTAAGTCACAGTACCAGTCATAAAACGACAGACAAACGCCACCAATCAAAGACAAATAGCGACTACCAGCAGCATAGCTGACCATAGACATCGCAGGAATTGGCGAAAAGCCGATAATACGGTCTGGACCATAAGTTTTGGCAGTATAAACATTACTAGCAGCGATGATTTCATTGACCTCATCCCAGCTTGAGCGAATAAAGCCACCCAAACCTCGTTTAGACTTATATTCAGCAGTCTTGCTTGGATCTTCAACAATACTTGCCCATGCATCTACTGGGTCTGCATGCTGTGCTTTTGCCGCTCGCCAAAGCTTGAGTAGTGGTTTACGAACTTTAGGATACTTAACACGGTTAGCAGAGTACATATACCAGCTATAACTTGCCCCACGTGGGCATCCACGAGGCTCATGGTTTGGCAAATCTGGACGAGTACGAGGATAATCTGTCTGCTGGGTTTCCCAAGTGACAAGACCGTTTTTGACATAAATTTTCCACGAGCAAGATCCTGTACAGTTAACCCCGTGGGTTGAACGCACTACCTTGTCATATTGCCAACGGTTGCGGTAGCCGTCCTCCCATCCACGTGCTTCGTCACGCACCTCACCATGACCGTCAGAGAACTCTCCTTTTTTGCGTTTAAAAAAACGAAACTGGTCGAGTAAATGGCTCATTTTGCTATCCTCTAGGTTGTGCTTACAAGCGACTATAAGCTCGCAGTAAGCTTTAGGCTTTTCTATGTTTTTGCTTACATTTTCTAAGTTTTTCTTGCATCTATGTGAGCAATGGTAGATATCTGTTGATATTGCCTATTCTATGCAGGTATCCAACGCCTTACTATTATCTGACATAGGCAGCCTGCTACTACTTTGGTAGTAGCTTAACTTTGATAGTAGCTTAACTTTGGTAGCAGCTTTAAAGTGACGCTTTATAAAATTGAAATCGCCAGCCTTGTAACCTTCAATAAGCTGAGAGTAGGATTATTAACGAAAAAAACATTACTATCTTTAAAGTATTGAGCGTATAATTTTTATCATTGATTAATTTATATTATTCTTTCTTTAAAGTACCTTTTTAATCCAAAGATAAGTCTATCTTAATGACTTACCAATCTATCTATGGACTAAAGACTGTACATTTCAGATAGCTGTTTTTATTCGAGGTAACTTTTATGCAATTTGCCGTTATTGGATTAGGTGTATTTGGTCGCGCTTGTGCATTAGAATTACAAAGTCTGGGCAACGAAGTGCTTGGCATTGATTTGGATGAAGATGAAGTTAGCAAGGTTAGTGACACCCTAGCTCATTCTGTCATCGCTGATGCCACTGATAGTGATACTTTAGAAGATCTCAATTTAAGACAGTTTGATGGGGTGATTGTCAGTATTGGTGATGATTTAGAAGCCAGCTTATTGTGCACACTAAACCTGATCAAATTACCAGTCAAAAACCTATGGGTAAAAGCCAAAACCGATGCTCATCACGATATTCTTGAAAGTCTGGGGGTAGAAAACATCATCCACCCAGAGCAGGATATGGGGGTCCGTATTGCACAGTCTATGGCCTATCCCATGATGAAGCAGTACCTATCTTTAGGTAATAAAGAATACTTAGTGCGTATAGATCTTCCTGAAAAAATAGGCTGTGTTAGTCTAAATAAAATTACTGATCGTAATCCAAACACCCGTTTAATTTTGATCGTTCGAGACGATGAAGTCATCCAAGACTTCTCTACAGATATGCTATTACAGCATCCCGATCGTCTGCTTTTTAAGGGTGGAATTAGTGAACTTAAATACTTGGCTAAAAAACTACTATCTCTAGAAAAATAATGTGCATAATAAAGTGCATAAATCGTTAAATACCTCACCTGATACTAAATCTGCAAATTAAGATATCGAGGAAAACGAGTGCAAACGCTACAAGTTGTAGGTTTAGCGAGTTTGACAAAGATAGGTTATTTTCAGTAAAGCTATTATTTAAGGTTATCAGCAGTAAAAGGTAATAACTATGCCAAAAAGAACAACTAATTTATTATCCTCTCCGCCCATTATTCTTGCAGTAGGATTTGTATTTTTAATCATTATCGGTTGTTGTTTACTCAAGCTTCCTTTATCAACGATAAAGCCTGTATCTTGGTTAGAAGCTACTTTTACTGCAACCTCGGCGGTTACCGTAACTGGCTTGGCAGTTGTAGATACCGCTAATTACACTACTTTTGGTCAGGTAGTCATAGCGACTTTGATTCAGTTTGGTGGGTTAGGCTTTATGACTTTTGCGGTATTTGCCTTTATAAGCTTACAACGAAAGCTTAATATAGCCAGTCAAAAAATTGCTCGTGAAGCTTTTGCCGAGACCAGCTTTGGTAAGATTACTTCAACTGCCAAGTCAGTGATTGGTATCTCACTTATTGTAGAGTTTATCGGCTTCGTTGCTTTGACTTTGTTTTTTATTCAAGAAATGCCTTGGTCAAAAGCTATGTATCATGGATTTTTCTACACCATTTCAGCTTTTAATAATGCTGGCTTCGCCTTATCAAGTGATAGCTTAGCGCCTTATGTTCATCATACTGGTATTAATATCACCATTACCTTCCTTATTATTATTGGCGGTCTTGGTTTTATAGTTATTAAAGATATGATCGATAATCGCAGTTGGACCAAAATCAGCGTCAATACCAAATTGGTATTGGTTACAACCCTAATTCTCAATCTTGTGGCATTTTTTTTGTTCTGGCTACTCGAACATAATAATCCTAATACTATTGGCAATTATAGTTTTGGCAATCAGCTCATTGCTTCTTGGTTTCAAGCCATCACTCCAAGAACTGCTGGCTTTAACACCATCCCCATAGATCAATTGACCGATGCCAGCACCCTATTAACTATGTTCTTAATGTTCATCGGGGGTGGCTCGGTTTCTACCGCCAGTGGTATCAAAATAGGGACTTTTGTCATTCTGATCTTAACCACCATTGCTTTTATACGCCAACGTGACGATGTCACTGTATTTGAACGGCGTATCCCAGATCGTTTGGTACGTAAGTCTTTGGCGTTGGTCAGTATTACCGTTATGCTTATTTTCTTTAGTGTCTTTATACTGTCTGTGGTCGAGGCCAATCACGCACTTGAAGACGTACTCTTTGAAGTGGTATCGGCATTAAGTACAGTAGGTTTATCACGTGGTATTACCCCAGAGTTAAGTCAGACAGGTGAAATAGTTATTATGTTTATGATGTTTACTGGACGGGTTGGACCCTTAACGTTAGCTTATCTGATTGCCATGCCAAAAAGCTCTCGAATTCATTATCCTGCAACCAATGTGCTGGTAGGCTAATGCATTCGCTAGGATATGCTGAGAACTGTCTTGGGTATTAAGCTTTCGTGGGTATTAAGTCGTTATAAAGGAGTATAAATACTACTCAGATTTATCCTTCTAAATCTTAAAGGAGTTACAGAATTAATGAAAAACTCAGTATTGACGGTGACGTTACTTATAGTCGGTATCGGTCTTACCAGCTGTGATGCTGTTGAGAAAGATCCCAATATCTTATATAGCGATGAACACAAAGACCCTATTAAAGAGCTTGAGATTGATAATATACCTAGTGAGGATATGCCGTTCCAAAAGCTATATTATGTACCGGTATATTCCAATATCTATGGTGATCAAGACAGTCCCAAAGTGATGTTATCTGCCACCTTAAGTATCCGTAATACCAGTTTAGACAACAGCATGTATATCACCAAAATTGATTATTACAATACCAAAGGCGATTATGTACGCCCCTATTTAAATAAATCGATTGAGTTGCCACCTATGGGGACTTTGAACTATATCGTTGAAAAGCTTGATGATACTGGTGGTGACGGGGCTAACTTTGTGGTGGCGATTGAAAGTGAGGCCAACAACATATCCCCTTTAATTGAAACCATTATGATTGGTACCTTTAGCAATAAGGCCTTTTCATTTACTAGTAATAGCGTTGAAATTGAAGACTCTAAAACGGATGCGTATTTTTAATCGGGGCAAAATAGGCGCTTAGAATAATTAAACTTACTACTTTATGCGTCGAGATGACTAAAAACAGTCTCTATCAGTTCCGTAAATGAAGGCCATACAGCCCCAAGTTTTAGATTAAAAAAATGGGACGCATAACCAAAAAACACAACCAAAAAAAACACGACTTAGGTATTAAACTAAATCCCATAAGTCGTGTTTATTATTGATACCCTGTTATTAGGTATCTTTTATTTATTAGTTATTAGTTCATAGCCTGTTGTTAATTGCCTCATTAACCCATTAAAAAGAACCATTAACAAGGATACTCTGCATTACTACGGCTGTAATACCACCAAGTCAGTACTATACAGAGCACATAATAAATAACAAGTGCGATAAAAGTACCATAAACTCCTAAACCTGAACCAAACATCTTAGGAATAAAAAAAGCACCATAAGCTGCAATTGCCGAAGTAAACCCAACCACAGCCGCAGACTCTTTACGTATCTCAACGAACAATGGCTCAGTACCTATTCTATCAGGATGTTCACGTTCAAGTACGGTACGGAAAATAACTGGAATCATACGGAAAGTAGAACCATTACCAATACCTGTGGTGACAAACAGCACCATAAATGAAATTAAATAACCAATAAAACTACCTTCACGAGTTTCACTTGGTAAGAAATACATCACTGCTGCCACAGCAAGCATCATGATCACAAAGTTCCAAAATGTAACACGAGCACCACCTAATTTATCAGCAATCCAACCACCTGCTGGGCGGAATAACGCACCGACTAAAGGCCCTAAGAATGCAAACTGTAAGGCACTCACTTCTGGGAATGCATTTTTGATTAACATGGGGAATGCCGCTGAGAAGCCAATAAACGAGCCGAAAGTTGCCATATAAAGCACACACATAATCCAGTTATGTTTGCGTTTAAAAATGACCGCTTGATCCTTAAATGAGGCCTTTGCTGAAGCAATATCATTCATCAAGAACCAAGCCGCTATTGAAACCAAAGCAATGAAAGGCACCCAGATAAAGCCTGCGTTTTGTAAATATAAGGTTTTGCCTGATGTGGTAATCTGAGGTGCGCCACCAAGTGCGCCAAATAGCCCTACTCCAATCACTAACGGAATTAAAAACTGCATGACCGACACGCCAAGGTTGCCCAAACCAGCATTTAAACCCAATGCTGTGCCTTGTTTTTCTTTAGGATAGAAAAAGGAGATATTTGACATCGATGATGCGAAGTTACCGCCACCAAAACCACAAAGCAACGCAATAATGACAAATACCGTAAAGGGTGTGCTGGTGTCTTGTACTGCCAAACCCATCCATAACGCAGGTATTACTAGTGATGCAGTAGAAATAGCCGTCCAGCGGCGACCACCAAAAATTGGCACCATAAATGAATAAAAGATACGCAGCGTTGCGCCCGATAAACCCGGTAGCGCTGCTAACCAGAACAATTGCCCCTGATCAAAGTCGAAGCCAATCTCTGGCAAATTAACAATAACCGCACTCCACACCATCCACACCGCAAAAGCCAGTAGCAAGGCTGGAATAGATACCCATAAATTACGACTGGCGACCTGCTTACCCCCATTCTCCCAGAAGTCTTCTTCTTCAGGGTGCCATTGTTGAATGACCTTACCGCCTTTTAGCGCCTCTTTGTTACTCATAGTTCCCTGCCTCATAATTCGTAGCTTTGATTTGAAATTTAATAGCCTGCTGGCACACCAGCTACAATAAATTTATGTCAGCACTAACAGTAAGGGATTATGTGGTTTATTCCTATGCGTATATGGGTTTACACCAGTAGCTTAGTGGGAGTAAGTACAGCTAACCAAAGATGACTACCTCTTTGGTAGTATTATCATTAAATGAGATAGTGTTATTCTAGGCGCAGCTAAACAATTGTTTATATTTCGTTTATTTCAAGATCGATGCCCTTATGCTAAAAACTATCAGCAACATGCTCTCTGATTCACTGCCCACCCGTGCTTGGCTGGCAGTGATTACTGTTACCTTTTTGTTTTTGATGTCAGCTATTAGTAGTGGCTATTTGGCATGGGTATCACAAGAAGATGCCAGAGCTGTGAATACAGCTGGCTCTATCAGAATGGCCACGTATCGTGTTAACTTTTTATTGGCATCAGACTTCCAATATCCTGACTTTATTGATCTGACCGATGACAACTTTGATAGCAAACAACCAGAAGACTCACGTCTATATCATGAGCAAGCTATCGACTATCTCATCAAAGACATGCAGCGCCGCCTAAATGACTTATATCAATATCAAAGCAGTCACAAAAACAACGACTTTGAGATAGACCAACAGCTTAAGAAAATTGATCATCAGTGGCAAACGGTATTACAGCCAGCACTGGCAGCTCAAGATATGAATAGCTTCTACCAAGCCTCTTTAACCTATATTTTTGACGTTGACAATCTGGCCAATCAGCTCCAGTATCGTAATGAACAACGCCAAAAGTGGCAGCAGATTTTGCAGTTTTTGTCATTAATTTTGGCAGTATTAGTCATGCTTGCCGGACTTATAGAACTCAAACAAAAGGTACTCAGACCAGTAAATTCGCTGATAAAAGCAACCAAAGAGTTTCAGCGTGGTCATTTAGACAGTCGTATTCCTGCCAGCGGCTATCGTGAATTTAATAGCCTGGCAGTCTCTTTCAACGACATGGCCGCCACCATAGACTCTTATCAAAAGTCACTGGAACAAGAAGTGGCTGTTAAAACTGCAAACTTAATACAAGCCAATCAGGTGCTGTCACTACTATATGACTTTGCTCGTCACCTCACCACAGAACAAGTGGGTCTCACCCGACTTAACCACCTTATTTCAGACTTTGAGGCGATTATTCCAGGTATTAATTTAACGCTCTGCTTGCAATATGATGCATTAGACAGCAAGGACTCCATTGCAATACATGGGAACAAAATTAGTGAAATCTGTGCGTCAAACACCTGCGACTCCTGCCATGTCAATCTAGCTAAAGCGATTAAAAGCTATCCCGTTGCGCATCGTGACATTCTGTTTGGTGAGCTTCGAGTGCGTGCAACCGCTCCCACAGTGACAGAGGATCCAAACAAAATACCTTTGGTGGATGAAACCACAGTATTTGATAACTCCACAACAGACCACCCTACACCTAAAAACAAGCTAAACCCGACTGAAATAGACCCTATTGCCATCAACAATGAGGCCCTCATTGCTTTAACCAACTTAATCAGCACTGCTATGTTTTTGGTACAACAGCGTCAGCATGAGCACCAGATTATTTTATTAGAAGAGCGTGCTACCATTGCTCGTGAGCTGCATGACTCGCTGGCACAGTCTTTGTCGTATCTAAAAATTCAGGTTGCCATTTTGGAAAAAAGACTTGATAGCACCCACTGTACCAGTCCGGAATATGCAGCCCTGACTGAGTCTATTGTTAAGATTAAAGATGGCTTAAACTCAGCCTATCAGCACTTGCGAGACTTGCTAGTAACGTTTCGCTTAAGTTTAGATGATGATAGCTTTGACGAGGCACTGCACAACTCGGTACAAGAGTTTGCTGAAAAAGGGGGCTTTAACTATCATATTAACAATCAAGTGATGTCATTGAACTTAAGCGCTTCAGAGCAAGTGAACATCATTCAAATTGTGCGAGAGGCGTTATCAAATATCTGTCGTCACTCTCAGGCCAGTGAAGTTGCTGTCAATTTTCAGTATGTTTCTAACAACAGTAATGAAACCATCCTAACCATTGCTGATAATGGTGTCGGTATTCACCAAGAGGTTGATCAGACCCACCATCACGGCCTAATGATTATGCAAGAAAGGGCAAACAGCTTAAATGGGCAGTTCCAAATTACCGAGAACCAGCCTCAAGGTACAATTATTACCATCCGCTTTACCCCTGCATTCTTTCAGCATGAAACTAATGAATAATTACTTAACATAACTGCTCGGTATTTAGATATCAGTATTTAGGTATTAGATATCGGTACTTAGACCAACGCTTTTGACAACTTAATTTGTGAGATTTTATGACAACCACGGTATATACCCAAAGCTCTCCTGCCAAAATCCTACTGGTCGATGATCACCCCATGCTGCGACGTGGCTTGGTAGACCTTCTAAGCCTTGAGCCTGATTTTAAGGTTGTTGCAGACTTCAGTAGCGGCGAAGAAGCCATAGAGTTTTTGGCTAATAACGAAGTAGATTTGATGGTTCTGGACCAAAAGATGCCAGGACTGTCTGGTATTGAAACAGTACAAAAAATTCGTGATAAAGGAGATCAAACTAAAGTTTTAATGTTCACTGTATCTGACAGTGGTGAGGACATTCATGATGCTCTCAAACTTGGTGTGAATGGTTATCTGTTAAAAGACATGCAGCCTGAGCAAGTGGCATTAGATATTCGTAAGGCTTTACGAGGTGAATTGGTGGTCAGCTCAAGACTTGCCGCTGTATTAGCGCAAGCGCTACGCACACCAAGCATCAATGATATCGTTAGCAACCTAACTGCCAGAGAGCTACAAGTTGTAAAAATGATTGCCAAAGGACTGAGCAACAAAATGATAGGCAATGAGCTAGGTATATCAGAGTCCACCGTCAAAGTTCATGTAAAGCATATCTTAAATAAGACCAATTTACGCACTCGTGTGGATGTGGCCGTATGGGCTGTCAATAACTTAGGCTAATTAATGGCACTCTACTGCTAACCTACTGCCAATCTAGTGTTAATTCAATCTAGTATTAATCTAGTGTTAATTTGCCTATAAATAAACACCCTATTCAATGCTAACCGCTTAAGCAATTGACATAAAAAAGCCCCTATCCAGAAATAATGCTAGGGGCTTTTCTGCTGATGCTTACTGAGCTTTTATTCAATCATATTCGCAGCGTTAAGCGGTTATTCATGTGGTTGTGCATTACCATCATATTACTGGGCACGATTTTCTGCTTCAGCCAACTCGATATCTACTGATGACATCTTGTACTCATCACCGAAAGCATCTTCAGGCTCATCAAGCCAAAAGTAGCACACCAGCCAAGCAATAAAAGCACCGCCAGCAATGATATAAAAGAATTGGTTTGGCTCAACAAAGGTATATAAAAACAAGTAGAAAACTGCACCCACGTTACCATAAGCACCTGCCATACCAGATATTTGACCGGTCAAACGGCGCTTGATAGATGGAATAATACCAAAGGTTGCACCCTCTGCCCCTTGCACAAATACCGAACAACCAATGGTAAACACAACCGCAATAAATAATGGCCAGCTAGCATTTAACAATCCCATTAACGCAAAGCCTATGCCAATACCAAACATATAAATGAGCATCACCAAGCGTCTGTTACCTACTTTATCTGAAATATAGCCACCCAAAGGACGTGCCCATAAGTTTACAAACGCAAAAGTTGAGGCAATCAGACCAGCCGCCGTAGGATCAAGCTTCCAAGTGGTGGCAAAGAACATGGGTAGCATAGACACCACTGCCAGCTCTGCACCAAAGTTGGCGAAGTAAGAGACATTCAGCGCTGCTACCGACTTAAAGGGGTATTTATCATCTTCAGGAATACCCGCTTTTAGCATAGGAACATTCACTCTCAATGCTTTATAAATCTGATATACCACGACTAAGGCTATCACTGCATAACAAACAAGCGCCCCAGTTTGATTTAAAAAGCCCATGGCTTGAGTGCGATAAACTAAAACTCCTAAGATGCCATAAAGCGGTATGGTAAATAAGCAGTACAGCCACAAGTCGCGCCAAGTTGACACCTCTAAAGCACCTGCCTTTCTAGATTTTTTATGAGTGTCTGCCGTTGGGCCATCAGTTATCAAAAACCAATAAGCCACACCGTATAAGGCCATCAATAATCCAGATAGTGCGATTGCCCAGCGCCAGCCATCAGGTCCACCAAAAAACTGTAATGCCACTGTCGGAATGGTAATGGCTGCAGCGGCTGAACCAAAATTACCCCATCCAGCATAAAACCCTTCAGCAAAACCAATATCTTTTGGCTTAAACCACAGTGCAGTCATGTGAATACCAACCACAAACCCAGCCCCAACAATCGACATAAACAAGCGCGCAACAAACAGTTGCATTGCTGAGCTACCAAAAGCAAAAAACCAAGTCGGTATCGCCATGATAACCATCAATACTGAAAATACACGTCGTGGCCCAAATCTATCTAACGCCATACCGACCACAACCCGCCCTGGTATGGTTAAGGCTACGTTGGCAATCAAAAACAACTTTATATGCTCTGGCGTCAAAAAGTCTTCGGCCTCAAGCATCAAAGTTGCAAGAGGTGCCATATTAAACCAGACATAGAAGGTTAGAAAAAAAGCAATCCAGGTGTAATGCAGCGCCCTAATATCACGGCGTTCAATCTCAAGCAGCTCTTTGGCATGCATGATATACCTCCTCTAAATAAGGACGTGGCAGTCAAATGCAGTATGAGATACTTATCTATCATTTGACACGTCCATTAATCATTTAAAGTCACTATATCAAGCTGTTTATTTGTAACCTATTGAGCAAAAGCAGTATAAATTTCACACCCATACTACTTATGGGGGATTGGTTTTTTTGTTGATGTTAAATATCAGCTTCTAGTACTTGGTCGATGTATCACCTCACCATTTTCTTTTTCAAACTCAGAAACTGCATTATCACCTAAAACAGAAAATATCTGCTCTAAAGGACGACACAACACAGCGCCTTTATCAGTAATGACTATGGGACGATTGATTAAAACTGGGTGAGTCACCATAGCACCTATCAACTCATCTTCTGTCAAGTTTAAATCATCGAGCCCTAATTCACTATAAACCGTTTCTTTGCTACGTATCAAATCACGTGCTGTTAACCCCATCTTCGATAACAGTTGGGCTAACTGTGTTGCAGTCGGTGGTTGCTTCAAATACTCAACTATTTCTGGCTGTTCACCAGATGCTTTTAGTAGTGCAACTGCATTACGTGAGGTACTACATTTTGGGTTATGCCAAACAATAACGGACATAAAAAACTCCTTAACAAACCAAAGTAAATTACCGTAAAAACTAGGGTCTATTGAATATTAATCTTCATAGGGAAAATTTAGCCTGTTTTTGCACGAAAATGAAATTATTCCTTAAACCTAAACGGCCACTGATCCTATGTGGTGAATGTTCAACAAACCCTACTTATTTCGCTTTTATTAATTAACAAAAAAGGAACAAATTTGCCTGTAAAATATTGTTGATAATGATTATCATTTTTAGGGTGAATTTGGGTATAATATCATACTCTCAATGTTGTATTTTTATCGATACATATTTTAAAACATAGTTTTCTAGCATAAAGCTATTTTAAAAATGAGGTCTTATGTTTAACTTATCATCATATTCTAACTGGTCACTGCCCTCCTCTACCACTGCCAAAAAAACCAAATCACTACTATTGACCCTGCTTGTGAGTAGTGCATTGATTGCCTGCTCTCCAAAAGATAACACCAATAGTCAAGATACTGAGGCGCAGCCAGATAATAGCGTACAAAGTACAGAAACCATAGACACAGATACAAACCCTGAGCAGGCGACGGTCACGATAGATACAGCCCGCGGCCCGATAGAAATGGACATCAACCCAAGTCCTATAGCAGTATATGACATGACTTTGTTACAGGACTTAGCAGCATTGGAAGTCCCAGTACAAGGCATGCCTACCAATTTACACCTAGACAACCTTGAAGCAGCTGGTGCTACCGATAACGTCAAAGTGGGCACAGTTTTTGAGCCGGATATGGAAACGCTAAACCAATTACAACCTCAAGCCATTTTAGTGGGCTCACGCATGGCGGAGAAATTCGACAGCTTAAGCAGTATGGCACCAACTTTAGATATGACGATTGATACCGCTAATATTTATCAATCCAGTATGCAGCGTTTAACTGACCTTGGTAAATTGTTTGACAAGCAAGATAAAGCTGAGCAATTACGAAAAGATATCGATAATGCGATCGCCAAAGCAAAAGCGGCCAGTGAAGGCAAGGGCAATGGGCTGGTAATATTGGTAAATGGCAACAAAATCTCAGCTTATGGTAAAGACTCACGCTACGGTTTCTTACATAACGATTTTGGTATTCCTGCTGCTGATACCAATATTAAAGAAGCTCGACACGGTCAACCAATCTCGTTTGAATACTTACAAAAAACAGACCCTGACTGGTTATTTGTCCTCGATAGAACCTCTGCTATTGGTCAAGAAGGCGTAGGTGCTGCAGAAGTTCTAGACAATCCTTTAATCCATGAAACCAAAGCTTGGAAAAACCAACACATTGTATATTTGAGCCCAGACTCTTACCTTGCTTTCGGCGGTTATTATCAGTGGTTAAAAGATGCACAAACCATTATCGATAATTTAGGTAAAGCTGAAAAGGTAGCTTCTTAATTAAATTATTAGGCCTGGATTTAATTAACAAGTCTTGATCAAATTATTAAGGCTTGATTCAATCATTGCCTGTTTATAATTGGCTCTTTATCAAAGTGTTGTCTTGCTATGTTGTTTAAAAATCGTACCACACCTGTAGCCGCCAAGTTTCCTTGGCTTACGCCAACAGTGCTAAATGTCTTAAGCTTTGTATTATTGACAGCTTTAGTTTTAACCAGTCTTTCACTGGGTGTGGCTGATTTTTCGTGGCAAGGATTATGGCAAGCACTAACGCAACAAGCCGACAGCAGTGATTTACAGCTGCTGTTGGTGAGCCGTCTACCCCGAACTATTGCCATAATTTTGACAGGGGCCTCTTTAGCAGTGGCGGGGATGATTTTGCAAGTGGTATTAAAAAACCGCTTTGTAGATCCCTCGATGGTGGGGGCCACTCAAGGGGCAGGACTGGGTTTATTGTTAGTAAGCTTGTACTTACCTTCAGGCAGTCTTATTACCAAAATGCTATTGGCCACAGTTTGTGCCATTTTAGGCATGATACTGTTTATGCGTCTGATCAAATACTTGCCTGCCACGGACATCTTAATGGTGCCTTTAGTAGGCATTGTCTTTGGTGGCATTATCGAAGCAATTACCACTTTTATTGCCTATCAAACCGAATCTTTACAGCTATTATCGGTATGGCGTTTTGGAGATTTCTCTACTATTCTAGCCGGTCGTTATGAGCTGCTATATATAACTGCGGCTTTAGCATTTATTGCCTACTTACTGGCTGACAAGCTCACCATAGTGGGTTTGGGTGATGCCATTGCCATTAACCTTGGCGTAAATCAACGGGCCATGACTTGGTTTGTCATTCTCACCGTAGCTATGATCAGTGCTGTGGTAGTGGTGACCGTAGGGGCCATTCCTTTTGTTGGTTTGGTTGTGCCCAATATCATAAGCCGCTTAATGGGCGATAGATTAAGACGCTGCTTGCCAGCTGTGGCCTTACTGGGTTCTAGCTTAGTTCTACTGTGTGATGTCATCGGACGTGGTATCCGCTACCCTTATGAAGTTCCTGTTGCTACCGTCTTTGGTGTGGTCGGTGCAGCTGTCTTTTTATGGCTTTTATTACGTAAGCCTAAGCCTGCTGCCAAGCTGAGCTAATCCTACTGGGCGTATTTTATAGAAAATACTGTTAACAACCGATATGTTCAATTTTTTTTCTAATTTGGTTTTCTAATTTGGTTTTCTTATATAGTGCTTTTGATATGAGTTTATTTAACACCGCTTCTTCCCATGAATTATCTATCAAACCAAGCCTAGTATGGAGCAAGCCGGTGTGGATCCTATTTATATTATTGGTGCTTAGCTCTACCCTTTTTATGACCCTAAATGCCAATAATAATTGGGATTTCGTTTTGCCATTTCGGGGCCAGAAGCTGCTCGCTTTGATGATTGTTGGTTATTGCATTGGTGTTTCTACCTTGCTATTTCAAAGCTTAACCCATAACCCTATTTTAACCCCTTCCCTTTTGGGTTTTGACTCCTTATATGTGCTCATTCAAAGCTTATTGATATTCTTTTTGGGAACCGTAAATGTTTTAACCCACCAACCTTTACTTAAATTTGCAATAGAGGTTGTTTTAATGGTGGGTGCCTCCTTATTACTGTTTAGACTTCTATTTACTCGGACCGATCACTCATTATCAAGGTTAATATTGGTGGGGATAATTTTTGGGGTATTATTTAGAAGTTTATCAAGTTTGATAGCCCGTTTAATTAGCCCTGAAGACTTTGTGGTTGTCCAAGCCGCCAGTTTTGCCCAATTTAATACCATCAATACAGAAATGATGACCATAAGCCTAATCATTTGCTTGATAAGTGCTTTTCTGATTTGGCGTTGGCGCTTTGCAGTAGATGTGCTTATGTTGGGCCGTAATGAGGCGATTGGATTAGGGATAAATTATCAACAACTTTCCCTAAAACTGTTAGTGGTTATTGCCATACTAGTAGCCACAGCCACTGCCTTTGTAGGCCCTATTGTTTTTTTGGGTTTATTGGTCTGTGCTTTAACCAATCGTATTAGCGATAGCATGTATCACAGTGAACGTATCATGTTAGTGAGCCTGGTTTCTATGACTACCTTGGTGTTGGGTCAAACTTTATTTGAGCAGGTGTTGGGTATGGCTGGTGTTCTATCCGTTGTTATTGAGTTATTAGGTGGCTTAATTTTTATTGGTTTGATCCTAAAGCAATATAATAAAAACTATGTAGCAACCTAACTTTTCTATCTTTAGATAATTACCAAACTTAGATTTAGCTTATGATTACTCTCAAAAATATTAGTCATCATATCGATAACCAACTGATACTTGATAACGTCAATCTAACACTGCCTAGTGAGCAAGTCATTGCTCTTATTGGTCCAAATGGTGCTGGAAAATCCACCCTATTTAGCGTTATGTCACGCTTGCAGACATTACAAAGTGGCTCTGTACAATTTGCAGACCATGATATCAGCATCACTGATAGCAACACTCTTGCCAAAACTGTGGCCATACTTGCACAAAGCAATCACCTACAAGGTCGGCTACGTGTCGCTGAGTTACTTATGTTTGGTAGATATCCTTATCATCAAGGTCGCCCTACTGAAATAGACAATGAAAAAGTCGCCCAAGTCATCGAACAGTTTGAGCTTCAACCTTTGGCGCAGCGCTATTTATCGACACTCTCAGGTGGTCAACAGCAGCGAGTTCTCATCGCCATGATTGTCTGCCAAGATACGCCTTATTTACTTCTGGACGAGCCACTAAACAACCTAGATATGTATCACTCAGGTCAATTGATGCGGGCATTGCGAGCACTGGCTCATGAACAAAAAAAGACAGTAGTGATTGTCTTACACGATATCAATCAGGCAGCTCAATTTGCGGATACTGTGGTTATGATGAAAGCTGGCCAAGTGATGAAAACAGGTCATCCAATTGAAGTGCTAACTGAAGAAGCCATCGAAGCGCTATATGGTGTAAAGGCCACAGTCATTGAACATAATGGCTTTCCTGTTATTATTGATAGTCGTCATTAGCTCACAAGCACTGCATTAAACCTACAAGGCCTACGAATAAATGAGGTTTACACAAATAGGTTTACGCACTACACTAGTTTACGCACTACACTAGTTTACGCACTACACTATATAGATGCCGAAAATACTATATAGATGCCGAAAATAGATTTAACACCACCACTCCAGCGACAATCAGGGCAATACCTGCAACCGCAGGCATATCAATCGCTTGCTTAAAAACAAAAAACCCAACCATTACAGTTAGAACAATACCTATCCCACCCCAAAGCGCATAAGCGATGCCCAAAGGTATCTCTCTTAGTGACTTGGTCATAAGATAAAATGAACAACAATATAGCACTATGGTCGCAAGCGTTGGCATAAGTCTGGTAAATTCTTCTGACTTTACCAAAAACGTCGTGCCGATGACTTCAAATATAATAGCGCCTGCAAGATAGCTATAAGCAATAAGGGTTGGGGACATCATATAATAGATCTCACACAAATATTGACAAATATTATAGGCTATATATTTTAAACTAAAAACCCTGTTAACTGCTCATATACTTTTGATGTGCAAACGCTACAAGTAGTAGGTTTAGTGAGTTTGACAAAGATAGGCTACTTTTTTAGAAAAGGTATTAGATAGATAATGCCATGATAGACGACTTAGCAAACGTTTTAACCATTGATAAAACAAAATAAAACCATACAATTAATTTAATATACAGAACATAAGGAATCTTGTTTAATAATACTATCAGTTAGGAGACTTGGGCTAGGTTACATTAAGCATTGGTTTTTGACATATCTTTCAACTTAACCATTAAATAGATAGATATGATTACTAATTCAAAACACTTAATGACTGAAAACACCGCATAATCATACAATAAACTGATACAGTAATACTTGCCGTAATCAAGTTGATATATTGCCAGATTATGATTGTCTAAACACCTCTCCCTGCTCTAGTAACTTGATACGTCACAAGATAAATCGCAGCAATAAAAAAAAGCAT
Organism: Psychrobacter lutiphocae DSM 21542; assembly: GCF_000382145.1. GTDB lineage: Bacteria > Pseudomonadota > Gammaproteobacteria > Pseudomonadales > Moraxellaceae > Psychrobacter > Psychrobacter lutiphocae. The sequence goes on from NZ_KB907641.1 coordinate 34,933, forward strand.
ACGTGTTTTAGGACACATCCTCATTTAGATATAGTGATTTAAGTTGAGGACACACCTTAGCATAGGCTTATTTCTTATTAAATATAATCAATCTTACTCACCATAACCACTAAAAAAGGAGTCCGCAATGAGCGATAAAAAATGCCCATACGCCCCTACAAAACTTACCATGAACAATGGTGCCCCTGTTGCTGATAACCAAAACAGCTTAACCGCAGGTCCTCGTGGTCCATTATTGGCTCAAGACGTTTGGCTAAACGAAAAGCTGGGTAACTTCGTCCGTGAAGTTATTCCAGAGCGTCGTATGCACGCCAAAGGCTCAGGCGCTTACGGTACATTTACCGTCACCAATGACATCACCAAATATACCTGTGCCAAAATTTTCAGTGAAGTCGGTAAAAAAACTGAAATGTTTGCCCGCTTTAGTACCGTTGCTGGTGAACGTGGTGCCGCTGATGCAGAGCGTGACATCCGTGGTTTTGCCCTAAAATTCTATACCGAAGAAGGTAACTGGGACTTAGTCGGTAATAACACGCCAGTCTTCTTCTTCCGTGATCCACGTCAATTCCCAGATTTAAACAAAGCAGTAAAACGTGACCCTCGCACTAATATGCGCTCAGCGACTAATAACTGGGACTTTTGGACACTACTACCAGAAGCACTACATCAAGTAACTATTGTCATGAGTGATCGTGGTATTCCAAAATCATACCGCCATATGCATGGTTTTGGTTCACACACTTATAGCTTCTGGAACAAAGATGGCGAGCGTTTCTGGGTAAAATTCCACTTCCGTACTCAACAAGGTATTGAAAACCTAAGTAACGAAGAAGCAGCGAAAGTTGTGGGAATGGACCGAGAAAGTCATCAAAAAGACTTATTTGAATCTATTGAAAATGGCGACCTCCCTAAATGGAAAATGTACGTACAAATTATGCCTGAAGAAGAGGCAGAAAAAGTACCTTACCATCCATTCGACTTAACCAAAGTATGGCCAAAAGGTGATTATCCTCTTATAGAAGTTGGTGAGTTTGAATTAAATAAAAACCCAGAAAACTACTTCTTGCACGTTGAACAAGCTGCTTTTGCACCAAGTAACTTAGTGCCTGGTATTGGCGTATCTCCAGACAAGATGCTGCAAGCCCGCCTATTTAACTATGCTGATGCTCAGCGCTATCGTGTGGGTGTAAACTTACATCAAATCCCAGTAAACCAACCACGCTGCCCATTTGCAAGTAATCACCGTGATGGATTAGGTCGTGTTGATGATAACTATGCTGGTCGCCCACACTATGAGCCAAACAGCTTTAGTCAGTGGCAAGAGCAACCAGAATACATGGAGCCACCTTTAAAGATCAATGGTGATGCCCACTACTGGAACTATCGTGAAGACGATGACGACTACTTCAGTCAGCCACGTGCGCTATTTAACTTAATGACGGATGAGAAAAAACAGTTATTATTTGAAAACACTGCTGCAGACATTGCCTCTGCTCCAGACTTTATCAAATATCGTCATATCCGTAACTGCTACTGGTGTGATCCAGCTTACGGTGAAGGCGTTGCAACAGCGATGGGATTAACCGTTGAAGATGCAATGGCTGCTCGTGAAACTGATCCAGCACGTGGTTTACCAGGTTTGCTGTAAGTATCACTGCTAAGGTAGGTATTCACTGTTAAGGTAAGTGTTGGCTATGCTTAACTGTGTGCCGTACTTAATTTAAAGCCATACTTAGCTTAGCTAATTATTACCCTGACTATACCTGTACCTGACCATGCATAGCCTCTGGACACTTGTTAGTCGGCTACTTTTAGCTCCCAAGCTATTTTAGTTATGGTATAAGAGGCTACCCCTTGGTCAAAAGTGGATGCCATTTATATTTAATAGTCAGAAGTGATAACCTATTAATAAGCACCCTTAACCTCAGTTAAGGGTGCTTATATGCTCTGAATATCATCAACTCTATACAAGTCCCTAGTTAAGTTTGTATCTTTAATGGCAAAATAATAACCGCTACTTTAGGTTGACCTTGTGCATCCATCATAGGTTGCATCTTTCCTGTTTTTGCAATGCGCTCCATGGCAATATCTATCGCAACATTGCCCGAAGATGCCACCGTATCTGCTTCAATCACCTCACCTTGTGCATTGACAGTGATCTGTAATGTCAGTGTATAGCCAATAATTGGCGCACCTTGGTCTTTTAGGCGCTCTGGTATTGCAAAATGTGGCTCATCTATCCAGTTGATATTTTCCATTTCTACTAGCTGTTCTACTACGCCAGATCCTTCGCCAGCAGTGATACCTGGCAAACCGACGTCACTGCCATTTTTACCTTCTGTGTTGCCGCCTTTATTGTTATCACCTTGTTGGCTTTTAATTTCTTTATCTTTATCATCTTTTTTATTATCTTTTGTGCTGTATTCTTCTTCGTTTTTTTCGGTTTCGGTTTCGGTTTCGGTTTCGGTTTCGGTTTCGGTTTCGGTTTCGGTTTCGGTTTCGGTTTCGGTTTCGGTTTCGGTTTCGGTTTCGGTTTCGGTTTCGGTTTCGGTTTCGGTTTCGGTTTCGGTTTCGGTTTCGGTTTCGGTTTCGGTGACGATTAAATCTTTATTTTCAGGAGTGTCAACCAACTTTTGTGCCAAATCAAACGAGGCTATATCTCGCTCCTCTGCTTTGTTACCAGTACCCGCATCTGTTTGTTGATTACTTGCATCGATTAATGCATCGCCATCAACAAATTTCACTTGTATATGGCCAGCACCTATACCCGCCTCTACACCTTCGCCCATACCTGAGCTAGCAAATAGCTGTGGTGGCAACTGCCCATTCATATTAGCCAACAACCAAGCCACAATCAGGTGCAACAGCAACACACCTGCTAAGGTAATGAGGTGTATATTGTGCAATCTGTGTTTTGGTTTTGCATCATCCATTTTCAATCACTTTGTTTATTAAACTTGTGTTATTTATAATTTATCAAGTACTCTAAGACTGTATAGTCGTAGTCAAATATTTGAGGTGCAAGGCAACCGAGCGCAAGTACTACTTAAGTTGGCTAAGCGAAGTTAACGCCGTACCTCTTTTATATGACTATCTCTTTGTTTTAAGTGTTACAAATAAGCTTAAAAACTAAGCAGTAAAATAAAATTGCTAAAAATAGTATAAAATAATGCTCCCATTCGTACCTATCTTCTATTAATTAGTCGCCATTATGTCATTATTTAAGTCAAAATATCTTCATTATGCTGATAACTGTCCCACTGTATACCCAAATACGGTCAGTATCAAAAATACAGCGCTCAAACACTGTCAGCTAAAACAAGCCATGACTTGTATGGCGTCTATATCTGCCTTGACACTTATCACTGGTACCCTAAACTGCGCTCATGCCTCAGAAACTACAGACAGCTATATCAATACGCCTATTAGTTCGGCCACACATACACCAGCCAACTCGGTGGCAGCAGCTACCTCAAGCGTTAGCGACATTGGCAAAAACTTAGAGCCGGGTACCTATCAAACCTATCCGCTGCAAAATATCACTGACCCTGCATCCGGCATTAGTATCGATGACAGCTACTATATAGAAGTATCAGATCGGCTAAGCCTTAGGCAAGCGCAAAATGTCCTGCTACAAGTCTCACCAAAACTTGCCAGCAATAATGCGGGTATTGCTGCCAGCGAATGGCAGTCTGAAGCGACCAAAGGGTTAAACCGACCGTCTATATTTTTGCGCGCCGGCATCACCCATTATGACATTGGCGCCGATGTTGACTTATCTGATGTCAAATCCAATATTAATAGCGGTTTATCTAACTTTAATCCGTTACCAGGTCTGCCTTTTAACCCAATTGAAGGCATTAATAACAGCATCCCAAACAGCTATGACTTTGAGCGTAAAGAAACCAGCAGCAATGCTGGCGTTGCCATACTTTGGCCTATCTACACCGGCGGACGTACCCAAGCCATTACTGAGCTTGCTGATGCCCGCACCGAAGAAAGCCAAGCTGATGCGCTGATGGATAATGACCAGTTGCAGACCACGCTAATCAATCGTTACTTCACCGCGCAACTGGCCGCACTGGCCGCCTATCTGCGTGAAGATGCACTTAACACCATACGCGAAACAGATCATATGGCGCAGCGTCTGTTAGAAGAAGGTTTTATCTCTGGGGTTGAGCGTCTTGAAGCCAGAACTGCCTTATCAGAGGCAGAAAGTGAGGCCATCAAGGCACGCCATAATGCAGATCTGGCCATGACTGCGTTGCAGCGCTTATTGCGCTCACCGACACCGGTCAAGCCCACAACCCCTTTGTTTGTGTCATCCAAACCCCTGCCGTCGTTGCAGTATTTTCAAAACTTGGCGCTACAAAACCATCCAGGCTTAAAAAAGGTGGATGCCAAATACGCACAAGCCACCTCGTTAAGTCATCTGTCCGATGCCGGTAGCAGACCGACCATTTCCTTATTTGGCTATCATGAAATAGACAAAGATCCCAGCTGGGTAGCAGGGGTGTCTGCCAGCTGGAAGATGTGGGGTGGCATCGATAATGGTGCGCTACAAGCTTCTGGCAAAGCGCAAATGCGCCAAGCCTTGTTGGCAAAAGTTGATGTCAGCGATAATATCTTGCTGTTGGTAGAAAAAAACTGGCAATCTGTGGAAAATGCCCGCGTCCGCTATCAGTCGCTCAATACCAATATCCAATTGGCACAAGAGCTGTTGCGTTATAAAAAGTTAGGGATGCAAGAAGGGGTGAATACCGCATTGGATGTGGCCACAGCGCAAACCAAATACTTACAAGCTCAAACCGAACAAGCAGCAGCAGCCAATGATTATGTGCAAGCGCTAGCGGCTTTGATGCAAAGTATCGGCTCACCAGAAGCCTTTAACGAATATATGGCGGTTGCTGATATTAAGTTACCAACGGTTTATTAACCACGCCTATTAGTGCCTTGTTAGTTGAACATAATTAGTTAGTTGAACATAATTAGTTATTTAAATATGCCAGTAATTAAGTTAAATTGATATTGATTTTATTGTCTTAATATTTATTTTAGTCTTTTTTATCTTTAGGATAAATTGCATGAACGCCCTAAAAAAGCCCAGTCCCATCACGCTTAGAAACATTGTTATTACCCTAGTGGTCATCATCGTCATGGCCGTTATCGTTTATGGTCTGAAAAAAAGCGTGAACAGCACCGAGGCGCCTATTGTGCTACAAGGCCAAATGGAGATGCAATCCACCGCCATTGCCGCCAAAGTGCCTGGGCGTATTGCCAAAATCATGGTGACAGAAGGCGATAGCGTCGGTGTCGGTCAGCAATTAATCGAAATGGATTCCCCTGAGATTACCGCCAAGATGAATCAAGCACTGGCTGGGCGTGAGATGGCACAAAGCCAATTAGACAAAGCTCAAAATGGCGCACGCCCGCAAGAAATCGGGCAAGCCAAAGCAGCTTGGCAAGCCAACCAAGCTGCTGCTGATTTGGCCAAAAGCACTTATGAGCGTGTCAACCGCTTATATGAAGAGGGCTTGATGGCGCGCCAAAAACGTGACGAGGCCTATACTCAATATACTGCCAATCAAGACAAAGCCAATGCCGCTCGCCTACAATATGAAATGGCGTTAGAAGGCGCACGCGAAGAAGACAAAGCCGCCGCTCGTGCACAAGTGGCACAAGTTGATGCCAAGATTGCCGAAGCGCAAGTGGCACAAGATGAAGCCAATTTAAAAAGCCCAATCGCTGGTATCGTCGATGATGTGATTGTCAATCCCGGTGAGGTGGTCGGTCAAGGCGTGCCCATCATGACCTTGGTCGATGTCAATGATCAATGGGTAGTGCTCAATGTTACCGAAGATAACTTAAGCCACTTTCGCATTGGCTCGGAATTTAGCGCCAGTATTCCTGCGCTATCAACTGCTGATCATCCTTACCAAATGCAGTTTAAGGTATTTAACACGGCTGCCATGCCCGACTTTGCGGTATGGCGCGCTACCAATACCGAAGATAACTTTGATGTGCGTACCTTTGAAGTCAAAGCCCGTCCGTTGCAACCAGATCCTAAGGTGCGCTCAGGCATGAGTGTGCTGGTTAGCCTAGACACACAAACGGATGCTCAAGCCAATACTCAGACCAGCAATACGCCGGCTACTGACAAGCCTCAATAGAACAGTCATGCAAATACCAGCAACTAATCTCACTATTGGATTGATGTGATGATGCCCCAGCCGCAAGCAGATAAGCACCACAAAACATCGATTGTATTTGGTGATAAAAACAATCGCAAGTCGTCCTTGCTCGCTGTATTTTTGCGCAGTGCCCGTTATGAAGGCAGATTTTTATTGCATCATTCTTGGGACTATATGATGCTGCTGTGGTTGCCCTTATTAACCATCTTAAGCATTTGGTGGATATTCTCTAAGCCTTATATTGTCGATATTCCCATCGGAGTGATTGATGAGAGCAAAAGCAGCTACTCACGTACCCTCACCCGCTTTTTGGATACCAGCCCAGACCTCAAAGTACAGGCCATTTTCCAAGACAGTCATGAGGCAAAGGCAGCCATGCTCGACCAGAAAATCTATGCGGTGGTGGTCATTCCTTATGATTTTTCTGAACAACTCAATCAAGGCGCGCCTGCCCCTGTGGTGCTGAAGGTCAATGCTCAATACGGAACCCACTCAGGCATTGTGCAAAAAGGGGTACAAACCGTGGTCGGCACCTTCTCTGCTGGCGCGGAAATGAAGCGCTTGGTCAAACAAGGCACTCATAGCGAGCAAGCCAAGGTCAGCTATTCACCCATTGGGATTGAGCGCATTAGCCTATTTAATATTGGTACTAATTATCAGCAGTTTTTGGCAGCCACTGTGATTCCTGCCTTATTGCATATCTTGGCCATGGTCATCGGTGCCACCACCATTGGCCGTGAAATTCGAGATAAAACTTTCTCGATTTGGTATCACACCATGATTTATCCAGACATGCCTTATCCAGATTTTAAAACCTTAAAGCACATTCCACCAGAACAAAAACTTCGCTTTTTGCATGCCAATCTAGATGACAGCTGGCAAATAAACACCGATAATCAAATAAACACCGATAATCAAAGCACCGAGCCACGTATGCCAGAAAAGGTCTCTATCTTGGCTTTGGTGGTCGGACTTAATGGCAAGCTGATTTGGGCATTATTATTTTATATGCTGTGGGGTGGCTTGATGATCACCTTAGCAGTCAAGGTGCATCCTGCCCCAATTGGCGCCATGCTCGTGGTATTTGTCGCTTTTGTGGCGTTAATGATGATTTCATTATGGCTGGGCGCAATCTTTAGTTTGACCAGTTTTTCACTGCGCATGGGGCTATCTTCAACTGGCTTTGTATCGGCACCCTCGTTTGCTTTTGCTGGCGTCACCTTCCCGTTACTTGCAATGAGCGAAGGCGCACAGCGCTGGGCTAATGCGTTACCTTTAACCCATTATTTAAAGGTGCATTTGACTCAGTTGCAGATGTTAGCACCCATCTCTGTCGCCTTACCAACTTTGGTCGGCTTGATTGTCGCTGTCTGTGTCACCTTGGTCATCACCGCCTTATTGTGTTTGCGCGCTTTTAAAAATCCACAACGTTGGGGGGCTCGTTAATGTCAGATAAACCAAAGGCTGAGTTAACGCAAAACAAACTGACCCATGCCAGCTTTTTGCAAGGCTTTTTGGGCACCCTAGTCGCTGTCTTTAAAGACAAAGGGGTGTTATTAATGCTGGTGATTGCACCGATTATTTATGGATTTTTTTATCCTTGGCCATATCGCAGTGAGGTGGTAAAAGAGATTCCCGTTGGCATAGTGGACTATGACCGCAGTACGCTGTCAAAGACCATTAGCCGTTACAGTGATGCCAGCCCAAACTTAAGCGTACAACCCTTTGCCAGTGAGCAACAAGCGCTTGAGGCCATGTATCAAGACCAGATTGCTGGCTACTTAATTATCCCAAAAAACTTAGAAAGTGATGTCTATGCCGGCAAGCCGACCCATGTATCTGTATTGGGCAACAACAGCTACTTTTTGTTAAATAAACAAGTGCAAATGGGCTTTACCACTGCCATAGGCACGGTTTCTGCTGGGGTTGAGATCAAACGCGATGTCGCCCAAGGCACTTATATCAAAACCGCAATGGCCGGCACCCAAGCTGTGCCCCTGCGCATCGATCCTCTGTTTAATAAAACCGAAGGTTACGGTGCTTATGTGGTGCCTGCTGTGGCCATTTTAATTTTGCAACAAACCTTGCTGATGGGCACCGCCTTATTAATTGGTACTTGGCATGAAAACAAAAAACAACATGCCAGCTTGCTCGGCTGGTTGGGTCGTATCTTAGCGTTAGGCACAGTCACCTTTAGCGTGGCCTGTTTTTATTATGGCTGGGTATTTTCGTTTCAAAACTATCCGCGTGGCCACAATATACTGGGTACCTTGGTATTTATGGCCATCTATGCACCGACTGTCGCTACCCTAGGCTGTTTTTTGGGCATGTGGTTTAAAGAACGTGAGCGCAGTATGCAGATAATGATTTTTAGCTCACTACCCATGTTCTTTTTAAGTGGCTATCCTTGGCCAGTCAGTCAATTGCCCACACCTTTACAATATGTGCGCTGGATATTCCCTTCGACCTCTGGCATGAATGCGTCAGTACAGTTGAATCAGATGGGTGCGTCATTGGCAAATGTCAGTGGCTATCTTTATCATTTATTAGCCTTATGGGCACTAGCATTTACGTTACTTATTTGGATTCAACATCGACAAGTCAGACCCAAAACTAACAGTCACTGACGCATATATTTCCATACCCTCAACCTGCGGTCTGATAGATATCGACTCATAGCAGATTTTTTAGCCTGTCTTTTTAAGAGTGTTTAATGTAGTTTGATGCTATTTAATATTGTTTTTTGTTATCCTTTTTGTTTTTATTTGCATTTTAGTCATAAATACTTCATAAACCAACTGTAATATTTAGTTTATAATTTTATTTATATTCAACGCCTTGCGTAACAAATCATTCTAGGGTCTATTAAATTGTCAGCTTCGTAGGAAAAAATTTAGCTCGTTTTTACAAGAAAATAATTTTTTCTTTAAACCTAAATTGCTGTTAAGCACAGTGATTAATATTCAACAGACCCTATTTACCTTTAATTTAGGTCATATTCAATTCAGGGGCTAACATGAAATCTATGAGATTATCAACAGCAGGACGTATTACCGCATTGATTGCGATCACCTCACTTGTAGGTACAGCAACGGCAAATATTCGTCCCTTAGGGGATGTTAAAGTACAACAACAGGCTAATGGCGTACAAGTTGTCGATATCACTGCTCCAAACTCACAAGGGCTATCACACAACAAGTACAATCAATATACCGTCTTTGAACCAGGTGCTGTACTCAATAATGCCACCCAAAGTGGTCATTCGGTACTTGCTGGCAACTTACATGCTAACCCTAACTTCCAAAACACAGATCAAGCAGCCACCGTCATTTTAAATGAAGTCATTAGCCGCAACCCCTCTTTAATCCTTGGTCAGCAAGAAGTATTTGGTATGGCGGCTGATTATATTTTAGCCAATCCCAATGGCATTGCTTGTGAAGGCTGTGGCTTTATTAACACACCTCAAGTCAGTCTAGTTGTCGGCACCCCTGAAGTTACTAACGGCAACCTCACTGGCTATAACACCAATAACGATCGTGGACTTCGTGTTAATCGCGGTGTTCATTTTGATAAAACAGATGTCGTCAATTTTATTGCTCCTCAAGTTTATGTCGATACAGATATTGAAAATGCTCAAAACATTAATATTGTGATGGGTCGTAACCAAGTTGCAATTAATGCTGATGGTAGTTTGGCAGCAGAGTCTATTGGCAGACGCAATGCAAAAGTGTTAGACGGCAATCTGTTGGGTAGTATGCAAGCAGGACGTATCAAAATACATAGTACCGATGATCGTGCAATAGTGGACGTAGAAGGCGTTGAGTTTGAAGCCAATGACTTCCAAGCTCAAGTCGGCAACTTAAATGCCCACGGTGACATACAATATTTTGAAAAACAATATTCCAAAAAAGACTCTCCATTAATTACCTCTACGACATTGCAAATCGGTGAGCATTATCTTCCTACTCGCATTAAAGCGGATAATGTAGATATTAAAACAACAAATGGCTTGACGCTCACTGGTACTCAAATTATTAGCCCCAAAGTAAATCTTGAAGGGGGGAATATCGCCATCAATGGTGAAAAAACCATCAACACCATTTATCGCGCCACCAATACCAAAAAAGGCGGTCTAAAAGAAGAAACCTTATTCCATACTGACAAGGTCACTGCTCTGTATGGTTCTAATATCCGCAGTAATCATATAAATATTGATGCAAAAACAGGCAGTTTAACTGGTAATTCTTCGCAGTTTGTTGCACCAGTAATACGCCTAAATGCAGCAGGTGAAATTGCTTTAAGTGGTGGCAATGCTAATGAGTATCATGATGTAACTTTTGAAAATAGACTGGGCACAATTGCACTAAAACGTGTTATTGATTCTGAATCAGCCAGTAAAGATTATTATATTCCAGCCGCTATTCTTGCCAATAAAGCTGCGATGGTTAGTGGTGATAATCAAGAGTATGCTGGCGCTCAGATAGTTGCAAAAGATATGGCGTTCAAAACCCCTGGCAAAGTGTCATTTACTGCTGAAACCAGTAAAGCCACGCACAATATAGATCATAAAGTCACTTATTGGGGCGGACTATTTGGCTCACAAACCGATAACAATGACACCACCATCATTACCCAAAATGGTGCCGATGTTCAAGCCAGCAATTTATTATATATCGATGCAGCGGAAGGCTTAAACCTGACAGGTAGTCGCGTTCTGGCAGTTAAAGACTCTTATTTGAACTCGCCTCATGGCAACTTTAATATCAAAGGCGCAACTGAGACTACAACTAACGTTGACTTACATCGTACCGGCACCCTCTTTGATATTCCTATTGATGTCACCACGACCACCACCACAGATAAAACTAATAAAGCGTCTATCTTAGAGTCTTACACCAATTTAAAATTAGTCACAGATCAAAATATTAATATTGTCGGTAGTAAAGTAAAAGCAGCAGGATTACTAGATCTAGAGGCAGGTAAAGCGCTCAATATAGTCGGTGTAAGCGATATTCACGATGTTACTACTATCCATGATTCTATTGGCTTTGTCGCAGAGAGTACTTTACCGACTGTGGCAAGTTATGATGCCTCTGCCAGTTGGCGCTTGGGCTTAGGTATTACCCATAATGAGGATATTGACAATACTCAGACCGTAGCAGGTTCACTGGTATCAGGCAGTACAACCAACCTTAAAGGGGGCGATGTTAATATTGCAGGAAGTCGCGTAACCTCTGAAAAAGATCTTAACATTAGTGGGGATAACATCACAACTTCAGCACAAGATAACAGCCATACTATTTCAAGCGATCATACTGATGTTTTTTTAGGTGCTAAAGGTTCAGTAGATAAGTCAGGTGTCACTGTTGGATTGGGCATTGATGTCAATAATCAGAAAAAATCTGATCAAACAACAACCCCTGTTGCTTCCGAACTAAGCGGACAGAACGTCAATATCACCGCAGATAATGACATACACCATTCAGGCACTCAGATAAGCGCTAAAGATACTATCAATGAGCAAGCAAATAATATTATCCATGACCAAGCTCACAGCACTCATAGCACTACTGATAAAAATATCGATGTAAATATTGGTATCTCAGCCTCAGTTGGTTATAAAGGCGGCATCAGCGCTGGACTAAATATTGGCGCTAGTGGCTCTGGTAATAATAAAGTAGAAACTCAAGGTTCAGGCACTACTATTACAGCAGGTACTATCAATGAAAATGCTAAGAATACACTCCATGATGAAGGCACACATTATGAAGCAACAGGTGATGTAAACCTTTCAGCGAAGGACGTGACACTTGCCTCAGGCTACGATAGCACACAAGATACTAACAACTCTGGTGGTGCAAGTATTAACATTGGTCTTGGTGGTCTTGAAGGCACAAGCCCCACAGCATCCGTTGGTGTATCGGCCAATTTCCAACATGATAAAGCAGGCACCACATCTGCTAAACCAGCTACTATTACTGCTGCAAACGTCAATATTCACGGTGATGACACAGTCGTTTCTCAAAGCGACATCACCACACCTGGCAACCTTAATATTGATGCAGGCAAAGAGGTAAGCCTTGTACAATCTGAAAATACCAGCAATGCTTCAGGCGGCGGCTTTGATATCAGCGTCAATGTAGGCGGTCTTGCTCTTGACAAACCAACTCCAAAACCATCAGTTGGTATATCAGTCGGTGCAAACGGGCATAATGGCGCATCAGTTGAAGGTGTCAATAATACAGTTACAGCAGGCAATGTTAACCTCTCAACGACTGAGCCTAATGGCACCGTCAACGTTCAAGGCACTAACCTTACTACTGACAAACTCAATATTGACACCGATACAGCCAATATTGCAGGCACAACAAGTACAGCACATAACGCCTCAGGAGCTGTTAACGCAAATGTTAAAGTCGGTGCAGGTGGCAACAGCCTAGATCTTGGCGGTAAGATTAGTGCTGGCACCAGCCAAAGCCAGAATACTGGCACTAGCAATGTTAAAGCTGGCAAACTTAACATAAACGCCGATGATAGCGTGAATCTAAGCCATGTCAACGTTAGCGCTGACAATGCCACTATCAAGACTAGTGGTGACTTAAACATTACTGCAGGCAATAACACGGATAAACACACCTCTGTTGAGCTTGGTGGAAAGGTTGAAACCAAGAAAGAAAACGATACATTCATTCCGAAAGCTGGCAATATCAGCGTTGGCGTAAATACTGGAAACAGTCTTTCACATACACCTGCTAACGTAAACATCGGACAAAACGCAACTCTTAACGTGGGCGGTAATGTCAATATCACAGGCAGTAGCCTAGTGTCTGATACGACACAAGGCAATATCGCAGGCAATGTAACTAATGAAACATTACAAGGCCATAATAATCAAACTGAGGTAAATATCGCCATTGGAACGGAAGGCTCTCCTGTTAAATACACACCAGAAAATGCTGGATCTCAACTTATTTCAGACATTAGTAATGGCACTATTGCTGGTGTAAAGCCTATTTTAGATATTGATGTTCATCATAGTGATTCTACGACCGTACAGACCACACCAGTGGGTGTCAGCACTGATGATGATCAACTGATTGTAGGAGGCACTGTCAACACCATAGGTACTGATGCTATCGATAGTGCGCATTCATTTGACTTTAGTTTTAACCCAAGCCAAAACTACAACCCCATGCAATATTTAGAAAGCTTTATTAGCCGCTAAACCTACAATTCTCTAAAGCGACACTCAACGCGATAAGTTGCCTTATCGCGTTTTTATTCCAAAGTTATACCAAATCTGAACATTATAATTTCGAGGAAAACGAGTGCAAACGCTACAACGAGTTTAAACGTTATAACGAGTTTAAACGTTACAAATAGTAGGTTTAGCGAGTTTGACAAAGATAGGTTATTTTTCAGAAAAAGGTATTAGATGCTTATAAAATATAGCCCAACAGATCTAAAGTAGAGTCAAATAACTCTAAAGTATAATCAAACAACTTTAAAATGGTTACAAGCCAACCAGTACAAGTAATACTGGATATGACTTAACACGGTTAACCTCTTAACTCTTTAGCAATTCGCCAACTTTAATTGATCTAGCAGACCTTAACCAAACAGCAATTAACCTAATAGCAACTGACCTAACTGAAGATCTCGCTTATAATATCGATCCATATTATCTAGGGCGTGTCTTCAATTCGTGCCATGATATTTAAATGAACTAAAAATAGCTAAATCTTGTCATACAGCGTCAAAATTTTCAAAATAAAGACACGCCCTATCAATCACACCTTTGAACCAACTCACTAGGACTGATCTATAAGATGGAAACTCTAAATATTGTATATTTAGTAGGCGCAATACTGATTTTCTCAAGTATCATGGCCAGCACCTTATCAGCACGATTAGGACTTCCCCTACTTCTACTGTTTTTATTAGTCGGGATGCTTGCTGGTGAAGAAGGTATCTTGGGTATTGAGTTTTCACAATACGGCATTGCCAACTTTATTGGTCAAGCCGCCCTAGCCTGTATCTTACTGGATGGTGGGCTACGGACGTCATTCAAATCCTTTCGAGTCGGACTCAAACCCGCTGTGGTACTGGCGACTTGGGGAGTATTTGCCACTGTTGTCATTTTAGGTCTTTTTGTTACTTGGCTACTAGATGTCGATTGGCGTATCGGACTACTCATGGCAGCCATTGTCGGCTCCACGGATGCAGCGGCGGTGTTTTCTTTGCTGCGTAACGGTGGGGTTAAGTTAAATGATCGGGTACAAGCCACCTTAGAGCTTGAATCTGGCGCAAACGATCCATTTGCCATTTTATTAGTCACCGGCTTAATTGCACTTAGTGTAGATCCTGAAGGTCAGACCACATTAGACTTTATTATATTACTTGCACAACAGCTTGGCTTTGGTGTCGTCATGGGATTGCTATCTGGTTACCTATTATCCAAGCTCATTCCAAAAGTACATTTGGCAGTAGGTATGTATGCCATCTTAATCATGTCTGCCGGCCTTGGGGTATTTGCTGCCACCAACTTACTAGGCGGCAGTGGCTTCTTGGCGGTGTATTTGACTGGTATCTTAATTGGAAATCACAAAGTACGAGCTACTGAACACGTACTGAGGGTGATGGATAGCTTTGCCTGGCTATCCCAAGCAGTGCTATTCGTGGTGCTTGGCTTGTTAGTTACCCCTTCTAATGTGCTTAATGTCTGGCATTACTCCATTGCCATCGCCGCCTTTATGATCTTAGTAGCCCGCCCAATTGCCGTATATATAGGTACCAAGCCTTTTGGCTTTAATAATCGCGAGATTGGGTTTATTGCTTGGGTTGGTCTCAGAGGTGCCGTGCCCATTACCTTAGCAATCCTACCAGTCATTGCTGGTCTCGATGATGCATTTTTACTATTTGACATTGCTTTTGGTGTGGTTATTTTGTCGTTGATATTACAGGGCACCACCATTCCCTTTATGGCCAATTTATTTAAAGTTCGGGTACCAAATAACTCAGAGCCTGATGAGGAGATGGAAATTTGGGTTTCCAATCAAGCCTGTATCACCTTATATGAATTTGAAGTTAAGCCAGGTGCATTTGCCAAAGGACGTCACCCTAAGGATATCTCATCGAAAATTAATAACGATGAAATTGCCATCTTTGCTTTGGTACGTAATGAAAAAATAGTCATGGTTGATAGAAATACTCGCCTACAATTTGGGGACAGAGTCTGGTACGGCTTACTTGGTGATCACGCTGCTAGAATTGCGCGTATTTTTAATGACATCAAAGTAGATCGACGCAAAATTGATGACTTTTATGGCGATTGGATGATCTCACCAAACGTTAAACTTGGCGACTTGCCGTTTTTTAATGAAGCAACAACAGCCATTAATCCACCACTAAAAAACATCAAATCATCGCCCAACGCACCTGCTTCTGCCAATATATGGCAACTGACAGCTGCTGAATATATCAAGGCCAATTTACAGGCAACTCCTGTACCTGGTGATAAAGTTTATATCAATGATGAGTGGTCGCTCATTATTACAGATATTGATGATAACGGTAAGCTACGTACAATTGGTTTAAAGCATTATCAGCCAAAAAACAAATAACCCAAGTTTTAGCAAGCAGTCAATAACAGACTTAGGCGCTGTATTTACACGCTTTGTACACGACAAAAATGCTCAAAGCCTCAAAGGTCGTGGTCTAGGAGACAAATAACTTACCAAAATCTCAAACACACGTCGATTACCAGCAAAGAAATACGCACGCAAACCATCAATCAGGATATCCAAACCAATAGCAAACAAACTTTGCTGGGGTCGACCTTGTTTCTTAAGCTTTCGTCTTTTAGGGTATTGCTGTACAGCCTTAATCCCACACCCGTAGGCTCTATTGCTAACACTATATTTTAATACACAAAACCATCGGTAGGGTGTCGTTCCACGCACCAATAAATGCGACCTCAAAGGTAATACAGAGTGTGTATTTTAATTTGAGTTTAGCTATAAATTGTTGGTCGCCACAATGACATAATCATTGTCCGTATCACGCCTTGCAAATAGACGAACTTTAACGCCATATACGCAAACGACTCTGGCTAACATAAACGTTTCATGATGAGATAGATGAGGTAATGATGTTTTTACTTGCACCAATTTACCCTGATGATTAGGTACCAAGGTGTTGTGTGTGATGCGAATGCAAAACTTTATTTGCTCTTTATTTAGCCATTTTAACCAGGCTTTATAAATCCTCTTGCTATTTGTTTAAGGCTACTGCTTTGTACTTGTATGATCGCTAGAATAATTAAGGCTAAACAGGTTGGTCTTGCCTTGTTCATGGTTAGGTTTTGCGATAATATACTTATGAGCTGATTAAGGTTTGGCATAGTGTGGTTCGTGAAAAAAATTACTATTATGCCTTGTCCTTAGTCAGCTTTTTTGCTTTTTTTGTCGTGTGCAGAGAGAGTTAATATAATAGTACTGCTGATTTACAGCAAATAAAAGGCTGTTGCCCAGCTTTATCTACTAATACCAAGGTGCAACAAGCCCTAATATCAACCTATCACATTGGGTATTTAACCTACCTCATCAAACTTTATGAAACAATTGCTCAACGCCAACCAATCTACTCTCCGTACTCAATATACCCGTGTGCTACTCATGGGCATCAGTGCTTTTGTGATGAATACAACTGAGTTTATCCCTGTTGCACTATTAAGTGATATCGCAAATGACTTTGCCATCACCACCGCAGAAACTGGCTGGATGCTCACCCTTTATGCGTGGATAGTCGCTGCTATGTCACTCCCTTTGATGCTATTAACTCGTAACTTTGAACGCAAACGTTTATTGTTAGGTATATTTGCGGTATTTATTGTCAGCCACCTGCTCTCTGTATTTGCATGGAGTTTTAATGTCTTACTTATTAGCCGAATAGGTATTGCCTTTGCTCACGCAATATTTTGGTCTATCACCGCTGCCATCGCCATTCGAGTTGCTCCAGAAGGCAAAAAGGCATTAGCACTAAGCATTATCGCAACAGGTACCTCTCTTGCTATGGTTCTAGGCGTTCCACTTGGACGATTGATAGGTCAATGGTTTGGATGGCGTACGACTTTTGGTGGGATTGGTGCAGTTGCTTTCGTTGTTTTTGTGCTACAAGCAAAGCTATTACCTACCTTGCCAAGTATGTTTAAGGGTACATTTAGCAAAGTACCTGAATTGCTAAAAAATCCTTTATTAATTTGCTTATATCTACTTATTTTTCTTGTCTTTACGGCACACTATACCGCCTACTCTTATATCGAGCCTTTCATGAGAGAGATCGGGAGCGTCAGCGAAAGCTTTGCGACCTTTATTTTACTATTGTTTGGGGGTGCGGGTATCCTTGGTAGCATTATCTTTAGTCGTTGGGGTGACAGACATGATACACAGCTCATGGTGATTTCTACCATTATCATGCTGATATCAATGTTAACACTATTGTCAGTGGTATCATCAGGTTGGTTACTGAGCTTAACTGCTCTACTTTGGGGAACTGCTTTAATGCTACTGATTATTTCAATGCAGTCCAAGGTATTAATGGTCGATGCTGATGCGCAAGATATGCTAATGTCAATGTTTTCAGGGATCATTAATTTGGGTATTGGCTCTGGTGCACTAATTGGTGGGTATGCTGTTACCACTTTATCCTTATCTAGTATTGGCTTGGTTGGATCCAGCATATCTAGTATCGCTATTATTCTGATAGTGTATATGATTCGCCGTTTTCCTTCGATGCGTTAACACCGCTAGCCTATCCCTCATATCAACATAACGACAACTAAAGACAACTAAAGACAAGGTATAACCTATTTACGTTAAGTGTACTACCGATGTTGACCGACCTAGATCCCGCTTCTGCTTTAAGCCCTGACTGCTATCTGCGGTCGGTCACTTTATAGTCATACCTCATTCTCAACATAAACTTATTAAAACTCGATTTAAACGGGTACTTTTAACCCAAAAAAACGTAACTTTAATCAAATATGCTAAGCTAAAACCACTGTCTATATTAAGAGTTGAGAGTGAGGTTAGTTATATCAAATCAATCAAAATCTATTTAAGCTGATGTTGACTCTACAAGTTTGACAAAACGGTCAATATAATCTTGAATAAACTTAACCGTTCTTTCTGCATTAATATTGCCATCTTCATCAAAATAGTTTGGTGAGTTACCTAAAAATACTTCTGGCTGCCCTAACGATGGCATATCAAAGTAAGACAAAGCAAGGCGCAGATTTTTTTGACTACTATAACCACCCATTTTGCCAACTGAGTGGCTAATAATACCATTTGGCTTGTTTGTCCAAGCGACATCATCATTGGGTTTTGAACAAATATCTACTGCATTTTTTAAGCATGCTGGAATAGTTCTATTGTTTTCAGGTGTCACAAACAACACACCATCAGAAGCTTTAATTGTCTCTCGAAACTCAGTATAAGACTCTGGTAAAGGAAACTCTGACATATTTGGATCATCATAATCGAAGTTATATAGTGGTAGATGACCGATTTCTACAATTTGTACCTCGTAATTTTCAGGAAACATAGCAAGGGTGTTTTTTGCTATTTTGCGTGCAAAAGAACCTTGACGCAGACTACCAACTAAGATACTGATTTTTTTCATGATTACTTCCTATTATGATTAAGGTCTGTTGAGCAGACCCTACAACTTTATGGATAGATAGCTTTTTGTATTAACGCTAACTAGGGGCTGTATAGCCACTAAGCATCGTCAAGGTATTATATATGATAATGATTATCAATATCATTAAAAAAATAAAGACTATTCTTATGCTAAATGTTCTCTGATACTAAATAATCAAAACAAGCGAACATAAAAAAAAGCAGGTCATTCCTGCTTTTTTTTAGAGTCCAGTACGTGTCTCAACTCGTGCAGTGATTTACCAATTACCAGTGATAGCTGGCACCAACCAGCCATTGGCGGTTATCAATAGGGCTAAAGTCATCTGGATCATACGCGCTTCGCTGTTCATCAAATAAGTTGTTAATTGCCATATAAACATCAAAATTTGGTGTCGCATTATAGTTTGCCTTTACATCAACCCCCCACCAGCTTGGTGAGTAAGCCTTATTGCCAGTATCGACCAGTTGTTTTGACTCATAACGTATTTGTTGAATAAGTTGTAACTTATCAGTTGCCTGATAACGAGCATTGGCCGTAACTTTATGTTCTGGGCTGTAAGTTAGATCTGAGCCAGTTTTTTTATTTTCAGTCTGTAAATAGGCATAGCCAACATTGAAGTCCAGCTCATTATTTAACCTAAAGTTTAGACCAACATCAGCACCATAAGTTTTTGCTTTTTCAACATTATCATAATAAAAAACAGCAGTTCTTCCTTGCATAACAGGATTATTACGATCTGTTTGAATTAAGTTTTTGACATCGTTATAAAAGCCATTAATACTAATATCAAAACTGTCACTTAAACTGGTTTGATAGCCTATTTGGTAACTGGTTGATTTCTCAGGTTCAAGATTTGGGTTACCCATTACTTGGTAACCATATTGGCTATGATCAAAGAAATAATAGCGCTCTTTTAAATTTGGTACACGATATCCTCGACCAATACTGGCTCTAACTGAATGTTTACGGTTAGATTGATCATAAAAATCTTGTTTAAGAGCTATTTTAGGCGCATAGTGACTGCCAAAATCACTATCATCTTGGTAGCGAACTCCTGCAACAAGCTCTGTGTCATCTCCAAGCATCCAGTCATCCTGAAGATAGACCTCTGTCGCATCTCTATCTACCTTATTAGCCGCCAACTCTGAAACATTATCTTTTATTTGCTCTGACTCTTCCTTTTGATATTTTGCACCTATTTGTATGGCATGCGACTGATTATCGCCACTATATATTACAGGTAAATCCAGCTGTATCTGTGCAAGCTTTATAGTAGAGTTAAACTCTCGCGTACTATCAGGTATTCTAACACTGCTATGTGTCGTTGTATTAGACTCACTGTCGTATTCTTCATGCAGTACTGAGCCTGATAGTTTGTAAGGGTTTGTATGACTATTGGCTGCAAATTTAGTATAACCACCAGCACTGAACCTTTTTCGCTTTATCTCCTCATCACGTTGCTGCGCAAATGTACCGCCACGACTCACATAATTAAAGCGACTGGTATCATCTTCTTCATAATACCCTGCGTCTAGCCAGTATTGACTACTTGGGTTTGCAGTATTTACTTCATTGATATTAGGCGTAAAGCTAATTCTAGCTTGCACCTGCTTTTGTTCTGAAGCATCTTTTAGATTTGGCCACTTAGCTTGATCAACAGTCAAGCCTTTATCGTCCATATACGAGCCCGATAATCTTGCTTTGAGGCGCTTATCAGACGATATCGCTCCCTCCATCCTCCCTTCTACAAAACTATAATTATTATCAAACTTCTTATCAGAGGGATTTTGTGACCAGTTAGTCCCTAGCTCAGCTGTGATAGAGGCTCGTGACTCAGTGATTGGTCTGGTAATAATATTGATTACCCCACCCATCGCTTAACTACCATATTGTGCAGATGCTGCGCCCTGTATGACTTCTATTTGCTCCACATCTGCATTTAGATATTGACTAATATCAAATGTTGACCCAGTGCTAGAGGATACTGGTAGCCCATCTATCAACACCAGCACCTGATCTCCAGTGAACCCTTGCATTCTAACTTCATACCCCGTTTTTCCATGCAAAGGGGTCAAATAGACACTAGGTAATAGTGCCAAAGCATCTTTTAACGTATGTGCATGATGTTGCTGCAATGTCGCCTTATCCACAACTTGGACTGCAATAGGCGCTTCACTTAACCTCTTATATGAGCGAGTTGATGTCACCACAATTGGCTCTAAGGTGATGGAGGGCATGGTATCTGAGCGTTGCGCTATATTATCATTAGCAACAGCATAGCTGCCACACGCTCCTAAGACGATAATCGTACTACGCTGCATTGCATGAACGATAGCTGATTTTAGGGGATGAACAAGAGGGGTAGTTTGAGTCATAGTAAGCCTTTTATGTAAATATTAGTTCAAGTTTTTATGGCCTTTATTTATCTTTACTTTATTTGTCAAATCATCAGATTTAATTGCACTGCTAATTAATAATCTTTTTGCTTTGATTAGAATCTGTTAAACATTTACAACTGATCGCATCAAATATTGAACATCAAAAAGATTGCTGATCTTTTATATTTTATGAACACTGTATATTAAACGTAAATGAGTTTCAATTAGTTTATGATAATTATTATCATTTACACTTTTGTTGTTTTTCATTATACTCATCATAAGTGTAATATTTTCTATCAACACTGATACCGCACTAAGTAATTTAAAAATAAATGACTTTGAACCACGAACAACGCTTTCTTATTTCGCTTTCTTATTTTGAGTATGAACTCAATTAGTATGGACTCAATAAACAACTGGATAGACCAATAACCTAAACAGAAACTTGGAACTTAAAATCTATGGCAACACTACACGCTAAGACTGATACAAATAGCCAAACAGATCTTGAAACGAACCTGCAACCCAGCGCTCAAAACCAAACTAAAAAAAACAGCGCACTATGGCAACGCTATCAACAACTTAAAGTCAATGACCATTTTTTATTCCCATTAGAAGGTGCTAAAAAATTGAATGTCAGTGAGTTTGAACTTCTCTTGGCTTCACCATACAGTCAGTACTTAGGTACAGACTGCCGACACGTACTGCAACAACTGACCGACTTTAATAAGGTTGAAAGTATTGTTAGAAATGAGCTGGCTGTACATGAGAAAATTGGTAAGTTAGAAAACGTAAAACTTGGCAAGCACATGGGTATTGCCTTAAATGTCGGTGGTCTTGATTTACGCTTTTTTATTGAACGATGGCAATATATGCTAGCCATCACAGATGTCAGCAAAGCGACTCATGAGATACCTGGCTCTTTTAGTATTCAGTTTTTTGATGACAAAGGGGCTGCGATCGCTAAAGTATTTTTGCGTGATTATAGCCAAACAGCTGTGACACAGTGGCAGAGCTTAATCTCAGAGCAAGCACTAACTGAACCACAGCAAATTGCCAAAGTCATTGCAAATCTACCAACACCCAAAGCCTCCCCAGCCTGGAAATATAAAGCGTTAACAACACAAGACAAACAAAGTTTGCAACAGCAATGGCGACAAATGCAGGATGTACATCAGTTTCACTTTATTTTAAAAAATTTAAATCTAGATCGTGCCAGTAGCTATCGACAAGCACCAGATGGGATGACCCAACAGCTTGAACCGCAAGCGATAGACAGTTTATTAAACTTAGCACAGCAAAGTGGCCAACCTATTATGACCTTTGTCGGTAATAACGGGGTGGTACAAATTCAAACTGGGGCTGTACATCAGATTAAGCGTATCGGAGATTGGATTAACATCTTAGACAAAGACCAAACTAATTTTACCCTACACCTTAAAGATAACGCTTTAGCACAGGTGTGGTGTGTCAAACGTCCAACCAAAGATGGGGTTGTCACTTGTATCGAGGGATTTGATGAGACTGGAAAAAGTATCATCAGCTTCTTTGGTCAGCGCCAAGAAGGTGAGGCAGAAAAAACATATTGGCAGCAGATGTGCGCCCAGTTAGTTAAACAGCATTCATTAACCACTAACTAACTATTTGTTACTAACTGAGAGCCACTAACTAACCAATAGCTATTAGCCATAAGGTAAACCAGGTTTAAGTAATCAAGCTAATAGGACTTACGCAAAAATACGATTTCAAGGCTTTAAAAGCGGCTGGTTATTATGTATGCAGCGTCTGGCTCTACCTTTAGAGGACTCATAAATGATTACCAGTTGCCATCATATCTACTCGTGCGTAAGCCCTAGCTAATTTTGCTAACAATTCGTTAGCAGGTTTAAAGTAAATAGATTATATCAACCACTACAACCCCAACCTTTATGGGTTAAAACATATAGGATTCGCCATGTTTAGCTATACATTTAAACAAAATTCTGCACTGTTATCTGCCGTGTTGCTCATCGGCACCACTGGTATTGCAAACAATGCACAGGCTTATAACCGCATTGTCGCTTTAACCCCTGACGTAGCAGATATCTTAGTAGCGTTAGACAGTACCGATAAGGTAGTGGGAAAAAACAGCTTTAATAGCAACCCCAAATTAAAATCTGTACCCACAGTCGGCAGCCACCGCAACATCACTGCAGAGTCTGTATTATCAGTCAAACCAGATCTGGTACTAGGCAGTTATATGGCGCAGCCAACCAGTATTTATCAGCGCTTAAATCAGCTCAATATCAAAGCTGTCAATGTGGCACCTAAAGAGGATGTTAATACCTTTGCCAACAGCATCAAACAGATCGGTGGTTATGTCAATCAAAGCACCAAAGCTAACCGTTTAGCTAACAGCTGGCGTCAACAAATGAGTGCCAAACCTGCCACCAAGACCCGCTATCTACTGAGCTATGATGGTCGTATTGTGGCAGGAAAAGGAACGGTTGCTGATACCTTAATTCAACGAGCTGGTGGGATTAATGCAGCTAATGTATCTGGATTAAAACCTCTATCACGCGAGGGCTGGATGGCTGCCAGACCAGATATCATTATCATAGCCGATCACAACAAACCAATGCTTGGCTCTGTGGCAAGTTTTAGTCAACGCCCTGAGATAATTAACAGTCCAGCAGCCAAAAATAGCAAAATCTACTTTTGGCCAGCTGATGACTTTTTGCGTTATGGATTAACTTCTCCAACAATCGTTAATAGATTGCATCAACTGGCCAAATAAGACTGACATTCTGTATCTGGCAATCACTTAATCTGGTAACCCCTATTATGTCAAATTTATTCTCTTCTGACTCAACCTCTACCGATGGTCAGCAGATAAAACAGTTAGCACAACCTATTGGTAGGTTGGTTTATAAACAAGCTATCTTTTATACCATAGCTGCCCTACTCTCCGTGCTGATTATCTGGCTAAGCTTGGGAGTTGGCTTTGGGGAGTGGCATGACCCGCGGCAACTAGAAGGTAGCTTATGGCAATTACGCTACCCACGCATAGCTACCGCTTTATTGGTTGGTCTGGCCTTGTCCATTAGCGGTGCAGCACTACAAGCCTTATTTGAAAACCCCTTAGCAGACCCAAGCTTAATTGGTACATCAGGGGGCGCAGCACTTGGTGTGGTACTAGTCTTAGCGCTAGGCATTAGTGGTGTTGGTGTTCCTTTAGCCGCTTTTTTGGGCAGTTTATTAGTATGCTTGTTTATTTTAGGCTGTCACCGCTGGTTAGGTGGAGGCCAGATGGGGTTACTAATTTTAGGTTTTGTGATCAGTGCATTTTGTGGTGCTTTAGTCAGTTTGATTTTATTTTTATCTAATGACATGGTACTGCGTAGCGCCACCAACTGGCTAGCTGGAAGTATGGCTGAAGCTGGATTTGTCCCCTTACGCTATGCCATCGCCAGTATTGTGCTAGGTTTAATAATTATTTTGCCTTTTGGTCGTCAGCTCGATGGATTAATGCTTGGTGAAACCACTGCAATCTCATTGGGCATCAAGGTAAATAGGGTGCGCACCTTAGTCATTGTTGCCTGTGCTTTGTTAACTGGAGCAGCAGTATCTATGTCTGGGGTTATCGGCTTTATTGGCATGATGGTGCCTAATTTATTAGCCTTATTATTTGGCGGTGGAAGAATGCGACTAATGATTTGGTCAGGCTGGCTAGGTGCCTTACTGTTATTAATTATTGACAGCTTAGCACGTCATATTGCCTATCCAATCGATGTGCCTATTGGTATTGTGTTAGCCTTGCTCGGCGGTCCTTTTTTTATATGGTTGTTTATGCATCGCCGCCCTTAACTTATCAGTTCAGTAATTTATCAGTACAGTATCAGCAGCTTAACTCGCATATTATAACGACAGATACCTTGATACTCGATATTCTCAACGAATGAATACACTCATGCACACTTAATATTTATCATTGCTCTTAAACACTTCAAACTTCAATCAGACTTCAATTTAAAGAGTTGCTATGACACCTGCTCAACCACCATTATTATGTAATATTAAACAGCTGAAAGTAAATAGTGGCCACAAGACTTTATTGGATATCCAGCAATTAAATTTATATCAGCAGCAGCTCACTACCTTTATTGGTCCAAATGGTGCTGGAAAAAGCACCTTATTAAAAAGCCTACTAACCCACCAACCTAACACTCCAAGTAGCTCTCAAAACTTAGGACTTAAAATACAGGCAGATATCGATTATAAGCCACTGAAGCGCAAATATCCTAACTGCAATACTCGCCCAATCTCAGCTACTCATCGTAATATATCAACAACATCATCAAACATATCAGCATCTAAGCTAATAACACCAACTCCCCTACATCAACCAGGACAAATAGCTTGGGTAGGCCAGCATGAACGATTTGAGCTACCGCTCACTGTGCTTGAGTATGCTCTACTTGGCGTATCACCACAACTGGCATGGTATCAAACACCGAAAAAGTCTGATGCACAAAAGGCACTTACTTTGCTACAAGACTTTGAGCTGTTATCGCTCAAGGATAGCAGGGTGCAATCCCTCTCTGGTGGTGAAAAGCAAAGGCTCGCTGTGGTACGCGCTTTAATGCAACAAACTCAAATTTTAATGCTCGATGAGCCGACTAATCATTTGGACATTCGTCATCAACGCTATCTACTGAGTTATTTAAAAAATCTAGTACAACAAGAAAAGAAAACCATCCTAATGGTACTGCATGATCTGGCCCATGCTTATAATTATAGTGATAATGTCGTGTTATTACACCAAGGCAAAGTGGTACAACAAGGCACTAGCTATGAAGTCATGAATAAAAACAATTTAAGCTTAGTATATGACGTAGATATTGCCACATATGACACTCAAGATGGGCGACTGTTTATATAGCTGTGGAATAAATTTAAACAGTTAGCCCAGAACTCTTAATATAACCTCTCATAGCCAACACATTTGTCGTAAGGCAACCTCACATAGCAACTTTAATAAACAAATACTGTATGATTTATGTACTCAACATATCGTAATAACTAAATTTTCGTTACTCTATACGAAGATTATTCTTAACGTATGAGCATCACAAGTTTTACGCCTGATGTAAATTGCTATTTACAAAGAATAATTTTTTATTAACCAACTTTCCCAAAAGGAATATCAATGACTACTATAACAACACAAAAAAAATTATCCGCTATCTTAACTGTCTCTGTTGCTTTAGCATTAAGTGCATGTAGCACTGTCCAACCCGATAGCACACAATCAGCCAGTTGGTCATATACAGGTGAAACAGCACCACAATACTGGGGCAATATAGAAGGCTACGAAGTTTGTAAAACCGGCCAAGAACAATCACCTGTAAATATCACAAAAGTGGAAGCGTCAAGCCTTGCAGCACCTAAGATCCAATTTAAAAACAGTGATATGAAAGTTGTTGATAATGGTCATACCATTGTTTATACCCCAACAAAAAGCAATAACATAACCACTATTAATGGTGAAACTTATACACTACAACAATTCCACTACCACACGCCAAGCGAGCACCAATTCTCAGGTACTTACTACCCAGGTGAGCTGCACTTCGTCCATGCAAATGCTGACGGTGACCTAGCTGTCGTTGGCGTCATGCTAAATCCTTCGGCTGCTACTGATCAGTTAACCAGCCTTGTGACCAGCAGTGAAGCTGCAAGCCGTACAGGTAAAGAAGCTCTGGCGGAAAATATTAATATTAATGCCTTAATTCCAGCTAACTCTGCCTTCTATCACTATGATGGCTCGCTAACAACGCCACCATGCTCAGAAAAAGTAGACTGGTATGTTGTAGACACCCCATTATCAGTATCTGAAAAAGATTTAGGTGTTTTAAAAGTGCTATACCCTAATAATAACAGACCGGTTCAACCACTAGGTCATCGTAAAATCGTACAAGTAAAATAAACCTAAGTTATCATTAATATAATAATAAATTTTAGATCACAAAAGCCCCCGACAGTTTTAACTGTCGGGGGCTTTTCATTGACTTCTGTCCGCAACGAAAAGCAACAGCTTATCGCTAACGATAGCTGGCTCTCAGTAACCTTTTACCCTAGCAACCTTAGAGCTTCATCCACAGCGACAATCACTCAAAGCTAAAAGTAGCAGACAAAAAAAGCCCCCATTCAAATTAATGAACGGGGGCTTTAAGGTATAGGGAGCTGACGATGACCTACTCTCACATGGGCGAACCACACTACCAT
The DNA here is from genome assembly GCF_000382145.1 of Psychrobacter lutiphocae DSM 21542. Classification (GTDB taxonomy): domain Bacteria; phylum Pseudomonadota; class Gammaproteobacteria; order Pseudomonadales; family Moraxellaceae; genus Psychrobacter; species Psychrobacter lutiphocae. The sequence goes on from NZ_KB907641.1 coordinate 62,477, forward strand.
CGGCGCTACGATGTTTCACTTCTGAGTTCGGGAAGGGATCAGGTGGTTCCATCGTGCTATTGTCGTCAGCAAAGGGGGTATAGATATGAGTTGGTTAAGGTGTTAGCTTAACTTTGTATTGACTAGTAATATCAAGAACCTGAATCAAGGTTGCTATAAATA
>NZ_KB907642.1 GCF_000382145.1 Psychrobacter lutiphocae DSM 21542
TATGCCTTCGGCGTCATAACGGTTGAGCCAATTGTATACGCTTTGAATGTTGGTGTCGGTTATTTGTGCGATGTCTTTGGCTATTCTGCCATCACTTTTTAGCAGTATAATGTGACAACGTTTTCGATAACTGGCTGTTTTTCCGTGTTTATACCCGTGGTCTAGTGCTTTACGCTCGGCATCGGTTAGTTCTATTTGTCTTATCTTCATGATGGCTTTTTATGTCTGTTATGGAAAATTGCTATTATAATGTATTTCTGTTCGATTACTTAGACGCAATAAAATTGTTAGTCGTCAGCTGAATATCTAGTCACTTAGGCGTTGTCGTTTAAAAACTCTACCAAAGCCGGCACATTCTCCCTTGCACTACGCCCAGCACCGATAATAGTCGCTGAAGCAGGGCTGACCCAATCGCCATAGCCAAATAACCACAAACGAGGCTCTTTAACCGCTTGCCCCTGCTTATTTAATATGGTTCCGTCATCTTCTATCACATCCAGCGGTGCTAGGTGCTCAAGTTCAGGATGAAAGCCAGTACACCAAATAATCGCATCGATGGATTCCTTAGTACCATCTTGCCATACTACGCCTTGCTTAGGGCGTGTCTTCATTTGGAACTTTATAATTTATGGACTAAAAATAGCTATATTTCCGCCAAACTGTGTCTAATTTCTAGTTAATATATCTATATTAACTGCGTAATTATCCTTGTTTGACAAAAATCTATCAAATTTTTAGCCACATAATCCAATTGAAGACACGCCCTAGTTAAACGCTGAAACATAGGCTGAGTAGTGAGCAAGCCTTTATCTCGTGCAGCTTTAACCAGCGGCATCATCACGATATTGCCTTTGGGCGCTTGCTGTGCATTGTCTTCGCCTTGAGTATCGCCACTACTAGCGTTTTGAACACGCTTGGTGGCTCTTTCGAATAAGACACGACCGTCAACATCATCGGGCAAAAATTGTGGTTCTTCTCGTGTTACCCAACTGGCATCTGCCACTTGTACCAACTCTGCAAATATCTGTGCGCCTGAGTTACCCGCACCAACCACCAAGACACGTTTGTCTTTATAGTTTTCAATGCCTGCATAATGAGCGGAGTGGATTTGTTCACCTTGGAATGTTTGTCGTCCTTCAATCTCTGGAATATAAGGATTGCTCCAAATGCTAGTGGCACTAACGACTGTTCTAGCAAGCCACGTAATTTTACCATCGCTTACTCTTAAGCAGTCGTTTTCATCATCACGCTCGACGCTTTGTACGTCATAGGGTCGATAGATAGGTAACTTATAATGTTTTTCGTAGGTGTCTAAATAGGTTAAGACGTCATCAAGATAGGGGCTGTCTTGGTCTTTAACGGCGGTCATCATTTTGCCCGGTAATGAACTGACTGTGGCTGGCGAGAACAGTCGTAAAGATGGCCAAAAGTGTTGCCAAGCGCCACCGCTTCGAGGCTGATTGTCAAGGATAATAAAGTCGAGGTTAGCTTGTTTTAAATTGGCACGTCTTAGATAGTAACCCACCGCCAAGCCTGCTTGACCACCACCGATGATGATGACGTCGAATATTTTGGTGGTTGGTTTTGAGGTCATAGTCTTCCTTTTTCTTGTTACTTGTATCTTCTTTTGTAGAATTAGGAGCTGATACTGATATGTTAATGTTCTGCCCATCTGTTCAGGTGTATTTTCTTCATACGTACAGCACACATATACTGTTATATTAAAATAAATTAGAGTTGTGACTCACAAACATTATGAATGAGAGCCTTTATTTTTTAATAAAAGCTTTCATCCTAATTTAAATACTTATTTACAACTTAAATTTTTACCCACAGAGGTAATGGGAAGTTAGAACTAAACGGATAAGTTACAGTCTTATCTCTTGTTTGGTGCTTTTGCCTTGTTACTAGTTCCTCCAGCAACTTATCACTAAAATAATCTACTGACTTACCCTTACTATTCGTATATTTAGGCGTCCTTTTGAATCTATTCATCATCCGATTGTATAGTTTCTCATCTAAACTAGTTTCAGAATCTACATCACCTTGATGAGCTTCTAGGTTACCCCATTCTTCAAACAAAGCGTTACGTCTCGTATCTAGTTCCAAGGGTATATTATTTAAATCTTGAATAACTTTTATGCTTTGCTCAGCTGTATTTAGATCCTTGTTCACATTAACTCTGCGTAACAAGTTGGTATATAAAAAGCCTAAAGGCTGACCCTGGTATAAGCAGTACTTCATAACAAGAAAGACTTGCAAGTTTTTCTCACTTGCCTTCTTTGGATTTATAAAACCATTTAGTGCTCTATCATATAGGTTAATACCTCCAATATGTGTATCATAAATACCTCTATGATTTTCTATATCGAAACTTAGCAAGTGAGCGATTAACCTAGGTATTTGGTTAGAGCGCACGAATAAGCCTACACTATTTTGGGTATACCACTCACTTATCGCTTTTAAGGCGCTACTTGCATCATGTCTAAAAATATCTTTAATATATTCATTTTCCTTCTTTGAGATCAGTAATTCTGACTTAAGCGCTATTTCATCGAATAAGGGCTTTAATAAACCTAAATGCATAATATCTTTAAGCTGTGCCTTATTAAGAGTCACAGTAATATCTGAAGCATCTTCGTTTATTGCATAGAACCCACTGGTGTTTTTGTTTTCTTTATTTATATTTAAAGCCGTAAAGTTAAAGACATTTTTAGCCCACGCACCTATACCAAGTATCATCTCGCCACTAAAATCATCTTTTCTACCAACAATCAGTTCCTCATAGAAATTACTGATTATCTCTTTTCGTCTGTCTTCCGTATTAACTAATTTTTTTAGAATATCTAAGTGCTGTCTTATGTATTGCTCGTCTGTTAACTCTTGATTTGACTTGTTAGTTAATAGTTGTTCAGGAGGCTCGTAGCTCCATTCAGACATATCCTTCTCAATGAGATATCTAATAAAGTTATAAAAATCTTGTTTGACATCTGGATTGCCATAGCTTGACGCAAGCTGTAGCAAACCTACTAAATCCTTAAGAGACTTGTACATAGCATAATAGCTATACTGCATCTCTTTAGTAGTTGATGAGAATGCAATTCCATTTTTTTCAATTTCATCGCGAATTATTTCTTTTTTAGTTTTACTTTGCTGTGCGTAAATTATTTTTTGATCGTCTTTATCATCAAATAGTACTTCTAAAACCTTATTACTACCACTGTTGCTTTCGACCTTATCTATAACCGTCTGATAGATATCTTCTAAACCCCCTAATAACTTTTTCTTCTTTAACTCATCCATCAGGCTGATCAGTTTAATTCTTTGTCTAAAGTTTATTGCATCAGCCCCATCCCCTTTTCCCAAATATTGTCTGCGAGAATAAAGAGCTAAAAGCAATACTTGCTCCCAAACCATTTTCCAAACATTGTTCACCTGAACCTCTAAGTCATCAAGGTTCAACCCTACAATTGAATCAATACTACTTTTCTCAGCATGCATAGCCATCTCCTGTTTACATTTAATAACAAAATAATTTGTTAATTTTTCACTGATATTTTCAACCCATTATATCAAGATCATTGTTAATTTGCATCACTATTATTAATATAAAAAATGATTATATTACACATATATCAAATTAATTTTAATAAAAGGTGAGTCAAAAATATTAAATTTTAAATTATCATACCTTATATTTATATAAATGCTAATCAGTTATTTTTAAAAAATATTTTTGCGTATAAATTAGTTGTTGACTTAGATAGCGATGATACGCTAATATTTAATCACTGACAAGCAAGTCAGTTAAACCAACTTAAAATTAAAGGTTATTAATATGGAAAAATTTTTAAAGGCAATAGCTATTGTTGTTATAGAAGAGACTGTTCGAGTGGTTGTGGAAGAGTTAAGAGACTAATTGATAATCTGAGGTGCGACATGAAAGAAACTATTAAAGAAATTACAGTTTTTATCTTTAATGATATTGGTAGACCTTTCTCAAACGATCTATGGAGATAAAAATATTGAATATAAACATCCACAACTAAGGACTAGGTTCATATATATCCTTAGTAAGCACTAAACTAAGGAGTCTATAATGAAATGTACTAAGTTAATTAAAATGGTAGAAAAAAAAGGGTGGGTTTTAGATCGTATTAAAGGTAGTCACTACCACTTTAAACACCCCAAAATAGGGGGGCTGTTAACCATCCCTTTTCATAGTTCTAAAGAGGTAAGCCCTGGTGTCTTACGTTCGATATCAAAGTTGGTAGGAGTTCGTATTTAAATTCAAAGTCAAATGTTGATTTTGATTCTTATACTTATACTTACAGTGCATCACTACTTTTACGCAACTTAAAGTATGAAGTGAGCTTAAGTGCTTGTAAGTATTCATTGTAGATGATGAAAATTAAATTAATAATCGGAGGTTTTTTTATGAGTATTTTTGGTGATGTTTTTGGCGGTTTAGCGTATGAATTAAGCTTTATAGCAGAAGACGTAGGTATTTTTGCAAGTAAGGCAGTTGATACAGCTAAAGATCATCCTATTGCAAGTACGGCTATAGCTACGGCAGCGACAGGTGGGTTATCTTTTGTAGCTGCTCCTGCAATAGCAACGGCAGCTGGTGGGGCAGGTTTATTAGGCGCAGCTAGTACAGGAACAGCTATTAGCAGCTTGTCAGGTGCTGCTGCAACTAGTGCCTCTTTAGCAGCTCTTGGTGGTGGTTCTGTAGCTTCTGGTGGGCTTGGCATGGCTGGTGGGTCAGCTGTTATAACTGGAACGGGGGCTTTAGGAGGTGCAGCAACCAGCACTGCTATAACTAAAGGTAAGCAATAGTAAAAAACTATCTCACATGAGATTTAACATTTAATAAAAGGAGTCGACTAATGGCAGCTTCAAAAGAAACTTATGAAAAAGTAATCGAGCATAATATGCAAAAAGGTGATAAAGAGTGGGCTAAAGCTAAGAATGGCGAGGGAGGCAAGCATTACCATAATGCTAAAAAATCCTATAATACTGCCGAAAAAGCGAGAAAAGCTCTCGATGAACTAGATAAATAGTCTGATGGGCATAATTAATTGTACGCGTAAAAAACGTATTATTTTATTCATTAAATAACATTATTAAGCGCCCAGTTTCGCATAACAGACATTACGTTAAATGACTTTCGTTTAAAGTGTTTTAAGCTGTTTTGCATAAAAAAAGCCCCCATTTGGGTAATGCCAGTCAGTTAACGCTGACTGGTATTTTTTTTGGGATACTTCTGTGGTTTACCCTTAACCACCCTAGGGCAAGATCGCTTTCTGCGTTCAGGAATAACAAACAACTTCCCCTCCTCTAAAAGTGCATCTAACAATTTAGGGAAGAGACCTGCAGCCTGTAAAGGCGCAAACCGTAACAGATCAACAATCGTAATAGACGCCATGTGAAAGCTAATTCGTAGAGGGCTAACCTTAGCTCTAACTGCCATATAGCGCATCAAACGTCTTATTAGATTATAAGCAATCATAAGCCCCCAGAACTCTTGTAACACAAGCTGTGGCAGCTTACTTCTTAATAATAGCCCCTGCTGTAAATCAGACTTAATTTCTCGATACGCCATCTCGATCTCCCAGCGCTGCAAGTACAGCTGTGCCACTTTATCCTTAGTAAAGCGTTTATCATCTATTAAAGAGGTTATGTATCGTCTTGTCTTACCCTCATCACTACACTCAATTAATCGAGCTTGCCACGTATCGGGTAGGTTTGGGTTTTTCTTTTGGGCCTGAGGAGATACTGGCATTTGTATCAAGTAGTCCCCTTCACTAAAGGTTTTAATCACACTGTAACGCAGATTATCTTTAGCCCGCATCAGCCAGTGGCTATTTGGATGGGCTTGTTGCCAACTAATCAGTAGGTCTGCTGAGAAATAGGCTCTATCAAAGAGCGTAATGCTGTTGTCTTGAACGTTTAACTGACGCGCTAAGGTGATTTCTCCTTGACCCATATCTCCAAGAGTTGTGTCAATGATCTCATGTGTGTCAGTATTGATAAGGCATACCGAACGCATTTGTGGATAAGGCGCCTCTTTGGTCCTACCTTTGCTTGAGCTAAAGTGCTGAAGGTTTTCATCAGTATAGGGTAATGAGTATACGACTCCATCTACGGCTTGGACGCTAAGTCCCATGAAGTCTTGTTGCTGGGCTAGTGATTCTGTTTGGTAGTGAGCACTTAGTTGATGAAATAGTTGCTTTAGAGGTTCATGCCCGAGGCGTTGTCTTGCTTGTACCACAGCACTGGGTACGCAGGCCTGTGAATCTAGATTAAGCCGCATTTGCTCTGTGATATACCAGATGGAACGGTTTCGATATAAGGCTGTACCTATGACTAGCCAAACAACGTGTTCGGCAGGTAGCTTCCGCCTTCTAATGCTCGCTTTGCCGGTATATTCTAAGGCCTGCTGTATCCAGTCAGGGTCTATTAATTCACTAAATTGTTCTAGGGTGTCTGGGATCCTTTTATGCGTCTCATTAATAGCTTCTTGTAGTCTCATAGTAAAATAGCCCATCTACTTATTAGATGGGCTATTTTATTACTTTTATTGAGTTTTTGCCTTAACTGACTGGCATTACCCCATTTGGGGGCTTTTTCTAATTCAAAATCATATTAAAAGTTTACGACGCTTTCTCCAGCATCGGCTTCAAAAACTGACCCGTAAACGAGTCTTTATTCTCAGCCACTTGCTCAGGCGTGCCCTCAGCGATAATCATACCGCCGTTTTTACCACCTTCAGGTCCCAAATCAACAATCCAGTCCGCAGTCTTAATCACATCAAGGTTATGCTCAATCACCACAATAGTGTTGCCCTTATCACGTAAGGTATGCAGGATGTTGAGTAGTTTGTAGATATCATGGAAATGAAGACCTGTGGTCGGCTCATCCAAGATATACAGCGTCTGACCAGTATCACGCTTGGCAAGCTCACGAGCCAGCTTGACACGCTGAGCTTCACCACCAGATAGGGTAGGCGCAGACTGACCTAGGCGAATATAGCTTAAGCCCACATCCATCAAGGCTTGCAGGCGACGATGAATCGGAGGAATGGCAGAGAAAAACTCAGTGGCGTCTTCTACCGTCATGTCGAGTACATCGGCAATGCTCTTGCCTTTGTAGTGAATCTCAAGGGTCTCACGGTTATAGCGCTTGCCATGACAGCTGTCACAAGGCACGTACATATCGGGTAAGAAGTGCATCTCAACCTTAATCAGGCCATCACCTTGACAGGTCTCACAGCGACCGCCTTTGACGTTAAAGCTAAAGCGACCCGCCTTGTAACCACGGGCTTTTGCCTCTGGTGTTTGTGAGAACAAATCACGGATTGGGGTGAATACGCCTGTGTATGTCGCAGGGTTTGAGCGTGGGGTACGGCCAATCGGGCTTTGGTCGATATCAACCATTTTGTCTAAGTATTCAAGCCCTGTGATGCTGTCATATTTGTCAGGGATTAGGGTTGACGCATTATTGAGCTGAGTCGCTGCCAATGGCATCAAGGTGCGGTTAATCAAGGTAGATTTACCAGATCCAGACACCCCTGTGATACAAGTAAAAGTCCCAATAGGTAGGGTTAAGTCGACATCTTGAAGGTTATTGCCATTGGCGCCTTTAAGCTCAATCTGCATTGGCACAATCTTTTTGGGTTTGGGCTTAGCGTTTTTTGCGGCCTTCTTCGCGGCAGCAGCTTTGGCTTTACCCATCGGCATAATACGTACTTTTTCAGGCGGATTATTCAGGTCGATGGTTTTGGCTTTATGACGGGTCTTTGGAATGGCAATTTCTCTTTTGCCAGACAGGTATTGACCAGTCAAAGACTCCTCAACCTTCATAATATCTTGCATCGTACCTTGCGCAATCACGTGACCGCCATGCACGCCAGCACCAACACCGATATCAATTACGTGGTCAGCCTGACGAATCGCATCTTCATCGTGCTCAACCACGAGCACCGTATTACCCAAGTCACGCAGGCGAGTTAGGGTTTGGAGTAATCTATCATTATCACGTTGATGCAGACCAATTGACGGCTCATCAAGTACATACATCACGCCCATAAGCCCTGCACCGATTTGGCTGGCAAGACGGATACGCTGGGCTTCACCGCCTGATAAGGTTTCGGCAGAGCGGGCAAGGTTTAAGTAATCAAGACCGACACTGACTAAGAAATTAAGACGCTCGTTGATTTCCTTAAAAATCTTTTCACTGATTTCACCTTTAGCGCCACTCATTTGTAAGTCTTTATAATAGTCGGCAGCATCCCCAATTGACATTTGCACGATATCAGCAATGCCTTTGCCATCGACACGTACGTTACGGGCAATCTCATTGAGACGAGCACCGTCACAGACGTTACAGGTAGTATCTGCCAGATATTTGGCAAGCTCATCACGCACATAGTTGCTTTGGGTCTTGGCATAACGGCGCTCAAGATAGGGCAGGATACCCTCAAATGGGGTGGTCTTTTTAGTTTTACGTCCACGCTCATCGGTGAAGTTAAATTGGATTTTTTCTTTACCCGAGCCATTTAAAATAATATCACGATGTTTTTTGTCAATCTCTTGCCAAGGTATATCCATATCGATAGCGTAATGCTTAGCAACTGTTGTCAATAAACCAAAGTAGTAGGCATGGCGTCTGTCCCAACCATTTATCGCCCCTTGATTTAGTGATTTTTCAGGATTGGTTATCAGCTTTTCAGCAGAGAAGTATTGACGCTTACCCAGACCATCACAGGCAGGACACGCCCCATACGGATTGTTAAAACTAAACAGACGTGGTTCAAGCTCTGACACCGCTCTATCACAGATCGGGCATGAGTGCTTGGCGGATAATATTTGATCATCACTGTCTTTATTCGACGCATCTGGGTTTGGATTGCCATCCATATAATGCAAAATAGCCAAGTCACTGCCTAAGCGTAGGGCAGTTTCCAAACTTTCAGCAACTCGGTTACCTAAGTCATCACGCACCTTGAAGCGGTCAACCACCACCTCAATGGTATGTTTTTTATTCTTCTCCAGTGTCGGTATCTCGTCCATATCATACACATGACCATCGATACGCACCCGTACAAAGCCTTGCCCGACCAGCTGCTCAAGTAACACCACATGCTCACCTTTGCGATCACGAATCACAGGCGCCAAGATCATCAGCTTAGTGCCTTCTGGCAACGCCATGATTTCATCGACCATTTCGGTAATGGTTTGTGCCACCATCGGCTCATTATGAACAGGGCAATATGGCGTACCAACACGTGCATACAGCAGGCGCAGATAGTCATAAATCTCGGTAATAGTGCCCACTGTTGAGCGTGGGTTGTGGTTGGTCGACTTTTGTTCAATGGCAATCGCAGGCGACAAACCTTCAATACTATCGACCTCCGGCTTATCCATCTGTGACAAAAACTGACGAGCATACGCCGACAAGCTTTCCACATAGCGACGTTGACCTTCAGCATACAAGGTATCAAACGCCAATGATGACTTACCTGAGCCTGATAAACCAGTAATAACCACGAACTTATCACGTGGAATATCTAGGTCAATATTTTTCAAATTATGGGTGCGAGCACCGCGAATCTTGATGTGTTCATGTGCCATATACAGTACAAAACCTATGCGATAGATGAGATAAAATAAAAACAAAAAAATCTGTCAGTCATCCTGTTTATGGGTCTTAATTTCCCAAAATTCAAGAGGCGAATGAGAACCAAACCAACAATCTCTAACAAACAAAAACAACAAAAAACTAGCCTCAACATCTGGAATACTACCACCCTACAAAATATGCGTCTTCACCTCCCAAGTTTTTATCCACAGTGGCGCGCGCTTCGTCCCTCAGCGAAAAGCAAAAGCTAAGCGCATAAACCTGCTCAATCTATTATAATAGGCAAAATCTTGCGAACAAGGAACACTATGAATGGTATTGAAAAACGCGCCATAGCAGGTATTGGTGGTATTTTTGCACTGCGCATGATCGGGCTATTTATGATTGTGCCCGTATTTTCCGTTTATGGTCATGATTATGCTCATGCCACCCCGTTTTTGATAGGTTTGGCGATTGGTGTGTATGGATTGGGGCAGGCTATTTTTCAGATACCCATGAGCCTCGCTGCTGACAAATTCCCTCGTAAACCGATGATTTTTTTGGGATTATTATTATTCGCACTCGGTGGCGTAGTGGCAGCAACGGCAGATAGTATTTATCAAGTGATTATTGGGCGTGCGCTGGCAGGCAGTGGTGCCGTCTCTGCGGTATTAATGGCACTGCTAGCGGATGTGACTCGTGAGCAAGTCCGCACCAAAGCGATGGCGATGATGGGATTAACCATTGCCACCTCGATTATGCTGTCGTTTGCGTTAGGGCCTATGATGGTCGCCAGTCTTGGTATGTCAGGGTTGTTTTGGTTGACCGCCGCCTTTGCTCTAGCAGCCATGCTATTACTTATGCTGGTGCCTACCCCGTTGCGAGTCTTGAAGCACAACCTAGCCAACCAGTCGATAGGACAGCAGCTAAAATACATCTTACGCATCAGTGACCTAAATCGCTTACATATCGGTATATTTGCACTGCATCTAACCCTGACCGCCATCTTTGTCATCGTACCTCAGCAGCTTTCTGAGGTATTAGGATTAACGGTGCGTCAGCAGGGTATGGTCTATTTACCCTTGTTATTTATTGGATTTGCCATCGCCATTCCGTTTATCATTATTGCCGAAAAGAAGCAAAAAATGCGTCAAGTATTTTTAGCAGCGGTTGCCTTAATGGTGGCGGCACTACTCAGTTTGATAGTGGGCAGCGAATATGGCATTGGTTTAGTTGTGGGATTGGGGTTGTATTTTATTGGCTTTAACTTATTAGAGGCGACCATTCCTTCTTGGATATCCAAAAAAGCCCCTGTTGCCAATAAAGCCACAGCAATGGGTCTTAACTCATCGAGTCAGTTTTTGGGCGCATTTTTTGGCGGTGCCTTAGGTGGTATTTTGTTAAACCATACATCCATGCTATCGTGGGGTGTGCTTGCGGGTATCATGGCGCTGGCATTAGGGTTTATTTTGCCGATTACGCAGCCCCCTTATTTGACCAGCACCACCTTAGCCATTCCTGAGCAGGCGGACATTCAAGACTGGTCACAGCAAGTCATGAGTCTTGAAGGGGTAGATGAGGTGGTGGTGATGCCAAAAGATGGCGTGGCTTATTTGAAGCTTAACAAATTAATGCTTACCAAAAATTCACGACAATTGCTGTCGCAGCTGACAGAAACTAAGCTAGATATTTAATCAAAAACTAGGTAAAGTGATTAAGTACCCCACCCTTAACTCATAAAGATTCGATGTAGGCTTCGGCTGATAGCCCAGCTAAATATACTTGTTTGTAAAAATGCCAAGCTAAAGCCATAGCCTACACCAAGAGTTGCGAGTGAAGTATTAGGTGCCCTAGGGCATGCCTTAGTCATATACAATAGTCATATACAATTTTTATAACATAAAAAGGAAATCTTATGCGTGGAGTTAATAAGGTCATTATTGTTGGTAACTTAGGAGCTGATCCTGAGAGCCGTCAATTTAGTAACGGTGGTAGCGTAACAAATATCTCGGTAGCCACCTCAGAGCAGTGGACAGACAAGCAGACTGGCGAAAAGCGTGAAGCGACAGAGTGGCATCGTATTGTGTTATTCAATCGTTTGGGCGAGATTGCCGCTCAGTACTTGCGCAAAGGCAGCAAGGTATACATTGAAGGTAGCCTACGTACTCGCAAGTGGCAAGATCAAAACGGTCAAGATCGTTACATCACTGAAATTCGTGCGGATCAAATGCAGATGTTAGACAGTGTTGGTAGCAATCAAAATGCGCCAGGTAGCTTCCATCAACAAAATCAGGGCGGACTTCAAGGTCAGCCAGGCAGCTATGGTGGTCAAGGTGCACCACAAGGTGGCATGGCAGCATCTGCGAATACGCCAAACCAAAATACTTTTGCCCAAAACTCACCAGCTCAACAACCACAGCAACCACAAGCCCCAGCGTTCAATAATCAAACGTCAGTGCCAGCAGGTGGCATGACAGATACGCCTAAGGATGATGATATTCCGTTTTAAAAGATGCTTTATCTATTACTAATTACCTAGAACCTAGAACCTAGAACTATAAAGACCCCGCCAAATAGCGGGGTCTTTGCCGTGCTAGCATAATTTACGGTGTAAGTACAAAAGCAAGATTTACCCCAGTCTCAACTCTTTGGGTAGGCTGTGGGGAACCCTAAAGCTTAACCAACCCTAAAGCGGCAATATCCTTTTTAAGGTTTGCTACCACATCTTCCACCCCTTCTTTGGTAAGTAGTGGGTTAATGGTACAAAACCTTAATACCGTTTTTCCATTTAAAGTGGTGGTGTAGTAAATGGCATCATTACGCTCAGTTGCCATCTCAGAAAGCTTATGGTTGATTTGATTCAGTTCTTCTTCGCTATGATGCTTATCAGTATAGCGTATATTAACGATACTGAGCTGGGCAGGAGAGACGATCTCAAAATAATCTTCTTGCTTAAATAGCGTCTCAAAGTACGCCGCATTGTCAAACCCGACATCTATTGCACGGCGCATCTCTTTTAGTCCGACACGCTGTAAGGTGTACCATAAGCGCATCCCACGAGCTGGAGCAGTGAGCTCAATACCCATATCCCAAAAGTTAATATTAGAGTCGTCAGACTTAATGTCTGTTAAGTATTCTGGGTTCTCATTAAAGGTACGAGCCATGGCCTGACGGTCTTTACAAATGACGACGGCACAGCCATAAGACTGGAATAGCCACTTATGTCCATCCCAGCTGATGGAGTCACTACGCTCAATACCATCTAACAACTCACGATGAGAGGAGAGCAATGCACTAGCACCATACGCCCCATCAATATGTAGCCACATATCATACGCTTCACTGATATCTGCTAGCTGATGTAGTGGATCTATGGTTCCCGTATTAGTTGTACCAGCGGTACCAACGATTAAAAAAGGAATATAACCGTCTTTTTTGTCTTGTTCGATTTGTCTTTTGAGGTCTTCTGGGATAATCTGAAAGCGCTCATTGGTTTTTACTTTACGAATGTTGGCATTTGGGATCCCCATCACTCGGATGCCTTTAGCAACGGAAGAGTGGGTTTGGTCTGACACATAAACTGTCCCTTTGTAGAGTTCGGTGTCTTTTAGTTTTTCATCACGAGCAACAATAGAGGCAGTTAAGTTGGCCATAGAGCCACCAGACACAAATAAGCCACCAAGCTCTTTGACTGGATAGCCGACTTGCTTACCCATCCAGTTAAGTAGTCTTTTTTCAGCGACTGCCATACCTTGGCTTAGAGTGTGGCTACCACCATAAGGTGAGTAAAAGGCATTAATCGTCTCACCGACTACTGATATTGGTGATAACGCAAGTGGAATAAATGAGAAGAATTTTGGGTTATTTTGCATCGTGCGGTACTTATATACCAAGTCACGCATATCTTGTATAACCTCATCAGCGGAGCGAGGTTCTTCCAAAAAAGGGATGTCTTTGATATCTTGCTGTTTGTCTTCTGGTAACGGATTGATAATGTCAATGTTCGCCACATTCATTTGTTCTTCTACCATGATAGGCATGATTTTTTGAAGGGTTTTTTCTGCTTCTCCCCATTGAAACAACGTAAAGTCATGGTTCGTTTTTGTCATAATTATTCGCCCTTATTTTTGTTGTGTACAGTTATTAGGGTATGTTTTTTATTTTCAACCTATCAAAATGACAGGGTGCAAATAAAAAAAACACGCCTTAGATAGAGGTAAAATTATAACGTATTAGTTTTTGGCTTTTGTTATGTGTTGTTGTTGTATATTTATGATACAGGAGTAGTTATGCGTTATTCAAAACTGGTAAAGTTAAGTGTGGTGGGATTGGCACTATTGCTTATTCCTAGACGCAGTAGTCGCCAGTCACAGCGTCAAGTTGATAATGGGGCTGACCGCAAGCCAGTTTCTAAATCATCTCAGTTCTCCAAAGCGCCTAAAACACAGTCTGAGCAATAGGATAATAAAGGCGGTACGGTGGGTTAAAGAGTAATAATCACACACTTTTTTAATATCTTGAGGTAATGATAGTATATTATGGCTAATGGTCAAAATAATCAGAGGATAGGACACAACGCATACTATCCATTAATCGACACCCATACGCACTTTGATGATTTTGTCTTTGATAATGATAGAATTGACTTGGCCACTTGTGCTTACGACTTAGGCTTACGTCACTTATTGTTAATAGGTTATCTGGCAAAATACTTTGACCGAATGCGGTTGACCAAGCAACAGTTGGCTGAGCAGTCAAAAAACGGCTTGTCAGTCCCCAAAGCACACCTTGCTTCGGGCCTGCATCCTGCTTATATCGCTCAACATACGGAAGCAGATTTAGAGCAGTTACAGCAGTTTTTGCAACGACATCCGCATCTGGCAATCGGCGAAATAGGCTTAGATACGTTTACAGCTGACCTAAAAACCAAAGAGTCGCTGGCAAAGCAGACACAGTTTTTTCAAGCGCAATTGGACATGGCAGTCGAGCATCAGCTACCCGTACTATTGCATATTCGCAAAGCCCACGCCGAGTCCTTGGCGATACTCAAGCAACATAAGTATGACGCACATCAACTTGGTGGCATCGCACACAGCTTTAGTGGCGGTGAGCAAGAAGCCAAAGCCTTTGTCAAACTTGGCTTTAAGCTTGGCGTAACAGGACAAGTGACCAATCCCAATGCCAAAAAACTACGCCGTGCCATTTGCACCGCAGTTGACGCTTATGGATTAGAGTGCTTGGTACTTGAAACCGACTGCCCTGATATGACGCCAGTGTGTTACCAGCAAGGACAGACGCCGACTCGCAATGTGCCTGCCAACTTGCCTGCTGTATTAGATAGCCTCAGTGAGCTACTTGAAGTAGAGACGTCCAAACTAGCCAAGCAAGTCTGGCAAAACAGTTGCGAAGCATTAAAAGTTGATTGGGCATATCCTGTATAATAAACTTTTTCAATTTTTGACTCATTTTTTCAAACCTATCGATAAGTATGCCGTTATGACCACATCTTCTGTTGACAACACCCAATACGACCGCCGTTTTAAGGGCACAAAGACCTTATATGGAGAACACAGCTTTCATAACTTTGAAAACGCCCATGTCATCGTCATCGGTGTTGGTGGTGTAGGTACTTGGGTTGCCGAAGGGCTGGCTCGCACAGCCATTGGTAAATTGACCTTGATTGATATGGATGTATTGGTCGCATCCAATGTCAACCGTCAATTGCCTGCGCTAGATAGCAGTTTTGGCAACAGTAAAATTGAAGAAATGGCCAAGCGCATCCGCCAAATCAACCCCAAAGCTCAGCTAACCTTGGTCGATGACTTTTTGACCACAGACAATGTGGCCGACTTATTACCCAGTCGTACACTAGCAAAACAAAGACAAGCTGACGGTGAAGCCACGATTATATTAGACTGCACCGATGATATGTCAGCGAAGCTAGCGATTGCATTACATTGCCGTTTTAACAAGCTAAAACTGATTTGTGCTGGTGGAGCAGGCGGTAAGACCGACCCATCACAGATTACAGTCAGCGACCTCAAAGACACCTACCAAGACCCCTTGCTGGCACGACTACGCACAAAGCTACGTCACGAGCATGGCATCAACACGCAGTTAAAACAAAAATTTGGCATCAAATGCGTCTATTCCACCCAACCACCCATCGTAAACAAATCAGCGGACGGCAGTGTTCAAACAGGCGGTTTACACTGCGGTGGCTATGGCTCAGCTGTGGCGGTCACCTCAGTGGTCGGCATGGTCATGGTCAGCGAAACACTAGCGCTACTGAGCAACAGCTGACCACACCCAAAAAAACAACAAAAAAGCAAAAGCAAAAAAAAGCTAGCCTCAACATCTGGAATATTACCACCGACCAAATATGCGTCTTCACATTCCGTATTTCTATCCACAGTGGCGCGCGCCTCGTCCCTCGGCGACAAGCGCCATGTTTTGCTTTTTGATGACACATTGACTTTTGATGACGCAAAACCTCAGGCCTTTTTTGTAAGGTATCAGGTAAGGAGTAAGTGGGACTTGTTAACATTTTACGTCTTAAACGCTTTACGTCTTGACCTCGACCTCTTTAAGGCAACGGCTTTTGTAACACCTTACGCTGTACCGACACTCTATCGATTAAAATGCTAGGCAACGCACAAAAGCGACCTGTCATCATATCTGCCAATACTTCAGCACAAATTGGCGCAAAAGCATAGCCCTTAGAGCCCATCCCACTTAGCGTCCAAATCAAACCGTCTTCATCGACCGACCCCACCAAAGGATGGTAGTCAGGGGTTTGCGCACGAATACCAACTCGTGCCTGCCAACCATCCCAACCCTTAAGCGAACTGTCAGCCAACACCTCTGCAAGCTCTGGAAGGGCAGTGATTAGCTTGTCATGATTGACTTGGTGTTCAGAGTCACGAATGTCCGTCTCTGTCTGATTGCGCACAAAGCTGGCACCCAACAAAAAGGTTGGCTTCTCTGGATGCACTGGGTTGACACGCTCATCGCCCGCAGTTGGCACAAATTGGGCGCAATAACCGCCATATTTTAGCGGCAGTTTTGGTAAACGCTCTAGCTGTTCGGCAGTCGGCTCAAACCAAGACAACTGACCACGAATTTTACGGAACTCAAAAATACGCTCATCTAGCGCTTTACTGGCAAAGGCGGCCGCAATAATCACTGCATCCGCTGTTAGTGGTGTGTGCTCACCACAAGTAAGCTGCACTTTGTCCGCAACTGTTTGATCAGGATGAGTGGAAATTGGTGTTATCTGATCTACATTTGCTTGCACAAAATCAATATTGGGATGGCTTAATACCTTATCGGCCAGCGCACGTGGATTGAGCAGTCCTGCTTGCGGTAAGTATAGGTTATGTTGCAAGTCTTGATGGACTAATCCGCTTAGTTGCTGTGCATCTTTATGGCTTAAAGTAGTGGCCATTTGCTGTGGATAATCAGCAATTTGTTCGATACTGACATTGGCTTTGGTCAGCAAATCTAAGGTGCCCACCGCACTAAATATGGGGTCATTTGCAGTCACAGTCGCACTGTCGAGCTGTCGATACAAGCGCTGGCTGTATAGATAGCCGATGCTATGTAAGTGCTCTGCCACATGCGCTAGCGGTGTCATCTTCGGTGCTAACAGCGCTCGTGGATTGCCAGAAGCGCCTGAGAGTGGGGCAGCTTTATCGAGTAAGGTAACTTGCAACCCATGTTGCGCCAAACTCCATGCTGCCATAAGCCCAGAAACACCTGCACCGATGACGGCGACTTGTTGATAGTCGTTTTTATGGTTATTGGGTTGGCTTTCTGCTTGTTGGCTCTCTAACTCTGATACAGACAGCTGTTGTGGATCAGGTTGATTAACGACGGCAGTAACCATTTCTCGTTTACGCCCAAAGCCTTTCACTTTATTGACGCTAAATCCTACGTCAGCCAACCCTCTTCTGACCACGCCAGCACTGCTAAAAGTCGCTGCTGTGGTACCAGTGGTAGACAAACGTGCGATTTGGGCAAAGACTTGCTGTGCCCATAATGATTCATTGCAAGATGGTGCAAAGCCATCAAGATACCAAGCGTCAATATAAGGCTGATGCTGTGATGGAGAGTCGGGGTGTATGGGACTTGTCGCAAGCTGCTGTAAGCTGTTCGCAGCATCACCAAGCCACAAGTCTAAGGTCACATCTGCTGCCAAGTGCAGGCGATGACAGCCAGCGATTAGAGTAGGATACAGTGCCAAGAGTTGTTCGATATAAGGCGTTAGGCTATTGTCCACTTGTTGCCAGCTGGCGAGGCTGCGACTCAGATCTTCATGAGTCAGTGGAAACTTTTCGGTACTAATTAAATGTAGATGCGGGGTTGGTGTGGTGTTTATCTGTTGTGCAAATGCTTGCTGTTCAGATGCTTGCTGAGCAAACTGCTGCTGAGTTTGGCGCCACAATTGCCAAGTTACCAATACGTTTAACCCTGTACCAAAGCCCAATTCGGCAATGGTAAAGTGTGATTTGTTACGACTGGCTATGAGCCGTGGCTGATCTTGGTTGTGATTATTGTCTTTATTAGAACTGTGTAGAGCGTTAGAGCTGTGTAGAGCGTTAGAGCTGTGTAGAGCGTTAGAACTGTATAGAGCGTTAGAACTGTATAGAGCCTGTTGAAACAGCTGCTCAAAGCGGGCTGGCAGGTTATTTTGTTCAACAAACACATAACGTGACTCTGCCAAACCATCGACCAAAGAATAGTAGACATCACCGAACAGATCAGAGACAGGTACCAAATGTCCTTGTTCGTCGGCACGCCATGACAGGCTTGCAGGGGTGATTACCTGTGTTTTGGTTGCTGAAGGTTGCATTTTTTTTGTCATATTCTTACTCTCCAACTCACAATTAATCAACAACAACCTACTACTATCTCTTAGCCATAGTACTATCTCTTAGCCATAGTACTATCTCTTAGCCATAGTACTACCTTTTAGCCATAGTGCTACACCTACCAGCGCTCACGGCGACTAAAAATAAAGCCACCCAACACCAAGCCCAGAATAAAAGACACAGCAACGGTTACCGCACCATACATAAACAGTTGCCCACTGCGCTCATTAATTAAGACATTGACTTGGGTTTCCAGGTCATTAACATCACGCTGTAACTGTGCATTACGACTCAATAATTCTTGATTGGCGGCAGATAGGTCCGCATCACTAGGTTGCATATTGCTAGCAAGACTGTCTGGATTGTCTAGCGCATTGGGCATATCAGCAGGGGCTTCAGGGTTAGCAGCACCGTTATTATTGGTATCGTCAGTTTGGTTAAAGGGGCTGGCAGCAGCTGGTGCTACTTGTGGGTCTGAAGCAGCTACATAGGTCTCGGTGACAGCCATAGCCGTCATTGGTATCAAGGTTGTGGTGCAAGCCAGAAGTAGCAGAGCAGCTAAGGGTTTGGCGGCAAAAGTTGAGGCTTTCGTAGCGAAAGTCTTAGCGGCAGCTGGTGCGCTATGAGTAGATTGAGCGGTGCAAGGCAAGCGAGTTGCAGGCATGGTGAGGGATTCCAGAATCAGAAAGTTGGCGTGGTTTTCAAATTTTTTAGCTTAGGGCAATACTTGGACAAAGGGGCGAATATCGACATGGCTATAAATACCAGCTTTTAAAAAAGGCTCTTCATTGGCCCAGTCTTGCGCTGCTTGCAGGTTATCAAATTCTGCCACAATCAAGCTGCCTGACATGGCATCAGCGCCATGTTCAATTGGGGTTGGGCCAGCAACAATAATTCGTCCTTCTGCCGCCAGTTGTTTTAAACGGGCGACGTGCTCAGGGCGGGTTTGTTGTCTAAGTTCAGTGGGGTTGGCAACCTCATGTCCAACAATCATAAAAGCAGGCATCGAATACTCCAGAGTAAGATAAAGGGGTAAGATAAAGGAATAAGTGAGATAATAAGGACACGCCCTAGAAGGTGCTATTTTTTTCGCGTGTTTTCGTCGGCAATCTCAGGATTCATGTGATTTTTTAACACCACAAACTGACCGATTAAGAAGATCAACATCACTGGAATCCAGCCCCAAGTTTTAAAGTTCACCCACGTTTCTTCGCTGGTGTGAAACGCAAAATAGTACTGCAAGATGGCCATAAAGATAAAGTAACCGGTCCAAGCATAGGTTAGTTTGTTCCAACCTGCTGGGGTTAGTTTGAATATGCTTTTCATCCCCATTTCTAATAAAGGTTTACCAAGGCCAACGCTAATCAAGAGCGCAATAGCAAATACCCCATTGATGACGGTGGATTTCCATTTTAAATAAATATCATCATGGAATAATAAGGTTAACCCACAGAACAAGACAGTTAACACCAAGGTAACGGCTTGTTGTTTGGTCAGTTTGCCTTTTTGGGTCACCATATGTACCGCTGCTACCGCCACCGTAGCAATCAAAATAGCGCCAGCACCGGCCAAAATACCTTGAGTTTTGGCCACAATAAAAAAGGCAACTAACGGAACTAAATCTAGCAATGCTTTCATAGAAATCACAATAATAAATTAAAAGAGGTAGGAGACTACTAAAGTCGATAGTTTACACGCCCTTAGCCTTAAAAAAAAGCCAAGGTCGCTGTTTTGATAGAATTGACGACAAGTGTTGCTATTATTTTCATATCAAAGGACTGTATAGAATTTATTTATTAGTTGCGTAAATGAATTCTATACAGCCCTAATAATTAAGCGTTACAATAGCATATAGAGTCGAATGAATAGAAAGCAACACAATAGAATATAAAACATGGACAAAATATAAAACATGGTTGATAGTAAGACACAGCAGTTAGTCAAAAACAGTCACGCCAATACCCTAGGCGATGGCAACCAACCCCATTCACAGTCGCAACACATTGCCCAACACGCAGGTGCCTATCAACGTATAGATCTACACAGTCACAGCACCTGCTCCGATGGCAGCAACAGTCCTACCCAGTTATTACAAAAGGCGCATGAGGCCAACATCGATATTTTTGCATTAACCGATCACGATACCTTGTCAGGGATTGCTGAAGCCAAAGCAGAAGCCGAGCGTTTGGGTATTACGCTAATTAATGGGGTAGAGATTAGCTGCCAGCACACGCTTACTGGCGGTTATGGCAAAAATAAAGAAAAAGACAAAATCATTCATGTATTGGGTCTAGGCTTTAGTGACTTTGAGCAAATGAATGCCACCTTAACCCATATTCAGACCAGTCGTGGCAACCGTGGACGCATGATTGTTGAAAAACTGGCTGAGCTGACTGATTTTGAGTTTGATGAATTGTGGACGGCAGTATTGGCCAAAGCCGATGGCAATGCTGATGCGGTCGGGCGAGCGCATATTGCCAAAGTGCTGTTAGAAAAAGAAATTGTACCAACCATGCAAAAGGCATTCGATAAATATTTGGCCGATAACAAAGCGGCTTATGTGCCCATTGAAACCTTAACCATGCAAGAGACGATTGAGCTGATTCATCGCTGTGGTGGCAAAGCAGTGCTGGCGCATCCAACTCGTTATAATTTATCAGCGACCCGAGTCCGCAAACTAATAGCTGAATTTGCCGAGCTTGGCGGAGATGGCTGTGAGTTACCGAGCAATGATGAACCCATTAGCAAACGTCGCATGATAGATCGTACGATTGCTCAACATGAGCTATTGGTGTCGATAGGCAGTGACTTTCATGGGAGTAGTATGCCTTGGCGTAAGCTTGGTGATGTGCCACGCTTAGCCGAGGGGCAACAGTTGGTGATTGCCGATATGTTCGAGAGCTGAGGGCTTAGCGTTTGCGAGTTTGGCTTTTGTTAATTTAGTGTATAAGGGCTTAGCCTTTAGTTTGTGAGCGCTAAACCATTCAAGTATTAATAATTTAACTGTCCAACTGCGCCACTAAATTGGCTAATACACTGGTCGCAAAGCTGCCAGTTGCTAGAGTGAAATCTAAAACAAGGGTATTATCCATCTCATCCCATGACCAGTTTAATTCACTCACGGGGAGGCGTAGAGCTCGGCGCATGGTCTTAATCTGTTTGTTATCTAAGCCCTGTGCCAGTCGCTGTAAAATAGGGTCATCATTGACAATTTTCTGTTCTAACGCTTGAGCCTCTGCACTGACTTTATCATTGTTAATACCCCATAATGGCCCGGTAGGGTGAATGTCGCCGCTGGCGAGTCTGTCGTGTATTTCTTGATCAATCTGTGCAACCGTAAACACCGAGCCTGAGCCATCCAGATTAAATACATCACCTGCAAGTGCCGTATTCCAACTGCCGTTTGTCACCCGTTTGGCAAGGATTTGGTTAAAAATAGCACTGCGCGCAGAGGATAGCAGTAAAGATTGCAAATCACGGCTTTTTTTCGGATGCGGTTTGCGCCCATGAATGGTACCTTGCTCAAACCATTCCAGCGCAGTGGCAATATTGCTGCCATTACGCCCAAAACGCTGTTCACCAAAATAATTGGGCACACCTTGGGTTTTTATTGTCTCTAACATGCTGTCAACCGCTTGCTTGTCTGCAAATACTAACTCTTGTAAGCGAATCAAAAAGCGGTTGGCTTTATGCGCCCCTTTATGTAGCTTTTTGCTGTGCCAAACTTGCTTTAATACTTCAAGCGCCTCTAACGAACTATCATCAGCAGTATTGTAAGCCGTAGACCGGTTTTGATAAATAAATTCGGCAAACCCCATCTTTGGCAATTCACCTTTGGGAATGCGTAAGCTAAACCATTGGGTAGTCACTGCTTGACGGTCTTTAAGCCCAGAGTAGCCAACGTCACGGTTGGGTATTTTTGCCCATTTTGCCAATTGCTGTGCCACAAACAAGGTGTTCATACTGGTCTTTTTAATCAGTAACCACAAATGCTCACCCTCGCCACTTAAATCGATATCTAATACCTCATCGACCTGAAAGTCACTGGGCGTTTGTTTAAATGAGGCGCTAGCAATCGGTGCTGGGTAGGGCTGAGGTAAATTGCCAGTATTTGTTAATTTGCTAATTTGGCTTTGTGTAATGTCAGGAAACTGAGTGGTATCAATAGGCTGTTGATTCTGATGCTGGTGTTGATTTGCTTGGTCGATATTGGTCATAAAAGGCTCTAAGAATAATAGATAAAGAGTAGAGGAGTTAATCTAGAAGAGTTAATCCTGCTAGTTTAAACTAAAATGGGGTTAAATTAGGTAAGTGTATTTACGTTAATGCTATTTTTATTTGATAAGAGTCAATGTTTTAATAGGCATCTATATTATTAATCTTATTTTGGAGCCATTATGTCTCATTCAGATTTGTTCTTACGTCAAGCCACTGCCGAAGATGCTGATGCCATCGTTGAGCTGCTAAATTTGACCTTTCGTAGTGATGTGGGTTGGACCAATGAGTCGAGTTTGGTCGCTGGTAT
The DNA here is from genome assembly GCF_000382145.1 of Psychrobacter lutiphocae DSM 21542. Classification (GTDB taxonomy): domain Bacteria; phylum Pseudomonadota; class Gammaproteobacteria; order Pseudomonadales; family Moraxellaceae; genus Psychrobacter; species Psychrobacter lutiphocae. Next base: position 23,020 of record NZ_KB907642.1, read on the forward strand.
TCGCACCACAGTGGCAGAAATCAAGTCGATTTTGGCAGATCCAAACAATTACTTCTTTGTTTATCCAGAGCTTATAGCAGAGAGTACAGAAAATGAAGAAACCGGTAAGCTATTAGCGTGTATCTCGGTCACTTTTAAACCTGAGTCTAACAGTGCCTATATTGGCTTATTTGCGGTAGATCCAAGTTTGCAAGGTCAAGGCATGGGCAATCAAGTATTGCAAGCAGCAGAGACTTTCGCAACCCGTCATTTAGGTACTGACAGTGATAAGGTACGCCTAACCATGAGCATCTTGTCGCAGCGCCCAGATTTGCAAGCCTATTATGAGCGCCGAGGCTATCAGCTGAGTGGCAACAGCCAGCCTTTCCCAGTTGATAGCAATAATGGTGAGCCTAAGGTTGCAGATTTACGCCTATTAGAGATGGTGAAGCTGGCCGAATAATAAATCTTAGCGGCTAAAACATATCCGGCTCATTAAAGTGATTGGTGGTCACAAACATCAGCATAAACAGTAATACCATAGCAAACAGCAGCACCAGCAGCGTTAATAACAAATAGTTTGAGGTAAAAACATCTGAGCCGGTGAGCAGCAGAATAAACGCCAATAACGCAGAGCCTAAGCTAAACATAGTCAATATATGTTTGCCAATCTTGATCAGCCATCTTAGCGGATAAACGTAGGAGCCAAGGGTCATCAGCAGCACAGGTAGCATGGGCGCAAGCCAAACCAGCGGTGTAATATCACCAGCTTCGGGTACCAGATAATCAAGATTGTTAGTGAGTTCAAGCGTCCAAGGTAGGATGGTGGTAAACAGTATTAGGCAAAAGGCACTCATCCAAAGGATGTGCTTTAAATGAGCCGGACGCATAAAGCTAGTCAGCGCCAACAGTGCGCTACAGCCAGCAAGATGGGCGCCGTAATAATGATTAAAGAGTGTCCCAGTTACAGCCACATAACCAGCCGCATCATTAGCCATATAACCAGCCACATAATCAGTAACAGGTATATAATCAGCAATCACGTTATAACCAGCAGATAAAACCCATAACAGCAGACTGATAGCCGCCCAGCCAAAACGAACAGTTTGACTGAGACTATTATATTCTGGATTTATCAAATAACTCACGTGCAGCTGCCAGTACAAATAGGTCAGGCTTAGCACAGTCACTACACCGATATAATCATATAATGCCGAGTGGTAAGGAAATATCAGGGCTAAACTGGAAATGACCGCACCCACACCCAGCGCAATAAATACAAAGTCTGTCCACCGAACCATTCCCAAGGGTGTTAGGCGCTGCTTTAATATCAGCAGTTGTGGATAGTTTAATTGTTTATTATCTATGGCATCGCCGGCGGTCTTAGACAGCATATCCTCTTGTAGTGCATTGATCTGATCATTTAACTCAGGCGCTGATATCGGGAACCAAAGCCGTTTAAAAAACTGCCAACGGTCGGGTGCTTTTCCATAAGGCAGGCCAAAATTCCAATATTGATATACCACAGGGTATGCTTTGGCCATGTATTTTTGAAACTGAAGTTTATTGATAAAGTGAGTGCTGGCGCAGTAGCCTTCCTCGACCTGCTGTAGTAAATACCAAGGGTATTCTGGCTGCTGCCAAACATTAAAATATTGATGCCAGTTAAACTGAGATTTGGCCAGCGTATAAGCATTGGGATAGGCTTTAAGATGGTCATCAAAAAAGATAATCAGCGCTTTTTCATAATCCTCTAGCGCATCGAGTGGCAGCTCGGTAAGTTGCTTAAACTGTTCGGTTAAGCAACGGGTTAGTTGGGTGTCGATGTCAGTATGTTTATCTTTTGCGTCTTCGTTTTCGTCCTCGCTCAAGCCAGCGTTAATACAGTGCTGCCACTGCTGGTGCCATTCGATTAATTGTTGCTGTGCTTGCTGTAATACATTGCTATCTTGGTCACTGCCTTCAGTGGACTCAAAAAGCTCAGTAGTCTGAAAATAGTAACTATTACCCTCAATCACTAGGGTCAACTTATCAATAACTTCCTCATTAGAGGTCGCTGACAATTCTACAGTGTGTGCTAGGTCAAATTTAGATTCGCCATAGAAAATTTCATTATCAGCGTTGTCTGTATCTTTATCCCCATGATAATCAAAGCTGTTCTTGTTTGTCTCCCAAAGCAAACGCTCATCCAATGCCTGCTCATAAGCCTCGCGCAGCGCACGAAAGCCAGCTGGGTTTTTATCTGGCTTATTGTCTCTTAGTTTAAGCGCATAGGCCTTTTTAATTGTTTTTTCATCAGCGGTGGGCGCTATGCCTAGGATATCCCAGCAGGTTTCAGTCATGTTTGCTACTCAAGCAGGTCAGAGGTAAAGGCGGTTAAGCTATTTAAACGATTAAAACCACTCATCTTTTTCAAACTGGTCTAAGCTTTTTTGTAATTCACTACTGGCCTGACGGATTTTAATCTCATCTTGCGCATCAAGTACTGATTCATACCAGCCAATCAGGCGTGCCAATTGCTCACGTTCAAAGCCAAGGCGCTGGGTATATAAGCGCTCAGCTCGAGCCAGTAGATTACGGTTTTTGGCTTGATCACGCGGATGAATCTTTAATTGGCTAAGCTTTTTTCTTGAGCGCTGCATTTCAGCATCGTCAATGTGCCTGGCACCATTTTGAATCACCAAATTATAGGTCTCAGCACTGTCTTCCACGTCGATATCGACTTCTAGCAGCCCATTGACATCATACGAAAAACGCACATCAATGGGTAATTGCTTGGCTTTTCCCCAGTATTTGGCCGGTAGTTTGATGCTCATTTCACCGATTTTAATATTATCTTGGATTAAGCGTGCCTCACCTTGATAAATATTAAACAGCACCTCGCTTTGGCGATCTTGCATCGGATAAAAGGTATGCACTTTGCTGGTCGGTATCACAGTATTGCGCTCGATAATCGGTGCAAATACGCCGTGTTGATACTGATTATTACCCAGCTCGATACTGGTATCGACGCCCAATGAGTAGGGGGACACATCAGTCAAAATCACATCATCCAGCGCAGCATCTTCTGCAACCAAACCTGCCTGAATGGCAGCACCGATGGCAATGGTTTCATCTGGGTTTAGACCGACTGATGGAAATCGACCAAGCAGTCGGGTCATCAGTTGACGAAATAAGGGCATGCGTGTGGCACCACCGACCAAGACCACATCGTCAAGCTCTTTAATACGCAACTTGGCATCACGTACCGCACGCTCAATCGGCTGCCGAAAGCGTTGTAGCAAAGGTTCGGCCAGCGCTTCATAAGCACTGGCAGTGACTTGCCACTCATAAGCAGTGTCATCAAGAGTTAAGCGCAGTGTGGTGCTGTTGTTGCTGCTCAGTTCGCGTTTGCCATTTTCAGCAACCGCATACAGTAGTGGTAGATGTGGCTGCCAAAAATCAGCATTTAGCTTGGCGTCGATAGTTTGTTGATGGGTGATAAAGCCATCGATGAGTATTTGAGTAAAATCCTCGCCGCCAAGGGTGTTGTCACCGGCGCTGGCACGCACTTCCATAATGCCCGAAAACAGCTCTAATAAGGTGACATCAAAGGTACCACCGCCTAAATCTAGTACCAAAAATTTACGATCATTACCGCTCTCATGTAAGCCATAGGCCATGGCGGCAGCGGTTGGCTCGTTAAGTAGGCGACGCACATTTAGGCCGGCTAGCTGGGCGGCACTTTTGGTGGCTTGACGTTGGTAGTCATTAAAATAAGCAGGTACGGTAATCACCGCATCGGTCACTGCACAATTTAAATAGGCTTCTGCATCCGCCTTGAGCGTACTTAACAGCAAAGAAGACAGCTCTTCTGGGCTAAATTTATGTTGGCCTTGCCCTGCTGCCAGATTGAGACGGTAGGTTTTTTGACTACCCATAAAGCGTTTAAAGACGCTGGCGGTTTGTTGTGGATGGCTAATCAGGCGTTCTTTGGCAGCTTGACCAATTAAAATGGTGCCGTCGTCCTCAATACTAACCACAGAGGGGGTAAGAGGGCGCCCCAAGGCATTTGGAATAAGGGTTGCTTGCTCGTCTTGCCAGATAGCCACTAGACTGTTGGTGGTGCCTAGATCGATACCGATAATTGGGGAGGATGTGTTGCTCACGGATTAGTCCCTATTTTTTGTTGTATTATCTATTTTGTTGTATCTATGCTGTGTGTTGTCGCTGTTTATTGGTTATTATTAAGGCTTTAGTTTCCTGAGAAGACGTTAGCGCTAAGCCAATATTATAGTCAAATTTAAACCATAACCGCAGCTTAAAATCGCTCATCCAAGGTCTGTAAGTTATATTTAATCGCCTCAAAGCAGATATTGGGCTTAAAACCTCGATATTGTAAAAAGCGCAGTTGCCGAGCTTTGATTTTTGGCTCGGTTGGAATCTCATCGCCATATTTTTTGACACGGGCTTCGACCGCCAAGCGCAGCCAATCCACGCCGTCAACCAGCTCGTTATCAGACAGCACATCGACAAAAGCTTCATTGTCATCCATCGCCATGTCAATCAGTTCATCGATATTGGTCGGCATATCGACTTTACGTTTATAAAAGTCATTTTTGATACGCACTCGCCCATAACGCTTGCGGATACCTTCACGGATAAGCATGATGGCGGTGCGATAGTCGCTTTGATAGCCTTTTTCACGAAACTCTTCTAACAGCGCATCAATTCTCTCAGGGTCTTGCTCTTTGGCAATCAGCTTGTCTTTTAGCTCTTGCGCTGAGTGTTCACGGCGAGACAGGTAATAAAAGGCGAGCCAACGCAGTCGGCTTTCGGCTTTGATCGCTTCTTTTTCGGCTTCTCGTTGCTCAGGCGTTTTTAGATACACCTTTAAGGCTGCTGGCAGATTGTCAATTGAGCTATCTGTTGATGAGTTGTCTGTTGGTGAGTTGTCTGTTGAGCCCTCAAGTGAGCTGTCTGTATTGGGCGCTGTATTTAACTCTGAATCAAGTTTAGTGGTTTGAACTTGCTTGGTTTCCGCTTCCGCTTTTACCTGTGCCAATAAGCTTTTAATACTATTGGGATCGACTTCTTTGACCGGATCTGCCAGTCCTATCTTTGGCTGATAGGGTGAGGCTGGGTGAAACTGCTTTTTCTTTTTCGATTTGCGGCGTTTGCTGTTTGTTGTAGATGAGGTGGCTGCTTCTGATATGAACCCATCAGCGCTGTTTGGTTCCACATTATCTAAGTTATCTAAGTTATATAAGTTATCTAGATTATCAGTCGTTGTATTGGGTGAGGTATAAGGATCATCGCTTAAACGGGACGCAGGACGATGCCGAGCAGCAGATGACTGTGCCTGATTTGTTTGATGGCTGCGGTATTGCTGATGTTCGATTCGCCCAGTCTTTTTCTGCTTTTTGGGTTTGTTTTGTTTAGGGGCTTTATCCGAGTTTTCAGCGAGGATTTGTGCAAGTGTTTTTATCTCCATTTTTTGTCAGCCCAAAACTAAAAAAAATCTTAAATGAAAAAACCTTCAATATGAAAGACTTAAATTTATAAGCCTCTTAAACCAAAGTCGCTTAAACCAAAAAGGATGAATACCTGCTAATCATCAAGTACTCATCCTGCCTAAGGCCATTAAATTAAATCATTATTTAAGCTTCTGGCGTTGATGCAGTTTCAACTTCAGCTGCCTCTTCTTCGTTACCCTCAGCTTTTGGAGTTGCCAGCTTTTCGGCACGGATTTTGGCTTCGATTTCTTCAGCAATGTGTGGGTTGTCTTTTAAGAACAATACAGAGTTGGCTTTACCTTGACCGATTTTTTCATCGCCATAGCTATACCAAGCGCCTGCTTTCCCAACGACGCCGATTTCAACGCCTAAGTCGATGACTTCCGCTAAGTGGTTGGTGCCTTCGCCATAGGTGATCTCGAACTCTGCTTGACGGAATGGCGGTGCCATTTTGTTTTTAATAACTTTGACTCGAGTTTGGTTACCAATAATTTCATCACCGCTTTTCACTGCACCGATACGGCGAATATCTAATCGAACCGAGGCGTAGAATTTCAGGGCATTACCACCGGTTGTGGTCTCTGGTGAGCCGAACATAACGCCAATTTTCATACGGATTTGGTTAATAAAGATAACCATACAGTTTGAGCGCTTGGCGTTACCTGTGATTTTACGCAGCGCCTGACTCATTAAGCGGGCTTGTAGCCCCATGTGGCTGTCGCCCATTTCGCCTTCAATTTCGGCACGTGGGGTAAGTGCTGCCACTGAGTCAATAACGATCATATCTAGCGCTCCTGAGCGCACCAACATATCGGTAATCTCTAGTGCTTGCTCACCGTTATCTGGTTGTGATACCAATAACTCATCGGTATTGACGCCAAGTTTACGGGCATAAATTGGGTCTAGCGCATGTTCAGCATCGATAAAGGCACAGGTACCGCCTTGCTTTTGACATTCGGCGATGGCTTGCAAGGTTAGGGTGGTTTTACCCGAGCTTTCAGGGCCGTAAATTTCAATAATACGTCCCTTGGGTAGACCGCCAATACCTAGAGCGATGTCTAGGCCAAGTGAGCCAGTTGACACCACATCCACATCTAAGGCGGCAGAGTTATCCCCTAAATGCATGATGGTGTTTTTACCAAATTGTTTTTCGATTTGACCAAGTGCCGCTTTTAGCGCTTTGGCTTTGTTGTCGTCCATAATAATATCCTAAGAGAAGTGATTTGGTTTTATGAAATAAGAAAGTCAGTCAGATTATAAAATTAGTAAGTTTATGAGGTTAATAAGATTATAAAGTTAATAAAATTATAAAGTTAATGAGAGTATAAAATTAAGTGTTTGCTTGATAATTTGTCGTGTGCTGTTAGTAACAGATAGTAAGTGGTAAGACTAAATTTTTTATGTAGTATGATTAATAAACATAACACATATTATCGATAAAAGTATCTATGCAAGAGAGAAATAAATGAGAGTTTAACCGGTTGCCACTGCTGTTATGGGGTAACCGTATTGAGGTGATAAGTATAACAAATCTGGCCATATTGGATAGGGCAAGTATCACAATACTCGACAACTGCTGTCGCGTTATTCTGATATTAAACCATAAAAAAGCCAGTCATGAGGTAGCGACTGGCTTTTTGCTGTCATCCTATTTTAGGACGAGAGATACAAAGGATGGCAACAACAGTGTGTATTGATTTAGCCGTTTATCAATTAATAAATCAATCTATCAGTTTATAAAGCAACTGATTAACTCATTAACCAATTTATCAACTAACTAATAAAGCAACTGATTAAGTGATCAAAACAGCTTAATAGCTTTTGATAAGACCACAGCCGATACGTCCTCCAGCATTACCTGTTGGCTGACTGGTATAGTCGTCTGCACCAGCATGAACGATAAAGGTACGATTATAGACACTACCTGGTGCTGTTTGTGAAACTGAAATACCTTTTTTGACGAAGTTCATGGTACCTACACCATTAGCATCAGCAGTAACGTTTGGCAGATCACCAGCATGGCTTTCAGAACTACTTGGATGACCATGTGGCTTATTATAAGGGTTAAAGTGACCACCTGCAGCATTACCCATATCAGCACAGCTGCCTTTTTCATGGATATGGACTGCAACCGTAGATCCAGGAGTTAGGCCTCTTAGCTCGCCAAATACTTGAACACCGCCATCGACAGGGCGCAAATACATATCTCCTAGGTGTTGTGCACTGCCATCAACGGTATAGATCTGTGATTTTAATACGGGAAGCTTATTCTCAGCTATATCAGGGTTTGCGGTAGTTTGACACGCTGATAGTGCGATAGCAGAGGCCAGTAAAGCACCAGTGGCAAGTAGTTTTTTCATTGTATGCTCCTTAAGTTAGGTTTTGATGGGTGTTAAGTGTTATTGGAATAATCAAAGTAGTGAATAACTAAAATAGTGAAATAACTCAAATAGTGAGTCGTTAAATAAAATAATGAGTAGCTAAAGCAATAAACAGCTAAGCGGTTAAATGACTCATTATTTATCGAGACAATCATAAAATGTGTCAGTTTTTCACCGCTTTGTTGGTTATTATTATCGAGTTATATATATGCTACCTATCTGTTTAGTATAGGCAGTCTCATTTACTTTATCAATAGTAGACAATGGGTTATAGTCGGCGAAATACTAAACGCGGTGTCTCGCTAAGCCTACATTTGTAGTACTTGCGCTCGGTAGCCTTGTAACCATTTTAGATTTCTTTAGGTGTTCACTTTTGTATCGTCATTTTTATCTTTTTTACCTATGAATGCGATGAGATGAGTAAGGCAAAAAAGCCGAATCAGCCGAATCTGGTAAATCAGGTGAATCAGGTGAGTAGAGTTGTGAGTAATAGGGTAGCCATAATTTGAGCAACAAAAAAACCGCTCAAGTAACTCTTAAGCGGCTTTTATCTCTAACTGATTTGTATAAAAAACAATCGTGGTGCTGCCATAAATGACAGACCTACCTTAGCTGCGTAGTGCCTTAGTTGACTTGGTGGTGTCAACCGCAACTTTTGCAGGATTAAGCGGTTTTGGCATGGATACCAACGCTTCTTTAAGCACCTCGTCAATGGTTGAGACTGGCTGAATAGTCAAGCCTTCTTTAACATTATCAGGAATATCAACCAAATCACGCTCGTTAGACTCAGGTATCAATACATGCTTAATGCCGCCACGATGCGCAGCCAGTAGTTTTTCTTTTAAACCACCAATACGCAATACCTTGCCACGTAAGGTCACCTCACCTGTCATCGCAATGTCGGGACGAATCGCAATGCCAGTCAAGGCAGACACTAAGGCTGTGGTCAATGCAATACCAGCAGATGGTCCATCTTTTGGCGTTGCACCCTCAGGCATGTGAACGTGTATGTCTTTTGACTTGAACGTCTCATAGTCCACGCCCAGCATATCACCACGGGCACGCACCACACTCATCGCCGCACGAATCGACTCCTTCATCACATCACCCAATGAGCCGGTGTAAACCAACTCGCCTTTGCCCGGCATGGTGATGGCTTCGATAGTAAGCAGCTCACCGCCAACGCTGGTCCAAGCAAGACCAGTGACGCGACCAATTTCAGGTTTTTCTTCAGCCAAACCAAAGTCGTATTGATGCACACCCAGATAGTCACTGATGTTTGTATTATCAACAACCACGGTGTCAATTTTGGTCTTTTTCGAGGGCTTGACGCCATACTTTTCAACCGATTCACGCACCACCTTACGGCAAATTTTATTGACCTCACGCTCAAGGTTACGCACACCGGCTTCACGGGTATAGCGCTGAACGATGCTATGTAGAGCCTCTGGGACGATTTCGATTTCGTCATTTTGCTGTCAAGATCCATAGAGACACGGGTGGCGATAAAATATACCAGCTCTAGTAGATCTTCAATACGATCTGTGACTCGGATGAGCTCACGACTATTGCGTAGGCGGGCTTCAGCATAGCTAGCAAATAGGCTACGCAATGCATCCATGGTATTTTGTTGTTGTTCATCATCCATGGTCAAGGTGATGTCGCTGCGCTTAAAGCTACCGCTTAAATATTCACCTTGGTCAGTAACTTCTGTCAGCTGTACTCGATATACGCCTTCAATCAGTACCTTAATGCAGTTTTGGTCGCTATCATGTGGCATGGTGCTAACGATACGGCACACAGTACCATATTCATATAAGTTGTCTTGCTCAATATCTTCGGTCAGTGAGTCTTTTTGTGAGACGACCAACACTAAGCTGTCATGCTTCTCCTGCGCAACTTCGATCGCCTCAACTGACGGCTGACGACCAACAAATAGGGCAATTTGCATGTGTGGATACACCACCACGTCACGTAGTGCAAGCAGAGGCAAAGTCTCTTCTTGTGCATCCTGTGCCACATCCGTTGGCTCTGAATCTGTGGTTATGTCAGCATCAGCAGCGTTTTCGATGGTGCTTTGAGTTTGCTCATCATCCTGACTCGCATCGGTATTGTTACCAAACGTCTGCTCGATGGTGCTGTCATAATCTTTATCGGATTTACTCATATTGTTTCCTTATCGTGTGACACAAATCTTGTTTTCATCTTTGTTCAATGATGTTTTTGTTCAATGATGTTGTCTATGCTATGTCTTTTTAAGTGGTGTTATGTCTATCTAAATGGTGGTTATCTGCCCTAATTGCAAGTTTTATTATATGAGTTGTCATGTTAGCAAGCGCTTATAGTGCAAAAATCAGGTAAAATAGAAGGGATGTGTCGCTATTTTTTCTGAACAGCGTTTGATTGTAACGTTAGGGTCTTTGTTGATAAGGAATAAAATATGGTAAATGCGGTATTATTGGCGGTGATAGTGATGCTAGGGCTATCACTGGCCAGAGTGCACGTGGTACTCAGTTTGTTAATCGGCGCCATGGTCGGCGGTTTGGTTGGCGGTCTAGGTGTTGATGCGACTTTGGCGGCGTTTCAAGATGGGATTAAAAATGGCGCACAAATTGCCTTATCTTATGCGTTACTTGGTGCGTTTGCGGTCGCCATTGCCCATTCAGGGTTGCCACAATCGTTATCAAACGGGGTGATTAACCGTATTAATAGCAATGAGGGTGGCACGAAATCGATTAAATGGGCGTTATTTTTTGGCCTAGTACTAATGAGTGTGTTTAGCCAAAACCTTATCCCTATTCATATTGCCTTTATTCCATTGATTATCCCACCTTTATTAGGAGTATTTAATCGTCTTCAGGTAGATAGACGCTTGCTGGCGTGTTTAATGACCTTTGGTTTGGTCACCACTTATATGTTTATCCCTTATGGCTTTGGTGAGATTTACTTAAAGCAAATCATGCTAAAGAACGTTGCAGAAGCGGGCATGAATGTCGAAAATATCTCAGTGATGCAAGCGATGGCTATTCCTGCTTTGGGTATGTTAGTGGGTTTGCTAATGGCTATTTTCTTTACATACCGTAAGCCTAGAGTGTATCGTTTAGGGGCACAGGTAGCAGGTGGTGATCAGTATGGTGCTGCAACTAGTGACACTAAAAATACTAATGATGCTAATGATGCTAATGGTGTTAATGGTGTTAAAGATAATAAGGCACATAATACTGCAATAAATGGTGTGTCAAAATCAGATGAATTGACGCAAGCGGCAGCATCCGCTTCTGCATCAAGTAAAAGCAAGACGCTGATAGCACTGTTGGCGATTGTGACGGCTTTTGTGGTACAGCTTTACACTGAGTCGTTGTTATTAGGCTCACTATTTGGTTTTGGCGTATTTATGGCCACAGGGGTAGTGAAGTGGAATGAAGCGGACAGCGTCTTTAATGAAGGCATCAAGCTGATGGCGATGATTGGCTTTATTATGATTACCGCGCAAGGTTTTGCGGAAGTGATGAAAGCCACAGATCAGATTGCACCACTTATTGAAGGAGCAACAGAGCTGTTTGCAGGTAATAAAGGTATTGCAGCCTTGGTAATGTTGGCGATTGGGCTTATTGTGACCATGGGCATTGGTTCTTCGTTTTCGACCATTCCGATTATTGCCGCCATTTATGTGCCACTGTGTATGGCGATGGGCTTTTCACCACTGGCAACGGTGGCTATTATCGGTACGGCAGGGGCGCTTGGGGATGCAGGCTCTCCTGCTTCTGACTCAACGCTTGGCCCGACATCAGGTTTGGGTGTAGATGGTCAGCACGACCATATTAAAGACAGTGTGATTCCAACCTTCTTACACTTTAATATCCCGCTACTTATTTTTGGCTGGATTGCGGCGATGGTGCTGTAACCTATTGTTTTAGTAATAAAACTTGAATAAAAAAGCGAGTGTCGATGGTTCGGGACTCGCTTTTTTGTGTTTGAGATTAAGTCTAATTATATAAATAGCGACACACTTGCCAAATGCAGGTTAATAACAGATAGGCACAAGCTAATACCGTCCACATCATCATCCATACCAAGGCAGGCGGGGCGTGCATAATCATCATCCCAAAGAAAAACATCAGGGGCAGGCTAACGATCAGCATTAACCCAAACTTCCAGCGACTGCGCATATAACAATCGATCGCAACGAGCACAGCAAGATGCAACAGCATTATGACATTTAAAGTGACCACTAAGCTGGTCGCGTAAGGCTGTGGTTCAGGGCTATCCATATAACGCAAGGCAAAAGGGTTGGGGCGATAGCCTGCCATGATAATCTGATAGACGAACACTGCCCACAAAATGACAAACACAACTTTAAACGGATGGGCTTTGATAGAGTTTATCAGACTTGGTAAATACTGCCTTGTATTTTTCATAGTGTCCTTAATTAAGCGGTTTTTTAATCTTCAAACTTATCAATTTCAGCGGTTAAATAACCCAAAAAGTCGTCGCCATTTTTCATTAACGCCTTTAATCGGTCAGGATTAATTAAATACGCCAACTCATCCTCGGTAAATAACTGTGACTCAGGTGACAGTTGACGCTGCTGTGCTACTTGGCTGCTGTTTTCTAGGCTTTGTAGATGCTTGTCTACCTTGTCTGCAACACTCTCAGTGCTCTCAGTATTTGGGCTTTCGGTTTTTAGGTTCGAATGCTTGTGTTTACTCTGCTCATCACTGTTTAAAGGCTTGGTAGTGAAAGATTTGGTATTTAAATGTTTTGTCATATTTTGGCCTTATGAAAACCAGCGTATCTTTTCTGGGGTAATCAGTGCATTTAAAGGCACATCCCAAGGTTGGGTGTCTAATTGTTCAACCACTTGAAACTCGTAACACCAACCGACACGCAGTGGGTGTCTGCGTAAAAATTGGGAGCTACTGTATTGATAAGACCTAGCAAGCGTGGTGTCATAAAAGCCGCCACCCATCCCCATACGATTGCCTTGTTCATCAGCGGCGACCAATGGACATAGGATCAAATCTAACTCATCTGCCCAAAGATAATGGCGTTGTTTTGACTCTCTCATCCCAAAGTTGTGACGCAGAGTAGGGATATTGATAAGTTTGCTGTGAAAAACTGGAGTAAAGCGGATGTGCTTGTTATCTTTTCCCAAGCTATTAACCACAGGGATATAAGCGCTGTATCCCATGCGCTGACACCAGCTTAAAATCGGCTGGGTCGGCAACTCACCAAAGGCATCAATATAGATACCTACTTTTGCGCCTTTGGGCAGGCGAGGGGTGAGCTTGGGTAAGAAGCGGCTGGCGAGGGCACTGGCCGTACGGCGCTGCTGAGTGGTTAAAGCGAGGCGTTGACGGCTGATGTCTTGGCGAGACGGACTGCCAGATGGTATATTATTTTTCATAGTGTATTTACTATCGTTTGTTATAAATTACCTATTAAAAACTGATACGCCAATCTGCTTGAATTATTTGGTTAACTCAGCGTATGATGGCGTATGATTAGGGCAGCTTTTCATGCGTTTGCCTGTTAGTCATGCTATCATATTTACGATTATTTTTTCTTGAGTCAGAGAGGATTTTATTCTCAATTATAAGCTCAACATCATTTTGATAGACCCTAAATAAAAAAGGAGACAGTATGTCAACTCGTACCGAAAAAGACACCATGGGTAATGTGGAAGTACCACAGGATGCGTATTGGGGTGCACAAACTCAGCGCAGCCGTGAAAACTTCAAAATCGGTGGCGAAACGCTACCACGTCCAATGATTGAAGCGATGGCACTGGTCAAAAAAGCAGCTGCTATTACTAACGCCAGCTTAGGTCGTATCGAAGAAGCACAGCGTGACCTTATCGTACAAGCGGCTGACGAAGTGATTAATGGCGGCCTTACCGACCAGTTCCCATTGGTGGTATGGCAAACTGGCTCAGGCACACAGTCAAACATGAACATGAACGAGGTGCTTGCCAACCGTGCCAATGAAATTGCTGGCAACCCACGAGGTACATACAAGCCAGTGCATCCAAATGACCATGTTAATCATGCCCAATCAACTAACGACAGCTTCCCAACCGCCATTCGTGTGGCAGCTGCGCGTCAAATCAACAGCCTACTTATCCCAGCAGTAAAAGCGCTGCGTGATACGCTGGACAAAAAAGCGAAAGAATTTGACAGCATCGTGAAAATTGGTCGTACTCACTTACAAGATGCAACGCCATTGACTTTAGGTCAAGAATTTAGCGGCTATGTGAGTCAGTTAGACCATGCGCTAGTACGTATTGACAATGCATTAGACGGCTTATATCAGCTGCCACTAGGCGGTACAGCGGTTGGTACTGGTCTAAACTCACACCCAGACTATGCGGTAAAAGCAGCGGCTCAGTTATCAGAGTTAACGGGTCTACCATTTGTGACTGCGCCAAACAAATTTGAAGCGTTAGCAGCACGTGATGCCGAAGTATTTGCATCAGGTGCCTTAAAAACTCTAGCGGCCAGCTTAAACAAAATTGCCAACGATGTGCGCTGGTTAGCCTCAGGCCCTCGCTGTGGTCTTGGTGAATTAACCATCCCTGAAAATGAGCCAGGCTCATCTATCATGCCAGGTAAAGTCAACCCAACTCAGTCAGAAGCAATGACTATGGTTGTGGCGCAAGTAATGGGTAATGACACTACCATTAGCATGGCAGGTGCATCAGGTAACTTTGAGCTAAACGTATTTAAGCCAGTTATCGCTTATAACTTATTACAATCTATCAAATTACTAGGCGATGCCTGTAACAGCTTTAACGATCATTGTGCGGTTGGTATTGAGCCAGTACAAGAAAAAATCGATGCCTTCTTACACAATTCACTAATGTTAGTGACTGCATTGAACCGTCATGTGGGTTATGAAAATGCGGCGAAGATTGCCAAAACTGCTTACAAAGAAAACAAAACTTTGAAGCAAGTTGCGGTCGAGCTTGAGCTGTTAACAGAAGCCCAGTTTGATGAGTGGGTAATCCCTGCTGATATGGTGCATCCTAAATAAATTAGGCTGTTACTGACTGCTGAACCTGCTTTGTTTCACGGTCTTTTACCACAGCAGATTGTAAAAGAAGAAGACCTTGCCATGTTGGTAAGGTCTTCTTTTTATGGACAATGTTTGAGTGTTTTAATAAAAATGGGTAATAAAATTTACGTTGTGACAACAAGACAAACTATCATTTATAACAGTGGTAAATTTTTTTTCTAATATACTAAGTCACATAAAGGTTAATACAAATAATTGATGAATAGGGCTATAAATAGCTCATCTAATTGTCATTTTATATTCAATAAAAACTAATTATTTTTTATACCAAATTTAAATAAAAATTGTTAATAATAATCTGAATATCTCTGAATAATAAAGTTGGCTATTAACCGTTATTTATCCATTACATTTTCTATAAGAGGAAATACCATGAAAGTTTCAAACAAATTTATGTCAATCGTTACTGCTGCTGGTCTTGCAGCGACTGCCTTAGCTTCAGGTTCAGCGTTCGCTTACACAGACCAAGTTATGGATCCTGCAACAAGCCATGATACAGCGGTGAAAGTTAGACAAGTCAACTATACGTGCCAAAATAATGGCAAAATCAGCGTCAAATATGGCTTTAATAAACAAAACCTACCGACCTACGCAGAAGCCTATCTAAACGGTAAAACTAGATTCTTACCGATTAACCTTGGACGCTCAGACGATGTGCAAACCGTATTTGGAGATGAAGAAAACTTTAGCATTATGAGTGATACCCTACGTCTAAATAACTATCACAAATCAAGCGTCAACATTCAAAATGCGAACAGTGAATTCCTTTATAAAGGCTGCGACGCCAAATCTATTAAGAAAATTAAAGGCTAATTTTTTTAACCGATTTGTTTAATCAAGCAAGCTAAATGCTTTTTAGATTAAATGTACTTTTAAATAAACCTTATCAGTTTAGGCTGGTAAGGTTTTTTTATTGGTTAGGATAAAAGATTAGTGACTGTTACTGCCACATTGCTATCAAGCCCAAATCAAACTAACTATTTCTAAAAACTGGATAATTTGTTACTATTATATTATAAGTTTGTAAAATTTAATTAGTCACAGTCGCTGAATTTGAAACATAGTTGATATTAGGAATAGCTCATGTATAAAAGTTTATCAAAAGTAGCCTTGTTAAGTACGGTGTTAATGGCTGTAGGCTGTGGCCAAGTTATGGGTGGCAGTAAAAAAGTCGAGTGTAGTGATCCTAGTGCCACCACGCTGGTGATTGAAGCGTTACAAAAATCTATTAATTCAGAGGCTAGAGATTATAGTGATGTCTTTTCAACAAGAACGTCAGGCTCAAATATTCGAGCCAGTATCAACCAGTTAGCGATGGACTTGTCTCGTATTCGCACAACAAAAGATGACCCTGCCAGTACAAAGAACTTTTGTATGGGTACGCTAAAGGTAACCATCCCAGTTGATATGATCCAAAAAGCCAACTATACCAGAGACTATCATGATGAGCTGGATGTTGAAGAAGATGCTTATCAGCAAGATATTACGTTAGACGCCAATGCCATAAGCTATGAAGCAGAGTATTCAGTACAGCCAACGGATGACGGCGAGGTTATCTTTGTTGAGATGCAAAATGGCGGTGACTTGTCTACCTTCTTAGCAACTGTTGTGGTAGATTCGAACCAAAAGAGTAATATCCAAAAGCTAAAAGCACAAGAAGGTAAAGCTGCAGCGCAAGCCATGATTGAAGCAGAAAAGGCAGAGCAAGCCGCCACTTCACAAGCCCAAAGTGAGCTGGCCAGCATTGCAGCTGAGCAAGCAAAAGTGAAAGCTGAGATGGATTATAAGCGTAGCGAGTTTAATAAGCTTTGGGCTAGAGGCTCAAAAGAGGCGCAAGACTCTATCACTTATGAGCAACAAGAGTGGGTTAAATATCGTGATGAAGTCTGTGTCGATGAAGCCAGAAGCGCTGAGCCTGCTCGTCAAGAAATCGTAAGAATGCAGTGTATTACTAGAATGCTAGGCGAGCGTTATTATGAGCTTAAAAGCTACTTCGATAACTATTAATCACTTATTTATTTACTTACTGTGATATGAATGGATAGAGTGACTGTCGATTAATAATTAGCTAATAATTAGCTAATAAGTTGCAATAGTTTAGGATGTATTAGTAATAAGAGTTAGTTAAAAGTAGTAGCAAAAAGCCAGACTAAGTCTGGCTTTTTGTGCATTAATTATGATGATAATGATTAAGCAAATTAAGGTTTAGGACGCTTAAACTTGTTGACCAAAATGATCGACAATAAAATAAGCAAACTAATGATAATTGCCATCACCCCTTTGCTGGGTAACAAGCGAGAAGAGGAGGCTGAACTATCTTCATTTTCAGGAGAGCTACCATCAATATTTTGGCCATCGCTTGCGCCACTGGCTGTCTGTGTAGGAGCACTCATCTGACTGGCATCATCGCTTATAGCCGCTGGCGACTGTCTGTTAGGCAACTTTTCTACCGCCTGCATTAAATGCTGATAGATTTTTTGTCCTGCTTTGCCATCTGCCTCCAAGTTGTTATCAGTCTGATATTGCTGAATCGCTTTGCGCGTGCCATCACCGATAAAACCGTCTACCTCGCCAATGTCATAACCTAAGTCATGTAACGCCTGTTGCACCTCACGTGACTGCTTGCGGCTCAAACCTGGATCATCGGTTGGCCAAGGGGTGGCAAAGCTGACCTGATTGCTTTTTTGGGCAATCAGCTGTGACAGATGACCGATGGCTAAGGCATAGTTTTCTGACGCATTGTAAGCATAAAAGGCATCAAAATTACGCCCCACTAAGAAGGCAGGACCTTCAGCACCGGCCGGCAACAATAAACCTGCTTGTGCCAAGTCATCTGGCAAGGGACGACCATCGGGTAAGGTAATGCCTAAGCTGCGCCAATGTGACATGGGCTGTTTGTTTTTACGGTCGCTAGAGGCTTCCAAATCTGCTGGCAAGCGCACTTCATAGCCCCAAGGCTGATTGGCTTGATAGCCTCTTTTTTTGAGAAAATTAGCGGTAGAGGCGAGGGCATCGGCTTGGCTGTTGACCAAATCTTTGCGTCCGTCACCGTCAAAGTCTTGCGCCAATTCCAAAAAGGTAGCAGGCATAAATTGAGTTTGCCCAAAAGCACCTGCCCAAGAGCCTTTAAAATCCTCTGCGTTGATATCGCCATTTTGAAGAATCTTTAACGCACTGGCGTACTCACCTCGGAAATAGCTTTGGCGTCGATCAAAGCAGGATAACGTCGCCAGTGAATTGATGACGTCCTTTTGACCCAACTTAGTGCCAAAGTCAGACTCGACACCCCATACGCCAAGCACGTCATAGCGGTTGACCCCGTATTGTTCTTCGATGCCTTGCAAGATATCTGCATAGCGTTCGCTGGCTGCAATGCCGTCATTGACCCGTTCAAGATCAACCAAGCTTGCCAAGTAATCCCACGGCTGTTTGCGAAACTCTGGCTGATAATTCAGTGCTTTTATGACGCTAGGATCGGCTGTCATTGGACGATACTGATTAAAGGTGGTCTGTACACTGGCAAAGGCATCGCTTTGTGCCAGTTCATCTAAGCAAGCTTGGAACTGCTGATTGTCCAAGCTGTCAGAGCTGTTTAAGTCGCTGCTTTGCGTTGTTTGAGTCGTCGTCGGCGCTGTCTCTGACGCCGCCAATGCTGGATGGATGTAGACAGTGGCGAGTAGACCTAAGGCAAGAGGGAGATGAAAATAAGCGCTGCGATTAAATGGCTTATGACTAGAGGGAATAGGAGTTAACGACATAAAGGGCAACTTAAAATAGTTTGACTAAAAAATTAAGGCATAAAAAAAGACACACGATATCATATCATGTGTCTTTTTTAACGCCAGTTAAACTGACTAATTAGGCTGAAATACTAAACAGTTGTCTGTTTATTTAATTTCAAGCTTTTTGCTTAATGAGCTGGATTGCTTTGGTAATACCAGTTGTAACACACCGTTTTCATAAGCGGCTTCAGCTTTATCCACATCAACCTTTTCAGGTAACTGGAAGCTGCGTGATACTGAGCCATAGTAGCGCTCACTGCGTAAGACTTTGTTGCCATCTTTTTGCTCATCACGCTGCTCGATTTCAGCACTGATAGAGACCACGTCGCCTGAGATAGATAAGTCGATATCTTCTTTGGCCACGCCTGGCACTTCTGCGTTAATGTAGTAAGTGTCGTCTTTTTCACTGACGTCAATTTTGATTTGACCGGCAGTTGGTAGGGCATCACCATGTAGTGGACGCATAAAGAAGCCAGGTGTCATCTCATCAAATAGGCTATCAAAGATTGAATTTCTAGTGACTAATTTGTTCATATTACTATCCTCATATTTGGTTATTCTGTTGTTATGAAGGGACAGTTTATGTCTGTCTTACCTTATATATGAGGATGGTATTGATAATTTCAAGTTATATGACTCACAAAATATAAGAATAATTCAGTCTTAATTGTTATTAGTATGTAACTTGAATAGATAACTTGAGTCCTGAAGTCTAATGGATATCAGTGAGTAACTGATAAAAATTGATAACCAATATGTCATACCTGCAAATCAGCGCGCAACATAAGGATTGCTAATACCAAGCTTCTTTAAAATGGCAATCTCAAAGCCTTCCATTTCATCTTGTTCAGCCTGTCCAAGCTCGTGATCAAAGCCTAATAAATGCAAGATGCCATGCACCAGTAAATGGGTCGCATGCTCTGTAATCGGTTTGTTTTGCTCAGAGGCTTGTTGCTCAACCACTTCATGACAAATGATCAGCTCACCCAGTGGTATGCTCGGCATTTCCGCTAAGATAAAGGCGGGCAGGTCACTTGGATAGGAAAGGATGTTGGTGGCATAATCTTTGTCACGGGCTTCAAGGTTAAGCGCTCGACCTTCGTTAGCATCGGTTAAATAAACCCCTAACTGTTTTGGCTTTTGTGACCACTCATCTTCGGCCAGATCTTCAAAATAAGGGAAGTCAACCGATTGTGCACTCATATAATCTAAGCTGGTGGTTAACACTTTTTGAATATGCGCCAGTGAATAGTATTGATCTAATACAGTGTCAGCGACAGCGCCTGATGCGCTGATGTCGATGGTAGGAGATAGGGAGCTACTCATAATATAAGGGTTTCCGATCGGTATTTATTAGGACTTACGTACGAGTAGATATTATGGCAACTGGTCATCATTTATGAATCCTCTGAAGGTAGAGCCAGACGCTCCATAAATAATAACCAGTCGCTTTTAAAGTCTTGAAATCATATTTTTGCGTAAGTCCTATTTATGATGGTAATAGGCTTGCTGAACTAAAGTATACGTCTAAAACATAGGTCTTAAAACACAACAAGCCAGAGAGACTCCGACTTGTTAGCTAATAATAAACACAGTGCTTCACATTTAACAGCTGATAAACGCAGAAATAACAGTTGATAAACGCAGAAAGTCTATTGAAGATTAAGACTTATTATTTGCTTCCGCTTCCGCCTGTTTGCGCTCTTGCTCAGCTCGGCGGGCTTGCTTGCGTGCTTCTTTTATCGCCTCTTGTTCTTCATCCCATTCGCCGTAGGCTTCAACAATCTTCTGTACCAACTGATGGCGTACCACGTCTTTTGAGTCAAACTTAGTGATGTGAATTTCATCAATTTTGCCCAAGATTTGTAACGCTTGCGCCAGACCAGACTTGTGACCACGGGGTAAGTCAACCTGAGTCACATCCCCAGTAATTACCGCCCGTGAGCCAAAGCCTAAACGGGTTAAGAACATTTTCATCTGCTCTGGAGTGGTGTTTTGCGCCTCATCTAGAATGACAAAAGAGTTGTTCAGGGTACGACCACGCATATAGGCTAAGGGTGCAATCTCAATGATTTGTTTTTCAATCAGTTTTCCCACCTTTTCAAAGCCAAGCATTTCATAAAGCGCATCGTATAAAGGACGTAAATAGGGGTCAATTTTTTGAGTCAAATCGCCGGGTAAAAAGCCCAGCTTTTCACCAGCTTCAACCGCAGGACGCACCAGCAAAATACGCTCAATCTCGTTGCGCTCAAGCATATCCACTGCGCAAGCCACCGCTAGATAAGTCTTACCCGTACCAGCAGGGCCGACACCAAAGGAGACATCTGAGGTCAAGATACGCTTTACATAGCGCTGTTGGTTGCCACCACGAGGGATGATTTTGCCTTTACGTGTTTTGAGTGCAATACTGTCATAATTGGCCTCAGCATCATAAGCAATGTCCTCGCTATTGTTATCTTCCTGTTTTGATGGCACCGCTGGAGAGGCAAAGTTATCAGCATCACGGGACATACTTGCTTGAATGATAAGGTGCAACTCTTCTGGGCGCAAATCATCTGTGGTTTGCGCCTCATCTGCTAGCTTGTTTAGGATAAAGTCACCACGCTCAACAGCCGTTAAATCTCCAGATAAGATAAACTTGTGTTGGCGCTGGTTGATATGAATGCCTAAGCGATCTTGGATGTATTTTAAGTGATTATTATACTCACCAACCAAGGTTCTTAGCTGTGGTGAGGTTAAAAAGTCTAAGTTTACTTTACGAGTGACAGTACCAGTCAAGTGAGCTTCCTTTTGTCTTATCGAATGTATTGGTTTAATGAGGTATTTTAGGTTAAATTTGTTGGCTATGTCTTTTATTATGGCCGTTCATTGTTAAAATTCAAGTGGTTCCTTGTTTTGATTCAGCAGGTTTGTTTTAAGGCGTTGTTCACAGTTAGTGTTTTTTTAATTGTTATCTGTTATTTAGTAGCATTGTTATACCAAATCTAAAAATTAAGATATCGAGTAAAAGGCGTGCAAAGGCTACAAGTAGTAGGTTTAGCGAGTTTGATAAAGATAGGTTATTTCTCAGAAAAGGTATTAGTTATCAATGATGACAGTAGCGACAGAGGGGTTAAGCAAAGAAAGAAGGCTTAGCTTAGATGGACAGGATAGAGACGGTTGATAAATATAGGTAATGACCAAAAAGACTTTTAATCACTACAAACGATGGGGAATTAAGGGTATCATCTATGCAGCCTCTAAGCGAATCTTACGCAAAACAAACATTACGACTATATGATCTAATTGAGTTATTTAACTGATGTGAGGGATGTTATGAAGTCCAAAACTAGCACGACAATAGCAAAAGCAAGTAGCACTCAAGCAGCAACCGCTGCCAGCAGTTCAGCTTATAATCAGCAGCAGCCGAAAGCGCAAACCGAACAAGCTACACAAGCTGTAAATACAACGCAAGCATCTCAAACAGTAGCAACACCAACAACAGAACCAAAAACAATCAGCCAAGCAGTTAGCGAGCAAAAAGTGCTTATTGTTGGCGGTGGTCATGTCGGGCTATCGTTTGCCTTGTTGCTGGCCAATGAGGGCATTGCCAGCACCTTGCTTGAGAAAAATACCTATCCAAAAATTAGTCCTAAAGACGACGCCCAGCGTACCCATTATTTAGACAGTCGTAACACGGCATTGTCACGTCGCACCGTGCAAATTTATCAAGAAATCGGTCTGTGGGATGAGCTACAAAGCCATGCTTGCCGCATCGATGCGGTACAAATTAGTGAGCAGGGCAGCTTTGGTAAAGCACAACTGACGAAAGAGGAAGAAAATGTCGAATCTTTTGGTCAGGTGATGGAAAATGCTTGGCTCGGTCGCAAGCTGTTATTGGCGGTACAGCAAAATCCATTAATCACCTTAATTGATGGTGCCAGCGTTACCGAAGTGACTCAAACGCCTGCGTCAGCCAGTATTGTGTATGATACCGATAGTGCCAAACAGCAGACCTTGAGTGCTGATGTACTGGTTGCCTGTGATGGTCGAGATTCGACAGTGCGTAACTTGTTGAACATCGGTACCAAAGACTACGATTATGGACAATCTGCGATTGTGGGTGTGGTGCAAACCGATAAGCCGCACGAGCATATCGCCATTGAACGCTTTAGCCCAGCTGGTCCATTGGCGGTATTGCCATTGACCGATGCAGATGGTGATGGCAATAATCCAACGCAAGCAGGCTATCGTCGCTCTGTGGTCTGGGTGTGCAAAAGCGGTGAAGAGCAGCAGTATCTAGATGATGATGACTTATTCTTGGCGACCTTACAGAAGGCGTTTGGTCAACGCGCTGGCCGCTTTATTAAGGCCGGTCGACGTGGCGCATATCCATTAACGCGAGTATTGGCCAAGCAGCAAGTCGATGGTCGTATCGTCATTATGGGTAATGCGGCACACACCCTGCATCCTGTGGCAGGTCAAGGCTTTAACTTGTGTATGCGTGATGCGCATGTACTGGCCAAAATGCTGGCCAATCAAGTGCATAGAGGTGGCGACATTGGCGATGCACAGATGCTCAAAAAATATGAGCAGGCACGCCAGACCGATCAAAAGCGTGTCATTCGCTTCTGTGATGCGGTGGTATTAGGCTTTACTCATCCAAATCCTGCCGTGAAGCTGGCTCGTAATGTGGCACTGCTTGCGTTTGATAAGTTGCCACATGTGAAGCCATTGGTGGCCACTTATGCCATGGGGTTAAAGTCCTAGCGGTATGGTTAATTTAACCTGATAGTTTTAATGTTTTCACCTTATTATTTTTTATTTTTATTAGAGGTTGTATAGCATTCATTTATTAGTTCCGTAAATCAATTCTATACAGCCCCTATTCCAAGTTTTGGATGATTTTTATGGCAACAGTAACCGCAACAGATACTCTCATTATTGGCGGTGGTATCGTCGGTGCCACACTGGCATTAAAGCTGGCGTTGCAGCAGCAACCAGTGACCTTAATCGATGCCCGACCAGCGTTAACGGATGCACAGTGGCAATACAAGCTTGAGCAACGTGATGCCCGCGTATTTGCGTTAAGCATTGCCAGCATTGAGCTGTTAAAGCAGGTCGGTGCTTGGCAACTGATTAGTCAGTCAGGACGTAAAGCTGATTACACTCAAATGCAAGTGTGGCAGCAAGATGGCAAAGGTGAACTGAAGTTTGGCGATGAGCAGATACCGAAGCTACTAGGTAGCATGGTTGAGCCGTTTGTGATTGAGCACGCCTTATACCAATGTATGCAGCAAGAGTCAGTACGCCAGTATTTAACAGTCGTCAGTGGTCACAAAGTGACAGAGTTGGATTGGTTTGGGGCGCAGCAAGGCTATCGAGTGCATCTCGATAATGGTCAGGCATATCAAGCCAAGCTACTTATTGGCGCAGATGGTCGAGGTTCAATGGTGCGCCAGCAGGTCAGTATTCAGCTGGATACTTTAGACTATCATCAAATTGCCATTTGCTGTGCCATTAACACCGAGCAGCCGCATCAAGCGACCGCAAGACAGCTGATGCTGCCGACCGGCACGCTAGCCTTATTACCCTTGGCGGATATTACCGAGCAAGATAAAGCCAATCCACAGCATTGGCAATCTGTGGTGTGGAGCTTACCGAGCAATCGTGCACGTGAGCTATTAGACTTAGTCAAAGAAGGCGATGTTGAGACCTTGCGTCAAGAGCTGGCAGCGGCCAGTCAGTATGCGCTGGGCGATATCAAGCAGATTGAATCTATTGCTAGCTTCCCGTTGACGGCACAACATGCCAAGCACTATGTCAAAGACAACTTAGCCTTGATTGGTGATGCTGCACATGGCGTGCATCCTTTAGCTGGTCAGGGTCTAAATTTAGGTATGTTAGATGTGGCAGCACTGGTTGATATACTGAATGAGGATTATCAGCGTAGTGGTGGTAGATGTTGGGGCAAGCTTGCTACCTTACGCCGTTATGAGCGCACACGCCGTCCGCATAATGCTGTCATGATGCACAGCTTTTCATTGATAAACTGGCTGTTTGCTGGTAATTTTGCTGCCTTGCGTCCAGTGCAACAAATCCGCAGTGAGGGTATGTATCAGGTCGGCAAAATTAGACCGTTAATGCGATTTTTCACTCAGAAGGCGAGTGGGCTGTAGACGACTGGCTTTAGTATCTAATTTTCAAATAAAAAATTGTGTCAGCAAAAAGGTGCTTAACTAGAAAAGGATTTGGCTATGCAGCATATTTTAATTGACTACGAAAGCATTCAACCCACCAGCTTCAAGCAACTGGATGTGAAAGACTGTCATGTTTGGCTGTTTTTAGGGGTGCAACAGCAAAAGAATTTGCCATTACAGCTGGTAGAGTCTTTGCTCGAATTTCAAACTAAAAATATCCACATCATCAAAATGCCTTATGGTGGTAAAAATGCGCTAGATCTCTATTTAGCCTATCATTTGGGTCACATTTTGGCTTTAGATCCACAGGCAAAGATTCAGGTGCTGGCGCGTGATGGTGGTTATGACAGATTAATTAAACACTTAAATCAAAGTGAAATTGTGTCCAATGTGATACGAGTGGTTGACACAGTTGCGCAGCTGCAGATTCAACAGCAACCAAAGCAGTCAGATAAAAAGCAGCAAGCTCAACAATCACAGAAAAAGCAACTATCTCAAAAGTTGCAGGAAAAGCAAGCAGACAAAAAGCAGCAGGATAAAAATTCTGTCGATAAAGTACAGCGTAAACAGCTTAAAAAACAGCGCAAAAAGCGGTATAAAAAATCCTATAAACGAGCCCTTGCTTTGCTTGAAAAGCAAATTGCAAATTCTAGACCTAAAAACAAACAGAGTTTGACGAACTATCTACAAGACAAACTGCCTGACGCTGATGCGGCCATGATTGAAAAAATCATTAAGAAACTGGTTAAAAAGCAGCATGTCTACATGGAGCAAAATAATAAGATTGACTATCGTTTTTAAACGTCCTTACCCAAACGACGCAAACAGCACCATCAGCACAGGAGCGACGATATTAATAATAAAGCCAAAACTAATGGCAAGTGGCACAATGCCCAAGCCGCCAGATTGCTGAATTACCGGCAGCGTAAAGTCCAAACTGGTCGCACCACCAAGACCGACAGCTGCCGAGGGGTAACGGCGCATAAATAGCGGAATAAATAACAACGCAAAAAACTCACGCACCAAGTCATTAAACAGCGCCACACTACCCCAAACTGCACCATAAGCATCAGTCATCACAATCGCCGATAGTGAATACCATCCAAAGCCAGATGACATTGCCAGCCCTTGTGTGAGCGAAACATCCTCAAAAAACATCGAAAATATCATACCACCGACCAGCACAGACAAGGTGAAAACAATACTAGTCTGCATCCCACGCTTACTAAGTAATACCTCTTTTAAAGTAATGCCTGAAGCTTTAAGTCCGATACCGACTAGCAAAATTAATATCATTAATAAGACAGTCATCGTATTATCTGGTGGCAGATAGTCATACGGCAAAAACAGACCGATAACATAACCAACCACCACGCAAAACACCTGAACTAAGCTGCCACGAATACTAACCTTGTGCTCAACGCCCCCCTCTTTTAGCGTAGGACGCCAAGGCAATAAACAATCAAATACCATCAAACCCACCAAGCCACAGCCGATAGTCAGCACTGACAAGACACTAACATACAGCAAAATATCCATAACTTGGCTACCCAAGCCTTGCACCTGAGCCAGCTCAATACCGATTAAAGTAAGAATGACATAAACAAAATAACCTAGCGACAGCTCAGCATAGCGCATAAAGGCCCTATTCAGTGGCAATGCAAAGCCGACAAACAAAGGTGTTAATATCAAAATAAGCGTAAGCAGATTGTCAAGATTTTGCATGATAGACGCACACAGATAGAGGTTAAGATTTGGGTTTAGCAGATGACAGCGTCCCTTTATTCAAGGTCAAAACATTTAGACTCTAAAACGCAATGAGCGATTCTACCACAGGCAGGAGAGAATAATCGAATACCATCGTCAACAAAGCCCTGCATAGACCTGATAAAAACAAAAGCAAAAAACAAAAAAACCAGCCTCAACATCTGGAACATTACCACCCTACGAAATATGCGTCTTCACACCCCGTGTTTCTATCCACAGTGGCGCGCGCCTCGTCCCTCGGCAACAACAGGCCACCCTAGCCAGGTCACCCTAGATTTGATATCTAGTCAGCGAACTACCAAAGGATTATAGTAGCAATCAGAGGCATGGCATCATACCTTTTCTGAAAAATAACCTACCTTTGTCAAACTCGCTTAGCCTACTACTTGTAGCCTTTGCACTCATTTTCCTCGATATCATAATTTTTAGTTTTGGTACAAGCTAGCAACCTAACTTTAGGCGAGAAGAATAAGAAGTAACAACTGTGGTTCAGGATTAAGGATGCGATGCGATACTTGGTATCACCACACTCATGGCAGGCTGATGGATTGAGGTCAAATGTGAATCCAACCCCGATGTTAAGCTTAAGTCAGAGGCATGAGCAGGATAATCATTGCGATAATGACCACCACGGCTTTCTTGGCGATTAAGCGCTGTTTGTAACAGTAAGCTTGCAAGCGTAAGTAGCCGATTTTGTTGTAAATCGAGACGACAAGTTGCACGCCAAGTATCAATCTGAGACAGCGCTTGTTGCAATTTGCTTTTGGTACGTTTGATACCCATATTAGCCGTCATCAACTGCTTTAACGCTGTCAGGCTAAAGTCACAAGATGTAGAGTAAGCAAGGCTGTCCGAGCTGGTCGCGAAGATTTGTGTACTAGCCACTGGTGCAGTAAGTACAAGCGAAGTCGTTGCGGTTGGTGGTTGCCAGTCTTGAGCGTGCTGTAAATACATGGGCACATGCGAAGCAATGGCACGACCGACCACCACACACTCTAATAATGAGTTACTGGCCAAGCGATTGGCGCCATGTAGTCCAGTATTGGCAACTTCACCAACAGCATACAAGCCTTGAATATCGGTTTGGCCTTGGGCAGTGGTCAGCACGCCGCCGCAAGTATAATGCGCAGTGGGCGCAACTGGGATTGGATCACAGGTAATATCAATACCAAGTGCTAAACAGTGTGCATAAATATCAGGGAAATGTTCACGGATAAAGCTAGCAGGCTGATGGGTAATATCTAAATGCACAAAGCCAAGTCCATTTTTCTCAATCTCATTGGCAATGGCACGTGCCACAATATCTCGTGGCGCCAACTCTGCACGGCTATCATAAGCCAGCATAAAGCGCTGATGCGTCAAGGGACAACGCAGATAACCACCTTCACCACGTACCGCTTCAGAGATTAAAAAATTACTATTATTACCCTCTTGATCTTGATATACCAGACCAGTCGGATGAAACTGAATAAACTCAAGGTTTGCCAAGCGACAGCCAGCCTCCCACGCCATCATGATGCCATCACCGAGACAGACACTAGGCGCAGTGGCACGATCAAACAATTGCCCCAGTCCACCGCTGGCTAGTACCACAGCCTGGCTATCAAATTGTAGCAAGCGATTGGTGTGACGATTGATGGCGACAGCACCGACACAGCGGTCATTGTCCGTGATTAACGAGAGGGCCTCATGATAAGCAAGTAGCTGGATATGTGTTGCTACAAGTGCTTGCTGATGCAAGGTGTGCATGATGTGCTTACCAGTGGCATCATCAGCATGTACCACACGCCGATGACCATGTCCACCTTCTTTGGTTAGATGTAAGTCTCTCAACGTGGCATTTTTTGATAGACTTGAATCAATATTTTTGTCATGCGTATTGGCGGTAAAAGGTGCATTGGTAGTAAAAGGTGCATTGGTGGTAAAAGGCACGTCATGTTTAAGTAGCCAATCTATGGCATTGGCACCTTGCGTTAATATTTGAGTGGTTGCATTAACATCACACAGCCCATCACCAGCAATTAAGGTATCTTGGACATGCTCGGCAACACTATCCTCCTCATCTATAACGGCAGCAATACCCCCCTGTGCGTAGTGGCTAGAGCAAGCTTGTAGCCCCTCTTTTGCCAAAACAACTACTTTAAGATGACTAGGTAGAGATAAGGCGGTGCTCAGCCCTGCCAATCCAGCACCGATAATCAATACATCACAGTGTTGCGTCATTATAGATTGAGATCTATCGTGTTCTAACTCCACCTTTGATGACGTTAAATGCTGAGAAGATGTACAGGATTGTGATGCGGACATAATTAGTCTCTTATTTGATCAATAATCAGCGTTTAAATCTTATACCTTTTCTGAAAAATAACCTATCTTTGTCAAACTCGCTAAACCTACTACTTGTAGCGTTTGCACTCTTTTTCCTCGATATCTTAATTTTCAGATTTGGTATTATCTGCTAGGCAAGGCTTCTAAGCAGGGCCTACGTGTTTATAAAGTTCACGATCTTTAACGATATCACCACTGGCAGCTACTCGACGCTTTTGTTTGGCAGCGAAGTCGAGCATACGTTGTAGAGGTTTTAACGCCGCTTCTGCTAGCTCAGGATTTAAATGGATTTCACCGCTACCATTTTCTAAGCATTGCTCAATACCTTTGAGACCATTCATTGCCATCCAAGGGCAAAAAGCACAGCTTTTACAGGTCGCACTTTCGCCAGCAGTCGGTGCCGCTAAAAATAGCTTGTCGGGAGAATGCTTTTGCATTTCATGCAAGATGCCAAGATCGGTGCCAACAATAAAAGTTTTGGCGTCCATCTCTTTAGTCGCATTTAATAGCTTGCTGGTAGAACCCACCACATCGGCAAGCTCAACCACGCTATCTGGTGACTCAGGGTGTACCAAGACCACTGCATCAGGGTATTGTGCTTTTAGCTGCTCTAATTCTTTGGCTTTGAACTCATTGTGAACAATACATGAGCCTTGCCATAGCAACATATCAGCCCCGGTTTCTTTTTGAATGTATTTACCCAAATGACGATCTGGGCCCCAAATAATTTTTTCGCCTTGTTCATGGAGGTGGCTCACGATTTCAAGACCGACAGAGGAGGTCACAACCCAATCTGCTCGGGCTTTGACTTCAGCACTGGTATTGGCATAAACCACCACAGTACGATCTGGGTGCTGGTCACAAAATGCACTAAATTCGTCAATTGGACACCCCAAATCTAGTGAACACTCAGCTTCTAAGTCAGCCATAAGTACGGTTTTTTCCATACTCAATATTTTTGCTGACTCACCCATAAAGCGCACGCCAGCAACGACCAAAGTATCAGCGTCATGCTCTTTACCAAAGCGGGCCATCTCTAATGAGTCGCCTACGCAGCCGCCTGTCTCTAATGCCAAATCCTGAATGTAGGGGTCAACATAGTAGTGAGCGACTAGCACAGCATTATGTTGTTTTAGTAAATGTTTGATGTTTTCAACAACCTGTTGGCGCTCACTGCGTGATAGCTCTGCGGGTATTTTGGCTTTAGCGTAGTCTATATCAATGCTATTGATTATAGATTGATTGCTTTGAGAGAGCGTTGGTGCCTCATAGGCGAAGAAATCTACTTTTTCAGCGGGCGCTGTTGAGCTAGCTTGTGACCTGGTCATCGTAAAATCCCTGTAACGTAAAAAAAGGTATGCAGTTTTTCAACTTAAAATAAGAAATGACTCTATTTAAGAGATGACTATAATTATGCTCATTTTGAGCATAATTACAACATTTTTTTTACATAAATTGTTACAGCGCTGTAATAACACAGAGGATGCTTTTAATTAGGTATGAGGGTAGCTAGGTGGGAGAGTATGTTGCATACTACTAACGGCATTGTTCGATAAAAATGTAGAGCCCAAGGTGCAGACCTCGTGTAATTATAATCATTAAACGTTATACTAAGGCTGTCCTTTAAATCTATTAATGAGAGTCATGAGCCTGTCGTTTTCCCACGCCCATAGCCAAGGTAGCGGCACTACTGAAGTAGTTGCGGTGTTGATTGCTATTACTGCCAACAAAGCCCGAGTATTAACGGTAGCAGAAGGCAAGTTATTGCCCAATGGGCCTTTAATGCCGCTGCATCGCTCCTTACAAGCAGGTGTGCGACAATGGGTAGAAGAACAGACACAGCAGCCTTTGGGTTATATTGAGCAGCTTTATACTTTTGTTGATACCAACCGACGTAATAAAGAGGGTCATGCGCTGGTTTATGTGAGCTATATGGGCTTGGTACAAGAGTCTCATGCGGAGTCATCATTATCAGAAGCAAATAGCACCCAGAGCCGAACTGCGCTATGGCGAGATTGGTATGATTATTTTCCTTGGGAGGATTACTCAGATAAAGTTGCCAAGCAATACAGTATGCAAATTGGCGAGCAACTAAAACAGTGGGCGTATGCAGCTGTAAATAAAACGGAAGTAAAAAAGCGTTTACAGCGTATATATCTATGTTGGGGTGGAGATTGGGAGCAAGACATAGCGTTTCGAGATATGGTGTTAAATGAGGGTAACCATAGACAAAGTACCAATGAGATGTTTACCAAGTGGGTAGCAGAGCATGCGCTATTGCGTTATGAAATGCTGTATGAGGCGGGATTGATACCTGAGTCACCTTTTTACAATGCCACAAAACTACCTGAACATTGGCAACAAGTTATCGGTGAGCCCATGTACTATGATCATAGGCGGGTGATTGCCACTGCCATATCACGCTTGCGAGCTAAGATTGAGTATCGTCCGCTGATTTTTGGCTTGATGCCAGAAGAGTTTACTTTATTGCAGTTGCAACAAAGTGTGGAAGCTTTATCAGGCGTACCACTACACAAGCAAAACTTTAGACGACTGCTTGAAAGTCAAAATTTGCTGGAGCCAACAGGCAATAGTCGGCAAACAGGACGAGGGCGACCCGCTAAGCTTTATCGCTTCCGCTTCGATATTGAGTTACAAAGTTTGTTAATGGACAGCAAGCTACCCAAGAGTAATAGGGCGTAACGCTGAGTTTTCATAAAGATTATATGGGTTTTTTATTGCCAATACTTTATTTGTTGGTTATATTTATGCTCAACTTGAGTATTAAATAGCTGTTATATTTCATACCCATCCTATTTAATATTGATGGTTTTTACAACATTGATATTCTTTACAACATTGATGACCGATAAAAAAGGGACACTTTATGTCAATCACCTCTACCGTACAGCGCACAACATCATCGGACTTGGCTAAGTCTAGGGATGAGGATAAGGAAATTATGGAGCCAGCGCTAAATGATGTACTGCTTATCCCCTTGGTTCAAGCGGCCTTACTTGAGGACTTAGGAAGACGTGGTGATGTCACCTCGCAAGCGACTATCCCAGTAGACAAACAAGCGACACTGACATTAACCGTTCGTGACGATGGGGTGGTTTGTGGACTGGACTTGGCAAGGTTGGCATTTGCACAGGTGGATGCATCCATCGAGTTTAGCGCCGATACGCATGATGGCGCTTGGGTATCCAAAGGTCAAGTATTGGCAACCATTAGTGGTAATGCGCGCAATCTATTAACAGCAGAGCGCACCGCATTGAATTTTATGACCCATCTTAGCGGTATCGCAACCGCCACACGCAAGGTCGTAGATTTGGTAGCTGACTATCCCACACAAATCACCTGCACACGTAAGACCATTCCTGGTTTGCGCACCATCCAAAAGTATGCCGTACGCTGTGGCGGTGGTCGCAACCATCGCTTGGGATTGGATGATGCTATTTTGATTAAAGACAATCATATTGCAATAGCAGGCAACATCCCCAGTGCAATTGCTCAAGCAAAGCAGTTGGCTGGGCATTTAATTCCAATTGAGATAGAAGTGGATACTTTGGAGCAACTGCAACAAGCGCTTGATGCTGGTGCGGAATTAATTTTATTAGACAATATGCATCCAGACACCTTGCGTCAAGCAGTAGCTATGTGCCACAATCACCCTAATGGTCGTATAAAAACCGAAGCATCAGGTGGCATCACCCCAGATAGCGTACTTGCAGTGGCCAAAACTGGTGTGGACTATATCGCTATGGGTTATCTGACCCACAGCACTACGGCACTAGATATTGGGATGGATTTTTCTGCATAAACATTAACCCTAGATAAATTAGGAGCTAGGTGCGAGTAGATATTATGGCAACTGGTAATCATTTATGAATCCTCTGAAGGTAGAGACAGACGCTCCATAAATAATAACCAGTCGCTTTTAAAGCCTTGAAATCGTATTTTTGCGTAAGTCCTATAAACATTGATCCTAAATAAAAATTGACACCTTGTCTTGCTACTGAATCACTAAAAATTGGGATGTATCTAGCGATTGTGTTAAAATCGCCCCCCCGTTTGCAAACTGAGGCGCCCGTTATGGATATGGACACCCAAATTGTCAAAATCATCCTAGCTTTTTTGGTGCTAATCAATCCCTTTAGCGCATTAACGCTTTTTTTAGATTTAACCCGTGGTTATAGTAGTGCCGACAGGCGTCGATTTGCACGTATTAGTAGTTTGACTGTCTTTATTACGGTCTTATTCTTTACGCTTGCAGGCGAGCTGCTATTACGTGCCTTGGGTATTTCCATAGGCTCGTTCCAAGTTGCAGGCGGCATCTTGGTACTATTAATTGCCATCAATATGATGAATGGTGAGGGCAACCCAGTCAAACCCGATCAAGAAAACGTTGACTTTGACGACAGCGTTGAGAGCATCGGTAGCACAGCGGCAGCGGTCGTGCCTTTAGCTATTCCGATGATGGTTGGTCCAGGTGGCATATCCACAGTTATCATTTATTCAGCACAAGTCACTGACTGGCATCAAAAGCTGGCGATTATTATCGCTGGCCTGATGATTTCAGTGTTTTGTTACTTAGCATTAACAGCCGCCGCCCGTATCAGCCGTATCCTAGGTGATACAGGCCTAAATATTATTAGTCGAATCATGGGGATGCTTCTAGCTGCGGTTTCTATCGAAATTTTGGTGAGCGGCTTGCGTACCATCTTCCCACAATTACTATAACTGGTAACTCATCAAGGCTTCAAATACCCAATAGGTATGAAGCCAATCCCGCTATCCACGTCTATCTTAGCCAGCCACTGGCGCAGCGACTATTGGCTAAGCTTGCGTCAACAACCAAACCTACCCCGTTAAGCAACCAGTATTTTAAAACTGAAGCCCAATGGCCAGCGCAGGGAAGTGTTAAGGTACTCAACTACAAGCTGCCAACACCACTTTAGTCAGTGATGACGCTACCTTTAAAGGTGCTTCAGGCAATCTTGGTAACTTAAATGTCGATGATCTAATCAGTTTAACCCTCAAATCAGGTACCAACACCACTACCAGCTCAAGCAATAGCAAAACCAACGCTCAAACAGCCAGCATCAATACCGCAGGCAATGTAAGCTTAGGTTTAAGCACTCAAAACAGCAGCTCTCAAGGTAGTAGTACTACGCAAGTTAATACCAACCTCAATGTTGACAGTCTAAGCGGTCATGCCAATACAACCACCTTAAAGGGTGGGGTTATTGACATAAGCGGTGCTAATTCGGGTAGCTATACCACAAATAAACTTCACATTGAAACCGTACAAGACACCAGTAAAAGCAGTAACAACAGCTCAGGGGCTAACATAGGCATTAATCTATCAGGTGGTACACCTACAGGTGGCAGCCTAGGCGCCAACAAAGCCAATGGTAGCTCACAAAGCGTTACCGCAGCTGAATTAAGCGGCATCATCGATAGAGGTGATAAGCAATCCTTCAAAGCAGGCGACACCACCAACATAGGCGGTATTATCGCCAATATCCAAACCGATAGTGAGGGCAATCAAAGCAGTGGCACCCTTAACTTCACCACCGACACCTTAACGACCCAAGATATCACCAACACTGCTACTAATGAACAACGTAGCATTGGAGGTAGTGTTGGCGTAGGTACAGGAAAACAAGGTCAAAGCATTAATAATGTAGGGCTACAAGTTGGTCATACTGCCAATGAATTTGAAAGTGTGACAAAAGCCACTGTCGGTGAAGGCGCTATCGTCACCAGTGATGCAATAACAGGCAAAGATAGCCTAGCGGGTGTTAACCGAGATGCGTTCAATACTGAAATCATCATCAAAGATCAACAAACCGCAGGGCTTGATGTCGATGCCAATATTGATGCTAGGGTGTTTACCAAGGCGGGTCGAGATGAGATTATCGATGAGCAGAAAGATATTGGGAAGAATGCTAAGAAAATAGGTGCTATTACCGTCAGTGACGCTCTAAAAGCTCCAGCTATTATTGCCGCTATAACCGACAACGGTAATAAAAACCCTGATAGTCAAAATA
Source organism: Psychrobacter lutiphocae DSM 21542 (assembly GCF_000382145.1). Taxonomy (GTDB): domain Bacteria; phylum Pseudomonadota; class Gammaproteobacteria; order Pseudomonadales; family Moraxellaceae; genus Psychrobacter; species Psychrobacter lutiphocae. Next base: position 58,061 of record NZ_KB907642.1, read on the forward strand.
AATCAACCTTAGATAAAGCCAAAGATAACATTACCCAAATCGGTAATAACAATCGAACAGGTATGAGTGATGACACTGCCACTTTAGTTGCAACGGAAGAGCTTATTGTAACAGGGGATATTACCAATGATGTTGTTGCACAAGATACTTATAAACAACTAGCAAGTGAGATAGCCTCTGGTACTGATGCACAAAATGCAAATGTCTATGTTACCCCTGATTTAACTGAGTCTCGAGGTGGCGAACTTGGAACGATAGTATTAGGCTCAGCCAATGAAACCACACAACTAGATATTTATCTGGATAGGGGTGCGCTTGATAGAAGCGATGGCGTCACAGTTGCCAATGGTCAAGTAGAGCCAATACTGAATGCACCAAGAACGATTAATGTATTAAACGAAGAGATAGCACATAGCAATGGTATGGGTGAGGCGTCCGCCTCGACAATGGGTAATTTAGGTGAGATAGCTTATGATGTGGGTAAATGGGCGAATAGTGATGATATCGCTGAGGCGAAGGAAAGTATTGACACGACTGCTATTAATAATGCCAATACTGCTCAAGAACAGCAAGAGATGCTGGCTGCAAATAAGGAGCGGTTAGAGTCTCAGCAAGAGGCTGGGGATGCGTTTGAGAATAAGTTAAATACTGGAGGGTCAGGCGCTGGTTCGTCTTGGGGTAATAGTGAAAAGGTTGAGCAGCAAGAAAGAATGGATAGAACAATGCTTGCCTTAAACAGAAATATGATGTTTGATTGGAAAAAGTCTGAACATCGTCCTTCAATGCACTATATGAATGGCTCTTTTTTACCTTCAGGCGCTACTGTTAGATTTGGAGTAAACTATACCTCTATAGGTGATGATATTAGGACTATTAATATTACTAACAATTCGAGATTAGAACCACAGATGCATAATGTCATAGTACATGGAGAACTAGAAAATAGAGATAAAAATACTACAAATAATATGTATGTAAATGATTTACCTACTCACACTCAGCAGATTGCTGATGCGATTTTATCTAATCCCTCATATAAAGGAGAAATCATCAATCTGATTAGCTGTCATTCAGCTTGTAATGGAACTGCTCAAGAATTGAGCAATATTACTGGATCCATAGTACGTGCTCCTACAGATCGTATAGGGATTCCACGAGGGTCAAAGCCTGGTACACCATTAGTAATTGATAGAAATGGCGAATATAGATATTTCACACCTGAGAAATAAGGAGGATAAGATGTATTTAGTTGGATTTTTTAAAGAGATCGAACCAGGTTTTAGTGATTTTCCAGATTCAATTTATGATTTTAAAAATAAATTAGATCCAGATATAAAACCTATGGTTTTAAATTATTTAACACAGTCAACAGGTATATTTGATTGGCTTGAAACTGTAAGGGATTGTTTGAATAGAGAAAAAGTCATAGCAGGCGGCGGTTCGTGTATATGGAGTGATGGGGAATGGATATTTAGAGAAGATCTAGCATATTACGTAAAGGAATACGATGTGGGTTTGCCAAGTAAGTTTATTGATAAAATTATTAATAATCATGGAATTCCACCTTTATCAGATGAAACAGTAAGAATGGATCTAGATGAAATTATGGGTACAATAAATCGAGCTTATGATGGAGATAGAGATATGTTCGTTGAGCCGTAGCTTTGTGGACAAGTAATGAAGCCTATCATCTTCCAGTTAATAGGAATGTAGATCCTATTTTAGCAGCATGGATAAATCAAGTGATAGCTACTGATGGAGATTTTAAGTCTTACAAATATACGTGGGACGCTCAGAATTTAAAGGGTAATAAACCTTTACCTCAAATATTGACGCCCGAACCTGAAACGACAAAATCAAAATCAAAAGCTTTATATCAAGGTAAGAACCCTGCCAAAGTAGTTGGTTCAAGAGAGCTTCAATCAATCAATAAAGCAGTAACGAATGGCGCTGACTTAAGGGGTGGGAATTTAATTCAAGCAGAGTCTGACAAAATGCTTAATGAAAAAGTTGCACCGGTTGCTCAAGCAGGTTTTGGTGCAGCTGAAGTTGTTGGTGGTATGACACTTTGCGCATCAGTTGTGGGTTGTACAGTAGGTGGCGCACTTATAATAGAAGGCTCTCGGTGTTTGTCAACATAGTTGTCACCAATATATGAATTAGGCGACTCTCATTTCATCAATCGATTTAGGCTCTTTGAACGGATTTAAAGTCGTTGGCTTAACTGGCGTACAATTTCTTACGGCACGGCTCCCCCAACGAGTAGGGTTAAGACTTTTAGCATCCTCCATTATCAGTTTGCGTTTCGCTAGTATCTCTTTATCTTTACCTGTATGACGCTCATTAGGGGTTACAAAGCGAAGCTTGCTGTGCTTATGCTCCATGTTGTACCAATGGGTAAACCTAAGCACCCATTGCCTTGCGGTCTCAAGGCTATTAAAGCCATCTGTTGGCCAATTAGGACGATACTTAAACGTCCTAAATAAAGACTCTGCAAACGGATTATCATTACTTACTCGAGGTCTACTATAAGAGGTCACAACCCCAAGCTCATAGGCTTTCATCCGCATCGTTTGCGCCTTCATCGGTGCACCATTATCAGAATGTAGAACGACACCTGAATGCAGACACTTCTCTTTAATTAACGTACGCTGTAAAAGCTTGGCAGCAAGCTCACCTGACTCATGGTCATACACCTCCCATCCGACAATCTTACGGCTATACACATCTTCAATCATATATAGATAGTAGAACTGACCGCGTACAGGACTTGGCAGGTATGTGATGTCCCAACAGAACACTTGGCATGGCCCTGTGGCGGTAAATGATTGCGGTGCACTGTAAGCTCTGGGCGCAAGGTTACGTCCCCTGTGGTTTAGTTGATTATGGGCGTTAAGTACACGATAAAAGGTGGATTCAGAAGCATGATAGATACCTTCATCTAGCAAGGTGGGTACGATCTGTGTCGGTGGTAGGCTTGCAAAGCGGGGCTCGTTACAGACTTTGATGATGGCAGCTGTTTCATCATCTGTGAGCTTGTTGCTGGGCATAGGCCGCACAGCTTCAGATCGCTTGTCATGAGCTATTTGACCTTGCTTATACCAGCGTCTATAGGTACGTACACTAATACCTGCCTCGTTACAGGCAGGTGGTAGTCTTGCCCCTGAGTCTTTGGCTTCTTGTATCCATGTGATATATTGTTTGCGCTGTGGCAGTGAGGTTAGTCGTCCTCGCTTTGCGTCTCCCAGAGCGCATCCAGCTTTTTTCTGAGCACCAGTAAGGCGGCAGTTTCTGCTAAAGCTTTCTCTTTGCGATTAAGCTCACGCTCTAGCTTTTTAATCTTTTTGCGGTCTGCTTGTTGCTGGCGTTTGCTTGCTAAGCTTTGCTTTTGGCTTTGATTGAATCCTGATAAAGCACCTGCTCGCCATGCTTTGATTTGTTCGATGTATAGGCCTTTACGACGACAGTATTCGCTAAGTTCAGTCTCTGTCAATCCGCTGGTCTCAATGATGGTGGCAAGCTTGGCTTCGCTTGACCAGTTGTCGGGGGTGTTTTTATTACCGGGCATGGGCTGTCCTTGCTTTTGGGCTTGATTACGCCAATTATACAGGGTCTG
>NZ_KB907643.1 GCF_000382145.1 Psychrobacter lutiphocae DSM 21542
GTAGATGCTTTTAAGACCATATAGCCAGTAGTTCTTTCTGATGATACCTATGCTTTGAGGATGATAGCCAAAGTCTTTACCTATGCCTTCTAAGGATTTGTTTTGACTGAGTTGATGTAATATAAGCAGTTTGACCCGTGCTCTTGGTTTAGATTCAACTTTTGATAGCTTCAGAAAGTCGTGATCGCTTAACTTATGATTTCTAGGCGTTATTTTTGGCATACTGGCGTCGTAATAGTAAATAATAATTTATTATATATTATTTCTTGGAATTGGTATTAATTTTTAGATTTGGTATTATTTACGCTGTTATTTATCAATGTATTTATAGATCTATTTATAAGGCTATAAAGCAAAAAAATGCTTGTAGCACAAACAATGCACTACAAGCATAAGCGTACAGGCGTAAAAAATCTATTTAAACCATTAAAACTACCACATGATAGATTGCATTGCCCATAAGATAAAGTTGTTCGGCAAGATACCCACATAGATGACAATTAAGGTCACCACAAGAACCATCAAGCCACCCACTTGTACACCCCAATGCCAAAGCGCATCGAACTGCATGGTTGGGTTTGGACGCTTAAATAAGGTCAACATTACACGCAGATAGTAGAATAAACCAATCGCACTACCCACAATAATCATCGCCGCCAACCACCACTGGTGACCATCAACCGCAGCCACAATCGCAAAGAACTTAGTGATAAAACCAGCGGTTAATGGAATACCTGCCATCGACAGTAGCATGACAGTCATAACCCCAGTCAATACCGGACGACGCCAGAATAGACCACGATAATGAATCAGCTGTGCAGCCTCACCATGCTTTTTAAAGGTGGTAGACATCAAGGTAATCACGCCAAATAGACCAACCGATGTCATGGCGTAAACTGCCATATACATATTAGTCACTGAGTAAGCGCCAGCGCCAATACTAATCACGGCGACCAGCACATAACCCATATGTGCAATAGACGAATACCCCAGTAGACGCTTTAAGTTAGTTTGACGGACAGCCAACAGGTTACCGAATAAAATAGACAAGGTCGCAATAATTACTAATACTGTCTGTACTGACGGAATCGCCAAAATAGAAGCATCCAGTAAAAAGCGGATGCCCAGCGCCATCATCGCTACCTTACTGACAGAAGCCAAATAGGTCGCCACAGGTGCTGGTGCCCCTTGATACACATCGGCTGTCCAAATATGAAACGGTGCTGCTGATAGCTTAAAAGCAATCGCAAAGGTCATCATTGCTGCGCCTAAAACCAATAAAGGTGAATCATAAACATTGGGTAAAGATTGAGCAATCTCTTTGAACTGCAAGGTCCCTGTGGCGGCATAAATGAAGGCCATCCCCATTAACAAGGTTGCTGATGCTGTGGCTGATAACACCAAGTATTTTAAACCAGACTCTAACGAGCGGCTGCGCATAAAGGTATAAGCTAACATGCCGTATAGCGGCACGGACAACAGTTCCAAACTCATAAAGAATGAGGCCAGATTATGTGCAGATACCATTAATAAGGCACCGACCGTCGATAATAGCAGTAATAAATACAGCTCTTCTTTGTGGTCTTTAAATGTGCTTAAATAAGGATAAGCTAAGGTACAGCAAGCCAAGGCGGCCACCAAAATAACCGCCATATTAAACTGAGCAAAAGGGTCGATGATAAACATACTGCTGATCATCGGCTGCTCTGACATCCCAAACCAACCTAACATCTGTCCGACTAATACCAACAGCGCCAAGTTTAACCCCAGCACACTTAACGTACCAATTAAAAAATGCGAGCGTTTAACAGCAATGCCAAGCATCACTATCAACAAGGTGACTACGACCACTAAGATTGGCGCAAAAGGTTGTAACACAGGCCAAGCATTTGCAATAAAACTATTCATTAGCGCACCTCCCCTGTGGTAACAGTCGACTGTATGGTCTCAATGGCATCAAAATGAACCACATCATGGTAGGTATAAGCATTATTAATCCACTGCATCGCATGACTTGAGGTATCCAGTACGGTTTGTGGAAACAGACCCAGCCACACCAGTCCGATTGCTAGCACCAATAACAGTGCCAACTCACGACGGTTTAAATCATATAGTTTTAGCGTTTTCTTACGATAAGTCTGTTCGACGTAACTTGGATTTTGCACTGTTTTAATATCTGAGTCTTCAAGCTCTGATGCCAAAACCATGTCTGGCATACGTGCTGCTTTCGCTTTTAAATGAGCCATTTTTCGAGCTTGAGTTTCGGCTTCTAGTGCCTCTAAATCAGGCAAGGTTTTTTCACCGAATAAGGCACGATAAATAATAATTAATGAATACAAACCCGCCCATACTAAGCTGAAGGTTGCAAATACCACAAAGATTGGATACTGCTCAAAAGAGCCCATTAAAATTAAAAACTCACCAATAAAGTTACCTGTGCCCGGAATACCCAATAAAGCGGCACAGAAGAACATCAGTAGCGGCGCGTAATAACGGAACTGCCCCCACATACCACCGATTAGTGGTAGCTCACGCGTGTGCATGCGCTCATATAACTGACCGGCCATAATGAACAACGCTGCCGAAGCTAAGCCATGCGCTAGCATCTGCACCATTAAGCCTTGCAAGCTAATTAACGTACCAGCATAGACTGCCAATACCACAAATCCCATGTGCGACACACTGGTGTATGCCAACAGACGCTTGATATCCGTCTGTACAAATGCCATCCAAGCACCATAAAAAATACCAATCGTACCTAAAGTAATGGCAATCGGTGCAAACTCTTGTGACGCTGCTGGGAAAAACGGCAATACGAAGCGAATTAAACCATAAGCTGCCGTTTTAATTAAGATACCTGCCAAGTCGACAGAACCTGCGGTCGGTGCTTGTGCGTGGGCATCTGGCAGCCAACCGTGAAATGGCATCACTGGCAGCTTAACCGCAAAGCCGATAAAGAAGCACAGCATGATTGGATATTCCCAACCGCCCAACTGTGTGCCTAATAAGTCATTGTAATTAAAGCTAAATACACCAGAGTTTTGATAGTTGATAATGACCAACAGCAAAATACCAACCAGCATGACTAGGCCAGAGGCTTGGGTATAAATAAAGAACTTAGTGGCCGCATATTCCTTAGTCTTACCATTGGTAGCATTATGCCCCCAGATTGCAATTAGGAAATAGATAGGAACCAGCATCATCTCCCAGAAGAAGAAGAATAAGAACAGGTCAATGGCCAAAAATACACCGATAACCCCGCCCAAGCTCCATAACAGATTAAGATGGAAGAAGCCAACACGGCGCTGAATTTCACCCCATGAACAGCCGACTGCCATAATCCCTAAGAAGGCGGTGAGCGACACCATCATCAATGACATGCCATCTAATGCTAAGTGAAAGCTAATACCAAAGCTGTCAATCCAAGGCACGATAAATTCTGCAAACCAAGGCAGTTTGGCATCCGTTGCTAATACCTGCTCGCTCATGCCTGAGAACCCACCTTCACGCCATAAGATTAAGGTAAGCGCAAAGGTAATTATCATACCAATGAGGGCAATCCAGCGTGGCCAACGGTTATTAATTTTTTCTACTAGCCAACACAGTGTCCCTGCGATAAAGGGCGTTGCAATTAATGCTGGCAATATCCAAGCTAATTGAAGTTCTGTCATCTTAAATCACCGTCGTCATGACTAGTATCAATAACACTGCCATCCCCAGTCCAAAGCTTGCAGCATATCCTCGAAGCGAGCCTGTTTGTGTCATGGCCATTACCTTATTACCTGCTGAAGCAATAGCGGGTAATAAGTTCCATGTTTTGTCGACAGGATCTGATTTGAGTAATTTGCCAATAAGTAAAAATGGTTTTACAAACAATAAGTCATACAAGGCATCAAAACCAAGACCGTGATAGCACCAGTAATAAATGGCACCACCCACACTAGAGGCTTTAAATTTAGCCAATAATTTGCCCTTGTTTGCCACATACAATAAGAAAGCTAGGATAAGTCCTGCTGCCATAGCACCCATAGCGATAAACTCTGCGGTATGTTTGCCATGCGCATTACCGGCTTGCTCTAACAGATGCCCCACACTCTCAGGCAACACCCCTTGTAATGGTGGCGTAATAAGCGCACCCACTGCAGTGGATAATACGAGCAACACCACTAAGGGAAGCTGATACGACAATCCAGATAGCTTGTGAGCTGGCGTCTTTTCTTCGCCGAAGAAAGTAAACCAAATCATACGGAACGTATAAAGTGAGGTTAAGAACGCACCGAACACACCCATGTAAAACAGAACCTGATGACCAGTGGCATAGCTTTCCCAAAGAATGGCTTCTTTTGAATAAAAGCCGACTGTCACCCAAGGAATAGCAGCCAATGCACCGCCACCAATCACAAAGCACCAAAATACCAATGGAATCTTTTTGCGTAAGCCGCCCATTTTGAAAATATTTTGTTCGTGATGAACAGCGATAATCACCGCTCCTGATGACAAGAATAATAAAGCTTTAAAGAAAGCATGGGTCATTAGATGGAAGACAGCGCCCTGCCATGCACCAACGCCCAGAGCTAAGAACATGTAACCAATTTGGCTCATGGTCGAGTACGCTAGAATACGTTTGATGTCGGTCTGTGCCAATGCACAGAAGCCAGCGACTACCAAAGTAATGGCACCCACAGCACCCACCCAGTACAATAAAATCTCTGGGGTTAGCATAAATAGTGGATGTAAACGCGCAATCAAATAAACGCCGGCCGTTACCATAGTAGCCGCGTGAATAAGCGCTGAAACTGGTGTCGGGCCTGCCATCGCATCTGCAAGCCAAGTATGTAATGGAATCTGAGCTGACTTACCCATCGCACCGCCAACCAACATCATGGTGGCTAGAACTAAGGTTGGGTTGTTCACCTCAAACATCTGCGGTGCACGGATAATAATGTCTTGAATATTAAGCGTGCCAAATTCACGGAACAATAAGAACAAGCCAAAGGCTAAAAATACGTCACCGATACGAGTCACGGTAAAGGCTTTCATGGCTGCACGACCATTGGCTCTATTTTCATAATAGTAGCCAATCAACAAATACGAACAAATACCAACCCCTTCCCAACCTAGGTATAGCAGCAATAAGTTGTCCGACAATACCAGTAACAACATACTGGCAACGAACAAATTCATATAGCTAAAAAAGCGACTAAAGCCTTTATCGCCTTGCATATACCAAGAGGCGAATAGGTGAATTAAAAAGCCAACACCAGTAATTACCCCCGTCATAGTCAGGGCTAAGCCATCAAAGTTTAAGCCAAAAGCTGGTGCAAAGTCACCCACTTGTAACCAAGTCCATAAGGGCACATTAATGACAGTGCTAGGATCATATTGGCCTAGGTAGCTAACAGAGGCAATCAGCGCACACAGTGCTGATAGCCCCATGCTGCCCACACCCAGATATTTTGCTGCTTGTTCTGATAAATGATCTCGTCTAAACGCTAAGATTAAAAAACTTATCGCTGGCAAGATGAAGGTTAATGCTAAAAAACTCATGATATTAACCTCTCATCTCATTGGCCGTATCCACATCTAAGTGACCACGACGATGGTAGAATTGTAATAAGATGGCCAAGCCCAATGAGGCTTCAGCGGCTGCCAATGTTAAGATAAAGATAAACATAATTTGACCATCTGCACTTAACCAATGACTACCAGCAACAATGAAGGCCAAACCAGCAGCACTCATCATAATCTCTAGGCTCATTAGCATAAATAAGAAGTTGCGACGTACCATAACCCCACATAAGCCAATCGCAAAAATAATACCGGCTAAAATCAGGCCATGCTCCATCGGAATGGGTCCAAGCATAGAGGCTTGCGCAGCATCGTTAATTTGTGGTGCCTGCATCATTTCAATTGGCTTCATCTCCAGTGTTTGCACTGTTGCCACTTCACCAGCATCAGCCAATTGACCCAGCTCTTGCTCAGCGACAACCTGTTGCTCGGCATCTGCATCGTCCACAACCACTTGTTCTATTACTGCTTGTTCTGCTGCTGCGACATCGCCCAGCTCACCCAGTCTAGCTGCTTCTTGTTGTTCAGCTTGACCTGCGTCAGCCAGCTCATCGGCATCAATAAACAAACTGCCTTCAACCGCTTGCAACACTTCATCTAATTGAGTTGCCTGACTTGCAGGAGCGTCGGTCATAACTGTTTCAGAGGTTGCCGTAGCCATTAACTCTCCTCCTTATTATGCAAGTTGTTCTGCGATTTGTGCACGCTTTGTTCCTTAGTTTGTAAGAACTGACGGGCATCAACAGGTCGATAATCGTACGACTCTGATGCGCCCTCATTTGTCATTTGTTCAGACAACGTTTTTTTGGATCCAAGCTGATTAGGTGAGCGGCTGGTATGACTTTCATTTTCATCATCCAGTGCTTTTTTGCCCAAATGATAAGCAGCCACCAGTGCCGCTAATAACAGCATGGCCGCTACTTCTACCAGTAATAAATACTCAGTAAACAAGGCTGTACCTACCTGTTTGGCCGATACAGTTTGCGCACCCACCATGGTCACAACTGTCTCTTCGTGATAACTATTGCCCAGTGACAGCATATAAATTAATACCACAGCAATCACAAAGCTCAGTGCTGCAGGTACTGCCCAAGTGTCAGAAGACAGCCACAGATTTTCACGCTCATCATTTTTGACACCTAAATTAAGCATCATAATGACAAACACGAACAACACTAAAATCGCCCCGGCATAAACAATCACTTGTAATGCACCTGCAAAAGGCGCACCCATAATGAAGAAGATGCCAGCCAGCGCTAACAAAGAAACAATCATGGATAAAATTGCATGCACTGGATTTGCCAACATAATTACCCGTAAGCTGGCAAGGATGGCGACAAAACCCAATGCATAGAACCCAACTAAGGGCGTATTATCAAACCAATGTAGCCAACTCATGGCAATAGGCTCCTTAAATCAACTGGTTCTGCTTCATTTTTGGCAGCCCCTTTCGGTTTGTCTTTGATCGCCATACCACTGACACGGTAATAGTTATAATCTGGATATTTACCTGGTCCTGAGATGAGCAAATGCTCTTTTTCGTAAACCAAGTCTTGGCGCACATACTCACTTAATTCAAAATCTGGGGTGAGCTGAATGGCAGTCGTTGGGCACGCCTCTTCGCACATGCCACAAAATACACAGCGTGAGAAGTTAATGCGGAAAAATTCAGGATACCAGCGCCCATCTTCACGTTCTGCTTTTTGTAGTGAAATACAAGAAACTGGGCAAGCTACCGCACATAAGTTGCACGCCACACAGCGCTCATCGCCGTCTGGGTCACGGGTTAATACAATACGTCCCCGAAAACGTGGGGGCACAGGAACCGGCTGTTCTGGATACAATATTGTATCTCTTGGTCTTAACGCATGACTGTTAACCATCCACATAGAGCGCACAATGGTAAACATGCCCACGACTGTATTTTTCAACGTTTTAAACATGTTAACTTCTCTTTTTGCTTATTAGCGATTGGCGTCGTCAAACCAAAACTTAATCCATTCACAACTTATTTGCTATGTCATCGGTTAAAGTTTGACGGGCTATATCTCACCTAATAAATAGAAGATTTAAAAACTGATATCTCAATAAAATCTAATTGCTGGCGATCAAAATTAAAGCCGCTGTAATCAGTAAGTTAATCAAGGTCACTGGCAAGCAGACTTTCCAACCAAAGTTCATCACTTGGTCATATCTTGGGCGCATTAGTGAACCACGAGCCAAGACGAACATGGTCATAAAAAATAGGGTCTTAATCATAAACCAGAAGGCTGGTGGCAAAATGGTAAAGCCTAAATTTATCGGCGCATCCCAACCACCAAAGAACAAACAGGTCATCAAGGCTGAAATTAACACCACGTTGACATATTCACCGATGAAGAACATACCAAATTTCATACCTGAGTATTCAACATGGTAACCTTCCGCCAATTCTTGCTCGGCTTCTGGTTGGTCAAAGGGGTGTCTGTGGGTCACTGCTACACCGGCAACCACGAAGGTTAAAAAGCCTAAAAACTGTGGGAAGATATTCCAGTGCCAAAAGCCACCAGTCTGGGCAGCGACAATTTCGCGTAAATTAAATGACCCTGTGATGGCCACGACCCCCATCAAAGACAGACCTAAAAACACCTCATAACTGATGGTCTGTGCCGCTGAGCGTAAACCACCTAATAATGAGTATTTGTTTTCAGACGCCCAGCCACCGAACATCACCGCATAGACGGCCATACCAGCCATGGCAAAGAAGAATAAAATACCTATGTTCCAGTCTGCCACACCTAATGTCGGTGAAATAGGGATAATGACAAATGAGACTAAGGCTGTGAACATGGCAATCGCTGGCGCCAAGATAAACATAAACTTATCGGCAAACTTAGGTGTCCAATCTTCTTTAAAGAAGATTTTTAGCATATCAGCGACCAGCTGCAATGAGCCCCAAGGTCCGACACGGTTTGGACCATAACGATCTTGCCAAAGTGCCAGCATACGGCGCTCATAGATAATCATCAAAGCCGCCACAATGACTACCACCAAAAATATCACCAACGCCTGAGCGACTAAAAATAATATCGACCAAGCTTCCGTGGATAAACTTAAAAAACTCGGTACCTCAGGGATGATTCGCATTGATTCCATATTAACCTCCCTGACCTTCTAAATCTGGTTGTGTCTCGTTAACCACACCACTTTCTGACTCTGTTAGTGGTGGATCTATCTTGGTGACAGATGCGGGTAAATGACCGTGTAAAATAGGTGCTTGTCCGACAGGATAACCAATACAGCCTGCTGCCAAATAAGGCACGACCTGTACTGGCAACTCAACGCGATGTCCGTCAATAGTCACAGCTAACCAGTCATTGTCACGGACTTGCCAGTGTTGCGCATCGTCAGCACTAATATAAAAGCTAGCTGCTTGCATCTGTCCAGCAACCACAGGGCTACGATGTGCCATAGGTGAGCTTCCATATAAGTTATGAACTGGGACTAATTTGGCTTGGCCTTGGAAAATACTGGTTTTGATTGGCTGCGTCATTTCTGGGCGAATATAGTCACGTTTTGGATACTTACTCTCTGCATCAAGCAAGTCAAATAAGCGTACACCTGGATCGCCTTGCTTGAGACTGCCACCAATTTCTTTTTGATACTTGTTCCAGGCTTGTGGCGAGTTCCAGCCCGATGCTTGCGCAAAAGGAATCATTGCACTTGGGGTTTGTGTACCACTATAACCCTCCATTGAGAAAGTCAAAGCAGTATCCAAGTCTTTCGGCTGCATCGGCTCATGCACAGACAGATTGGCACGCAAGGCGGTACGACCAGAGTAACGTCTTGGCTCACGAGCAATTTTTAAGCCAGAAATACGGAAGTCTGCTTCTGGTGCAGCTTGTTTAATGCCTTCTAAGTTTGGATGAGTTGCGACCAATTCATTGATGACGTCATCTAATTGTGTCCAGTCTAGTGGCATCTCATTCAGACTGGTTTCAACCGCATGTAGCCAACGCCAGCCTTCTTTAATACAGTTTTTATTACTGTAATAACTAGGGTCATAGACCTGAAAGAAACGCTGAGCACGACCTTCGGCAGACACCAAAGTACCATCTGCTTCAGCAAAACTAGCTGCTGGCAATACAATGTCCACAAATTTATGCCAATGTAAGTTTTGATGGTCTAAGGTAATGACCGTTTTATCGGTTAATAACTGCGCCAGTTTTTCGATATCAATAGCATCGGTTAACTGATTTTCAGCAACAATCACCGCATCAAACTCAGTAGCTAGCAACTCTTCAACTGACTTACCACCCAGCAGACAAACTCCCATACTGTTGGCATTAGGTACAGTTAAATATAAGCCCGCTTGTTGATTATAATTAGGCGTCACTTGTTTTAGTGCAGGTTTTTCTGCTACCTCTGCATCGGCTTCGTTTTTATTTTGCGCTTGTGCTTCTATTTGTGCATTGAATTCAGCCACTTGCTGTGCTTCATACTCTTTTATTGCATTACGTTTGCTCGTCAAAGCTTGTGCCACTTGAGCTGCCGCTTCAATCACCGCCACGCTAAACTGACCAGTACCTGAAATAACCAATGGCTTATCAGCCAGTAGCAAGTCTAACGCAATTTGTTGTGCCAACTGCTGCATCGGATCAGCGTCTTGATCATTTTGAGGCTGATCTTGCTCAATTTCAGCGGCCAATTGTTTTAGCTGTTGCAAATCATCGCTTTGTACGGCAATCATATCGGCAACGGCAAAGCCTAGCGCCGCAATATCTTCTGGCGTGGCCACACAGCTGACTTTACTGATGTCATCTAGCTTAGTTTGTACCGTATCAATGACATATACCGGGCTAAGCTGCTTTTGAGCAATGCGCTGTACTGGCTCTGCTAGCCACTCTGGCGTTTTTAGCGCATGCGCCATTTTTACTTTTTCATTTTTGGCCGCTTGACGTACTGCCAATGCCACACGGGCACTGGTTTGGGTAATGTCTTCACCCAAAATAAATACCGCATCGTGACTTTCAATATCAGTCACGCTTGGATTGTAAATACCTTCGGTGCTCAGCACTTCAATACATTTTTCAACCAATGATTGCTGATGACGATTGAGACCAGTTGAGAAGTTATCAAAGCCAACCAGTTTTTTTAGCGCAAAATTGGTCTCTAAGCTGGCTCGTGGTGAGCCAATACCGATGACTTTTTTATCTTTTACACGCTTAACAGTTTCATCGAGCGCATAGTTAACATTAATTTTGACATGCTTGTCATTGATGTGTTCAATAGCCTGTACTGGACGATCTTCACGGTTGACATAGCCATAACTAAAGCGGCCTAAATCACATAAGAAATAGCGGTTTACTTCACCGTTATAACGGTTTTCAATACGGCGTAATTCACCATAGCGCTCACCAGCTGAAATGTTACAGCCCACAGAACAACCATGACAGATGCTAGGCGCATACTGCATATCCCATTTACGGTTATAACGATCTGAATGAGTCTTGTCAGTGAATACCCCAGTTGGGCACACTTCGGTTAAGTTACCTGAAAATTCGCTTTCAAATTGACCATCTTTATCACGGCCAAAATAAACACGATTATTGGAAGCATAAACGCCCAAATCTTTACCGCCAGCATAGTCTTTGTAATAACGCACGCAGCGATAACACGCAATACAGCGGTTCATCTCATGTGCAATAAAAGGACCAAACTCTTGGTTGTGATGAGTACGTTTAGTGAAGCGGTAGCGACGTTTGTTATGGCCTGACATATAAGTCATGTCTTGTAAATGGCAATGTCCGCCCTCTTCACAGGTTGGGCAGTCATGTGGGTGGTTGGTCATTAAAAACTCTACGATAGACTTACGAAACGCCACCGCTTCATCATCATCGACCGAGATATACATGTCGTCCGTCGGAGCAACCATGCACGACATCACCAAACGCCCTTTACCTGCTGCTGCATCTTCTGCATTGTTAAACTGCTTTACCGCGCACTGACGGCATGAGCCGACTGAGCCAAGTGCAGGGTGATAGCAGAAATAAGGCACATCGATACCCAGCGACAGACACGCCTCTAATAGGTTGTCTGCCCCGTTTACCTCGACCTGCTTACCGTCAATATGTATGACCGCCATGCCTGTTTCTACTCCTCTACTTCACATCACTAGGTTTAGAAGCGGCAGTATTTACGCCCTCTTCTGTGCCTGCTGTTGCGTCCGAATGATTGTTGGATTCTGTACCTGTATGCGTTGATGCTACCGGTTTAGTTGCGCCCATAGTTGACATGACTTTTTGAATTTCTGATTGCGCCCATTGTGACGTCTCATCATCAACTTTAGGCGGTGCTTCCACTACAATCTTGCTTTCAAACTCATGGCGGAAGTACTTAATCGCACTCATCAGTGGCTCCATCGCACCTGGTGCGTGCGCGCAGAATGTTTTACCAATCCACAAATCGCGGGTTAAGCCTTCTAGCTTTTCAATGTCGCCAACTTGTCCTTCACCCTCATCAATGGCAGTCAGTAATTTGACGCCCCACGGTAGCCCATCACGGCAAGGGGTACACCAGCCACATGATTCACGTTGGAAAAATATTTCTAAATTCTTTAACAAGGGCACCATGTCCTGCTCTTCATCGACCACCATGATTAGTCCAGTACCCATGCGGCTACCCGCTTTTTGAATACTATCAAAGTCCATGATGGTATCGAGATGATCTACGGTTAAAAAGTCGGTTGATGCGCCACCTGGAAGCCATGCCTTTAAGGTTTTACCTTGTTGCATGCCACCAGCGAATTCTTCAATAATTTCACGGGCGCTGTAACCAAAAGGTAGCTCCCAAAGACCAGGATCATTGACCAAGCCTGAACAGCCAAATATCTTAGTGCCTGGGGTGGTACTGTTACCTTTTTCATTAGGTAAGCTTTGATACCAATCGACACCATTGACCAAAATCGCTGGCATATTACTTAGCGTCTCAACGTTGTTAACTACCGTGGGGCGACCCCATGCGCCTGAGATTTGTGGAAATGGTGGCTTAGTACGTGGGTTGGCACGGCGGCCTTCAAGACAGTTGATCAACGCCGTCTCTTCACCACAGATATAACGTCCAGCGCCGGTATGCACATGCAGATGAAAGCTAAAGTCTGAGCCTAAAATGTTATCGCCCATCAGATTGTTAGCGATACACTCATCAATAGCCGCCATCAAGCGCTCAGCAGCGATAATATATTCACCACGAATAAAGATGTAGCCGTCAGTCGCTCCGATGGCGTGAGCGGTAATTAACATACCTTCAATAAGCTGAAACGGTAGACGCTCCATCAATAGACGGTCTTTAAAGGTGCCTGGCTCCATTTCATCAGCGTTACAAATCAAGTAACGTGGACCACCATCTGGTGGAATCATAAATGACCATTTAAGACCAGCGTTAAAGCCTGCACCACCACGACCACGAACGTTGGCCGCTTTGATCATATCGCCCACTTCTTTTGCAGGCTTTTCTAACGCATTTTTTAGACCTTCAAAACCACGTAACGATTGATATGTTGCTAAATCTAAGATGGCATCATGATGTGCCAAACGCCAAGTTAGCGGTCTGGTTTCTATGGTTGCCGTTTCTTTGTCGCCATAAATAGGTACACGCTGTTCATTTAATTGACTCGGCGCTTTACCTTGTTTGCGACGGGCAAACTGCTCAGCGATACTAAGACGTTTTGGCTGTGCTTCAGACGCCATACTCTGGCTCATAGCGGCTGTATTTTGGGTATTTTCACTCATGGGTAGTACTCCAATAACTCAGCAACCTCATCAGGGCTAACCGGTCCAAAGGTATCTTCATCGATTAATACCGAAGGGCCTTTGTCACAGTTACCCAAGCAGCAGATGGGTAATAAGGTAAAACGACCATCAGGGGTGGTTTGACCATACTCAATGCCTAGCTGCTCTTTGAATTTAGCAGAAAGTGCTTCATAACCTGTCAAATAACAAGCGATAGAGTCACAGACTAAGATGACATGACGACCCACAGGTGAGCGGTAAATACGGTTAAAGAAGGTAGCCACCCCTTCGATATCGGTTACCGGTACATCTAATAAATTGGCGATGGCATTGACTTGCGCATCATCTACCCAGCCATTGCGTTTTTGTACCAGTTTTAATGCATCTAACGAGGCTGCACGAGCATGAGGATAATGCTGAATATATGCTTTAATACCCGCAATTTCTTGAGCAGTCAGGATGCTTGCCACATCAACGGTTGGTACTTTATCGGTCACAATTTTAATCATTGTCTTATTTTCTCTTTAACTGCTAGCATTTGAATGCTGGCGTGATAAATTATCGAAACTGACAAGCTTTATGCTTAATTTTAATGAACTGACTTATCTGTCTGTATCTGCCATCACAATATCAATAGACGCCAAATAAATAATCAAGTCAGATACCAAGCTGCCATTAATCACAGATGGCATCTGCTGTAAGTGTGCAAATGTCGGTGTACGAATACGGGTGCGATAACTCATGGTCGCTTTGTCTGAAGTAATGTAATAGCTGTTAATACCCTTGGTGGCTTCAACCATCATAGAAGCTTCACCCGCTGGCATCACAGGACCCCAAGACACAGAGATAAAGTGGTTAATCAGGGTTTCAATATCATTTAAAGTGCGATCTTTTGGTGGTGGTACGGCCAATGGATGATCGGCTTTGTATGGGCCTGAGGGCATATTATCCATGCACTGTTTGATAATGCGTAGTGATTGACGAATCTCTTCAATCTTAACCATACAACGGTCATAAGCATCACCGTTATAAAAGACAGGCACTTCAAAATCAAAGTTCTCATAACCCATGTAAGGACGTGCCTTACGTAGGTCAAAGTCAACCCCAGTTGCACGCAGACCAGCACCAGTGACACCCCAAGCGAGTGCTTGCTTAGCATCGTACTGAGCCACATTTTGTGTACGCCCTTTTAGTACTGAGTTTTCCATCGCTGCTTTGACATATTCATCTAAGCGCTTTGGCATCCAGTCTAAGAATTCACGCACCAGACGCTGCCAGCCCCGTGGTAAGTCTGCTGCCGTACCGCCGATACGGAACCAAGCTGGGTGCATACGATAACCGGTAACCGCTTCAATCACGTCATATGCTTTTTGACGGTCAGTAAACATATAGAATACTGGCGTCATACCACCCGCATCTTGTATGAAAGTACCAAAGTACAATAAGTTATTGGTAATACGGAAGAACTCACTCATCATCACTCGGATGGTCTGAGCACGCTCTGGAACGGTAATACCGGCCAGCTGCTCAACTGCCATCACATACGGCAGCTCGTTCATTACTCCGCCTAGATAATCAATACGATCGGTATAGGGGATATACGAATGCCAAGTTTGACGCTCAGCCATCTTCTCAGCACCACGGTGGTGATAGCCAATATCTGGGATACAGTCGATGATTTCTTCACCATCTAGCTGTAATACTAAACGAAACGCACCGTGCGCTGACGGGTGGTTCGGGCCTAAGTTCAAGAACATAAAGTCCTCATCACGGCCACTGCGTTTCATGCCCCACTCTTCAGGTACAAAGCGTAGGTTTTCTTGTTCAAACTGCTGCTTTGCAGCGTTTAAGAAATAAGGGGTAAATTCTGTGGCACGCGCATGATACTCTTTACGCAGCGGATGACCTTCCCAATATTTAGGCAGCAGGATACGGGTTAAATGCGGATGTCCAGTAAACACGATACCGAACATGTCCCACACTTCTCGCTCATACCAGTTGGCATTTGGCCAAATCTTGGTGGCGGTCGGTACATTCAAGTCGTCTTCTGATAACGCCACTTTAACGCGAATATCGCTATTACGCTCCAGCGACATCAGGTGATAAAACACCGTGAAGTCACTGTCAGGCAACCCATCTCTGTGCTGACGCAAACGCTCATCGATGGCAGATAAATCCAGCAGCATCACATAAGGCTTAGGTAAGGTGCGCAAGAACATCAACACATCAAGCAAGTGCTCACGGGCTACCCAAATGGTAGGAATACCATCAAAAGTAAACTGTTCGCTAAATTTACCTGAAAATTTGTGTCCAAGCTCACGCAGCACCGCAGGCTGTTTCTTCGTTGCATCGGCACTACGATGGGTTGCTTTGCTGTTATCCGTTACCATGGTCACCGGTTACCTCAGAGTCATTGCGAATATTACGCATACACAAGAATATAGGTTGTTGTCTGTTACTGATTAAATCAGTGGGTAAAAAGCTTTTATTGCTATTCAAACATTTATTGCTATTCAAACATTTATTGCCATTCAAACATTTATTGCTATTCAAACATTTATTGCTACTCAAATACTAAGCTTGCAAGATCAATGTCATTACTAAGCTAATTTACGACACCAAGCTAATTTACAACTAAATGCTATCTGGGCTACGTAAATTCTTCACCGCAATACGATCGGCTTGCTTACGATCTCGCTCAGCAACCATTTGCGGCTTATAGATACCTTTATCATTGACATACGCACCCAGTGGACGACGCTCTTTGGTAATCGAATCTTGCAATAGCATCAGACCTTGAATCAAAGCCTCAGGACGTGGCGGACAGCCAGGCACATAGACATCGACAGGGATAATCTTGTCCACGCCTTGTACGACTGAATAAATGTCATACATGCCGCCTGAGTTGGCACATGAGCCCATTGAAATCACCCATTTTGGCTCAAGCATTTGTTCATATAGACGCTGAATAACCGGCGCCATCTTCACAAAACAAGTTCCTGCCACAATCATCACATCTGCCTGACGTGGTGACGCACGAATAACCTCTGCACCAAAGCGTGATAAGTCATGAACTGCGGTTAACGTCGTGGCATATTCCACATAGCAGCACGAGGTACCAAAGTTAAATGGCCACAATGAGTTCTTACGTCCCCAGTTTGCCGCTGCGTGAACCATGTCCTCAAGCCTGCCCATAAAGACATTACGGTTTACTTCATCCTCAATCGGATTGTTGACCGTTTGCTTCGATTGCGCAGGATAAGTATCGGCGTCAGGATTTGCACGGGTTAGCGTATATTTCATGATATAACCCTTAACTAGACGATTTATTTGATGAAGAAGTGCTAGCAGACTTGCTAGAAAAATCGACACTGGTCACATTACCAGTGATATTAATGTGGTCAATATTGGCCAAATGACGTTTATTGGCCTCAATATCGTTAGACACGTTCACTTGTCCAGATGACTGAGCCGGTACTTTACCAGTTGGATCTGTATGCAGCTCATCAATGCCTTCAAACTTAGTAATGCTGGCTAGATTAAAGCCGGCTGGTGCTTGTGTGATACGTGGTTTTTTGCGGCGTTTGTCAGCAGGTGCCCAGTTCATCGCACCCAGTCTTAATTCATAAACCAAGCCAACAAATAAGATGCCTATAAATACGGCTGCCGCAGTGAATCCAAGCCAGCCAACCTCTCGTACTGACACCGAGTACGCATATAAATACAAGGCTTCAAGGTCAAAGATAACAAAGAAAATCGCCACTAAATAGAATTTTGCAGACAAACGAATTCGGGCATTGCCTGCTCCGACAACGCCCGATTCAAATACTTCTTCTTTTTCTGTGCCTTGAGAACGACCCCCTAAAAGACGGGGAACAACCAGCATGAAAATTACCAGACCTATGGCAGCCAAAATAAAGGCTAACGCTGACCAATTAAAGGCGGAATTCATCGATATGTCTCCTCACTGGCTAGTACCAACTAGACACGCAAACCATTATGATGCTCATTATTGTAATGCATGATAATGACTAAAATTAATCTAACATGACACGCTATGTTAGCCACGAGTAAAGTAGGATACTTCGGCTGGAAAATGGAGGTGTTACTATACTTTTTTTAAACCTTAAATTCCAGTTTAATACTGAATGAGAAGGTCATTATTCAGTTATCAATATCTAAACTTGCATCTTGACATTTGTTATTTTTTAAGGCAACACCGCCCATTTTATTATGTTTTACTAATCAATTTTTTTGTTAAAACAGTTGCGGTGCATCAAGTGCGCGGTAGGGTGACCCCTCTTTGACCTTGGTATTTACCACCTCTGTCTTTGTAACTGGTTTCACAAACGTCATCCGCATCACTTTGGAAAAACAACATTTGCGCCACCCCTTCGCCGGCATAAATGCGTGCTGGAAGCGTGGTGGTGTTACTAAACTCTAGGGTTACATGACCTTCCCACTCAGGCTCAAGTGGCGTCACGTTGACAATTATACCACAACGCGCATAAGTTGATTTGCCCAAGCAAATGGTCAACACATCGCGTGGAATTCTAAAATACTCTACCGTACGTGCCAGTGCAAATGAGTTTGGTGGAATAATACACTCATCACCAACAATATCGATAAAGCTGTTTTCATCGAAGTTTTTTGGATCAACGATGGCTGAATGCACATTGGTAAACACTTTAAATTCACGTGCGCAGCGAACATCATAACCATAGCTTGATGTTCCGTAGCTGACTAACTTTTCACCTGCCTCGTTAAAGCGGACTTGACCAGCTTCAAATGGCTCAATCATGCCATGCTCTTGTGCCATTCTACGAATCCAGCGGTCAGATTTTATTGACATTTTATACCCTTAATTTATCGATTAATACCACTATCTTGTTAAACTCTTCTCGTAAAGGTTAGCTTTTTGGTTAATGTTTACCTCTTTAGGGTGGCTATTTTACGTTTATTCAGCGCAATGTGCCAGTTGCGATAAAAGTTTTGTCACATTTAAGCTACCATTTTGCAAAGTGATCCTCTGCCAAGCCCAGAACGCTATCTAATACCACAATTTGTTTGCCTGAATCTTTACCTAAACCTTTGTCTGCGCCACTGTCAATCTGTATTTGCCCAGAGTAATAACCAAGCCACTGCTCAAACACACTGGCAATCAGACCATAATTGTCTGATTTTTTATAGACACTTAGTGGCGTAAAAGTTAAGTCAATAGTGACTCTACTCCAGCCTAAGTCTTGATTTTTAATAATCCATGCCGCTTGTTGTGACTCATATTGCTCAGATTCAGATTGTTCAGGCTCAAAGTGTGATGACTCAGATTTTACAGCCTCTGGCTTTATAAACAATACGGGCGGTAAATAGTAAATATTACCATCAATCCAGCACGCATTCTCACTCACACCCGTCTCATTAACACCCATTGCCAAGTTGAGCATAAAGTGGCAACCATCAGGCAGCTGACTGTTAATACAAGCCCAAAACCAGTTGGTCTCGTGTCGCATCACACCTAAAGTCCAATCTAAATTTGCCAGTGCTTGCTGATCAAGCTCAATCTGATTATTCGGCAGACTTTCAAGCTGGTTACCAAGCTGGTTACCAAGCGCACTGTCTGCTTTTTTATCCGCAAAAAATTTAGACTCTGCTTTAAATGTTAGCTTGCCAGCGCTTACTTGTAACGGCTCTTTTTGAGTAAAATGCCAGCCACGACGACCCGAAGGGGAACAAACAACGAGCGGCTGATCACTGCGCTGAAACTCAGCTGACAGCGTAAATAGCGAGCAGTCTAAGTTCAGCTGTAATGACTCAGGGAAAAACTGTAACTGCATTGTCAGGTTAGAATGCTCAAACTGCATCCGCCCCTGCTGATGATCACCTGCAAACAAACTATGCCGCGTCAACGGCTGCAAGGCATCGACCCGTTCTACTTCACCTGTTTTTTGATGATAAATATAAACAAAAGCGGTCGTCGCAAGCTTGATGGTCGCCAGTGCCAAACAAATCCGATAAGGAGGCTGCTGCAACTGTATAAAGGCAAATTGATTAATCTTTAGCTGTTTGCGCCACAAGGCAACCGGCTTTTGTGACAGCAGATGACTACGATAATCCAAATAGTTAAGCCGCTGCACACGCGAAAAAACCCCAAACTGGGGCTGTCCACTGACAATTAACTGCTCAATGTCCGCTAGTGAGCGAGACTGCTTATGCTGTATTGTGCTTCCTTGCATCACTTAACCCTCCTATTGCCTATCCCCTATTGCGTCATCAACATTAACATCAACACTCATATTCATATTCATACTGGCGTTAAAAATATGACTTTGACTATTTATGTTATGACTTTGCTTATTTATGACTTTGACTATTTAATGAATAACCCTAAAAAATACGCCCATCATCACGCTGCTTGGCAAACTTGGCGATATTGGTTTCAATATTTTTGGCAATATCGAGATAAAATTGAGCAAAATCATCGCCCTCACCTTCATGAGCTATCACACTTGGCTCGCCCTTATCCGCCTGCGCCCGAATTGCTGATGCCAAAGGCAATTGACCTAATAAAGGCACCTGATATTCTTTGGCGATAAATTCACCGCCGCCTGCACCAAAGATAGCTTCGGTATGACCACAGTTTGAGCAAGTATGCAGTGCCATATTTTCCACCACGCCAATAACAGGAATACTGGTTTTATTGAACATCTCAATGCCTTTTTGGGCATCCATCAAGGCAATGTGTTGCGGAGTAGTCACAATCACCGCACCTGTCACTGGGATACGCTGCGCTAAGGTTAGCTGGATATCGCCTGTGCCTGGTGGCATATCAATCACCAGATAATCAAGCATTGGCCAATTGGTCTGATTATACAGCTGCATCAATGCACCTGTCGCCTTTGGTCCACGCCAAGCCACAGGCGTATTGTCGCCATCCAATAAACTACCAATAGACAGCATCGCCAAACCATGTGCATCAATTGGCACAAACTGCTCATTCTCAAGCGCTGGCTTTACCCCTTCTGCACCTAGCATACTCGGCATAGACGGGCCATAAATATCCGCATCCAACACGCCCACTTTATTACCCAATTTTTGTAGCGCTAAAGCTATGTTTGCTGTCGTCGTTGACTTACCGACCCCACCTTTACCCGATGCCACCACAATAATATGTTTAATACGAGGGTGTGGCTGTAAACTAGATTGTATCGGTGCACGTTTGGTGATTGGAGGCTCAGTAGTGGCATTGCTTTGATTACTGGCTGCTGCATCTATGGTCTTAGGTAACTTATTACCCGCTCCCTTCATTGCAGGCATTGGTGCAGCACCAGCGGGCAAGCTGACATTTAGATTAACTTCTTTGATGCCCTTGGTGTGTAACGCCATACTAAGTTGACGGTGTACTTCTTCAGGGCTCACCTTTGTACTTAAACGTAAATCTAGAGTGACAGCGTCCCTTTGTTGTTGAAATCCAGTTAACTGATTGTCCTCGCCCGTCTTATTAAAGCCTTGCAATACATCTTGGACAACTTGCTGTAACTGCAAGCTATCAGATGACGGCTGTTTTTGTGCCTCTTGTTTTTTATTTTTTTTTATAAAATCAAACATAACTGCCTCGTAACCTATTCATTGTATGCCCTTTCAGTTATCAATCTTTTCAATCCTACACCCTTTCAATCATTCCCTTTTTTAGGTTGTGCCCCTTATGCTACTGACATAAATAGCTATTTTTTTGTGAATAGCTATGTTTAATTTTTCGGAATTATCAGTGCACTGAACAACATCATCTAAACGACCAAGCCTCCATTATAACTGGTGAAGACTCTCTTAGGACTATAAATGATTCATTTTAGGTGACACTTTAAAACAGCTTCATTTTATCTAGGTTAAACATAGTGTCAAGCAGAGTAACACCACAGCTACATCTTTTTAATCAATCTTAGATTAACACGCCAAGTGCAACACTACGTAATATTAAAGAACACCTGATTAGGTGGTTTAAACAATCAAAAACTGAGAGGCAATAAATAAATAAATAGCCACCCCTGACGCATCACACACCGAAGTAATAAGCGGCGCACTGGCACTGGCTGGGTCAAAGCCAAGTTTATTGAGCACAAAAGGCAAGCTCATCCCAATCACACAACCAATCATCACCACAGATACCATACTCAGTGCCAATACTAAAGACACCACCGCATCGCCACGGATATAACCGATTACTGAAATAGCGGCTGCCATAGTCAAACCTAACAGCAAGGCTACCATAGCTTCACGACCAAGCAGAGAAAACCAGTCACGCATCACCACCTCACCTGTGGCCAACGCCCGTACCATCAAAGTTGCTGACTGTGACCCTGCGTTTCCCCCACTGTCCACCAATAACGGTAAGAAGAAGACCAACACCAAGTTGGCCGCAATCACATCTTCAAAGTGAGCAATTCCGATGCCCGAAATTAGGTTACCAAACACCAAAAGCACCAGCCAAAACACTCGCTTACGGTACAGTAGCCGAATACTAGTGTCTTTCAGGCTACCCATCATACTAGCGACACCACCTGACTTTAAGAAGTCATCAGTTGCCTCATCACTGGCCACGTCCATCGCATCATCATGGGTGACAATCCCAACCAAGCGCCCATCATCATCAATAATGGGCAGCGCAATCAAGTCGTAACGGGCAACCGTTTTGGCCACATCTTCTTGGTCTTCATTGACATTGGAGGACACCACAGCGCTAAGCATAATATCACCAATTAACTGCTCAGGTGATGCCAAAATCAAACTACGCAATGACACCACACCCACCAGTTTACGGGCATCATCGATGACATAGGCATGATAAATGGTTTCTGCATCTGGTGCTTCTAGACGCAGAGCCGCCAACGCCTCTTCCACCGACATTTCTGCTTTTAAGGTGGCATAGTCAGAGGTCATCAGCGCCCCAGCTGTGCCTTCTGCATAAGCGGACAGCCGGCGAATATCTTCACGCTCAGCTTGTGCCAAGGCTGGCAATAAGGCGTCTCTCTGGCTTTGATCTAAACGCTTATACAGGTCAGTTCGCTCATCAGAGGGCATCTCTCCGACCATTTGCACCAAGCTTGAGCGTGGGAAAATACGTGCCATTGCCACTTGATCTTCGGCCTCTAAGTACGAAAAAATTGTCGCTCGATTAGGCAGACGTTCTAAGATCTGCCAAGCACACTTAGGCTTTACCAGCACTAGGGTGTCGGCAATATCAATCGGCCTTAGTTCATGCAGCTCTGCCAAGGCTTGGTCAAATTTTTGGTCTTCAGTCAATTTATTTAATTTTCTTGCAATGGCTTTTAAATCCATAACTCATACTCCATGCAGCCTAAAACAGTTTTGTAGCCCTGTCCTCTTATAGCCTAGCAGAATAACAAAAAAAGCCAATAATAATATATATTGGCTGATACGAAAATCTTTAACTTTGACCTGCTGTCACTTACCTGTTTGTCTACCCGTTTGTCTACCTACCTATCCACTCGTATAACACCTTCTTGCCCATCAAAGTCTGCACAGATGCTAAGCCATTGCCGAGATAGAAACAAGTAGCGGATTGTTAAACAGTTAGTTTTAATTAATTAAATTGCAAAACCTCTTACTGTAAGATAGTGACGGGTGTTTTGGCTTGCAACTCCTCAAAGCTAACGCCATCAGCAAGCTCAACTAGCTTCAGACCTTGCTCAGTGACATCTAAGACGCCAAGCTCAGTGATGATACGATTGACCACGCCTTTACCCGTTAGCGGCAACTGACACTCCTTTAAAATCTTTGGGTCGCCATGTTTGTTGGTTTGCTCCATCAGCACGATAACCCGCTGCACGCCAGCGACCAAATCCATGGCTCCGCCCATGCCTTTTACCATTTTGCCAGGTATCATCCAGTTGGCTAAATCGCCTTGTTCAGAGACTTCCATCGCGCCCAAAATAGCGAGGTTTACATGTCCGCCCCGAATCATCACAAATGAGTCTGAGCTACCAAAGAAACTGGCGCCCGGCTTGGCTGTGACGGTTTGCTTGCCAGCGTTAATTAAATCTGGGTCAACCTTGTCTTTGGTTGGAAACTCACCGATGCCCAGCAAGCCATTTTCGGACTGAAGCCAAACATCCATGCCCTCTGGAATGTAGTTTGCCACCATGGTCGGTAGCCCAATACCTAGATTTACGTAAAAGCCGTCTTGTAATTCTTTGGCAGCACGCTGCGCTATTTGCTCTCTTGTCCATGCCATTGTCATACTCCTTGTTATCTTTAAGCTGTTTGATTTTTGGTCTTTTAGGGTTAGGTCTTACCAAGGTTGGCTGTTTTAATTGCTGACGGTGACTTTTTCAATTCGTTTCTCTGGGTTTGCATTTACTATCAGTCGCTGGACGAAAATACCCGGCAAATGAATCTCGTCTGCATCGAGCTCGCCTATCTCAACAATCTCTTCAACTTCTGCAATGGTTATCTTGCCAGCCATGGCGCAATCTGGATTAAAGTTACGAGCGGTTTTGTTAAATATGAGATTGCCAGCTTTGTCCGCCTTTTGGGCTTTGACCAGTGCCACATCAGCGGTGAGTGACTGCTCTAAAATATAGTTGCGACCGTCAAATTCGCGTGTTTCTTTACCCTCAGCGACTTGAGTCCCGACACCAGTTGCAGTGTAAAAAGCGGGAATGCCTGCACCGCCAGCTCGAAGCTTTTCGGCCAATGTGCCTTGCGGGGTAAGCTCAACTTCGAGTTCGCCTCCTAAAAATTGACGCTCAAACTCTTTGTTTTCGCCTACATAAGAGGAAATCATTTTTTTGATTTGGCGGGTTTTTAGTAGTAAGCCGAGTCCAAAATCATCAACACCAGCGTTATTACTGATGCAAGTCAGCTCTTTGACACCGCTGTCGCGTAACGCTAGGATTAATGCTTCTGGAATACCGCACAGACCAAA
Source organism: Psychrobacter lutiphocae DSM 21542 (assembly GCF_000382145.1). Classification (GTDB taxonomy): domain Bacteria; phylum Pseudomonadota; class Gammaproteobacteria; order Pseudomonadales; family Moraxellaceae; genus Psychrobacter; species Psychrobacter lutiphocae. The sequence goes on from NZ_KB907643.1 coordinate 24,280, forward strand.
TCCGCCAATAGCGAGGGTTTGACCATCTTCAATGACGTCCATTAGTGCCGACTCGGCGCTGTCGTATAGTTTTGATTGACTCATTATTCTCTCCCTGTTTGAATCACTAAGAAGGGGCTAAAAGCTCCGTTTATGTGGTTAGATATACGTTTATATCGTTAATATCATTCATTGTCAGCAGTATTAATAATTAGTAATATTAATAATCAATACCCCACTCTCAACTTATTACAATCTATTGTAGGCTGGTGCTTTTAGCCCAGCAAAACCTAATTTTTAGCCAAATATGCTGGGCTAAAGCCACAGCCTACGCAAAGAGTTGAGATTGGGGTAATCAATAGTATTAACAATCAGTAGTATTTATGACGATGTACAGTTGTAAACTAAGTTAGTCTAACTGTTTTCAAAACCAAATCAAAGGGGGGTGTTGTGTGGGTTAAACCAACAGCCAAAATCCACCAGTAATGATGGCGCCTGCTACGCCAAGAATAATTAAACAGTAACCCATTATCGCGCGCATCTAACCCTGCAATCCCTAACAGCGGTAATGCCTATACAACGATACGGCTATCATCTAGTTTTTGAGCGGGGGTATTTTTTTCAGGCGGTATGTAAGCTTCCACTTTGATAACGTCAGGGTCAACTGTCGTTGGATTTGTGGGATGCATTAAACGATTAACAATGGGTAGGATAACTATTAAAGCAACGACTATGATTAGGTTAAAAGGGGCAAAAACCGTCTCTGAAAGAGGAATGGCTTCGGTGAGTACGCCTCCAGATAACTTAACCAGATTATCGCCTCCTGAGCTCATTGTCAGTGGGATAGAGCCGGAGAAACCACCATGCCAAATTACAAACCCTGAGTATGCTGACGCTACTAATAAGGGATAGTCTACATTGACAACTTTACGCGCCAATGATTTTGCAAATATAGCCCCGACCACTAAGCCAAAGCCCCAGTTAATCCATGACCCTACTAGACCAATCAAGGTCGAAACCATAATAGCCATAGTGGGAGAAGTAACTTTACTCGCCATATTATCCAAAAAGCGTTGAATGATTGGGGCATTCGCAAAGGCATATCCTGTCACTAATATGAGCGCCATTTGCATAGCAAAGCTATGTAGTGACCAAAGCCCTTCCCCCCAATGACCTGCCATAACCAGAACACTCTGACCAGTTAGCATGATGCCAGTAATGAGCGCAATAAAGGTTAAGACAATTGAGAATACAAACGGAGAAGGTAGATAGCGATTGACCAGTTGCACACTGGCATTAGTGAGAAATTGAAACATAACATATCCTTGTCTATGAGAGTATGACGACTCATACCCAAAATAATGTTTAATCCATTAACACTTATTTTTATATAACGATTTATATTATCTCAAATTTAAAACTTTTAAAACTTTTTTATCCGCATTTGGCTATTTTATGAGGCTCTGTTCGTGTGCGCATATTTCACTACCTTATACTGTTAGGCTGTTAGTATTATACGAATACGCTTTTTATGACTGGAGCGCTATATAAACCCTATTTATACATAGGTTAATTCCCATTTTTATGCCATTTGCGGTATCATAGGCGGATAATTTTTATTCCAATAAACTTACTCAACAAATAGGTGATTTTGTGCGTCAAATTCTAGTTACCAGTGCCCTTCCCTATGCCAATGGCCCCATCCACTTAGGACATCTTGTCGAGTACATTCAAACTGACATCTGGGTACGGGCGATGAAAGCCCAGGGCCATCAAGTAACCTATGTGTGCGCAGATGATGCACATGGCACGGCAATTATGCTAAAAGCGGAAGCAAACGGTATTACGCCAGAAGAACAAATTGCCAATGTAAAAGCCTCACACGAAGCTGACTTTAGTCAATTCTTGATTGATTTTGACAATTATCACACCACCCACTCTGAAGAAAACCGAGAGTTTTCTGAGCTGATTTACCGCCGTTTAAACAGTGAAGGTCATATCTCAACCAAAGATGTTGAGCAATTGTTTGATCCAGAAAAAAGTCTATTTTTAGCGGACCGTTTTGTAAAAGGCGAATGCCCAGAATGTGGTGCAGAAGATCAGTATGGGGATAACTGTGAAGTATGTGGCACCACTTATAATGCCACCGAACTTAAAAATCCGCACTCAACCTTATCTGGCGCAACCCCTATTTTAAAAACATCAAAGCATTACTTCTTTAACTTACCTGAGTTTTCCGAATTTTTGCAAAAATGGACCCACGATGAAGGCCGTCTCCAGCCTTCTGTTGCCAACAAGTTACAAGAATGGTTTGACGCTGGTCTAGCCAGTTGGGATATCTCACGTGATGCCCCTTACTTTGGCTTCCAGATCCCAGACACGCCAGCCGATGAGCCGGACAAATACTTTTATGTTTGGCTAGATGCGCCTGTGGGCTATATGGCCAGTTTCAAAAACTTATGCAAACAGCGCAAGGGTTCAACCGATCCATTAAAGCCAGAACTAAACTTTGATGATTATTGGTTAGAAGAAAATCAACACAAAACTGAGCTATATCACTTTATTGGTAAAGATATCGTCTATTTCCATGCCCTATTTTGGCCTGCAATGCTTGCTGGTAGTGAGTTTAGAACGCCGACGAGTATCTTTGCGCACGGCTTTTTGATGGTTAATGGCGAGAAAATGAGTAAATCTCGTGGTACTTTCATTCAAGCCGAAACCTTTGCTAAGCATTTGCACCCTGAATATCTACGCTATTATTTTGCGACCAAACTGTCAGATAAAGTAGAAGACATTAACCTAGATTTTGCTGACTTTATGCAAAAAGTAAACTCAGATATGGTCGGCAAAGTGGTCAACATCGCCAGTCGCAGTGCCGGCTTTATTGTCAAAAAGTATGACGGTATGTTGTCAGAAACCTGTGCTGAGCCTGAGCTATTAAACGACATCTTGCGCACAGGTGAAGAGATTGCCAATGCTTACGAAAATCGTGAGTTTAGCCGTGCGATGCGCCTAATTATGCAGTGTGCAGATAAGGCTAACGAATATATCGATAGCAAAAAGCCTTGGGCGATGGCCAAAGAAGAAGGCACTGAGCAAGACGTTCAAGAGGTGTGTTCGGTTGCTATCAACATCTTCCGCCAGTTGATGGTTTATCTTGCACCTGTATTGCCTGAGCTGACGGACAACGCCAAAGCCTTCTTGAACCTTGATGATTTAAGCTTTGCGAGCCGTCATGAGTTATTGCTCGGGCATAAAATCAATAAGTTTAAGCCATTAATGCAGCGTATTGAGCAGTCTCAAATCGATGCGTTAATTGAAGAGTCAAAGCAAGACTTAGCAGCAGCGGCAACGACTGGCACTGTCAAAGCTGATGCGAAAAACAATCAGAAAAAATTAGATAATAAAAAAGCGGATACTGCTGATACCATCGAGTTTGACGACTTTATGAAAGTTGAAATGACCGTGGCACATGTGGTTGAGTGCAACTATGTTGAAGGCGCTGATAAGCTGCTGCAATTTACGCTAGATATCGGTAAAGAGCAGACCATTAACGTCTTTAGCGGTATTCGTAAATTCTATGAGCCTGAACAATTAACGGGCAAAAAAGTGATTTGTGTCACTAACTTAGTGCCTCGCAAAATGAAGTTTGGCGTCTCTGAAGGTATGATTTTATCTTCAGGTGATCCAAAAACAGGCTTAGTGGTTGTCACCGTACCAGATGAGTGCCAAGTTGGTGACAAGCTGGCCTAATAGCTACTGTAAGAGATACGGCCAGATAGATAATAGGGCAACAGATTTCATGTCAATTGAGTGTATACTCTGACAACCTAGTCTTAGCCCTATATCCTAGATAATATTTATCATCTATCCAAAATCCATTTTATATTCAAAAACAGATACTCAAGCCTAATCTTGCAATAAACAAAAACAAGCTTGATGTAAAGCCGATGCTCGTCATCGGCTTTTATTTATCTTGTTCTACTTTTTTTATTTCTCTGTTGTGTTACATTATTATAATATACTCTTACATTCATGGAATAATTAACTCTTATGCTGCCAAATCTATTTCCCACCATAGACTCTGCCTCATCATTTGCATTGAGTCATAAGCTATCTAACGACTTACAGACTAGCCATTGTCAATTAAGCCAACCAAGCGATATAACCAAACAATCAAAAATTTGGCGTGGGCTACTGGCGCTTAGCATGGGTCTATCGCTAACCGCGTTAACAGCCTGTGGTGATAAGCCTGCCGAACATGCTAAACAGGCCAGCAATAACAAAGAAGCGAAAACCTTAGCCATTACTCAGGTTGTTGAGCATCCTTCACTTGATACAATACGCCGTGGCATTATTGAAGAGCTGGCCGAGCAAGATTATGTAGAAGGTGTAAACTTGACTGTAAACTTTCAGACTGCTCAAGGCAACATGGCGACAGCGGCACAAATTGCCAAGCAGTTTGCTGGTGATATGCCTGATGCCATCGTGGCAATTTCGACCCCATCAGCCCAGACCATTGTAGCCGCAACCAGTACCATTCCAGTTATTTACACTGCCATTTCAGATCCTGTGGCGGCAAAGCTGTTAGATAAGAACAACCATCCTACGCAGGCTAATGTGACAGGACTATCAAGCTTATTACCGATAGAGCCACCACTAGATTTAATTCAGAAGATTGTGCCTGATGTAAAGACCATTGGCTATGTATATAGCCCAGGTGAAGCCAACTCAGCAGTAGTGCTCAAGCAATTGCAAGACGCTGCTCCAGCACGTGGACTACAAATACTGGAAGTACCTGCGAATCGTCCAACCGATGTTGCCATGGCGACTCGCAGTCTTAATGGTCGTGCCGATGTGATTTACACCTCACTTGATAACAATGTGATTACCGCTTTTGAAGCGATGGCAAGCGCTGCTAATGAGATGGGTATTCCAGTCATCACATCAGATGAGTTCAGTGTACGTCGTGGTGCCACCGCTGGACTAGGTGTCAATGACTATGACTTTGGCCGAGTGACAGGAAAAATGGTGTACCGTGTTTTAAACGGTGAAGCCATCGCCGACATTAAGCCAGAGGTGATGAACACCTTAACTTTATATGTCAGCCCCACTCATGCCAAAGCACAAGGCGTCACACTTGACCCGTCAATTTTGGCAGATGCGATTAATGTCGATGAGGTTGCGCCCAGTCATTAACTGAAAAGTGAATATCAGTAATATTTTAACCACCCACAACTGCGTATTGGCGCTTTATGCAAATACGCTTTAACGGACTAACACCGCTTATTACCCCATATTTAGTGATTTACTCGTATTAACCGAATAACTCGTACTGAAAGAATAAGCACTATCATCTTTAGGAGAAGCATATGTTCCATTCAAACCGTCTGATCACCACCTTAATGTGGGGTGGCGTTGCGGCTGCAGTTTTAACTGGCTGTAATAAACCACAAGCCGATACATCTGAAGGCACAACTACGGTAGCTGAGGCAGATATCAAAAACGTTGCAATCACAGCCATTGTAGAGCACCCAGCACTTGACTCAGTACGTGAAGGCATTATCGAAGAGTTGGCTGCTGAAGGCTTTAAAGAAGGTGAAAACCTTAAAATTAATTTCCAAAGCGCACAGGGTAATACCGCCACTGCTGGTCAGATTGCCAAGCAGTTTATCGGTGATAATCCAGATGTTATCGTAGCCATTGCTACCCCTTCTGCTCAATCAGTTGCGGCAGCGACCAACACCATTCCTTTGGTATTCTCAGCGGTCACTGACCCTGTTGAAGCTAAGTTATTAAACTCGCTTGATGGCTCAGGCACTAACGTAACAGGCGCTTCTGATGCATTGCCTTATGCGCCTCAAGTCGAGCTAATGCAGCAAGTTATCCCTGAGCTAAAAAGTGTTGGTTATGTTTATAGTCCAGGCGAGGTCAACTCAACCATTGTATTAAAAAATCTAGAAGCACAATTGACGCCTATGGGTATTCAAGTTCACTCAGCGCCAGCACAAAAAAGTAATGATATTGCGATGGCTGCCCGTAGTATTGCAGATAAGGTAGATCTGATTTATACCTCAACTGACAATAACGTAGTTTCTGCTTATGAATCACTGTATCAGGTGGCAAAAGAAAGCAAAGTGCCATTAATTGCATCAGACACAGACTCTGTTGAGCGTGGTGCGATTGCAGCCTTGGGTGTCAACTATCATGCCCTTGGTCGTGAAACGGGTAAACTGGTTGTTCGTATTTTAAACGGTGAAGATCCAGGCTCTATCCCTGTATATACTCCGAAAGACTTAGATTTATACGTTAGCAAAAGCCATGCTGCCGAGCAAGGCATCGAGCTTTCACAAGCGCTATTAGATGAAGCAAAACAAGTACTAGATTAAGCTTCACACCACCTTTTGTTACAGCCATACGCCTATTAAAGTCTATTGAATATTGATGACGCAATGTATGGCTGTATCTTGTTTTATGCTTCTACCAATGTTTTGTGGTGTTTCATTTTTATATTATTTAAAATAAAATATTAAATACAGTCATACGCTTACAGGCATTGGCACACTTTAACCGCAGATGCACTCATCTGTTAAATACACTTTGTATACTATTAACTTATCTATCATTTAACTGACTGTTTTTAAAGTCATGTAGATGAGACCTAATAGCATATTAAATATGCAGCGGTGGTTTAATACCTCATGTCACTTATTGCTTTTTTTGGTGCTCTTGAAAGTGGTCTAATCTATGCGCTAGTAGCGCTAGGGGTTCTACTTTCGTTTCGCACATTAGACTTTCCTGATTTAACAGCCGATGGTAGCTTCCCACTTGGTGGGGCCATTGCTGGTATCTCTATTATCTCAGGCATCGACCCTTGGATTGCTTGTGGTCTTGGTATGCTTGCTGGCGCCCTTGCTGGTATGGTGACAGCGTTTTTGCACGTTAAGCTGGGCATATTGCAACTATTGGCCAGTATCTTGGTAATGGTTGCCTTGTACTCTGTCAACTTACGCATCATGGGCGCTCCAAACCTGCCCTTACTTGGTGAACAAACCATCTTTACTGACTTAGTGACCAATGAAAATGGCTATTGGATGCGCTGTGTCATCATAGGTGCTGTTGTTTTGGTTGCAAAGCTGGTATTGGACTGGTTCTTTAGTACCGAGTCAGGGCTGTCCATGCGTGCCACTGGCTCAAACTTACGTATGGCGCAAGCGCAAGGCATTAATACATCATGGATGACAGTGATCGGTATGGCCATCTCTAACGCCTTAATTGCGCTGGGTGGTGCCTTATTCGTACAGACACAAGGCAGTGCGGACATCTCTATCGGGGTTGGTACTATCGTTATTGGTCTGGCAGCCGTTATTATGGGTGAAACCATTTTACCAGCCAAACGTATCTGGTTAATTACTCTGGCCGTTATCCTTGGTGCCATTGTCTACCGCTTGATCATTCAGGTGGCGTTATCAAGTAAGCTACTGCGTGATATTGGATTTCAATCTTCAGACGTACAGCTACTAACCGCATTAATGGTGGTGTTAGCCTTAGTATTACCTAATATTAAATCGAAAATTCTATCTAAAATGAATTAAGGTGTGCGGCGTAACCCAGTCGTCCTCGAAAATATAGAAATGTTGTGTTAGTGGCTGGGTCATTAAACCCAAACCCTAGCAGTGAGAAGTAACAATTAAGGATAACGCATATGATGCAAGCCAATGACCTACGGTTAACCTTTAACCGAGGCACGCCTATTGAAAACCCTGCATTACGTGGCATTAGTCTCAACATCGCAGAAGGTGAATTTGTTACCGTTATCGGAACCAACGGTGCAGGCAAATCAACCTTTTTAAACGCCATCAGCGGTACCACACGGGTTGATACTGGCTCTATTTTATTAAATGGTATTGATGTTACTAAAAAAAATGCCCACCAACGAGCGCATTGGGTTGCCCGTGTTTTCCAAGATCCAATGGCTGGTACTTGCGAAGCCTTGACCATTGAAGAAAATTTAGCTTTAGCTTATAAACGTGGCGGCTCACGAGGACTTAAGTTTGCTTTAAACAATCACAATCGTGAGCTGTTCCGCGAGAAGCTGTCTATCCTAAAGCTGGGACTTGAAAACCGACTAACCGATAGAATGGGATTGTTATCCGGTGGTCAACGCCAAGCAGTTAGCTTGCTAATGGCGTCATTACAGCCATCAAAAATCTTATTGCTAGATGAGCATACCGCTGCCTTGGATCCTAAAACCGCTGCTTTCGTCTTGGAGCTGACGGACAAGATTGTTAATGATAATAATCTTACCACCATGATGGTCACTCACTCTATGCAGCAAGCGCTGACTCATGGAGATCGCACGGTTATGTTGCACCAAGGTCAGGTAGTTTTGGATGTGTCAGGTGATAAACGCCAAGGCATGAATGTTCATGACTTATTGGATATGTTTGAGCGTACTCGTGGTGAGAAGGTGGAAGATGACAGCTTATTGCTCGGTTAACGCTGATCACTAGATAATAGCTTATGGTTGGCTGCTTGCTGATTGTCACAGTCTCTTAAGCCTGCTAAATGAATGCCTATCCGTCTATGATGGGCATTTTTTTATTGGGTCAATTTAATTTAAACCAGTTATTTTTAAACCATTTAACTTAAGTCAGTTGTTTTAACCAAACATTAGTCTATTTTTTATTGCGCTGAAAATTATTTGGGTGTATATTTTGCTCATTAACAGTGCTTATTTTTATCTTATTTTTTGCCTTAGTTTCCGATATTGCTTTCTGAAATATCCGTCTGACTGCCCTATTAAAAAAACCTTAAGTTGTGTTTCTCTCCCTAACCTTCCTAGCTAGTCCTCTAGCAATTTTTGGAGTATTCAATAATGAAAAACCCGTTAGCCGCTATCACTGCCACAGCGTTTATGGTAAGTCTGCTGTCTGCTTGTGTGGTATCACCTAGCAGCGGTGACAGTGAGGTTATTGCACAGCCAGCACCTATTCATGTGCCGATTATTATTGATGTAAAAACGGAAAATATTGATGGCATCCAAAACAGCAAGGATCAAAAAGACAAAAACAAATTGGACAACGCAGACAAGTCAATTCATGCTTGTACGCTAAGCGCCTTTACCCATCAATATCGTTCCGAAAACACCAATAGAGGTCGCGCACGTCTTGATGTCAAAAAACAATGTATGAGTCAGTTTCATGAGATGTTTTGTCGTGACCAAGACATCAAATGTACTGAGTACAATTAATCTGACCCCATAAACTGTACTCACTACTCAACAGTATCTGGTATCTGGCTTAGCGCTAAGCACAATAAGTACAATAAGTACAATAAGTACAATAAGCACAATAAGGACAATAAGCACAATAAGTACAATAAGTACAATAAGTACAATAAGTACAATAAGTACAATAAGTACAATAAGCACAAAAAAAACCTAACAATCATTGTTAGGTTTTTTTATTGCAGTATAGATTTGTCGAAGCTAATTAGAGCTTATACCTTTTCTAAAAAATAACCTATCTTTGTCAAACTCGCTAAACCTACTACTTGTAGCGTTTGCACTCGTTTTCCTCGATAGCTTAATTTTTAGATTTGGTATTATACAGGTCTTAAATATCAAACTCTAAAGCACGGTCACCTTGCTCGTCTTGAATACGGGTTGGCAGACCGATTTGGTTAAGTAGATTGATAAATGGCTTCACGTCTAGCTCTTCAACGTTTGCCATATGACCCACGTCCCACTCACCTGTGGCAACTAACATAGCAGCGGCGACAGGCGGCACGCCAGCAGTATAAGAGATACCTTGGCTGCCGACTTCGTTATAAGCATCTTTGTGATCTGATACGTTGTAGATAAAGACTTCCGTGTCTACCCCGTTAATCTTACCTTTAACTTTGTCACCAATACAGGTTTTTCCCGTATAGTTTGGCGCCAGCGAGCTTGGATCTGGTAATACAGCTTTCACTACTTTTAACGGCACAACTTCTTGACCTTCCGCTGTGATTACTGGCTGCTCGGATAACAAACCTAGGTTTTTTAGCACAGTAAAGACATTAATATAGTGCTCACCAAAGCCCATCCAAAAACGAATATTAGGCACATCTAAGTTGGCAGATAATGAGTGGATTTCGTCATGACCACTAAGGTAGCTATTTTGCACACCAACCACTGGCAAATCATCGGTACGCTTAACCTCAAACATCTTGTTAGACTGCCACTGACTATTTTGCCACGAGTAAACCGTCCCAGTAAACTCACGGAAATTAATCTCAGGATCAAAGTTAGTTGCAAAATACTTACCATGATTACCCGCATTGATATCTATAATATCAATATCAGTGACCGAACCTTTATCCATCATATCATAGCCGATACGTGCATAAGCATTGACCACACCAGGATCAAAACCTGCACCTAAAATGGCAGTGATCTTGTTATCAGCACAGCGCTGTTTGCGCTTCCATTCATAGTTGGCGTACCAAGGTGGGGTTTCACAGATTTTGCGTGGATCTTCATGAATGGCGGTATCAATATAAGCGGCACCAGTATTGATACAAGCCTCAAGCACCGTCATATTCACAAATGCAGAACCCACGTTAATGACTATCTGCGTATCTGTCTGCTTTATTAACTCCGCCACAGCCTCTGAATCCATCGCGTCGACTTCGTGTGTGTGCAAAGTTGCTGGCTGCTTAAAGCTACCTTTTTCTGCCACACTGTCCGCAATGGCATCACACTTGGCCTTGGTACGAGAAGCAATATGAATCTCGCCCAACACCTCATTATTCATCGCACACTTATGGGCAACCACTTGTGCCACACCACCTGCACCGATGATCAATACGTTACGTTTTGCTTGAGTAGTCACTCTAAAAATCCTCCTTAGTGGGTCAGCTTATTTGTAGACAAGTGACGCCGTGAATGTTGTGCGTGAATTAAAAAGGAAGAAATAGGAAAACCCACGCACCCGAATAAAATACAACCAAAACCAGATACAGCTAAAAGTAAGATTGAACAAAAATAAATTAACCCAGACCCTATAAAAGAGCCCGCAATTATAAGATGAAATACAAAATTTTATGACCTTTAATTTAGGATCTCACTCAAGATAAACTGGCTTTAAAATCAGCATAGCCAAAGGTCTTTTGTACTTTTAACTCACCTTGCTCATCACATATCACAATCGAAGGCATCGCTACCCCATTGAACCAGTTTTTCTTCACCATGGTATAGCCAGCCGCATTGCCAAACGCTACTTTATCACCAATGGCCAATGGTTTATCTAACTCATACTCACCGAAGATATCACCGGCTAGGCATGATTTACCATAAATAATGGTGCTGTTATCGGTTTCCTGTGAGGTGATATGACAATTGTGGTCATTGACTTGAACCAGCGGCGCGGTTTCACGATAGATTAATAAATCTAGCATATGCGCTTCAATTGACGCATCGACGACCGCCAATGGCTTGCCATTGTGCAGGGTATCTAATACTGTTGTTACCAGTTTAGCGGCTTGATGAATACAGGCCTCACCTGGCTCAAGATACACTTGCACCCCGTATTTTTCACTAAAGTCTTTTAAACGCTTGGCCAATTCTTCAAGCGGATAATCTGGTGCAATAAAGTGAATACCGCCGCCTAAGCTAACCCACTCAAGATGATGAAACAGCTCACCAAATTTGCTTTCAATGTCATCAAGGCTGGCACTAAAGGCTTCAAAGCTGTCGTTTTCACAATTGTTATGAATCATTACCCCTGTGATATCGGCAATGACCTGATGGATTTTATCAGGATCATGCTCACCCAAGCGACTAAAAGGACGGGCGGGATCAGCAATAATAAAAGAGGAGTTACTGGTTTTAGGATTGATGCGTAATCCAACAGGCACACCTTTTGAGTGAGCCTTATCTTTAAACGCGTGTAGCTGATTGAATGAGTTAAAAATAATTTTATCAGCGTAACTTAATACCTCATCAATTTCATCTGCACTATATGCGACACTATACGCATGGGTTTCTTTACCTGGCGTATTGCCAAACTCTTCTTTACCCAAACGCACTTCATTTAATGATGAAGATGTCGTGCCATGCAAATAGGGCTTCATCTCCTCAAACACGCCCCAAGTCGCAAAGCATTTCAGTGCTAACAATGCCTTGGCACCAGATAAATCACATAGGCGCTTTACAGTTGCAAGGTTTTGCTTTAAGGCAGGGATATCGATTTGATAATAAGGTGTGGTGAGCATAGGCCATTCCTAAGCAGTTAACAATAAAGTTGAGTTAAACATATAGATATGGTTAAACATATAAATGACGTTAACAACACAAAGAAGCGTTTTTTGACCTTGCGATTATGGGTAGATTGCTACCAAAATTCAAGCTATTTTTATTGATTTTATCTTACGCTCTAATAGCTTTATGACAACGCTTTAAACCAAATGACAGGACTTCAATCTAACAGAGCTTTAAACCGATTAAGTTATTGATGAATATCTTTTAGTGGAAAGTCGATTTTTTTGCCATTAGGATGGAACGCATAACAGACCACTTCTCTATCACCATCTTTCCAGCTTGTCTCGGTTGGCGTGAGTACTGACATCTCATAAAATGATTTTTTGTACGCCACTCCAATGTACTTTTTATATTTATCCTCACAAACATCAAGCATGCTGTTTAACAAAGCTTCTGTCTCGTTATACTTCTCAGCATCTGGCAGGTTAAAAATATAATATATTTCGTTGTCATGAAAGCGGTGACAATCAACAATCGGGAAGTTATCAGCAGCCGTATTTCGCTGATCATCAATAATCAAATCTTCTTCGCTTGGATCATCAAAACACATGCCCACCAATAAGTTATTGACTTCATTATTCACGTTAATATCTAGCTCATGTTGTGGTGAGCAGCCAACATTGAACACAGCAAGCAAGCCTAGTAGTAACCCCACAAGACTCACCTTTCGTTGTGACATACTCGTCGTTTTGATATGTGTGTGTGCTTGATTATATTTGAGCATAATTTGTCTTTGTATAATTTGTCTTTGTATAATTGGTATAAGCTTCGCTTAAATAAAGTTGCGAGTGAGTTATGGACTGCAATTCGTTGAACTTAATTAAATAAGGAGTTGTCAAACCACACTATCTTGCCAAATATTCGGTCATATCTTCTACGCCATGCAGGGTCATCGGATACATATGGCCTTTCATTAGTTTTTTAATCTCACCTATGGTATGGGTATATTGCCAGTACGCCTGATCTTCTGGATTTAACCAAGCCACTTTATCAAAGTGTTCAAGCACCCTTTTTAACCAGACCGCCCCAGGCTCAGCATTCATATATTCGACACTACCCCCTACTGAAAACAGCTCATAAGGAGACATGGACGCATCACCAACGAAGATGACTCGATATTCTCGCCCATATTTTTGTAACAACTCCATGGTCGGCGTTCGCTCAGCATGACGGCGCTGGTTGTTTTTCCACACAAAGTCATAAAGACAGTTATGAAAATAATAAAACTCTAAAGTTTTAAACTCATTTTTAGCAGCTGAAAAAAGCTTTTCTAGCGCTTCAATATGGATATCCATACTACCACCAACATCAAACAGCATCAGCACCTTTACCCGATTACGGCGCTCAGGCTGCATCTGAATATCCAACACCCCTTTTTGTGCGGTACGCTTAATGGTCTGCCCAATATCAAGCTCATCAGCGCTGCCAGTACGTGCAAACTGGCGCAAATTGCGTAGCGCCATTTGTAATTGGCGGGTACCTAGTTGCTTGTCATCATCCAAATCACGATACTTACGCTGCTCCCAAACTTTGACCGCACTGCGCTTACGTGACTCACCACCGACACGCACCCCTTCTGGATGATCTCCATAAGCCCCGAAAGGAGATGTACCGCCAGTTCCAACCCATTTACTACCGCCTTGATGGCGCTCTTTTTGTTCTTTGAGTCGCTCCTCTAAAGCCTTCATCAGATCTTCTAGTGAGTCGTATTTTTTGAGTAAACGGCGCTGCTCTTCGGTTAGGTTTTTGGGGTCTAACTTTAAGTCCAGCCATTCTTGTGGGATATCGGTTAGCTTAGACATTAGCTCATCAATATCCAAACTATCCACTCCTTCAAAATAATCGGCCATAGCACGGTCAAATTTATCAAAATGACGCTCATCTTTGACCATACACAGCTTAATTAGCCGATACATATCCTCACGACTGGCAAACGTCCATAAGCCCTTATTATCAGGATCATCGGAAGACAGCACTGGATGTGGCTGACGCATCAAGCCCTTATCCAGCGCTGCATTTAAGTCGAGTAGCTCACGGGTACTAACTGGTACACCATACGCTCGCAAGGTATAAAATAATTTGACAAACATAGCCGCCCTCTTGATTCTAAATTAGAAACGATGTGTCAACGACTAGCGATTCATCAAGTTAGCAAAGCGCTGCAATAAGCTGATATCGGCTTCGTTTTTTAACAACGCACCATACAGTGGCGGAATCGACTTTTCACCACGTAAGTTTTCTTCAAGCTCCTCTTGCGCCATATCATCTGCTAATAATAATGTCAGCCAGTCCACTAGCTCTGAGGTTGAGGGTGGCTTTTTTAAGCCTTGAATATTGCGTAATTTATAGAAAATATCTAGTGCGTCATTCACCAGTTTTTCTTGAATATTTGGAAAGTGAACATCGACAATTTGACGCATCGTCTGCTCATCTGGGAAATCAATATAATGGAAAAAACAGCGGCGTAAAAAGGCATCAGGCAACTCTTTTTCATTATTTGAGGTAATAATCACCACAGGACGCTGCTCAGCAACTATCGTCTCTCCCGTCTCATAAACATAAAACGACATCTGATCTAGCTCATGTAGTAAGTCATTAGGAAATTCAATATCTGCTTTATCAATTTCATCAATCAATAGCACACTGCGCTGCTCAGATGTAAAGGCCTCCCACAGCTTACCAGGCTTGATATAGTTGTTGATATCATAAACTTTATCATCACCAAGCTGTGAATCTCGAAGACGTGATACGGCATCATATTCATACAGACCTTGCTCGGCTTTGGTGGTTGACTTAATGTGCCAGGTAATCAATGGCATCCCAAGACTTTGCGCTACCTCTTCGGCCAGTAAGGTTTTACCTGTACCTGGTTCACCTTTAATCAAAAGCGGCTTTTGCAGAGTAATGGCCGCATTCACTGCAAGCTGCAAATCTTCGGTGGCAATATAGCTTTGCGTGCCAGTAAACAGGGTATTTTGATCCTGATTATTAGGATTATCACTGGGTTGACTGCTGTAACTATTTTGGCTCATAACAAACATCTCGCTAACTTAAAGGTGAGTTATCTAAAAAACAAACTTAAAAATTGTTATATAAAACTTAAAGGTTGCAATATAGTTTATCAAGCTATTACTGGTCTTGTAAGTGACCTATTGATAAATAATAACAAATACTAAACGACATTGAATACGGATGAAAGCTAACTGACGGCTAGATACAATGAGATACAATGAGATACAATGAGATACAAAATAATACCTGGGTCAGTCAGCGTCATGAATATGAGGTACTGCAAGACGGCTATCCCATATAGAGTATAGCCAATATAGAATATAGTAAGTAAATTAGAATATAGTGTGTGAACAGGGCAACGTTTTACTTACTTTATAGCCATTACTTTCACAAATTTAGGATATGGCGTGCATATATTTAGGCTATTGCTGCTAATATCCCTGTACTGTTTGGGGTAAGCTCACAGTTACTAGAGCCTGTTAAAACCAGACCTTCAGAATATAAAAGCTTAAAGCATATTAAAAACAACTAGGGCGCATCTCTATTTGGTTGGTTTGGCTAAAAATGAAATAGATTTTTGTTAATAAAAGTAAATTTTTTCAGAGAATATAGACATTTTTAGCCCATCAATCGCCAAGGACCAATTGCAGCACCCTAGCTATCCTCTGGCTTGTTGGCAGCCTGTTCATTAGCAACCTGTTCACTGCTAATAGTAGATGGCTGTTGTACTGGACGATCTGCTGGCTTAGCTAACATCTCTTCTTTTCTATTGTTGCTTAGTTCTTTGTTATTGCTTAGCTCAGTATCAACCTCATCAGTCAACTGCGCATAATTACCTGACGCCAATTGCAATTTTTGCTGTTCATCAATACGAGGTGAATCACTGGTTTTTTCAATATTTGATTCAATGATACTTTTGATCATTTGCCAAATAAAGCCTAGCATCATACCAGCAGAAAATACCACCAAAATTGGCAGCAAGTTGCGCATTGCCATCCCCGGCTCTTTCATCAATAGGCTATATAGCACACCTATACTGGCTGGTGCTACCTCACCTGAATTCCCCGTCGCTGACCCAGGCGCAAACAAAATAGCAAATATTGCCATCCAACTCATACCGCCAATTGGGCTTGGCAAGACTTTGACCACAAATAGCCAAAGCAATAATACTATCGCCGAAAACCCAATATAAGCATACATAGGCAACATATCAGGCGGCACATCTGCTACAAAGTGACTCCACCAAATTGTCACTCGGCTTGCCACCTCGCTGATGTCATCTAGTGGTAAATTAGAAACTATGTTGCGTAACCAGTCCATGCAATGCTCAGTCTAAAATTAAAATTGGTTAAGATTAAATCTTCGATTTTATCGGTTATATTCTATCATGACTTACTCAATAATAAACCTGCCACATTTTAAATGTATTTTGACAAAAAACAAAAACTATCTTAACTGAAACATATCTAAAACCACTTAGGTGTCGTTATTAGCTGTCGCTGATTTGATGTTACTCACTATTTTAATATGACCCACTATTTTAATATGACTCACTACTAGAGACATGCTCTAGCACAATTAATCGTAACGATTGTCTTGTGACTCTTTCATACGTGCTTGCGCTTGGGCTAACAGGACATCTGACGGCGGTGTCTGTACAAAATAGCCTTGGGCGTCAAGTTTAGCCATTACTTCATGTATATCAACTCGAGCCAACCTTTTGGTCTCTGCCAAATCCAAATGCATCAAAAACTTGGCTTCACCTAAGCTTTGGCGCAGCTCTTTTGGTAATACGCCTAGCCAGTCTTTTATTTCATCAGTATCATTGGGATAGTCAGGACGAGCGATATAGACATACATTTCACTGTGCTTAGGGAATTTATAAATGTCGCAATGCATATCAAATAGTACCTTTTACAGAAACTTGTTATCAGCCGCTATTGTAACACGCCTTGAGCCAGCTTAGGGTTGCTTCAACGCTTATTAACGCTCAACCCGTCAGCCTTCAATTAAAAACGGTAAAATTTGTCACTTGTAAAATAGTGTAACACCTTTCATAATAGCACTGTTATTCAGGAGAGCGCAGTAGCCTATACCGTCGTTAGACAGTAGCGACTATGACTGCCACCGAAGGCGTAAGCACCCTGCCAATCGCTCAGGTAACCGGACTGAAAGACTCATTATCTTAGCAACAAATAAATACGCTAAGACTTATTTCAAAGTCACTATTAACTAGCATATCAATCCTTTTTATGTTGGCTAATAGACTTTGGAATCAAAATGACAAATCTGGAGAGAGATACAAACAAAGTGCTACACGAGAAGCACTAGCTTGTGTCCACCGAAGGGGAAAAGATAGCTTAGTTTTAGGTAATCTGCTTGAATATCTACTGGCTTGAATATCTAATGATAGCAACTGGATATTTAAAACTAAACTATTGAAAATCTCAGGTAACAGGACAGATGGGGCAAATAAATCAATGAAGGTATCTCATCAGTGCAAGCTGCACCAAAGCGATATGTATTGCTTTTGGACACAGCTTGGGTACAGATAGATAGTTCTTATTGGCTTATTTGCCCTTTTTTTTATATTTTTTAGGGTTGTATTTCAACCACAAGTTTACAAAAACCACAAGGATTTGTCATGAGCACATTACAACGTACGCCTTTTTATCAATCTCATATAGACGCTGGCGGCAAGCTGGTTGACTTCTCAGGCTGGGAATTACCCATTCATTATGGATCTCAAATTGATGAACATGAGGCCGTCCGTACCGATGCTGGTATGTTTGATGTATCACACATGGTCATCACTGACGTAGCAGGTAAAGAGTCAAAAGCATGGCTGCAAAAGCTACTTGCTAACGATGTTGCCAAACTAAAAACCGTTGGTAAAGCCTTATACTCTGCCATGCTAAATGAAGAAGGCGGCATTATTGATGACCTGATTGTCTACTTAATGAACGAAGCAGAAACTAAGTACCGCATCGTCTCAAACGCAGCCACTCGTGACAAAGACCTGGCACAATTTAACAAAGTTGCCGCTGAATTTGACGTTGAGTTAACTGAGCGTCCTGAGCTTGCCATGCTTGCGGTTCAAGGCCCACAAGCGGTTGCTAAACTAAAACAAGCCAAGCCTGAATGGACAGAAACACTAGATACCATTAAGCCATTTGTTGGTGCTGACTTGACTGATATCGAAGGCGATAACTGGTTTGTGGCACGTACGGGCTACACAGGTGAAGATGGTGTAGAAGTCATCTTGCCAGGTGAGCAAGCACAGGCCTTTTATAGTTTATTATTAGAAAATGGCATTAAACCTGCCGGCCTTGGCGCTCGTGATACCTTGCGCATGGAAGCTGGCATGAACCTATATGGTCACGATATGGATGAGACTACCAGTCCTTATGAGTGCAATATGGGCTGGACGTTGGCGTTAAAAGATGAGCGTGACTTTATCGGTCGTGAGGCGCTGGTTAATAAGCGCAAACAGTCTAAAGAAGACGGCACTGCTATGAAGCAAGTGGGTTTATTACTAGAAACCCGTGGCGTGTTGCGTGAAGGCATGACTGTGACCATTAACCAAGGCACTGACAATGAACAAACTGGCACCATCACCAGTGGTACTTTCTCACCGAGCCTAAAACAGTCAATCGCCATTGCCCGTGTTCCGGCCACTCTTAGCGATGAAGACAGCGTGCAAGTTGATTTGCGCGGTAAAGGCAAGTTTGTTGATTTGCGCGTATTAAAGCTGCCTTTTGTACGTAACGGCCAAAAGCAATTTGACTAATTTTTTTAACCCATTTATTTATTGCAGCCCATTTTAGCTTTTAATTTATTTTAATTGGTTTATTTTAAATACAGTTAAGCTATGATAAGTTTTTATCAATCGTTTTCCCCCACCCCCTCTACCAAAATTGGAGAAACCTATGAGTAATATACCAAGTGAGTTAAAGTATGTAGCAAGCCACGAGTGGTTACGCTTAGAAGATGACGGCACCATTACTATTGGCATCACTGACCATGCACAAGAAGCCTTAGGTGATATCGTTTACGTTGAATTACCTGATGTTGGCGATACCGTTGCTGTTGATGATGAGGTGGCGGTTGTTGAATCTGTCAAAGCAGCCTCTGATGTCTATGCCCCTATCACTGGGGAAGTTGTGGCGATCAATGAAGCACTAGAAGATGATCCAGAAGTTATCAACACAGACCCATACGGTGATGGCTGGATGTATCGCATTAAGCCTGATAATGTTGCTGATTATGAAGACTTAATGACAGCTGAAGAATATCAAACTGAGCTGTAACAAGCTATATTTGTAGCCAGATAAATGAGTTGCAAGGCAACCGAGTGCAAGTACTACTTACTACTGAAGTAGGCTAAACGAGGTTAACGCTGTAACTCTTTTATATGGCTGTGACTATATTATCAGTTGTCACCCATACTGTGATACTTTTATCTAAAAAATTATCTAATGCCACAGCTAAGACTTTTCTAGCATTTATTTAAAACTTTCTTAGCTATTGTATATGCCATATATTGGCTTAATTCAGCATTGTCTTATGCAATATAAGACAATGCGCCCTAATCGCATGTTTACTCCCCGTCTTATTAACCACCAATTAGGGATAATTGTTATGTCACATTCATCTCAGCCATCTCAGCCACAAAGCACCCTTAGCTATGACGGTCTGCAAGCGCAAGATGCTGCTCGTTTAGCAGCTTTTACAGAGGTAGTAGAGTCACGTCGCTCTGTGCGCAAATTTACGGATACCCCTATTCCTGATGATGTACTGCGTGACTGTCTTCGCTTAGCCATGCTCGCACCTAACTCAAGCAACCTGCAACCTTGGGAGTTTTATATTATCAACACACCAGAAAAGCGGGCTAAAGCAAATAAAATCTGCATGAATCAAAATGCAGCTAGGACAGCAAATAAGCTTATCGCAGTTGTTGCTAGAACCGATACATGGCGAGAGCATGCCAAACAAAATATTCGCAAATTCCCTGATGGTCCTGCACCAAAAAGAGTACGTACCTACTATGAAAAAATAGTTCCATTAGACTTTTTGCGTGGACCTGGTGGCGTTGTTTCATTGGCTAAACGTGGTATGACAAAGGCTGTCAGACAGCTTAAAGGACCCGTTAAAACCCCTTATTATACATTTGATGACATCAAAAACTGGGCAACAAACAATACAGCACTTGCAGCGGAAAACTTAATGCTAGCCCTTCGTGCTCATGGCTTCGATAGCTGCCCTATGGGTGGATTTGACGAACCTGCACTAAAGCGTTTATTAAAATTAGGGAAGCACCATCATGTGGTTATGATGATTGCTGCTGGTGAACGAGCAGACAATGGCATTTACCACAGCCAATTTCGCTTCGATTATGATCAGTTTGTTAAAGAAATTTAAGTATCTTTAAAATAGAGTATCTCTAGTTAAAATTAAGATATTTTTAACAACTATTAATAAACAGCTACTTTAGCTTGACTACCAACTTAACACAAAGGACAACCATGACTTCACTAAATTCAACCCATACCAGTAATGGCTTATCTTTTGATGGGCTATTTGATGAAGCACGTTTTGTCGCCAGACATCTAGGCTCTGGTGCTAACGATCAAGCAGAAATGCTAAAAGCCATCGGTTATGAAGATATAGACAGCTTTATTGCAGATACCGTACCTGAAGCGGTGCGTATGAACCGCAAGCTTGATTTACCCCCTGCCATGAGCGAGCACAATGCGCTGGCGAAACTGCGCGCGATGGCTGACAAGATTACAGTTAACAAAAGCTATATCGGTCAAGGCTACTCGCCAGTACGCATGCCCGCTGTTATCCAGCGCAACGTGTTGGAAAATCCAGGCTGGTACACAGCCTACACACCCTATCAAGCTGAAATCTCACAAGGCCGCTTAGAAGCTTTATTAAACTTCCAACAGGTCTGTATTGATTTAACCGGTCTTGAAATGGCAGGTGCCTCACTTCTTGATGAAGCCACTGCTGCTGCTGAAGGTATGGCAATGGCCAAACGTGTCAGCAAAAATAAATCAAATCAATTCTTTGTTGATGAGCGTATCTATCCGCAGACACTAGATGTGATCAAAACTCGTGCAAAATATTTTGGTTGGGAAGTAGTAGTTGGCGACTTTGAAACCGCTAAGTCTGGTGACTTTTTCGGTGCTATTTTTCAGTATGTAGGGCGTGAGGGTGACGTGGTTGACTTGACCGAGGTCATCACGGCAGTTAAAGCAAACAAAACCTACGCCTTAGTAGTCAGTGACATCATGAGCTTAGTACTATTAAAGTCACCCGCTGACATGGGGGCTGATGTTGCCTTAGGTAGTACCCAGCGCTTTGGTATCCCAATGGGCTTTGGTGGTCCACATGCTGCATATTTTGCTTTTACAGATAAAGCAAAACGCTCAGCACCTGGTCGTATCATTGGTGTGTCTAAGGATGCTCAAGGTAATACCGCCCTACGCATGGCGCTGCAAACCCGTGAACAACATATTCGCCGCGAAAAAGCCAACTCTAATATATGTACCTCACAAGTGCTGCTCGCCAATTTAGCGGGTATGTATGCCGTCTACCATGGCCCAGAAGGTCTAAAACGCATTGCAACCCGTATCCATGCGCTAGCGACTGCCTTTAGTGATGCCATCAAAGCCGCTGGTGCTGACCTTAAAGTCGTCCATGATCAAATCTTTGATACGATATTAATTGATTGTGGTTCAGAAAAACTGGCCACTCAAATCTTTGAAAACGCTGATAACGTGGGCTACAACTTATGGCGTGAAGGCGATACCAAATTAGCAGTTTCTTTCTCTGAGACCAGTGACCAAACTGATTTTGAAATCCTAACTCAGTTGTTTACTAATAAAGCACATCCCCTGCCAACAAACGCTAAAGTTTCATTAGATACTTCTGTTCTACGTACTGATGACATCCTGTCTCATCCTGTCTTTAACTCGCATCATACTGAACATGAGATGCTGCGCTATCTGAAAAAGCTAGAAGACAAAGATCTGGCGATGAACCGTAGTATGATTTCGCTAGGTAGCTGTACCATGAAGCTAAATGCCACCAGCGAAATGCTACCGATCACTTGGAATGAGTTTGCCAATGTACATCCTTTTGCACCACGTGACCAAGTGACTGGTTATCTAGATATGATTGCAAGCTTGCAAGAGCAGCTAAAAGCGATCACTGGTTTTGATGACATCTCTATGCAGCCAAACTCAGGTGCTTCTGGTGAGTATGCAGGTCTGCTTGCTATTCGCCGTTATCATGAGTCACTGGGTGAAACCAACCGTAATGTGTGCTTAATTCCAAAATCAGCGCACGGTACCAACCCTGCCACAGCCAATATGATGGGTATGAAAGTAGTCGTAGTTGCCACTGATGACAATGGTAACGTTGACATTAATGACCTAAAAGCCAAGTGTGAAGAGCATAGCGACAATCTGGGTGCGTTGATGATTACTTATCCATCAACTCATGGTGTGTTTGAGCCAGGTATCCGTGACATCTGTACCTTGATCCATGAGCATGGTGGTCAGGTATATATGGATGGCGCAAATATGAACGCTCAGGTAGGCTTAATGCAGCCTGCTGAAGTGGGCGCAGACGTGCTACACATGAACCTACACAAAACCTTCTGCATCCCACACGGTGGTGGTGGTCCAGGCATGGGGCCTATCGGCATGAAATCACATCTTGCACCATTTAAGGCCAATCACAGTGTCACACCTGTCTTTAATGCTACGCAACAAACCACTGCGGTATCAGCCGCACCTTATGGCTCAGCCAGCATCTTACCTATCTCATGGATGTATATCACCATGATGGGTGGTGACGGACTTCTTGCTGCCACTAAGTCTGCCTTATTAAATGCTAACTATGTTGCCAGCCAGCTGCAAGATGATTACCCAATCTTATATACAGGTAATAATGGTCGTGTGGCACATGAATGTATCATCGACATTCGCCCATTAAAAGAAGAAACTGGCATCACAGAAGCGGACATTGCCAAGCGCTTGATGGATTATGGCTTCCATGCGCCAACCATGAGCTTCCCAGTGGCAGGTACTTTGATGATTGAGCCAACAGAGTCAGAAGCCAAGCATGAGCTAGACCGCTTTATTGATGCGCTAAAAACCATCAAGCAAGAAGCGTTAAAAGTTAAAGCAGGCACAGATGGCTGGACGCTTGAGGATAATCCTCTGGTTAATGCACCACACACTGCATTTGTTATTACTGCCGATGAGTGGTCACATCCATACAGCCGTGATACAGCCGCCTTCCCATTAGACTATATTCGTCAACATAAGTTCTGGCCGTCTGTGGGTCGTATTGATGATGTGTATGGTGACAAAAATCTAATGTGTAGCTGCCCAAGTATTGAGAACTACATGTAGGATTTTTGCTGGATAATTGAACGAATTATCAGCCCTACCATAACTGTTTTGATTGACCTAACATCCTGCAAATCAGCACTTGATTTGCAGGATGTTTTTGTTTAACGTAAAGCTTGTTCATCTGATAAAAAAGATATCACTATGCCACAACCCGTTATTATGACACCGTCATATCTTGACGCACCAGACGCACTTCCCGTTGCTAGAATCAACCTACCCTTGGTGGTGCTCATTCATGGCCTACACCAGCGTGGCTTTATCATGTCAGTTTTAGGTAGACGTTTAAAAGCGCAAGGCTTTCAGACTCATCTGCATGATTATCATAGCTTAAGTGCGCCCATTGCTGAGCACAGCCGCAGCTTAAATCTGTGGCTAGAAGCGCATTACAATCCAAATGATATGCTGTATTTGGTAGGTCATAGCTTAGGCGGCTTGGTGATACGTGACTTTATTGAGCGCTATCCGCATTGGTCAATCGGGCGCTGCGTTACCTTAGGTACGCCGCACAATGGCAGCGTCAGTGCTGATTATATTAGTAAGTTGCTGCCGGCTGCCGTCGGTAAGGCGTATCAAGGCGCACTAGATGGCACTAGCGCACCTTTGCCAGATCGGATAAGTTTGGGTGTGATTGCAGGCAACTCGCCGCATGGATTAGGACAGTTATTTTTAAATCATTATAAGCGCAAAGCCAAGCTTACCGCTGAGCAAAGCGAACATGATGGTACGGTATTTGTCAGTGAAACACGGCTACCCAACGCCCGTGATCATTTGGTGTTACCCGTGTCGCATACAGGTATGCTGATTAACAAAACAGTGGCTGATCAGACCTCTTATTTTTTACTACACGGGCGCTTCAAGCGTTAGCTGTCAGATTCTGTATTAGACTCATTATTAGAGTCAGAATCCTCAGCCATACTCATACCTGCTTTGAGGGCTTCTTTATGGGTAGTAATCAGTGGAATTAGCGTTTGGGTGACCCACTGATAACGCCAACCTTGCAAGCCTTCTGGTAGCTCAGATAATGGCAAATCATAAGCGACGATTTCATATAATTGTGCTATCCACTTTTTGCGCATTAACACATTGGCAGGCACACCAACCTTAGCCGCATACGCTTTTACCGCTGTATCTACTGCTTTAGAAACTGTCTTATCTTTTGAGCGATAAGGAGGCAAAATACATGCAGGACGCTCTTGCTCATCTAGATGGCGGGCTTGGTTAATCACTTGCAGTAGCTCATCACCATAAAGGCGAGCCATGTTGCGCTGCATGGTGGTTTTTTGTGTCAATTGCTTCATAGTCGTGGGCATCTCAAGCACCACTTCACGTACAGCTTGCTTCTTTAATATAAAGGTTTTTGGCTGATTGGTCGCCCGTGCCAACGCCTCACGCCAGCTAGATACCGCCTGCAATACGGCCAACTGCTCACTGGTATAGCGAAAATCTGCCATCGCCAAATAAGTGGCGTCATCTTCGATATTGGCTGACTCATACAGCTCTTTGGCATACAGTTGACAGTCTTCAACCACCTTATCAAATAGACCTGTTTTTTGTAATTGCTGCTGCAAAATATCATACAGATTGAGTAAGTAGCGCACATCATCAATGGCATAGCTTTCTTGCTCCTGGCTTAATGGGCGCAGTAGCCAGTTAGATTGACTTTCACCTTTTTCCAATTGAATATTAAGCTCTTGATGAACCGCTTGCTGATAGCCCATCTGCAATTGACCGGTTAAATATGCCAACGCAATTTGAGTATCAAACACATTGGTTAAAGCCGGGCTATCAGAGAGCAGATAAAAAATACCCAAATCCTCACCACAGGCATGCCAAATCATCTGTGGCATTTCTTCTAACACCACCCAAAACTCAGTCAAGTCTAGCTTAGGCGCATCGATTAAATAGATGGTTTCACCAGTATTGATCTGTACCAATGCCAAAATGGGAAAATAAGTACTGCGCTTAATAAACTCTGTGTCCAGCGCAATACGATCTTGGGTCTCTAAGTCATCTAAGCAAGCCTCTAGCCCATCGAAGTCTGATACCCAATACACTGGCAGATCGGTTGACGCTTGCAACTCACGCTGGATACGATCGATATCAAGCAACTTACTGTCATCATAAATAGACGCCAGCTTTGGTTTGTTAGCATCAGCAGACTCCTTTGCGTTTACATGAGATGGCGAGTGTTGCGTGGACTGAGTCATAAAAGCCTTCTTTCTTTTTTATAAATAAAATAATGTACAGTAACTGTGCAAGCACTCAGTGGCACTTAATGGAGGAAGCTAAATAAACACACATTAAGATCTATTTTGTAGCGCCTGCGATAAGGTCATACTGTCCAAATATTCAAGTTCACCGCCCATCGGGATACCTTGTGCAATACGTGTCACCTTACCCACATGACGGCGCACTGCCTCAGCAATAAAGTGAGCTGTGGTCTGTCCTTCAACTGTGGTACTGGTTGCCAAAATCAACTCATCAACTTGCGTCGTCTTCAATCGATTTACCAGCTGATCAATATTTAAATCATCGGCATTGATGCCATCAAGTGGTGATAGATGACCACCGAGCACAAAATAGCGACCACGATATCCCGCTGTCTGTTCAATAGCCATCACATCCGCAGCAGTTTCAACCACGCACAGCAGACTGTCATCACGACGTGGGTCCAAACAGATCGGACATACCTCGTCATCACTGAACGAATGGCACTGGCGACACTCTATAATATCGTGCATCGCCACATCCAGCGCCTGCGCTAGTGCTATCCCTTGTGGACGCTTGCCATTAAGCAGATGCAGCGCCATTCTTTGTGCGGTCTTTTGACCCACACCGGGTAATACCCGCAGCTGCTTAACCAAATTATCAAATTTTTCGGTTAACAATCAATCACCTTTATCTTTTTTCGTTTAACAGCAACTAACAATCTAACATTAACTAATAGATTGGTGCGGCGACAACATAAAAAAAGGGAGGTAACTCAAAAAATTACCACCCTACCTGGTTGGCTATCGAAGCCATAAGCTGAGCGTGTTATCCCACTTACTGGCAAACAAATGATCAGTTAGCCAAACAAGTTATTAGCCAAATAGACCTTGCATGCCTGGTGGTAAGCCCATGCCGCTAGTAGCATCAGCCAAGGTTTTATCAGAAAGCTCATCGGCTTTCGTCACTGCTGCATTGATAGCAGCCGCAATCAAGTCTTCAATCAAATCAGGCTCATCTTCCAATAAACTTGGGTCAATCGACAAACGCTTCACCACATGACGGCCTGTCATGGTTACTTTTACCAAACCGTTACCAGCTTCAGCTTGCACTTCTTTGTCAGCAAGCTCTTTTTTTGCTTTTTCAACATTGGCTTCCACTTGCTTTTGCATGGCTTGTGCTTGCTGCATTAAAGCTTGAATATTCATATTTACCTCATATAAAGTCATTACTTACGAATTTAAAAACGTGCGAATTAGGAACATGGCAATCGCCATCAGTGACTTTATTATACTGATAACTCTGCGTGCTGTCTAAAGTAAATGCCACTCTTATGCTTTAAGTTTGCAACTGTGCTTTAAGGAAGCAATTATATTTTAAGTGAGCAATTATATTTTAAGTGAGCAATTATATTTTAAGTTAGCAATCTATTAACTTAAGCTGTCTAAACCACGTGCTAAGTCAGCAATAATATCATCCACATCCTCAAGTCCTACCGACAAGCGAATTAAAGCATTCGTCACGCCAGCTTCATCACGGGCTTGTTGTGAGATTCTAAAATGAGTGGTGGTTGCTGGATGCGTCACTGTGGTTTTGGCATCGCCAAGGTTATTGGTAATAGAAACCATTTGCGTGCTATCAATCACATGCCAAGCGGCTGATTGCTGCGTATGCTCACCAATAGCTTTGACTTCAAAGCCCATGATGGCACCAAAACAGTTGGCTCTATGGTGCTGCTGCTTGGCAAGCGCATGCATGGGGTGGCTAGGCAACCCTGAGAAATGCACCTTGCTGACATTAGGATGCGACTCTAAAAAGGCTGCGATTTTATTGGCATTATCACAGTGCGCCTGCATGCGTAAGTTTAAGGTTTCTAAGCCTTTAATGAATACCCACGCATTAAACGGGCTCATACTGATACCGCCAGAACGCACCACTACAAAGGCTTGCTGCATCAGATCATCACTACCAACCAACGCACCGCCAAGCACCCGTCCTTGCCCATCAATATATTTGGTCGCTGAATGAATCACCACATCTGCACCCAACTCTAAAGGCCGCTGAATGGCCGGCGTCGCAAAGCAGTTATCCACCACAAATAAGGCATCGTTTGCATGTGCGATTTGACTAATGGCTTTTAAATCAGCAATTTGCCCCAGTGGATTACTTGGCGTTTCACAAAACAGCAATTTGGTATTCGGCTCAACTGCCTGCGCCCAAGCCTCATTGTCGAAGCAATCAACATAAGTAACGCTGACACCAAACTTGCTCATAAGGTTGTTAAATAGCCCCACAGAAGAGCCAAATAACTGTTTGGCAGCCACAACATGATCGCCTTGTTGCAAATACGCCAAGCACATGGTCAAAATAGCACCCATGCCTGACGCCGTTGCCACCGCACGCTCTGCGCCTTCTAAGGCAGCCAAGCGACGCTCAAAGGTGCGCACTGTTGGATTGGTATGGCGAGAGTAGACATTGCCTGTTTTGCTACCATTAAAGTGAGCGGCTGCATCCGCCGCTGAAGCATACACATAGGAGCTGGTGGTATAGATAGGATCATTGTGCTCACCTTCATCGCTGCGGTGCTGCCCAGCACGAACGGCTATGGTTTGCATGCCGTAGTCTTGGGTCAAATCTAATGCATCGCTGCACCAATTAGAATCCAGTCTGGTGGTTGCTTGATTTTGATTTTTTTGGGTGTCTGTCATAGTGTCCGTCAGCCAGTTGTCTTAGATAAAAGAAATAATAAAATATGTGGATATCACAATAGAATAATTAAGTAATAATAAAAGTAATAAATAATCAATAACAGGTCATCAAAATAAACAGCAAAACAATGACGAGTCAATTCAATAGCAGAGAATAGAAAACAAATAACAATGTAAAAATAACAATGTAAAAAGTAAACGCTAACCCATAAAATAGGATACAGTTTACAGAGTAATCATAAATAAGCTATTTTAGCAAATAGATGACAGGTTTTATGTTAGTTTAACCTTCTAATCTAGGTTAACGCTATTCTGTTTTTAAATATTAAAAATCAACTCTATTGCCAAAGGAAATGACTGATGGACACAGCACACACTTCGACTCAACATTTTATCCCTACCCAGCCAATTCAAAGCGTCAGTTTTTTGGGTCTTGGCGCTATGGGTTATCAGATGGCCAAGCATTTAGTCGGTGAGTTTGAGACTGTTATGGTTTGGAACCGCAGCTTTGAAACTGCTGAAGCCCACGCCAAACAGTTTGGCACTCAAGCGGTAAGCTTGGCGCAGGCTGTGAGCGCCGATGTTATTTTTTCTTGTTTGCCCACCAGTGATGTTGTCGATGCCATTATTGAACAGGCGTTACCACATATGCAGCCTGGCAGTGTTTGGGTAGACTGCACCAGTGGCGTGCCAGATCAAGCCAAACAAAGTCAACACAAATTAAATGCCATTGGTTGCCAATTTATTGATGCCCCGGTCTCTGGACAAACTTCTGGAGCAGATGCTGGCACCCTCACAGTTATGGTCGGCGCAGAAGCTGCTGCCCTTGATTATGCCAAGCCAGCCATTGACTGCTTTGCTGGTCTAATTGTGCATGTCGGCGGCTTGGGCGCAGGCTTTGCGGTCAAAGCAGTGAACAACACCTTATTTGCTATCAACGCTTGGGCCGCAGCAGAAGGATTAAGTGTGCTAAAAGCACATGGCGTTAATCCCAGCGCCGCTTTAAGCTGTCTCAACAAGGCCAGTGGTCAAAGCTTTGCTACCCTAGCCACTTTTCCTGATCGTATTGTTAATCGAACATTTCCCAAAACCTTTACCTTAGATTTGATGGCGAAAGACTGTGGCATTGCAATAGACTTACAAACAGCAGAAAACGTACCCACCCCAGTAATGGCACAGGTGGCGAGCTTGATTCGAGCAGCCAGCAATCAGCACCCACCAGGGGCAGTCGATTTTTCAGAGTTTGCTAAGTTTTATGAGATGCTAACCGGTATTAATATTGAGGATTCTAAACAGTTGCAGACGCCAAAGAACAGTAACGACAAAAAGGCATGATTATTTTGAAAAATAAGTTAACGGACTCTCAAAACAATGCATCTGGCCGACCACAAAGCTCTAGCCAGCATTTTGTCATGCCTTTTTTCACTCAGTGGTCTGTTTTAATTCAGTGGCCTGTTTTTAAAAGGCTAACTTTTGACCAACTAATATTAAAACGGTTGGCTATAAAGCAACTTAGTTTAAAGCAGCTGAATATAACGATGCATCAGACAGGTATTTATAATCTGGTTAAAATATGCCTACTCCCCCTGCTTTTTGTGTTATTAACCGCCTGTAATAGCTTGCCACAGCAGCCGCATATTGCCAAAAGCGTGCGTTTAAGTAACTTGTTAGATGCCCATTACAATCAAGCAAACACTATGGCTGACGACACCTTATTAAACGCACAAGTGCCCAATTATCAGCCCGTTACCGACCCACAGTTAGAGCGACAAAAGCTGCGCCTTAGCGAGTCGATTATCGAACAAAGCGAGTCACATCCAAATCAGTCTGGCTATCACACCATCATTACTGGCTCCAACGCCTTTGCCGCCCGCAGTGTGTTAACCGACATGGCACGTGAAAGCATCGATGTGCAATACTATATTTGGCACAATGATCAAGCAGGACAGCTGTTATTAAAGCATCTGTGGCAAGCGGCTGAGCGTGGGGTGATCATACGCTTTTTGCTCGATGACTTTAACAACACTGCTGCCTTAGACAAGCATCTGTTGCGCTTTGCTAGCCATCCCAATATTGCAGTGCGCTTGGTCAACCCCATGTCACACCGCAAGTTACAAACCCTTAACTACTTAACCGATTTGCGGCGAATTAACCACAGAATGCACAACAAAAGCATGACCTTTGATCGCAGCTTGAGCATCATAGGCGGGCGCAATGTGGGCGATGAATATTTAAGTAATAATGAATACAACCAGTTTGCAGATCTTGACGTGCTGTTAATCGGTGATGTGGTGGCGGAAATTACCGACAGCTTTGAACAATATTGGCACTCACCCTTGGCCTATGATATTCAAACCTTGGTAAGACCCTCGGGTGAGTTAGCAAAATTAAACAAACCAGCTCAAGCTCAACTCAAAGCCCATACAACAGACCATGCCTTACCTATTGCCACACCTGCCAGCAAAATTGACTTTATTCGTCATCTTGACAAGATCAAGTTTGATGAACAAGGCAATCGCACCCAAAGCCTAACGACTTATTTACAAGCACAACAAAAGTCACGTATTGATGTCGATTTGATTAATAAGCAAGTACCTTTTCGTTGGGCGCCCATTACTTTTTTAAGCGATGATGTGGATAAGCTGATTAATAATGCGCCTGCCAACAGTCATCTGGTATTTAAACTCAGAGAGATGCTAGGCACGCCAGATACCCATTTATCTATCATTTCTTCTTATTTTGTCCCCACCAAGGATGGCGTGGCTACATTAATCAAACTTGCACAACAAGGCGTTCAGGTTAGAATACTCACTAATTCGTTTAACGCCACCGATGTGGCAGCAGTTCACTCTGGCTATGCTCAGTGGCGCGTGCCCTTATTAAAAGCTGGGGTTGAGATTTATGAGCTCAAAGCAACCGCAGGCGCTGAAGCACGCGAAAATAAACTATGGAGAGCCCGCTCACAGTCCTCTACCAGCTTACATGCTAAAGCATTTGCGGTAGATGACCACCATGTGTTTATCGGCTCTTATAATGTCGATCCCCGCTCTGCGAACATTAATACAGAGATGGGCGTGATCATCGAAGATGATGAGTTGGCAGACAGGTTACATGCTGCCATCAGTGAAGATCTGTTGCCACAGGCCTATCGCTTAGTACTGACACCACAAGCTCAGATACGCTGGCAGACGCTTGAAGATGGGGTGCCAGTGATTTATGACAAAGAGCCTGATGTTGGGTTTATGGACAGTTTTTGGATTAATATGATGTCGTTAATGCCGATAGACTGGCTGTTATAGATGCCTGCTCGAGCTTTAGCTTAAAGCCATAAGACTATTAAACGTAAAATCAGCCGTAATTTTATTTTAAATTATGTCAGCCATTACTCTTTAATTATTGAATACAACGACTATGCCTTTTGTTGCCTTATCTACCAAACAAAATACCTTATCCATCAAGCAATTATTAATTATTTGCTATGGTAATGCTGTGGCTTTTTTTGATTTTTTAATCTACCTTTTTATGGCAGATATTATCAGTACTACCTTTTTTCCTTCTAGTGAAGATCCTTTGTTAGCCAAGCTACAAGCCATTAGTTTATTTAGTGCTGGCTATTTAACACGTCCACTTGGCGCCTTACTGATTGGTCGTTATGCAGATGTCAGTGGACGCAAACCAGCTCTATTAATTAGCTTGTTATGCATCGCCATCACCACCTTAATCACCGCCTCGCTACCGACATATGCGCAAGCTGGCGTTTGGGCACCAATATTATTTTTTATTGCCCGATTATTTCAAGGCATGGCTTTTGGCGCGTACACGCCTTTAGGCTGGGTTTATATTGCCGAACATG
Source organism: Psychrobacter lutiphocae DSM 21542 (assembly GCF_000382145.1). Taxonomy (GTDB): domain Bacteria; phylum Pseudomonadota; class Gammaproteobacteria; order Pseudomonadales; family Moraxellaceae; genus Psychrobacter; species Psychrobacter lutiphocae. The sequence continues at coordinate 56,773 of NZ_KB907643.1, forward strand.
TTCCTAGAAGTAACTTAGCAACTTATTTAAGCTGCGTTACTGCAAGCTTTATGCTAGGCGAGCTTGGCTCAAACTTATTGTTCGAAGCACTTACCAGCACTCATACACAGCAACAGCTCATTGAAAGCGGCTGGCGTATTCCTTTTGTCTGGGGCGCTATGCTTAGCTTTGTGGCATTATTGCTATGGAATGTGTTAGATGAAACACCTATTTTTACCTGTCAGCAAGTAACAAAAAAATACTTACCAAAAATGTCGGAGATAGACTTATCGCTAAAACGCGGTAACGCTATCTTTTTAGCACTATTGATGACCTTTATTATTTCTAGCTTAATCATGGTCGTTGCTTTACTGCTCCCTGACCTAATTTTAATGAAGTTTAGTGTCGATGAGTCTATGCTCAACTTTTCTCATAGTTTGAGCTTATTATTTTTGATTATCGGCTGTATATTCTTTGGTTTAATTGCAGATAAAAGTAGCACAGGTAAGGCGCTAATGATTGGCTCTTTTGCGTTGATCGTACAGACGTTAGCATTTTACTATCATTTAGAAAACAGTGCTGGCTCTTTTATTCTATTGATGTATGCGATTTTGGCATTTTGTACTGGCATTGTCAGCTTGGGCGCTGTGATATTAGTGCAGCTGTTCCCAACTGAACTGAGAGTAACCGCAGTATCTTTAACTTACAATTGTACTTATGCCATTGTTGGTACAGCCCTTCCTTTAGGACTAGGTTATGCTACCAATATTATTAGCTTTTCACCAGCCCTGTATATTACCTTTGTCGGCTTGATTAGCTTTATTATTGGACTGTATATCTTCCGCTTACCTAAGTTTAAAGATTTGGATGCCTCACTTAAACTTTGAACTTAAAGCTTTGAACTGCAAGCTTTGATATTTAAATAAAATCGACTTAATTTTTAAATAAAAATAAACAGTTATGAAAATACAGGCTACCTCTTTTGTCGTCTATATCTTGTGTTTTGTACAGCCAGCCCGAAAAATATGTAAAAAAGCATAATAAAAACTCAGACCATTTGCCAACATAACTGTTTATTTATCCTACTTTTCTTGTTATTCTACTTTTTTTACATTGCAATCACACAACTCAAGTTAACCCAAGATATTCTTTATTAACGGTCTTCTATGAGTCCCACTTAAAAAAAGCACCACTCCTCTATAATCAACCGTCAAACTGCAGTCATATGCTAACCTACGGTGCTTAAATGAAAGATGTCCTAAATCTATGCCTGTTAATTATCATGATAACGCCACCCTCGCTACAATCAATAGCGACAGTCCGAAGCATAACAGCAAAAACAAAAGCAAAAGTAAAGATAGGAGGAGGAATCAGCCTAAAGGTAGGACAAGTGACAACCACAAAACTTTCATAACTCATAGTGAACCACACTGGTCTTTTAAAAAATCACAGTTGCCATTTATCGTGTTTACCAGTTTTGCCGCCTGTTTTGATTTTTTAATCTATTTTTATTTAGCCGACGTCATTAACCAAACCTTTTTTCCAACCCTGACCGATTCTTTTTTACATCAATTACAAACCATTGGATTATTAAGTGCAGGCTTTTTATCTCGCCCTATTGGTGGCTTACTCATCGGCCGCTATGGCGATGTGCATGGGCGTAAACCGGCGTTGTTTATTAGTATCGGCTTTTTAACCATCACCACCTTGATTACCTTATGTTTGCCCACTTATGCACAAGTTGGCGTATTAGCCCCTGTTTTATTTATTCTAACCCGCTTATTACAAGGGATGGCCTTTGGCGCTTACTCACCCTTAAGCTGGGTATTTATCGCTGAGCATGCTGCTAAGCAAAGCCTGAGCAGCTATTGCAGTTTGGCAATGGCTGGACTAATTGCTGGTAACTTTGGTGCGGTACTGATAGCAAAAATATTATATAACAATCTGAGTATGACCGAGCTGACCAGTTTTGGTTGGCGCATTCCTTTTATTATCGGCAGTGTATTTAGCTTAATTTCTTTATACCTATGGCGCTTTGTACAAGAAACGCCTGCCTTCACCACCCTGAAAAATAAACGCAGCAGCACACCACATTATCTCAATGTGTTGCCCACTTTTAATCAGCCCATTGCGATGACCTTAAGCTTATTTATTGCGTTTTTGCAAGCCAGTCTGATCATGGTTGCTGTGCTGTTATTGCCCAAATTAATCGCCATTAAATTTAGCCTACCTTCTAGTTTTACCAATTATGCCATCTTATTGGGACTGATATTTCAGCTTATTGGCTGTTTGTTTTATGGCTTGCTAGCAGATAAAGTGGGTACTGGTAAAGCACTGATTGTGGCCGCCTTAGCGCTCATAGTACAGGCGTTATTTTTTTATAATCATTTGTCCTATGGCAATGGTGATTATATTTTATTGCTTTATGCGTTACTTGGATTTTGCAGTGGTATGATCGGCTTGTTCCCTTCTATTTTATTGCAACTGTTTCCAACCCAAGTGCGATTGGCCTCGCTGTCACTCACTTACACTTGTGCCTCAGCCATTGCTGGTACAGCCCTGCCAACCACTTTATATTATTTAACCAATGTTGTTAGCTTTTCACCAGCTTTATACCTGACCTTTATTGGCCTAGTTACTGTGGTTTTGGGATTTTATTTACACCACTTATCTTTGTTCAATGCGCTTGATCAGCTACCGCTAGATACAACTATCGATACTCAAACAGCCAAGCTGTAAGTCATAAGCTCTACTCTATGAAGCTAAGGCAACTTCTTTGCTTTATTTGATATTTTTATTCTCGATTTCATGTTTTAATAGACAGATACCATTGCTGACTGAGTTAAAGCGTAAGGCTCGTGGAGGCTCTCTACCTTTTCCAGGGTCGGTCAACAGCTCTGGCAAAGCAACTACATATCACGTACCGCTTAAAGCGCTGACCAACTGGATAGATGAGCAATCACAAACTGCTATTGATGATTTTCACGCAATGCAGACTTATACCAATTCCATAAATAAACCTATAAACCAATCCAATCACGAGAAGTTATAGACTGAATGAGCTCGGGCTTGGAACAAAGTCTATTCCAAGCCTTGCAAGCAGCAT
>NZ_KB907644.1 GCF_000382145.1 Psychrobacter lutiphocae DSM 21542
CGGTGGTGGTAATGGACGGTGCATTATGGCATCAACCAAGCTTGAATCAGGGGAATGTCACTATGCTTAAATTACCACCGTATTCACCTGAGCTTAACCCCTCTGAGAACGTATGGCAGTACCTGAAGCAAAATGAGTTATCTAATCGCTGTTATGAAAGCTATGAAGCTATTGTTGATGCCGCTTGTTTGGCTTGGAATAATCTGCTCAAACAGCCACAAAGAATTCGCACTTTAACCACTCGTGCTTGGGCTCAACTTTAATTATTGGGTTTGGTATAATATCATTTTGCCCTCTATCGTTATCTAAACCGTCTTCAACTGAGGTATGGGTTGTAAACTGGGTAATAAAACAGCTATTGTTCTTTGAAAGGTTAACCTCTTGAAAACTAAATTCGGGCATGCTTGGTGAGCTCCTGGCATCGTAAACGGCTTAGCTGGTATTTTTTTACTGGCTATTTAATTAATTTGTGTACTTTATCTAACCATAACTAAGCAAGTTACATGCCAGTTTAAGCCATTTCAGTTGCTCTATTTAATTGATGTTCTTTAATGAGCTCGTTTATTTGCCCTATACAGGAGCCACAATTGGTACCCGCTTGACATAAGCTACCCACTGCACTTGCATCACTGCAGCCCTGTGAAATAATGGTATCAATAATGGTATTCTCACCTACCCCCATACAGGCACACACTATAGGACCAGGATCTACGTAACCACTGGCTGGTCGTCCCGCTAACAACCACTTAACCGAAGGCACTTGACTCATATCTTCAAAGCAACTATTCAACCAGTGGGCACTCGGTAACTGCTCTAAGTTAGGAGCAATATAAACTGCCATCATAAGCTGCTCAGATAATTCAGATAGGACAGCTTTAGAGTTAGGTATAGAAATAGGTGTAGGTTTAGCTGCAGACTTAGAGTTATATTTAAATTCGGGCTCGATTGTTGTGCTTTGACTAACCACTAAACGCAACTGCTCTGCACTAGAATTCACCATAAAACTTGTGGCTATTGCGTTATCTTCACTTACTTCTTTTAAATCTCTATTTTTAATAGTAGTTTTAGAAATAGTAGTTTGAGCGCTTTTAGTTTTAAAACTTTGACTTAAATGAGTAAGACGGGCTACCCATTGCTGCCAAAAATCTGCTGTTAACCAATCTTTATGCAATGAGTCACTACAAACCCCCATGTTTATTAAAATACAGTCTTGTTGTCTACTTAGACTCCAAATGAATTCTGGTTCTGAGTGGTTTTGGTTGTTGTCGGCCAATTGACGTAATTGCACCAATACAGCATCCATCCAATCAGGATGCACCAAAATACAGCCTACTGATTTTATATTAAGTGATTTTACTGTTATCGCTGAATTTTTCAGTTCCGGTTGAGATGATATAGGGTCTACTTTAGTGGGAATCAGAGTACCTACTCTCGCTAAGCTAGCAAAAGCATCACTCCAATGCATAGGCATGAACCCATCCCCTACACGCATTTCATTACTGACTTTTACTTGGGCAACAACGTGAGAGGTTTTTAGACTTGACGCACTTTGTGGTTTAGTAGATGATTTAGGTAATTTGTTATTTGAAGAGCTATTATTTAAAGAGCTATTGTTTAAAGCGCTGTCATTAGATAATAGACCCAACTGTGACAAGTCTGCGTTCATTAGCACATAGCTATCGTTATCAACACCCAACTTTTCGGCATCTCTTGGATGTAAAGTAAGAGTTGGCACAGCTTGTTGCTGATTAAGCTTCGGCGCCAAAGCAGTTCGGGTCATGGTATGCCACTGATCGCGCAATCTGCCTGTTATTAATCTAAGATTTATATTTTTACTTGTCCTTTTTGTGCTAGTTTCACTTTCAGATTCTAAATTAAGGTTTGCTTCACTTTTTTGCTTTAAATGACTATTTAACATGCCATAACTATTCACCGCGCCAGCTTGTTTGGGAGGTTCTATTGCAATGAACTTAGGTGCACCTTGTTTATACTGTTTACTGTTTACATCGATATGCTTACCGCCCCATTGCAAAGGGGTCATTAACTCATAATCTTGACCATGACGCTCAAAGTCAGTTACCAAATCCAGTTGCCGAGGATACTCATCCTGCTTATATCGAGTCAAGGCAGCGTGTTCTAAGAAAATCTCACTAGGCTGAGTATAATCAAAACCCTCAAATCCCATTTGTTTTGCTACTTGCGATAGTATCCACCAATCTGGCTTTGAGCCCCCAACGCCGGGCAAAAGACTGCGTTGTCGCGAGATACGTCGCTCAGAATTAGTTACTGTTCCAGATTTTTCACTCCATGCTTGCGCTGGCAATACAATATCAGCACATCTTATAGTGTCGCTGTCTTTAGAGCATTCAGATACAATAACCAGATCACATTGCGCTAAAGCGTTACGGAATTTATCCGCTTCAGGTAAGCTAACCACAGGATTGGTAGCCATTATCCATATCGCTTTTACTTTACCCTCAAGGATAGCATCAGCCACATCGCAAGCTTTGACCCCAGTTTCAGGTTCAATAGGCTTAGGTGATTGCCAAAATTCAGCCACAGCTTGTCTATGCTCTAAACTGTCTAAACTTAGATGACCTGCCAGCAAGTTAGACAAAGCCCCTACTTCCCTGCCGCCCATGGCATTAGGCTGACCTGTCAATGAAAACGGGCTGGCACCAGGTTTAGCTACTCGGCCAGTAAATAAATGAGTGTTAGTAATGGCATTGACCTTATCTGTGCCACTACGAGATTGATTAACTCCCATACTAAAAGCGGTAATTGTTTTGTTATTAGCAGCCACTAATTGATAAAATTTTTCTATTTGCACAGCATCAACTTGTGTGGCTTCGGCTACTGCTTCAATACTCCATTTTTGGGCACTATCAATGGCTTGCTGCATACCTACACAATCAGCAGTATATTCAACATCTTCACACCCCTTCTCCTTTAAATACTTGAGTAGGCCATTGTATAAATGGGTATCGCTACCAGCCACAATAGGCAAATGTAAATCCGCAAATTCGCAAGAATCCGTACGCCTTGGATCTATAACAACTAATTTTTTGGTTGGATTCTCTTGCTTGGCTTTCAAAAAACGGCTAAACAAAATGGGATGACACCAAGCCATATTGGAGCCCACTAATACTAATAAATCGCAATCCTCAAAGTCAGTATAACTACCCGGTACTATATCTGCCCCAAAGGCTCTTTTATGACCTGCAACCGCTGAAGACATACATAAGCGAGAATTGGAGTCTATATTATTGCTACCGATAAAGCCTTTCATTAATTTATTGGCAACATAATAATCTTCAGTAAGAAGCTGGCCTGATACATAAAACATCACGCTTTCAGGGCCATGCTGGTTAATAGTGTCATTTAGTCGAGTCGCCACATCGGTGATAACAGTTTCCCAGTCGATTTGTTGTATAGCTAAACAATGATCCGCCTGCTGTGACTGAGAATCCTCTATCAAACTATTTGTTAAATCATGAGGCAGACTGTTCTGCATACTGATCTGTTTATTTTGATAATAAGGATAGGTTAAGCGGCGATCCTCCCTTAAAGTTTCAGCCAGATTACTACCCTTCGAGCACAATTTACCTAAATTAGCTGGATGCTCTGGATCACCTTTTACACTTACTTTACCCGTACTGTTATCTACGGTTGCCAACACACCACAACCTACCCCACAATAAGGACAAGTGGTTCGCACCGTTTTAGTTGCATTATTTTTTTGTAAAAGGGAGGCGCTATCACTTTCCAAGGTTAAGGTGGTAATAGTATTTGAAGAGGTATTGGCTTTAAACGTACTGGCCTGACTGGATTTGATAATATTCTCGCTATTTTTACTTTGGCTTTTGGGGTAAATCTATAAATGAATAACAGTAACGCTGACAATTCTATTCCTAAGCAACTGAAGTAATATCGGTTTCTGAAGCTGATTCTGTGGCTGATTCAGATGTGAACTCTAAATTAAGTTTATTATTTTCGTTCCCTGTTAAAGCTTTAGCTGGACTATTTACTAGAGTATGTGAAACAGTTCCATCATTTTGTTCTAATAACGACTGGCAATAAGCTGTTCCAAAAATAAGGTCTTGCTTAAATTTAGAGATATCAATTTGTTCATTAATAAGCTGGCTATAAAAGTTACCATCACCAGTTTCACCATACAGCACTACCCCGACCAGATGGTTGTCTTTAATATACAAACATTGGTAATGCTCATCCTCAATATGTCTATACTCAATTTTTTCGATAGCCTCTAACTCCGTCTCATCAAAACTAATTTTACCTGAAGAGAACACAGCGATACCTGACACCTTGAGCTTCAATGCTAAAGGCACGCTTATAAAGGGAAGCCATTGCTGTTTTGAATGTTGCTCGGTCAACACTTGTAATAGAACTTCAACGTGTTGATTTACTGATGAAACCATACCAAAAAGCTCTTCGTTTATTTCGACACACTCGCCGATGGCATAAACGTTTTTGGCACTGGTATGCATATATTCATCTACCAAGATACCTCTATTAACCTTAAGACCTGCATCGATTGCCAGCTTAGTATTGGGAATAATACCCACTGCCATAACGATAAAATCAGCAGGCAATGTCCTGCCATCTTGTAAACTAAGTCCAGTCACTTCATTACAACTATTTACCTCAATAGTAGTGGTTGAGGCAGAAGTTTCTAGCTTAACCTTTCTACGCAATAACTCTTGTTGTAACATCATCGCTGCTGGTTGATCCAACTGTCGATTGAGTACGTAGTTATCGACATGCACTACGCTCATAGCCGCACCTTGTAAAGATAAAGCACAAGCAGCTTCTAATCCTAATACCCCGCCGCCAATGACCAATCCAGTTTTACCTTGCTTAGCATACTCAGTGAGTACAGCCACATCTGCCACATCACGAAAGACGTGGACCCCTTTGGCTTGATGATTAGGAAAAGGAATAACGCGTGCTGTGGACCCTGTAGCAATAACCAGCTTGCCATAACCCAGTGTGTCACCACTATCTAATGATAATTGCTGATTTTTAGTATCTATTTTATCTACACTTACACCCGCTAAGACATTAATATCCAACTGTTGGTATTGTTGTTTGTCATATAAATAAGTAGTTTCGAAAGCGGTTTCCCCCGCCAATACTGGGGATAACATAATGCGGTTATAACCCACTTCTTTTTCTTTACTAATTAAAGTAATTTTTGGGCTTTTACAAGTTGTATCCTTCCATAATGTCGCAAGTTTGATGGCTAAGCGACTACCTGCCATACCTGCACCAACTATAACCACATCACTAAACGAAACTTGATCATTTTGGTCAAGAAGCTTGTCTAATTTTGCGATGGTGCTGGCTTTATTTAGAGCTGGCATGCGATACCTTAGCCACATTTGCGGCAACAGAAATAAGTTTGCTTATTGATTTTTTATAACCATTAGGCCTTATAATCAAACGGCTTCAAAGAATAAAATTCTCGTAAAAAAGTTATAAGCTTAAAGCGTTGGTACAAACTTAATAAGTAAAAAAATAATAATTATACTCTGTACCAAGCAAATGCCATGCCACACCAATAAGGGATTGCGTTTAATTAACGGCTCAGGATCAGTTAATGATGCTGAATTATCGGGATTAAAGTCTTGTAAAAACTCACCGATTGCTTGATGACGGGCATTGGTATTTCTGTGTAATGCACGAAGTAATGCTTGCTGACTGGTGGCTGGGACTTGCTTTTGACTCATTAATTGCGTCGGAACTATCAATGTTGAGGTCGCCGACATCAGCTCTTGTGCAGTAAAAGGGCGCTGTGCAGTCAGCAATTCATAACCAATGACGGCAATCGAAAATAAATCGGAATGCACACCTTTTGGTGCATCAGTGTAGTATTCTGGTGCAGCATAGTGTAAATCACCTACTGGTGGACGGGTATTATCTTTTAAAATTGAGGAAGCTACTGACCCAAAATCAATGAGTTTTACTGCCCCTGATTTTGTTAACAAAATGTTTTCAGGCTTGATGTCTTGGTGTAATAGGTAATTACGGTGCATAACCCGAACCGCCATACCTATTTTGGTCAATAAATCATGGGTTTGCCACACGTCACAAGGACCATTTCTATCCATAAAGACGCGTAAACTTTCACCTTCGATATATTCGGTCAGGTGATACAAATAAATTGAGCTGGCAGGTACGGGGTAATAGCGTAGTAACCCAGACTCCCCTAAAGCAGAACTTGACCCTCGTGTAGATTTATTACTAGCTTTCCCCCTATTGCCTGAATTCTCTCTATTATTAGAGTCATTAAGGCTATTTAGAGGGACATTGGATTTATTAATAATAAAGTTGGGATCGGTCTGATTATAAGCTGACTCGCCTGCCCGCCTATTTCTCGAAAGGCTTAAACCTATTTTTCTTTCTTTTAAAAAGCTACGCAGATACTCTCCATCATCTACCGTTCTTAAACTTGGTGATTTTAAAACATACTCATGACCAGTATCATCTTCTACTAGGTACACTTCACTTCTTGCAGTACGAGCTATAATCGCTTTTACTTTAAAACCATCTATACTGTCATTGATTTCTAATCCCGTTGGTAGCTTAAATTGTATCGGCTGACTTTGATCATCCTTACCAATTGAGTCAGTTCCATTTGTTGTTACACCCGTATTTAACGTACCGTCATTATTGTCTATCATATCTTTTGCACCATTTAGGCTCTTAGCAAGCCCCATACCCAGCATAATAATACTCAAATTATCATTACTGCCTTCTTCATAAGCTTGGTGGCATAACTTTTTAGTTAAATCCCAGTTTTTAATAAACTGCCAATTTTTAGTATTTTCTAATTTGGTGGTAGCAGCATTAAATTCATATTGCATATCAACAGGATTAAGATGTTCATAAACCCCATCTGTCATTAAAGCGAGGTATTCATTTTGGTGCATGGTAAATACACTTTGTTGTAAATCAATACGAGTATCTGCCCCAAGCGCTGCAGATAGAGCCCCCTTATCTTGACCGTGATGAATACGGTGATCTTCACTAAGTACGGTTGTCGTCTCTGCACTAAATCGATATATCCGCGAATCTCCGGTGTGAAATAGATAAACCCTATCCTCTATACATAGCACACCAGATAACGTGGATAATAAGGGTGGCACCCGCTGGTAGGATTGTGAGAAATACATTGAATCGTTGGCTTTAACCACCGCTGATTTGATAATCCCGGCAACTCTCTCATCATCAAAAACTTTCTTTGGTAACTGCTCATTCATTTGTTGTTTGTCTAATATAGACTGACGGTACAAATGATTTAATCCTTTGATGATGTATTCGGTCACAATTTCTACTGCTAACTTGCTGGCTTGTTTCGGGAATTGACAGGCACTGACCCCATCGGCCAAAACTGCTAATACAGGTAATTGATGTGCTTGAGTTATTAATTGGGTTGGGTTGGTATTTAAATCTATGTTTGCTTCAGCTTTGCTTTCAATATAATTTAAAAGACAGGTAGTCATCATCAAGCTGTCTTGATTTTCCTTTTTACGGCCAGCCATGGTGTGAAAATCGAACCACCAAGTGGACTTATTGCTAGAATAATGGTTTGAATTATTTCCAAAAATTGTTGTAGTTTGGGTTTTAATTTTTTCTGGTTCGGCTTTATTTAAGTCGTTTTGCTCTATCTCATTTTTATTGAGGTTAAAGTTAGGCTCTACTATATTTCCTAGATTTGGCACAAAGGTTCCTTTTAAAAAAAACCACATTAATAACATAAAGAAAAAGGTATAAAGAGAGATAAAGCCAGAGTTTAAGCTTTATCTCTCTAAAAGTGATTATTTGTAGAACTATTATTTGCAAACTGATTGCGTTTGAACTAAACGGATCATTTATATTCATAGTCAGTACGGTCAGTCTGCTTAATAAATATTTGCAAAATTAATGACTAACTTTGATCTCTGCAAAGGTCCCATCCGGCATTTCTTCTACGATCACCCCAGAAGGCTCTTTTAAGAAAAATAAGGCGATAAAACCAACAATTGCAGTTATCGCTATAACGAAGAAGAAGGTTTGATAGCTAACCATACTTAACACTGTCAGATAAACCACTGAACCCGTATTGCCATAAGCACCGGCCATACCCGCGAATTGTCCAGTCATACTACGTTTAATTAATGGAATAACCGCAAATACTGCACCTTCACCAGCTTGCACAAAGAATGAACAGAACATGGTGATTAATAACGCCATAGCGATAGGCCAACCAGAATCTACTATACCCATTAGGAAGTAACCCGCTGCTAGGCCTGCTGTAAGTATAAGTAAAGTTGTCTTACGACCAAATCTATCACTTAACCAACCGCCACCTGGACGAGACATCAAGTTCATAAAGGCATATGATGACGCCAATAAACCCGCCGCCACAATCGATAAATCAAAGGTTTCTTGATAAAACAAAGGAAGCATTGATACTACCGCTAGCTCTGAACCAAAGGTCGCAAAGTATAAGATATTTAACACACCAACTTGTTTAAAATCATAACGTTGTGCTTCTGGAACTTCGGTATGAAAAACTTCTTTATTGTGGCGATAACTACTTATAAATTCATATACATATAGGATGCCAAGCAATACGTAGATAATGTTTACTGTAGACTGGCTGAGTAGACTCACACCCGTTGGAGAAAGCTTCCATGCAAGAATAGCTAAGGCCAGATACATAGGAATCTTAAATACCATCATCAACCAAAAGTCACCTTTTGAAGTAACGGTCATCGCACCATTTTTCTTAGGCTTAAAATAAGTAGAACCTTTAGGCGTATCACGAACTTTTATATAGAAAATAATAGAATATAACGCCATCACTGCACCTGATGTGGCACAAGCATAACGCCAGCCTTCAGCGCCACCAAACCAAGCTGCAAAGCCGATGGCCATTGTGGGTAATAACATGGCAGCAGCAGCTGAACCAAAGTTACCCCAACCACCATAAATACCTTCTGCAGTGCCTAGCTCATTTGAAGGGAACCAATCACTGATTAAGCGAATCCCGACCACAAAGCCGGCACCGATAAAGCCCATTAAGAAACGTGACAAAGCTAGCGTTTCATAATCTTGAGCAAAGGCGAAGGTAAAACAGGGTATTGAGCCAATGGCTAAGATACAGGTATACACCAGTCTCGGTCCAAATCTATCGGTCAACATCCCTATTATGACACGAGCTGGAATGGTTAAGGCTACGTTTAAGATTAGTAGTGTTTTTACTTGTTGTTTGGTTAAATCTAAAGTTTCACCAATAGCTGATAGAAAGGGAGCATGGTTAAACCACACAAAAAAGGTTAGAAAAAACGCCATCCAACCTAGATGAAGGATTTTATTTTTTCCCGCAAAGGAAAAGATATTGAGTTTATTCTTACTGGGTGGGACTGGGGTAGCAGATGACATCTAATGCTTCCTTAAGATATAGGTAGTTTGCTCAATTCACAGTTTTTAATTATTAAAATGACCTTTAATATTTAAAAACTAAAAATAAGTACTCATTCACTTCAAATTAATTTAATTTCTTACAGTTAAAAAAGTTATTAAAATCTGAGCTGTTTCTAAGCTTCTAAAACTAGTTAATAAAACTAGCCATTAACTTGTTGCTAAAATTAAACTAATATTTACATAAGTGAATATTGCAATCCCTGTGCCATGTGCTTAGTATTTTCAGACTAATTAGCTATTTTATAGCCATTACCCCTTAGATTACCCCATTAAAATTTACTTCCCCAATATTTGTCTAAACTATATATATTCGACTATTAGAATATAATTACTATTCTTATCCTACTTATTTATAAATATTTGTTATTAGTTTTACGACTTCTCTTATTTTATTATTCTTAATTTTTAAACAGCTGCTTTTTGTTACAAAGTTATGCTCTAAAATATGACTTAAAATTACTTTTAATTTTATTTAGCACTAATTTGATACTTTTTTTAATTAATTTCCCACTAAACCACCTATTTTTTATTTAGTTAATTCTAATTTCTAATTTGCTGGTGTCATTCAATATAGCCATTTACTTGAAGCTGTCTTGTACTATTCTTACCCCTATAGATAGCAACAACTATTTATAAGTCTTATAAGTCGCACCTCCTTGAAAATAAACCTAATCAAAATAATTCTAAATAATTGCTGAATATTCGTTACTTAGAATATATGGCACGATTATTGTATGTATTACGTTAGGCATTAGGCGGTAAGCATGATTTTAAAATGTATTAATTGTTGACATTAATTATTGGCATCAAATCAGGTCTTAATTTAATCGACACTTAGTTCAGTATCGAGCCTACAGCATAACCCCACATAAAGGAATAATTCATGAGTAAGGCAGATATGAGTAATACAAACAGCACAAACAAACCCAACCTAGTAGTGGTAGGTAATGGCATGGTGGGGCATCATTTTGTAGAAAAAGCCATTGAACTTGGCTTAAATGACACCTATGACATTCATGTTTTTGCTGAAGAAGATCGCCCCGCTTATGACCGGGTTTATTTATCCAGTTATTTTGAGCATAAAGATGCCAGTAAACTCAACCTTGTAGATATTGAACATTATGATACGACTGCAATAAAACTACATTTAAACCAACGTATTGTAGATATCAATAGTAAGAACCACAGTATTACGATAGAAGGTGGCGAAAGCGTTACCTATGAAAAATTGGTGTTAGCCACTGGCTCCTACCCCTTTGTCCCTCCTATTGAAGGTCGAGATCATTCCCATTGTCATGTCTATCGTACCATTGCTGACTTAGAAAAAATTTTAGAAACGGCACAAAAATCAAATGTAAAAAAAGGCGTTGTGGTCGGTGGCGGGCTGTTAGGTTTAGAAGCTGCCAAAGCATTAGTGACCTTAGGACTTGATACCTACGTCGTTGAATTTGCTCCTCAGTTGATGGGCGTTCAGCTAGATCCTGCTGGTGGTGAGATTTTAAAGAAAAAAATTGAAGCTTTAGGAGTAACGGTTTTAACAGGCAAAAACACCAAAGAAATCGTTCATAACCGCTGTATTTCAATGAATCACGATATCCATCAAACAGCGGAACAGCCTGGTATTCATTTAGAAAAAGATACCTTTTTGACCATGAAGTTCACTGATGATACAGAACTGGATACAGATTTAATCTTATTTAGTGCCGGCATACGTCCCCAAGATGGCATTATGAAAAATAATCCCGAGTGCGGTGTAACCTTAGGTGGTCGGGGTGGCATATTAATCAATGACTTTTGTCAGACCAATAATGAAGACATCTATGCCATCGGCGAATGTGCCGTTTGGGACAATAAAGTCTTTGGTTTGGTAGCCCCTGGTTACACTATGGCCAGTATTTGTGCTGCTCAAATCGCTGGTGATACAGAAAAAACCTTCACTGGTGCCGATATGAGCACCAAGCTTAAACTAATGGGTGTTGATGTCGGTAGTATTGGCGATGCCCATGCAAAAACCGAAGGCAGTCTTAGTTATGTCTATCAAAATCCTAATGAGGGCATCTATAAAAAGCTGGTGACCAGTAGCGATAATAAAAAACTACTTGGTGCAGTTATGGTCGGTGATACTGAAGACTATAATAATTTATTGCAATTATTCCTAAATGATATTGACCTGCCGGCGCATCCTGAAAGCTTAATATTACCCAACGTTGAAAAGCCTGCAATGGGCGTAGAAAACTTACCCGATACAGCCACTATTTGCTCCTGTTTTAATGTTACCAAAGGAGCCATATGTGGTGCAGTAGAAGATGGTGCTTATTCTCTAGCTGAGGTCAAAAGTTGTACCAAAGCAGGAACCGGTTGTGGTGGCTGTGCTCCTATGGTTAAAGATGTTTTGGGCTATCAGCTTACCGAACTGGGTTTTGAAGTAAACAATGATCTCTGCGAACACTTCGCCTATTCTCGTCAAGAGTTATACAGTTTAGTGCGTGTGCAAGGCATAAGAACCTTTGATCAATTGTTAACTGAACATGGTAGTGGTCATGGCTGTGAAATTTGTAAACCTGCAGTCGCTTCAATTTTATCGTCTTGCTGGAATGACTACGTTTTAAAAACTGATCTTGCACCCCTACAAGAAACCAATGACTACTATTTAGGTAATATCCAAAAAGACGGTACTTATTCTGTAGTGCCACGTGTTGCAGGTGGTGAAATAACGGCTGACAAACTTATCGTATTAGGTCAAGTCGCTAAAGATTTTAATCTTTATACCAAGATTACTGGTGGACAGCGTGTTGATTTGTTTGGGGCACGTTTAGAACAGTTACCTGATATCTGGGAGCGTTTGGTCGAAGCAGGCTTTGAGACTGGCCATGCTTATGGCAAATCACTGCGTACCGTTAAATCTTGTGTCGGGGAGAATTGGTGTCGTTATGGTGTAGCAGACAGTGTAGGTTTGGCCCTAACTTTAGAGAACCGCTATAAAGGGGTGCGTTCACCGCATAAAATTAAAATGGGCGTTTCAGGCTGTACCCGTGAATGTGCGGAAGCCCAATCTAAAGACTTCGGCATTATTGCTACCGAAAATGGATGGAATCTTTATGTCGCAGGTAATGGCGGTATGGTACCTCGTCATGGTGAATTATTTGCCACTGATTTAGATACTGAGACTTTAATCAAATATATCGACCGTATCACGATGTTTTACATTAAAACAGCGGATAAATTACAACGCACTTCAAAGTGGCGGGAAAGCTTAGAAGGTGGTTTAGAATATTTACAACAAGTTATTATCGACGACAGCTTAGGTATCGCACAAGAGTTAGAAGATCAAATGCAGTTACTGGTTGATAATTATGTTTGTGAGTGGAAGGAGACCATTACCGACAAAGAGAAGTTAAAACGTTTCCGTCATTTTGTTAACAGCGAGCTTGGTGATGACAATGTAGTCTTTGTGACCGAACGTGAACAGATTCGTCCTGCAACTGAAGATGAGAAACAAGTTTTAGAAACTGTAGGTTGATTTGTATGTTTCCTAAAAATATTTAAAACTTTTACCCCCATCTCTATGACAATATACATTAAGGAAAATTGTATGACTACTCAACTAATATGCAAACTTGAAGATATTATACCTGAAGGCGGGGTTTGCGCTCTAATTGAAGGCAAACAAGTAGCTATTTTTCGCACTAAAGACGATCAGTTGTTTGCCCTTGATAATTATGACCCTTTTAGTAAGGCTAATGTATTATCTCGTGGCTTAATCGGAGGAACCTTCTTGGAGGACACAGCCGAAGATGGCTCTACGATAAAACGTGAGGTAATTTATATCGCTTCACCCATTTATAAACAGCGTTTTGATCTAGCCACTGGTCAATGTTTGGATGATGATGGCATTAAGCTCAATAGCCATACCATTATTTTAAAAGATAATGATGTGTTAATCTGTCTAAAAGATAGCTTAGCAGCATAAACTTACTTCAAATTATTATTGAACAATATAAGTCTTTAATTCCAATACCGTATCCCGTATCTTGGCCGCTTCTTCAAACTTAAGCTCACGTGACAGCTGTTTCATTTGTTTTTCTAAGCGGTTAATCTCTTTGGCGAGCAAATCTGGACTGCGTAAAATCTCAATATCCACATCTGGCAAGCCTGAGCTGGTAGGAATCGACTGATTGTCATTGATATCCTGCTCATCCTCACCAGTATCAATCTTGTCAGTAATACTACGTGTCGCTGATTTTGGTGTAATGCCGTGCTCTAGGTTAAAGGCAATCTGTTTTTCACGGCGGCGCTCGGTCTCTTCAATCGCTTTTTCCATACTTGGCGTTATCTTATCGGCATACAAGATTGCTTTACCATGTAAGTTACGTGCGGCACGACCTATGGTCTGAATTAACGAACGCTCAGAGCGCAAGAAGCCTTCTTTATCGGCATCAAATATCGCTACTAATGACACTTCAGGCATATCCAAGCCTTCTCGAAGCAGGTTAATCCCGACCAACACATCATGGACACCCGTACGCAGCTCATGGATAATCTGCATTCGCTCAACCGTATCAATATCTGAATGCAAATAAGCGACTTTGACATCATATTCTTTGAGATAATCGGTCAAGTCTTCTGCCATGCGCTTGGTCAAGGTAGTGATTAGCACCCGCTCGTTAACTTCACGCCGCTTTGTAATCTCAGATAACACATCGTCAACCTGAGTCAATACCGGACGTATCTCAATCTCAGGGTCAATCAAGCCGGTTGGACGCACCACTTGCTCCACCACTTGCTCGCTTTTTTCCAGCTCATATTGCGCTGGTGTGGCTGAAACAAAAATTGTGGCAGGCTTGATACGCTCCCACTCTTCAAACTTCATCGGGCGGTTGTCCATCGCACTCGGCAATCTAAAGCCATAGTTCACCAAGTTCTCTTTTCGTGATCGATCCCCTTTATACATAGCGCCAATTTGCGGGACGGTCACATGGGACTCATCAATAAAGAGCAACGCATCAGGTGGAATATAATCAAATAGAGTCGGTGGCGGCTCTCCTGCCTTACGGCCAGATAAGTGGAGCGAGTAGTTTTCAATACCATTACAGTAGCCGAGCTGCTGAATCATCTCCAAGTCATACTGTGTCCGCTCTTTGATACGCTGAGCTTCGATTAACTTATCGTTATCACGAAAATATTTAAGACGCTCTTCTAATTCAGCTCGAATGGTATTACTGGCCGCTTCTAGCTTTTCACGAGGGGTAACATAGTGTGATTTTGGATAAATCGTGATACGTGGCACACTACGTACCGTTTTGCCAGTTAGTGGATCAAACCAGCTGATTTTTTCCACCTCATCATCAAACATACTAATACGTACCGCTAGTTGTTCAGATTCAGCAGGATAGATATCTAATATTTCACCCCTTAAACGGTAGGTGCCTCGATCAAAGTCTAGCTCGTTACGGGTGTATTGAAGCGCTACTAGACGCTTAACTAGTGCTTTGCGATCTACAATATCACCAACCACCAAATGCAGCAGCATTTTTAAATAGCTTTCGGGGTCACCCAAACCATAAATCGACGACACAGAAGATATAATAATCGCATCACGGCGCTCAAGCAACGCACGGGTAGCTGACAGCCGCATTTGGTCAATATGGTCATTAATGGCACTGTCTTTTTCGATAAAAGTATCACTGGCAGCGACATAAGCTTCTGGCTGATAATAATCATAATAACTGACGAAATACTCTACCGCATTGTGCGGAAAGAAGGACTTAAATTCGCCATACAGCTGAGCCGCCAAGGTTTTATTATGCGCCATAATGATGGTTGGACGCTGACATTCGCTGATGACTTTGGCCATGGTATAAGTCTTACCAGAGCCAGTTACCCCAAGCAGCAACTGCGCATCCATCCCAGACTCAACGCCTTTTACTAGCTTTTCAATGGCTTGCGGCTGATCACCAGCTGGCTCGAAGTCGGTGACCATTTCAAAGGCACGGCTCGAGATTTGGGTACCCGAGACGTTAACACCGGTAATCTCTGCTTCATCTTGCAGCTGAGTGGCAAGTTGGTTTAATTGTCTTGATGATCTTGGTTCTGGCATGCGCATAGTTATTGTCTTTTCTTTATCTAAGTTTCGTTATTTAAATAAATTGAATAAGGTTTAATTTTTTATTATCTGGACTATCTTATGAAACTGGGTGCTTTTAAAACTAGTTGCCTTTTAAAGTTTGGGTGTTGGTTAGCTTATTTATGGGGGTAAATTTTAACTTTTAAAGCCACAGTTGCTGTTTGCCAGATGAGTTCCGTTCCCCAAATGAGCTAAAGCCAGCTATACAACTCTAGCTATAAAAAACGCAAGATAGCAGCCATAGACCAGCAACCATAAGCCATAAGCCATAAGCCATAAGCCATAAGCCACTAACTATAAGCCATAAAGATATAAACCACAAAGAACAGGCATAAAAAAGGCGACGGCCTCATGCGACCATCGCCATTTCATAGCAAATTCGGTTAGTTGATATATATAGCAAACAAGTGGTTAAAATGCGTCTTTAATCACCTGCTTTAACTGTGGCAACATTTGCTCAAACTGATCTTGCGTCTGCTGCATCTGATCCTCATCTGGTAATGACTTTTGCATAAAGTCTGCGGCCACCTTTGGATTTTTGTCCAAGATACTCTGCCCCATCGGCGTATCATAAAAAGCAATGAGCGCATCCACTTCTTGCTGAGTATAGTGCGCTTGCACTGATTCAATATAAGCCTGAGTTAACTCCTCCACACTGCCATGACTTTGCAAGCCTCCGACAATAATCTGAGCATACTGCGCCAAGATGCCTTTAAGTTGACCTTCGAGCACTTTTTTATCAACAGCTGGCTTGTCTGTGTCCTGATTTTGCCCTTGATTTTGCAAAACATCGGTTGCCGCCTGCTTACCCTCGATAACCGCCTCTATTCGCTTATCAATGCGCATCACCTGCATCAGCTTAATCACAGATGCTTCACTGGGAACCGCTGTATTTTGATTTACAACCGTATCCATCTTCGCACTACTGCTTAGGCTATTATTGGTCGTGTTAGCAACATTTGCGCTATTTGAAATAATCAGCTCAGCATGAGACGGTGTCACTGCCGTTAGCATAGCGGTAGCAGTTAACGCCAATAGCTTGGACTGCAACTTTTGGGTAACCCTAGCGGATACCCTAGAATGAAAACGTGCCATACAATCTCTACCTAAAAGTTAAAAACAGCCCTACTTTAATATCTGACGTAAATCCTGCATCAGCTTTGGCGTTAGCTTCTCACGAGCTTCAATAGCAGCAGTCATTGCCTCTGGCATCATTGCCATCATATACTCTTGCATAAACTCAGGCTGCTTATCGAGTATGCTTTGACCAATATCACTACTATAAAACTGAATCTGAGCATCTACTTCCGCTTGATTATAGTGCTTTTTTGCCACCACTAAAAAGTGCTGTTGCGCAATATCAATAATCTTGCTATTGGTCTCTGTCAACATCTGCTGCGTATACTTAGTCAGCACCTCTTCTATCTGCTGTTTTTGAGTCGCTGTCAGCTCATCGAGACCTTTATCTTTTAGCGCCATTTGCATGGCAGACTCCAGCATCTCACCTTGAGACCCTGCCATCGTCTGCATCATTTGTGCCATACGCATGATTTGCATCAGCTTCACCAGCGAGGCATCGCTAGGCACTTGCTGGCCGACACTGCCAAGGTGAGTCGTCTTACCAACCTTATATGTGGCACTATCAACCGTTAGCTCAGCCAGCGCTGGCGTGGTTGCCACCAGCATAGCCGCCAATGACAAACCACTTAGCTTGAATAATTTTTGCATCCAACATCCTTAATTAGAGTTTTGTTGTGTTATTAAACACGTTATTGGTATTAAATCGTTATTGTATTAAAGCGTTATTGTATTAAAGCGTTTAATCGCTTAAATCTGATCGCTTGGTTTAAAGCCATCTAAGCCACCTGGAAGCGCATCATCCAAATCACAACTTGGTCGATTTGACTGCTGCATACGCATCTCTTTACGAGCGGCAGCGGCATCAAAGCGGCACTGCTGCACATAATCTTTAATTTCAAGTGGTGGTACAGGCGTCGGCTTACCATTTTCATCGACCGCCACCATAGTAAAGTAACAGCTGTTGGTATGGCGCACCGTACGCTCTTGGATATTTTCCGCCTCAACACGGATACCCACTTCCATCGAAGTTCTACCCACATGGTTAATATTGGCCGCAAAGGTCACCAACTCACCCACATAAATAGGCTCTAAAAACATCACCTGATCCACCGACAAAGTCACCACATAGCTACCACTATAACGGCTGGCACAGGCATAAGCGACTTGGTCAAGCATCTTCAACAAATCCCCACCATGCACATTACCGATAAAGTTAGCCATATCTGGCGTCATCAATACCGACATATATAACTCATGCTTTAACGGGGCTTTCACCGCATTCGAACTTGGTAACGTATTTAACTGTGGCATACAAACCATCCTCTTATTTATTTAGCATTTTCATCTATTTATTAGTCATCAATCGTCTAACGCAAATCTAGTTTAACCCAATTTTTAAAAACTAAACAATAAAGCGCCCGACTCATCGGTTGCGCACTGTAACACAACCCCCTAATTTAAAACCAGTTGAAACCAGCGCCATCAACACAACAACAAACAATAAGCACAAAACACGCCAAAAGCACACACAAAAGACGCAAATACATAAAATTACTCACAAAAACCACTTTTTTCAGCTTTTTTTATCTTTTTTTCAAAAAAAGGCTTGACGCCTGCAAATTATTTGATAGAATACGCCCCACTTAGCAACAACAGCACACCCCAATGTGCTTTAGCCAAAATAAGCTAACTCGTTGTTAACACCTACTATTCCCTAATAGCTCAGTTGGTAGAGCATCGGACTGTTAATCCGTGTGTCCCTGGTTCGAGCCCAGGTTAGGGAGCCAAATTCTAGCATGAATAACATGCTAACATTGCAAAAGCAATACTCTTATGGCAAATGCCAAAGTCCTTATCGATATAGATAAGGACTTTTTTTTCTTGAAAAATAGTTAAAATACTGCTAATTTTACTAAATAATATATAGACCTCACTTTCGCATAACCACAAACTTATCCTTAAATTATCTTTTTCTTAGATTTTCTTCCTTTAAAATAATTAGACTATATCATGTGGCCACTTTTTGATTCTCCTGCTTTTGCACCATTTGTCGTCGCTGGCTTTGTACTCATTATATTGTTAATTGTAGAAGTTTTAGGATTTGTATTTGGAGGATTAAGCGGATTCTTAGATAATTTAGTCCCTGACTCACTTCTTGAAGCCGATGTAGATACTGATGTTGATCTGGATTTTGACGGTGATCTAAGTCTAGGGCTTAAAGCCTTAGATTGGTTGTATGTGGGTCGAATTCCTACCATGATATTGCTGATTTTGTTTATTGGTAGTTTTTGTATTAGTGGTATCTTATTACAACAACTGTCTTTATCTGTTTTAGGTAACTATCTCTCTCCTTGGCTAGCAAGCCTTGATGCTTTAGTAATTAGCATTCCCTTATTAAAGGTACTGGCCGCTCTTCTTTATCGCATTATTCCAAAAGATGAGACGACCGCGATAAGTGGTGATGCCTTAGTGGGGCAATCAGCGACCATTGTGATTGGTTATGCCAGTCCTAGTCAACCAGCACAAGCCAAAACTCAAGATGAACACGGACAAATTCATTATATTATGGTTGAACCTGATGCTGAACTTATGGGTCTAAGTCATAAATCACAAGCACATTCGCCATTTGAATTAGAATTAAATCAGCCATCCATTGATATGGATACTACTTCTGTCACTAACTCGAAAGCTGATTCTTTACCCTCCACTAAACCTCCAGCATCACTTACCTTAACCAGTGACGATAAGCTAATAATTACTAAAAAAGTGGGAGAGCGTTATTGGGTGAAAAAAGTATGACCTTAATTAATATGATCTTAATTAAAGAATTATTTCTGCCAAATTCTGGTTTTTCTGTTTTTAATCCGACTCTGTATTCAGCTTTTAAATTTAAGTTCCACCGTTTTATTTCCTTTAAATTACCCATTCTCCCCTCTCATTTACTTTCTCGTGAATTTCTAACCCTTATGTTTTCAGAATTTGTGCCATTGGCTTTATTCCATGATGCACGAAATATAACTCTAAAAGAAAATTCTTATAAAAAGGACATTTTATGTCAGGCTTAATCACCTACGCTATTATTGCGGGTGTCATCTTTGTTTTATTGCTACTTATTGGATTTATACTCACCCGTCTCTACACCCGCGCCAGTAAAGAAGTCTCTTTTGTGCGTACGGGTATGGGCGGTGAACGTGTCATCTTAAACGGCGGTGCATTTGTACTTCCTGTATTACATGAAGTCATCCCCGTTAATATGAATACCTTACGCCTTGAAGTGCGTCGTGCAAATGAAGAGGCACTCATTACCAAAGACCGTATGCGTGTCGATGTCAAAGCTGAATTTTATGTGCGAGTCAGCCCATTAAAAGAATCCATCGCCACTGCTGCCCAAACCTTGGGTATGAAAACCATGGCGCCAGATGAACTAAAAAACTTGGTGGAAGGTAAATTTGTCGATGCTCTGCGCGCAGTGGCCGCAGAGATGCAGATGGAAGAGCTGCATGAACAGCGTGTAGATTTTGTCCAACGAGTACAACGTGCTGTCTCAGAAGATTTATCTAAAAACGGCTTAGAGCTTGAAACCGTGTCTTTAACTGGGTTGGATCAGACCAACTTTGAGTATTTTAATCCACAAAATGCTTTTGATGCTGAAGGTATGACTCGGTTAACGAAAACCATTCAAGATAGATTAAAACTACGCAATGACATTGAGCAAGAAACTGATCTGGCTATTAAGACCAAAAATTTGGAAGCGGAACGTAGTCGCATTGATATTGTACGTGAAGAAGAATACGCCAAACTTGAGCAGCAACGTGAAATCTCGATTCGACGTGCTGAACAATCTTCTAATATTGCTTCAGAAGAAAGCATGAAACAACGAGAAGCTGAAGAAGCAAAAATTGCGGCGGAACGTGAAATTGATTTACAGCGTATTAATGCTGAGCGTGATATTAAGAGTCAAGATATTATTAAACAACAAGCGCTTGAGCAAGCCAATATTGAACGCCAAAAAGCCATAGAGTTGGCGGAACAAGAACGCCAGATTGCAGTTGCTGAAAAATCACGAGCTGAATCAGTTGCCAAAGCAGAAGCCGATAAAGCCAGAGCCTTGGCTGTGCAACAATCAGAAAACGTAGCTACCGTTCGGGAACGTGAGATTGCTGAGCGGGCTAAAGCAGTACAGCTGATTAAAGCCACTGAACAAGCTGAAAAAGAAGCCATCGATATCAAAGTGGCTGCTGAAGCTGACAAGATTGCAGCTAAAGACAGAGCTGAGGCAGTCCGTATTGAAGCTCAAGCTGCGGCGGACAAACAACGCTTAATCGCTCAGGGTGAAGCCGATGCCCAATTAGTGATTGCGAAAGCGAAGGCTGAACAGTACCGCGTAGAAGCAGAAGGTACTGAAGCCATCAATGAAGCAGCCAATGTGTTATCTCCAGACCAAATTGATATGCAGGTTCGTATTGCCTTACTTGAACGCTTACCCTCAATTATCGCCGAATCTGTGAAACCTATTGAAAATATCGATGGTATTAAAATTCTACAAGTCGGTGGAACTGGTGGCGGTATGTTAGGAAGTACTACTGGTGATAATAATCAAACCACTTCTGGTGGCGGATCTTTGGCTGATGAAGTGGTTAGCTCAGCCTTACGCTATCGTAGTCAAGCGCCTTTGATTGACCATTTATTAGGGGAGTTAGGTCTAGCAGGTGGCGGGGATATCAATGCCTTAACCCGTACTTTGGTAGATTCTCAGTTTCAACCAGCTGACGGCAGCCAAAACCCTCAAAAAGTAAACAAGTCGAGACAGTCACACCTTACGGACAGCAATTCGACTCATAATAACCCTAATAATGACGCTAAGTCTGCAAATCATAATGCTAAAAACCTCACTTCGCAATCTAATCCTGCAACCAGTAATTTACAATCTTTAGAACTGCCTGAAGGGGTTAACCAAAGAGTGAGTAAAGCCATAAATAAAGCGGATTCAAGCTCTACCAATTACAGTGATAAAGGCGGTAATAGTCAGCCAGGTAACCATACTAGTAATATAAAAATAGCGCCTAGTAAAGATTAAAATACTGGGTAATAAAAAATTATTACATATTTTTCAGGTTAGGGCTTGACACCTGCTCTAAGCTTGGCTAGAATACGCATCACTTAGTTAAGACCTTTTTGCAAAAAGAAATGTGTCAATAACTTATTCCCTAATAGCTCAGTTGGTAGAGCATCGGACTGTTAATCCGTGTGTCCCTGGTTCGAGCCCAGGTTAGGGAGCCAAATTTAGTAAGGCTTAAACCTCATAGCTTAACTATTAAAGCCTTGTAAAAAAGTCCTAATCAAGTGATTAGGACTTTTTTTATGCACTTAAATAAAAGTATATTCTTATCAGCGCTTCAGACTGTCATAGTCAGAACATTGAAGTACGAAGCAACTGAGTTATCAGTAGTCATTAATTTATAGAGCAGTTGTTAGAGGTTGTTCACCTTTATACAGCATATATTAATAATACAGCATATATTAATATCCCTGGCAGAGCTGACAGAGTTACGGTTCTGACAGAGTTAATACTGACTAACACAGCATATTACTTGGTGTTTACTTAAATTTCACTTATAATGAATTAATTTTACTTCACTGAATTGATGATATTATGGCTATAATACCTCCACACATACGCAACAAATATTCCAATCATCCGCAAAAAATTACCCGTCCCATCAGCATCAGACTTTCAGAAGAGATGATTAGTCTACTTGAAGAAACCGCTCATGAGCATGGATTTAGGCGCATCCAAGGTCTTATCCGCCTTTATATAAGACAAGGCTTAGATAGAGACCATGATGGCTATACCTTAGCTGATGATGAGCTATTCATCGAGCAATTACGCTCAAAAGGTGTGAGCAACGCAATTATCGAGCAAGCCATTATTGATACGCATAACAGCTATGCACCAAAAGGGTTACTTGAAGAACAAAACGAAACCTAATCGGGCAAGCCCCGCCCTAGCGCATTAAGTATCTATTCTAAAAGCAGCTATTCTAAGTTAGGGCTATATTTTTAATGTCTATTGTCCTAACATGTCTATTGTCCTAACTTAGCGCAATGGGTTAATGGGTTAATGGGTTATAGAATCATAAATATAAATTATAAAGCCAAAAATAAAGATTTTGACGAATTTATCTGTAAACGTTAAAAAAGTGTGCGAAATTTAAAAAAAGCACTTGCAATCAAAATCAAATCCTCTATAATACTGCACCTACGGAGTCGTGGCAGAGCGGTTGAATGCACCGGTCTTGAAAACCGGCAAGGGTTCATAGCCCTTCGTGAGTTCGAATCTCACCGACTCCGCCAGATACTTAAAAGTCAACTTACTATTTAAAGTTGGCTTTTTTTTGTCTTATCATTTCTAGCTATTTGCAATCCTTTTGCATATTAGAATGTTAATATACTGACCAATATCACTGGTAGCTTTGTATGACTTCAAACTAAATTCACATTTCTACTTGCATTTGGCTGACATTTGTATATAATATGCCACTTATTGGAGTCGTGGCAGAGCGGTTGAATGCACCGGTCTTGAAAACCGGCAAGGGTTCATAGCCCTTCGTGAGTTCGAATCTCACCGACTCCGCCAGATACTTAAAGGCCAGCTTATTTAAGCTGGCCTTTTTTTATGTTTTGTACTTGATATCTATTTGCCCACTCTTAGTCTAAACCCACTCTTGGTCTAAGATAGACGCTTAGAATAACTAAGCTTGCTATTTTATGCATCGAGATGACTAAAAAAATTTTCTGTCAGTTACGTAAATGATTACTATACAGCCCCTAATCTACATAATACAAATACAAGCACATATCCAATAAACGATTGGCATAGCCCCACTCATTGTCATACCATGCAAATACCTTAACTTGGCTGCCTACCTGCATCAGTTGCTCATCATCTATAATTAGTGATTCAGGTTGATGAATAAAATCACTAGACACCAATGGTTCATCACTGTAACCCATTATCCCATACAAGCGACTCTCAGGCGCACAGGCTGCTTTCAGAACTGCCCTTACCTCATCTAAGGTAACTTGCTTATCAAACACAAAGGTCACATCAATAGCAGCCACGTCTATGGTCGGCACCCGTATCGAATGACCATCAATTTTGCCCAGCATGTGAGGCAAGGTGCGCTCAGTAGCCGCAATACTGCTGGAAGTGGTGGGAATAAAATTATGACCCGAGGCTCGTGCTCGGCGTTTATCTCGGTGCGGTTGATCCAGCACGTTTTGATCAGCGGTAACGGCATGAATCTCTGTCATCATAACCGACTGAGTACCAAAGGCTTTATCGAGTACATAAATGAGCGGCACTAAGGCCTGGGTGGTACAAGAGACGCTCGAGATGATTGGCAACTGGCGGGTAAGCTCAGCGTCATTAACGCCCATCACAATACAGGCATCAACGCTATCAAACGGAGCCGCTCCAACGATAACCTGCTTGGCACCAGCGGTGAGATGACGGCTGGCATCTGCATATGAGCGAAAGTGACCTGTACACTCAAGCACCACATCTACTTGCAGCGCTTGCCAAGGCAGATTTTCAGGTTTTTCCTCTGCCAATAAGTCTATACAGTAAGTCTTATCATCTTTGGTCAGACACAGCTGTACAGCTTGTGGTAGTTGATCATTATGAGTATCGTTACTAGCCCTGCCCTCTATTCTACCCCCAACTTTAGGATAACAAATACTGGCTTGTACTCCCAACCGACTCAAGCGTCCATGAGTGCTATCATACTTTAATAAATGTAATAAGGTATCAACATCCGCCACATCATTTATAGCAACAATATGCACCAGTTTGCCCAGCACATCGAAGCGCTCGATAAGCGCACGCAATACATTACGCCCGATGCGTCCAAAGCCATTAATAGCCACACGCAACGGAGGTCTTGGGTGAAGCATATCTTGAACAGCATCTACGTGTAACAAAGACATAGTAACCACTTATAAAAAGAAAAATGATAAGCCAAACAACATCATATAGGGCATTTTATACAATATCCTAATCAATGAAGATAAGCGCCATACGGATGGTATTATAGTCTATTTGCTCCTTTAAATGCTCATAGATAGGCCGTAACTTTATCCGCTCTTTGGTGAATAAGTCTCTGCCTACCTCAGTCACATCAGCCTCATCTGTATTGCCAGTAAAATCATTGGGATCTGCAGCAGCAATAATCGCATCTACCGCCTCACTGACTAGCCTTATCACCTTGTCATCTGGACGCAAATGCTCACATTGAAAGCTAGGATTTTGGCGCTTAATACGTGACAAATGCCCCATAATCGTTGATTGTGCTAAGCCACGCTCTTCCGCTACCTCAGCAATAGTTAAGCTCTCTTCTAATAGTAGCTTGGTAGTCATTAAGGTACTATGAGAGTGATCTGTAAGCTGGTTGCCCAGCTTTTCTTTTTGTGCTTGTTTTTTAGCTTGTCTTTGTTGGCGTGTCTTTTGTTGAGACTCATACGCTTCAATTTGTTGTTTATCTAGTATTCCACCTGAGATTAATACAAACCTATCATGTGATTCTTTTAATACTTCAGGCTCAAGATTACCAAAGGTCTGCTCCGCTTCATGTGATAACTCTTTAAACCGAGAGTCCGCCCCACGTGCCAAAGGGTCTAAGCGCAAACTTAGATCATTCATACCTAGCAGCTTTAGCCCCTCTAGAGATTTTAATCGTGATAAAGCCACGTAACCTTGTCCCAACTCAAAAGTTTTGGATAAATCAATTTCTGCTGCATCTAAGGTCATGCCTTGAGATTTATGGATGGTGATTGCCCAAGCTAAAGTTAAGGGAACTTGAGTATAGCTGGCTAGCACTTCACCGTTTTCATCCTCAATCATCCACTCTTCTGGCTCAGCAATGACTTTTCTACCCGTATTTAGTTTGATCACTGGATATCTGTCCGAAGATACTGCCGAAGATGCTTCGCCTATCTCTTGTACATCTTGTGACTTAGTATCAGTATCCACATCACTTATCTCTGTTGCGGCTTGTATATAAGATGT
Source organism: Psychrobacter lutiphocae DSM 21542 (assembly GCF_000382145.1). Taxonomy (GTDB): domain Bacteria; phylum Pseudomonadota; class Gammaproteobacteria; order Pseudomonadales; family Moraxellaceae; genus Psychrobacter; species Psychrobacter lutiphocae. The sequence goes on from NZ_KB907644.1 coordinate 25,764, forward strand.
ATCCTCGTCATCTTTTGTGGCGCTGCTGTTGCCGTTCAGTGGCTTAATGGTAGTAAAGCCGACCAGCTCGCCCATGGTACCATTAGAGACACCAAGGTCTGTATTGTTTTTTATAAACATTACCTTAGCACCTACTCTTAACGTCAGCTCATCATTGGTACGCACTGATTTTTTTAAAGTTTCAACCAGTTTGTTGTCACCATGCGTTATGGCATGATAAACAACAGTTTCACCCGACAGTTTTGTCAATTCATTCTCATTAATTTTATTAACATTCACATTATGGGTGTATAGCCGAGTACGATTAACATCGACATCTTGATAATAAGTATTTTGTAGAGCATATATGGCTTCAGCTGTTACCCCCTGCTCACCACGGATTTGATTCAAAATCATATCCAAACTAATCTGAGCACCCTCATCTTCTGCTTGCTGTCTGTGCTGCTCACTTAAATAGCATACCTGAAAACTAGCTTCTAGCCACGCCTCCGACATAAAAGCAAACTTTTCTCTATTACTCTCACCACGACTGCCTACTGGGGGTAGCTGAAAAAAATCACCGGCGGCTACCAATTGTAAGCCACCAAACGGCTGATCATTTTGACGAATATGTTTGAGCACCTGATTGACTAAGTTAAGCTGTTTGGCGTGTAGCATAGAGATTTCATCTATGATTAATACAGCGGTTTCTCTTAGCCTATCTTTGAGCACCTTTTTTCGTGACAAATTGGCTAAATCACGCTCACTGAGCTCATCCTTAATACCTATTCCCGACCAGCTATGAATGGTAATACCGTTCATATGGGTAGCAGCTATACCAGTACTGGCAGTGGTGGCTACTGGGACACGTCTGGCTCTTAAATAGTGGATATATTGGTTTAAGGTATAGGTCTTACCAGATCCAGCAGATCCAGTCAAAAATACATTTTTACCTGTTTTCAGAATATCCAAAGCGGTTGATTGTTTCATGAGCAAGGTGTCTTATAAAAATCAAGGGTGACTGTTTAAAGAGCGAATATATAGTTGTAGTCAGATAAATGAGTTACAAGGCAACCGAGTGCAAGTGCTACTGAAGTAGGCTAAACGAGGTTAACGCTGTAACTCTTTTATATGGCTGTGACTATATTTAAAAGTTAAACTGATGAGCATAATATCAAGGCACTAGCTTATGCAAGGTCATAAAGCAATTTTTGCCTTCAGGATCTATACACCAGCGCATCAAGTTGTTTTCTGGCTGATAATCAACAAAGGCAAGTAGTGTCTCACCAGTTTGATCGATCTGTTGCCCTGAGCAGTCCATTTTATTGTTATCATATTGTGTGGTAATTGCAATGATCGGCAATCCCTGATTTTGGTGCTGATACATATAACGGCCATAAGTCCACTCCTCACCACTGGTGGTGACCATTATATTATCTGCACCAAAGCTATAACGCTCTTTACATTGTGCAACAGGTTTTGATGCAACAGGTTTTGGTGCGACAGGACTTGACCCCGCTTGCATCGGTATAATTTTCTGATTGGAATCAAAGCGATTAAGATCTGTGCCACTGCTTGCTTGAGTATTGCTTGTTTGAGCACTTTTATCTTGAATATATTTGTCTTGTACTTCTTGCTTATCCGCTCGCTCTTGCTCAGTTTTATTAACTTCTTGAATAGCCAATATTAACTGTTGCAAGTCTTTTTCTTTAGCAGTCTGTTGCTCTGAGCTCGCTGAAGTAATACCAAACTGTTGCTGCGCATCTGGCTGTGCAAAATCTGGTATGGCCTGCAAGTCCAATTCCCAAATACCTGCAATTTCAGGGCTGGTATGCGTACTAATAACTGCCTGTTCTACATTGCTATTATCTGCAGAAAACGAGGCCATAACTGAAGCCAAAGTGATTGGAATAAATGAAATAGGTTCCATATTTTAGCAATATCCTTGTTGGTGTTTATAGAGGCTGTATAAATAAGCAGATTAAGCAATTTTGATGCACTTAACAAGAGGATAAACGTTACGTTTAGTTTTTATGCGTCAGTTAATGTCGTAACGGCTTGAGGTATTAATGATTATCATCAATCAAAACCCAACTGCACCTCCAATCTTTATTTTTAATCTTAGATTAAAAAATTAAATCTTAGCTTAGATTAAAAAATTAAGTGTTAGTAAAATAGCCAAGCAGTTGCAACCAACTGCTTGGCTATTGCTTAGGCTATTTTTAACCTGATGCTTAGGCTATTTTTAACCTGACATCCAGTCTGTATCATTTTTTAGGTAGGTTTCGGCTTTTTAAACCACCAAAGTAGCTCTCTATGGTATCTTAAACAGTAACCGGTACTTTTGGCACTTTTGCAATCAAGGCATCAAACACTTCTGGTTCAATAAAGCGCACTTCACCATGTGCCATCATAATCTCGACTGACTGTAACTGCTTAACTCTAGTTAGCAAGGCTTTATAAACTTGAGGTAAGTAAATAGGAACACGCAACGAACTTGTGACGCAATTTAATAATCAAATCCTCAGTATAAATGCGTCCTGTTTGTGGATGATATAAAGACAAGTCACGATTTGTATGCCCTGTGCGGTCACCAACACCTGCCAATCATCAAAAAAAGGCAAGCTCTTGCCATCGACCACTTTAATATCTGGCGTCAAATGTGCTGGATACCATAAGCGCTTGGTCGGACGACCTAACCGCCGAGCCACCCAATACGCCAAGCTGGTATCGATCAGATGCATCACTCGCCCGCCAACCCCAGCATACCATTGCTGGCTATTGTCAATTGCGACAATCTGGCAGCCAGTGGCCTGTTTGAATAATTTATAAAAAGACGATTTTTGCTAATAATATTAAGGTCAATATCCAAACTGCTGAACTGACTTGCTGAAACTTTCCAGTCAGCATCTTCACCGCAGTGTAGGTAATAAATCCTAGCGAAATACCATCGGCAATCGAATAAGTCAGTGGGGTCATTAACAGTACCACAGCAACTGGCGCCGCTTCTGTAAGATCTTCCCAGTCAATATCCTTTAGGGTATATAGCATTAATACCGACACATAAAAGATAGCACCTGCGGTGGCATAAGCAGGTATCATACCCGCTAGTGGCGCAAAAAACATACTGAGTAAAAATAGAACGCCAACAGTCACTGCCATTAATCCAGTTCGTCCACCAGCAGCGACCCCTGCGGTACTTTCAACAAAGCTTGTGGTCGATGAGGTACCCAATAGTGAGCCGGCAACTGTTGCTGTTGAGTCTGCCAATAAGGCTTTATCTAAATTTGGAATATTGCCGTCTTTATCAACCAAGCCACCCTTGCTTGTCACTCCGATTAAGGTGCCTGAAGTGTCAAATAAGTCCACGAATAAAAAAGCAAAGATAACGCTAATCATGGCCACATCAAAAGCACCCACAATATCTAATTGCAATAAAGTTGGTGCCACAGAAGGTGGTATAGATAACACACCAGCAAAAGGCACTTCACCGATAACAACACCAATCAGAGTCACTCCTAAGATACCTATCGTTACTGCTCCTGGTATATTACGATATACCAAACCTATGATTAAAAAGAAACCCAGCGCAGCCATCATCGGAGAAAACTGAGTCAAATCGCCAAGGCTAACAAAGGTTGCTTCATTAGCAATAATTACTCCAGAGCTTTTTAATGCAATAAATGCCAAAAAAGCACCAATACCAGCAACAATACCTTGTTTTAAGCTATTAGGAATGGCATTAATAACCCACTCACGGATTTTAAACAAACTTAATAGAATAAAAATACAGCCAGATAAAAACACCGCACCCAGTGCCGTTTGCCAGCTATAACCCATCCCTAATACCACGCCATAGGTAAAAAAGGCATTCAACCCCATACCTGGCGCTAAAGCAACTGGAAGGCGAGCATATATTCCCATAATAAAACAGCCTATCGCTGCTGCCAAACAGGTAGCGACAAATACTGCCCCCCTATCCATCCCAGCATCTGCCAAAATATTCGGGTTAACAAATATAATATAAGCCATTGTTAAAAAGGTAGTAATACCCGCTAAGACTTCTGTTTTTATTGTGGTGTTTTGTCCATCAATACCAAAGTAGCGCTCAATTGCATTCATAAGGATTAGCCTAATGTTTTCGATTAAAACCAAGAGTATTGGGTGATAAGATCAAGAAGTAACAAGCTAAAAGCTAACAGCTATTGATAAAATAGCCGCTAAAAAAATTAAATTATAAAGTATTTGTAGCAAAATCAGTAGACCTGTCAACATCTGACCAGTTTTGTAGTAGTTGCCCTTGATGGCCTCTGTCATTAACAACACTTTAAGCAGAAGTTTTTAAAGATTGCTATGCTTATACCCATGTTGTAGATTAAAATAGCGCATTATAACTTATAAACAGTATCACCTCTTAGTGTCCTTTCTTTATTGTTTTTTTGGTAACAAGTGAGTCTTTCATGTCTGAGTCTATTAACCTTATCTCCTTAATAACCGAAGCCAGCCTACTGGTACAACTGGTAATGGGGATTTTATTATTAGCATCTATTATCTGCTGGGTATTGATTTTTCGGTTAAGCGCCAGACTGGGTACCGCAAAAAAATTAGATCAGCACTTTGAAAACTGGTTTTGGTCTGGTGAAGACTTGGCAAAGCTGTACCAAGGTATCCAAAACTCACCAGATCGGCATGGCTTGGCCAACATCTTTTATATTGGCTTTTCTGAGTTTTTGCGCATGAACAAAAAGCGCCAACCCAAAGAGCAGATTATCGATGGTGTTGAGCGCAAACTTCGTGTAGGACTTGGCAGACAGCAGCAAGCACTTGAGTCTGGTCTGGCGGTGTTGGCCAGTATCGGCTCAGTATCACCTTATATTGGCCTATTTGGCACTGTTTGGGGTATTATGAATGCCTTTTTGGGCTTGTCGATGACAGATCAGGTTAGCTTATCGGCTGTCGCCCCAGGTATCGCTGAAGCCTTGATTGCCACTGCCATGGGGTTATTTGCTGCCATTCCTGCGGTACTGGCTTACAATCACTTTACCGCCAAAGCCGCCGCCCTTTATGACAGTCGCGCTTTGTTTTGTGACGAGATGACAGGTATCCTACAACGAGAAACCTATGAGTCAGCGTCAATACCAACCGCAGAAACCGCTATCCAAGCAGCGCAAAACCTTCAGTCACCTTTGGTATAGTAAAAAAGGAGCAACAACATGAAATCTAGCCCTTTTTCACGCCACAAACAACAGCTTAACGCCACTATGAATGTCGTACCCTATATTGATGTGATGTTGGTACTACTGGTTATCTTTATGGTAACCGCTCCGATGCTAACCACAGGGGTCGATGTCGATCTCCCCAAAGCGCATACTGAAAACATTGGTACAGGGTCACAGCTTCCGGTAATCGTATCCTTGATGAGCAACGGTGAGCTTTTTATCAGCTATGAAAATAATATTGATACACCCATATCTGAAGCTGAGTTAATTGATACTCTGATACGTTTACAAAGCCAAGCGACATCAGACGATGCTGTTAAGGTAATGATTAATGCCGATCAAAACAATCAATACGGTATGATCATGCAGCTCATGGCCAATCTACAACAAGCTGGCGTAGAAAAAGTAGGGCTACTCACAGGACAGCCATTAGATGCAGGTTATTAACTTACCAACTTGGAGGCCATATTCTTGCTAAACCGCACACCTAAGATTTACACACCTGTTAAGCCAGAAGATAATGGTATCACTCTGCCTGTTATATTAAGCCTGATGGTGCATGGCGCTATCATAGCTTTTATAGTGCTCTCACACCACATTCCTAGCATCAAAACAGCGACACCGATAGAGACTAGCATTGTTACTCCGCAAGAGCTTGCTCAAATGCAAGCTGATATTGTCGCTAACCGTGCTGCGATGACTGCTGCCTCTACCTCTCAGCAGGCCGCCCTCACATCACCGACATCCTCTATGGACAGCCAGCCCGTACTCACCCCTACAATAAGTGAACCCAGATATATTGGCTCAGAATCTACATTTGCTAAAAGAATGTCTTCTTTATTTGGAAGACAAGCTGACGAAGTTACAACAGAGACTAATCCATTTGAAGAAGATCTAATTGATGAGTCTTTTACCAATAGTCCATTGATGAAAAACTCAGCTGACATAGAAGGTGAAGTAACAGCACTAACAGGCGATACCACACAAGATCCAGTTCAAGGCGCTAATCCTGTACATAACAATGGCAGAGTTACAGATAGCTTTGTGGCGGATGGACAAACAACAAACACAAAGTTAAGTAATGAAAAAATAACGAACCATAAAAGTGAGCAACAGATTGCCTCTGAGCTATCTGATATTATTAATCCATTATGGCAGGCTAAAGAAGATAACATTGGTGAAGAGGTAATCGCTACCATTAGCTTTGATATGCATGGCGTGGTCACCAAAGTAACCACCAACCGTGATGATGAGTTAGCCTTATCTTTAAAACAGGCCATTTACCAAGCCGGTCAGTTACCTCCAGTCGTTGGCACTGGAAAAACAAAAGTGATTATTGTCTTTACTGTATCCAAAAAATAAGTCATTAAATTTTTTATTTAAACAAATCAACCTGATTATCGGATTAACATTATGATTATTAAGTTTAAAGCCAAAACATCAAGTTTAGTAACTGTATCGGCTGTATCCACCTGCCTTATAGCACTATGTGCACTGTCGCATCCTAGTTTTGCCAATGCTCAAGATGAGGATGCTATGCACTTAACGATCGATAAAAAGGTTGAAGTAACAGCCAAGCAGGTCGCCTTTGTACCTTTTGCAGGTAGCCGTGCTCTCTCAACTATTATTGAAAATGACTTACAAGCGTCACCATTAAAAATTACCAGCCAAGGATTAATTGGTCAGCCGCACTCCTCAGATGATCTAAAAGTGACCTTACCAGCATGGCAACAGCTTGATATCCCTTATCTAGTCGTTGGTAATAGCACTAGTCTCAGCGGCAATACCCAAATAGACTTTGAAGTGATTGAAGTGGCTCAAGGCAGAATTATCAAAGGCAAACAAAGTGTTAATGACTCAGATCCAAAAGTTGCTGCTCGCAAAGCCTCAAGCCGTATCTATGAACTTATCACTGGTAAAAAGATAGATTTAAATGCATCCTTATTGTATATCGAAGAAAAAGGTAGTGGCGCTAATAAAACATCTACCCTTATCCTACGAAACACTGATGGTAGCAATCCAACGCCTTTAATTTCTGTCACAGATGCCAGTATTTATGCACCAACTGCTTCACCTGATGGGCGCTATATTGCCTACTCAGTACAACAAAAAAACAATAACGCCTATCTATATATATACGACAGACAAACCAAGCAAATCAACCCGCTAGTCAACTTAAAGGGCAGTAACTTAAACCCAAGCTTTTCACCTGATGGCAGCATGATTTTGTTCTCTAGCTCTGCCAGTGGCAATCATGACATCTATCGTGTCAGCAGTCGTGGTGGACAGGCTGAGCGTATTATACCCTTGCCATATGACCAAGTTAGCCCCAAATACTTGCCAAATGGCAGCTTTGTATTTGTCTCTGATCACATCGGAAATCGCCCTAGCATCTACCGCTACAACTTCTCAGGTGCGCCGACCCGAATTTCTCGAGGTGGCTATGCTACCAACCCAGACGTTAGCCCAGATGGCACTAAAATTGCCTTCTTAAATGGCAGTAATGCCGCTATTATGGATATGTCGGGCAATATTATTGCCAACTATGGCAATACTGGATTAGACCAAGCACCAAGCTTTTCACCCTTTGGTGAGCGTGTCGTATATTCACAAGGAGCAAAAAACAGTCGCTTAATAATACGCTATCTTGATGGTGGTCAACCCCTGACCTTATCTAGCAATGGCGTGGTCAAATCTCCAACTTGGGTACCTAGTGGTAATTAAATCATACTCCAAACTAATTTTAAGAATAAAACATGCGCAACTTAATTCGTAACCTGCCTATATTATATAGCCTAGTATGGATCAGCTTAAACCTAAGTGCCTGTCAGCACATTCAAATTGCTGGTAGTCCTATTCCTGTCACTGCAGACAAAAAAACACCACCTGTGCAACAAGCACAGGTGGATAGGCGTAACTGACCAATACAGCAACGACTCAGACTAGGGTCTATTGAGCATTCAATTGTGAAACTGGCGGTGGTTGATGTAACAAAACCTGCACCAAGTGCTCGCCAAACAACTTAGCAGAGTTAATATCTCCTTCCCCTGGCGTTACTTCAGGCGGTGCATTTAATGACTGTGTCATCAATCCTAAAAAACTAGATAAACGGTTAATATCTTGCTCACTATGCCCAGTTGGCATTACTGGAAATCCAGTCCAATTCATACCATGTTGCATACTAAACTGACAAATTTGTTGTAAAGCAGCCAACTTATCGCCACTTAATCCACCCGAGTTTGCAAACCCAGCAGCCCATTTACCATGCCATTTACGATGAAACCAGCGTTTAGAGGTGCTATCCATAAAGGTCTTAAACTCAGCAGTAATACTGCCCATATATACCGCACTGCCAAATACCAACATTTGCGCTGCATCAGCAAACTCCCAATCCATCTCATCGACATCAAGTGCTTTTACTTCTACTTGCTTAGCAGTATGCTTGGTAGCATAGTCTTGTACACCTTCAGCGATAGCATAGGCAACACGGCGAGTATGCCCATAATTACTGTGATAAATGACAGCCAGCTTATATACTGGCTGTGTTGATTGCTCAGAGTTTGTATTGTGTACCATCATAAATGATAACTGTCCTTAACTTGATAAAAAATACCTTAACTTGATAAAAAATACCTTAACTTGATAAAAAATATTGTACCTATATCTCTCATTGCAATTTTGTCTTAAAGTGCTTTATACCCTTTACATGACATACATCTTTTATATAGCCTACATACCCTATTATAGATGAGGGCCTGATGAACAGACCCGAAAATAAATAGAGCAATTAATGCAACTAGGCAACTAAAAAACTAGCTAACATTTTTAGCTTAAACGCATAATCAGCATAGCCATCCGTCCTGTATTAGCCTCACCCAAATGCGTTTGTCGCCGATATGAATAATAGCGGTCATTAGCATAACTACACGCATAAGCACCGCTGTAATCCTCTACTGATGTCCCAGATTTCTGTAACTGAGCACCCAGGATTTGTAGCTGTAACTGCGCCAACTTGGGTAAGTCTAACCAGGCTTTGCCCACCTGTTGGTGCGTATCAACCACTTGTTGTCTCACCTCATCTACATCCATACCCAATCGCTCACAACCTGCCAACATCTTATCTACCACCGCTGTTGATACTTCATAACAGGCTTGGCTAATGCAGGTACCCATCCACGCTTGCACTGGCTGTTGTTGTCCTTGATGTATTGTATCAAGATTGGGTTGCAACTGTTGTTTGTTGGTCTTGGTCAGTTCGGCATAGCCTCTAGCAATAACGCCATTTGCTAGGCCTTGCCAGCCAGCATGAATAGCCGCTATCTGCTTTGTGTTCGGGTCATACAAGACAATAGGTACACAATCTGCAGTCATAATAGCCAATGCTTGATTGCTCAAATCACTAACCATAGCATCGGCATTAGGCGCATTTAAGGCCAACTGACTTGTCTGCTTGATACGTAGCACTTGATTACTGTGTATTTGGTTTAACCAGTAAATAGCCTCTATTTGAGACTGTGAGTTAACATCTGCCTGTTGCATCAGATATGTATTAATCAGCGCTAATAACTGAGCTCTATTGGCCAGCACTTTTTGTGCATCATCTTGTACGTGCAGCCCTAGATTAAAACATCCGTAGCTACTACTTTTAGTTGGTGCCGAAGTATCAGGGTCAGTAGCTGTCAATAATAAAGACTCACCAGCATTGGTTTGTAGTACCAATACCTCTGGCGTATGTACCAGCACGTCAAAAACTGGTCTTAGTTTGGTAGTTGGCATCATCTGTTAACCCTTACTGTATATCCTTTTTTATTCTACCCACGTATTAGAGACACGCCCTAGTATCTGATAAATGTTAGTGTTCGCTTAAAACTTGCACCAATTGAACCATATCCTCTGGTAATGGGGCAGCTACCTCAATAAGTTCACCAGTTATAGGATGGATAAAACCCAATTTATAAGCATGTAGTGCCTGACGTGGAAAGTCGAGAATTGCTTGCCGCTGAATATCAGTCAATCCTGCTCTAAGCTGATTACGATTGCCATAAATGTTATCACCAATAATAGGATGACCAATATGACTTAAATGCACTCGGATTTGATGAGTACGCCCTGTTTCAAGACGCACATCAAGCAAGCTATAAGAAGAATTTAACTCAGTAATTTTCATAATATGGGTTACCGCAGGCTTTCCTGTACTGGTCACCGTCATCTTGGTGCGCTGTACACGGTGACGACCAATCGGCGCATCAATAGTCCGCTGACGGGTTAAGCTAGCAACATCTCCAGCCACCACACACTGGTAATGACGATAGACACTTTTATCTTTTAGTTGTTGTTGCAAGTCTAGTTGTGCTGCCTTTGTTTTGCCAACGACCAATAGACCAGAAGTGTTCTTATCAATCCGATGCACCAAACCAGCTCTTGGCAAATGCGCTTGATTAGGGTAATGGTATAGTAGGCCATTAACCAAAGTACCTGTCCAGTTGCCTGCGCCTGGGTGCACCACCATACCCACAGGCTTATTAATCACTACCACACTGTTATCTTCATATACCACATTTAATGCAATGTTTTCTGGTTTATCGCCACCGTGTTGCTCAAGCTTGGCTTCAAGTAACAACTGGTCACCAGCTTTGACCCTATATTTGGCTTTCACTTGATTACCATTAACTTGCAGATTGCCTGACTTTAACCAATCTTGCAGTTGGGCTCGTGAGTATCCACTAAATACGTCTGCTGCCAGTTTGTCAATGCGCTCACCAGCTTGCGTATCAATAACACAATGTGCCGCATATACCTCAAATATCTCAGCTGTATGCGTCATGTGCGCTGGATCATTAGATATTACTTGTGTCTCGGCTTCATTAAAGTCATCGTCTATATCACCATCATCTAGATCCAACATCCTCTCCTCTAACTGGCTATTTTCTAGGGGACTGCTGCTGTCTAAACTACTGTTGCCCAATTCACTGCTAGAGAGCTTCTTTGTTGCGCTCTCTTGTTCGGGTGCTGTCTTTTGCTCTGATATTTTCGGAGACTGCGCTATCTGTTGATATTGTTGTTTCACTATGGTATTCACTTTAGGTTGTAAGAAGGTAACTGTGTTGATTTGATATGTTGGCTTGATTATTCGCTTGTTTTGCGCTATTTTGCGCTCATCGGCCATGCTTTTCTAGTCGTTTAACCATACTTTGCTCGTAACTTACTTAAATGGTAAATTAATCAACTTGCACCTTTAAGTGTAGCATGATTTGGCATTTTAACACTGACTGGCTGTGAGCATTAATTAAATATTACTTTGACTCTGTGACCTAGATAGCCATATACTTTGACAATCCTATATTTTAATAGCCTTATATATTAGAGGCTGTTGAACAGTAGTATTTGTAGATAGCACTTAAGAACAAAAGCTACTTGCAAGTTGTAATACACTGCAAACTGTAACACTTGCAACCCCACTCTCAACTCTTTGCGCAGGCTGTGGCTTTAGCCCAGCATACTTGGTTAACAAATACGTTTCGCTGAGCTAAAAGCACCAGCCTACATTGGATTGTAATAAGTTGAGAGTGGGGTCCTTATAATAGGTAGATTTGCGCCATCAATGTTCAACAGACTCTAATCAGGGTATAATCACTAGGGGTCGTATAAAGCTCATTTACGGAGCTAATAAATGAATTCTATACTGCCTCTAATAATCCTATACCCAAATATTATGCTGACGTGCTACACTAGTGCCACTAAAATTTGACTAAAATATTCTGCGGAGACCTCCATGCAGCGTGCAACAACTCCTATTATGACAGCATCTACTGATAAAAAACTCTATCCATCACAAAAAACCAAACTGGCTGTTGCTCTGCTCACTGCTAGCATGCTTAGCCTAACTGGATGTCAAACTTTCAAAAATATCACTGGCAAAAACGATGCTGTAGCCACTGCAGAGAAGTCAGATGCCCAATATTATGAAGATGCCGTTAAGGCTATGGATAAAGGTCGCTATCTGATGGCAGTAGAACAGCTAACAGAACTACGCACCTTCTATCCAACAGGTCCTTATGCTGAGCAAGCTTTGCTAGACTTGATGTATGCTCAATTTCAAACCAAGGAATATGAGCTGGCTGTCACCAGTGCCGAACAATTTATTAAACTATATCCTCGTAATATCCAAGTAGACTATGCCTACTATGTGCGTGGCGTTGCAAATATGCAAGCTGGTACCAGCAGTCTATTAAGCTTTGCGCGTATGGATCAGGCGCACCGTGATACCTCATACTATCGCTTAGCATTTAACAACTTTCAAGAGTTGATCAGTCGCTACCCTACCAGTAGCTATGCACCAGATGCAGCGCAACGTTTGACTTATATTTACAACCAGTTTGCTGAAAGTGAGCTGGCTGCTGCACGTTGGTATATCAAACGGGAGGCCTATGTAGCCGCTGCCAACCGTGCAAAATGGGTATTCCAATATTATCCATTAAGTGAACAAGTACCTGAAGCCATTGCTATCTTAGCATATAGCAACCAACAATTAGGCCTGACAGATTTAGCTCAGCAGTACCGCACCTTATTACAAATCAACTATCCTGAATGGCTCACTGCCAGCGGCAAGGTCAAAATTAGCAGTAATCGCACCAGCAGCCTACTCAACCGTATGACTTATGGCAAACTTGGCCGTGCTGATAAAAACGAAGACCAAGGCCCAAGCAACCTAAGCACCTATACTGGTGCTACTAAAACACAAGTTATTCAGCAAGCAGCACAGCTAAGCTTACCAGATGACCATAATACGCCAAATACGCCACCTTCATTATCAAGTAACCGCCGTGGTATTACTTTAGGTCTTGGCTTACCAGAGGATGATATCGCTGGCACACCTCAAACCACACCTCAGCCAATTCGCAGAATATCAAGTCCACGCGATATGTATCCTGAGAGTGACGGTGTGATCACACAGCCAGAGCCCCCCAATACAACAGACGCTACTATTGAATTGACAGATCCTGCTCTAAGTAACTAATCCCCATTCTCAACTTATTAGCATTTGCTGTAGGCTGGTGCTTTTAACCCAGCAAAAGAATAAATCTTTATGACAGATGCTGGGCTAAAGCCACAGCTTACGTTAAGAGTTGAGATTGCAATATAAATTCAATACAGCATAACGCTATAAATCATTCGATAACGCTATAATCATTGAATAACGCTATAAATTATACAAGCCTGTGTTCAGCACCCTTTAAGCTGCATTTTAATACGCCCTTATTTTTCATTAGATCATCTATCTTCTAAGTCTTCTATGAGCATCCCAAACCATATTATCGACCAGCTCAATAGCCAAGCAGATTTGGTGGGAATTATTGGCAAACATACCACCTTAAAACGAGCTGGCAAAGAGTTTAAAGGCAACTGCCCGTTTCATGGTGAAAAAACGCCTTCCTTTTATGTCAATCCACAAAAAAATGTTTACAACTGCTTTGGTTGTGGCGCTGGTGGCAATGCCATCAGCTTTTTGCGTGATTACGAAAACCTTACCTTTATGGAGGCCATACAAGAGCTTTCACGCCAAACTGGAATTGATATTCCAAAAGAGGACAACCGACAGTTACAATACAAGCGCCGGGCGAAACCTACTCAGCCACAGCCACCCTCACGCCCTACTCAGCCGCCTTCTACCGCTACACAACCACGGCAACCACAACAAGCGCAGACTCATAACCCTGACAGCAGCCAAGTAGCTGCTGGCAAAGCTGGCACATCAATAACGCCAGACACTCACAACACCACCCAAAGCGCCACTCATCTTGATAATCGTGACAGCCTAACTCCTCTTGGTGGTCAGAATAATCCTGAGGGTATTGACCATATAGACGACACTCAATCACTACCTAGCGACGGCTACTTCGATGAGGCTGCTTACGCAAGTGACTCTGGCTTTTATGGTTATGACAATGCGCCATTAGCAGACTGGCCCGATGTTGGCGACCCATCACTGACAGATCCTGCAATGATGGATACTCAAGCCTACTTTGATCCTGGTTTTGGACAGCAGGGGCATGAGCATGCGCCAAACAACCAAAACGTGCCGGGCGCACAAGAAGGTAACTTATATGACCTGCTGATTAGTGTCGCACAATTTTATCAGCACAATTTGTACAACAACGCCTTGGCATTGAGCTATTTCAAAGAACGTGGCTTATCGGACAAAACCATTCAAGAATTTGGCTTAGGCTATGCGCCACGTGGCTGGCAACACCTTGAAGAAGCCTTTCCGCATGACATTGAAGGCTTAAAGATATTAGGCTTAGTGCGTAAGTCAGAAAAAGGGCGTGATTATGACCTGCTAAGAGATAGGGTCATCTTCCCAATTCGTGACAACCAAGGTCGTGTGATTGGCTTTGCTGGACGTGCGCTGGACAACGAGGTCAAACCAAAATATATCAACTCCAGTGATTCCCCTGTGTTTCATAAACAGCATATCCTCTACGGCTACTATGAGTCCCGCCAGCACCGTGCCAATGACTGGTTGGTAGTAGAAGGCTATATGGATGTTATTGCCTTGTATCAAGCTGGTATCTATGGCGCAGTTGCCTCTATGGGCACATCCATTAACGAGACTCAAATTGCGCGCTTATTGCAGCTAAACCCCACGTTGACCCTTTGCTTTGATGGCGATAGCGCTGGGCAAAAAGCCGCTTGGCGCACGCTTGAGGTAGCCCTGCCAGTCCTGAGTGATGACAAAGAGCTGCGCTTTTTAACCTTACCTGGTGGTCATGATCCGGACACTTATGTCGCAGCTCATGGCGTTGAGGCGATGCGGGAACAAATCCAACGTGCCATGCCACTGTCTCAGTATGTCTTTGCCTATTTGAGCGAACGTTACGATTTATCCATGGCCGAAGGCAAAGCCAAGTTGATGTCTCAAGTGCGACAACTGACCAATAATTTACCCAAAGGTTCAAGCTTTAAATATCTATTAAATAATGACATTTATCAAAAGCTTGGTGGCCGTAAAGGACAGAAAAACGCAGCACATGATGTTTTGCTGAATTTCGACAGTGAAGTGACGGTCAGTCGCCAGTTGGAGTTATGTTTGTTATTTGCGCCCAACTTACTAGATCCAGACCCCATTGAACGCTTATGGCAAGATTCAGGGGTGGCAGCTATTAAACCACACCAAAGCAAAAAGCATATGCAGCAGTCGCTGCAATTTCCAGCAGCACCAGGTTGGCAAGACTTTAACACCCCAAGCCTATTGCAGCTAGTACAAGTAATTAAACGCTTACTACCTTATCTGCCAAAAGATACCAATGCTGCTGCCCACTTTATCATGGCCAACCTGCCTGCTCAGGCGCAGCAAAACTTAGCAAAACGCTGGTATTCATTTTGGTCAAATTTAAATCAGCGTGGTATTATTGATGTGGATGAGTTGGTAGACGACTTATTGGCACAATTGATATTACAAGCTCTATCCAAAAAGATATCACTTTCACACAGTGTAGTTCTTACCGATCAGTTAAATAAACAGCGCCAAACATTATCTATTTGGCTAAAAAAACAACAAGCCGAGCAAGCAACAAAACTTGACAGCTAAAGGCTTTGTAATTGCTTCAAGTTAATTGTACTCAGTGTAGTTGCGTATAACCCTCATTCGTTTACCATCAATATACAGCACAGGGCTTTAAATTTAGCGCAAAGCCCCCATGTATAATTATATTCGCGGGTAGTGCTAATAGTGGTTTGTACTATTAGCAAAGAATAATAAATACACCAGATAGATCAGTTACAGCACTAACAGCCGACTGTCTATACGGGTATTTGCGGTGCAATTTTAGATATTATGTTATAATGTCAGACCCATTTTTATTTTGGCAAACGCCTATTTTGGCAAGTACTAGGTTTGGCAAGTACTAGGTTTGGCAAGTACTAGGTTTGGCAAGTACTAGGTTGCTCAGTGTTATGTCTCAAGTTTTATAATCCCTTGTATCACTCAGTGCTATCAACAGGATTATAAAAATGACAACGCACAAATAAGACAACCTTCTGCCATCAATAATGAATCACAGTGCATTTCATTCTGATTTATTCTAAATTGAAGATAAAACAAAACTGGCACCCCTTACTCTACCTTTAACCCACATCTTCTATTGCAAGCGAGATATTATGACCGATAAGGCAGCCTCTCAATCTACCTCTCAACTAGCCACACTTATCCAAATGGGTAAGGAACAAGGCTATTTGACTTATGCTGAGGTGAATGACCAACTCCCCGCCTCTATTACCGAAAGCGACCAAATTGAAGACATCGTTCAAATGCTAACGGACGTTGGTATTAAAATCTTCGAATCTGCGCCAGATGCAGATGATATCTTGATGAATGATGAAGCCAACGATGACGAAATGGCCACAGACGAAGCCGCCGCTGTTCTGGCCGCTGTAGAAACTGAACCTGGTCGTACCACTGACCCTGTACGTATGTACATGCGTGAAATGGGTACAGTCGACCTACTGACTCGTGAAGGCGAGATTGTCATTGCCAAACGCATTGAAGAAGGTATCCGTGACGTCCAGCATGCGATGGCGTATTGGCCGGGTACTGTTCAGTTTATTCTTGATGAATACGACCTAGTTGAAGCAGGTGAAAAGAAGCTATCGGATGTGATTACCGGCTTTTTAGACCCTGAAGAGCAAGAGTCTGATATCAAAGAAGAAGAGGAAAAAATCCCTGTCATCACCAGCAAGTCAAAAGCCAAAGACATTGATGATGAGGACGAAGAAGAAGAGGAAGAGGAGGAAGAAGCCGAAGAAGTTGGCGGCCTTGACCCAGAAGTGGTGCGTCAACGTGTTGAAGAAATCCGTGAGCTATTCACTGTCGCCAAACAAGCATTGAATGACTATGGTCGTGGCAGTGTGCAAGCGGAAGAAGCGTATGCACAGATGGCAGATCGCTTTATGTTATTGAAGCTAAACAACCGCATGTCAGATAATGTCATGGCGATTATGCACGATGTCTACGATGATGTGCGTAAGCAAGAGCGTCAAATCATGCGCTTGGTTATTCGCCGCGGTAAGATGCCTCGTGCTGAATTCCGTAAAACCTTCCCAAGTAACGAAACCAACGTTGACTGGTTAACGGATCGTCTTAAGGGCAATCCAAAATTTGCTGAAAGCTTGGCCAAAGTTGTTGATGATGTGGTGGTATTACAGCGCCGTATCCGTGACCATGAAGACAAGCTGGGCATGGAAATCACTGAAATGAAAGAAGTCGCCCGTCGTATGGCAATCGGTGAAGCCAAAGCCCGCCGTGCCAAAAAAGAGATGGTCGAAGCCAACTTACGTCTGGTAATTTCTATCGCCAAAAAATACACCAACCGCGGCTTACAGTTCCTTGATTTAATTCAGGAAGGTAATATTGGCTTGATGAAAGCGGTAGATAAGTTTGAATACCGCCGTGGTTATAAGTTCTCAACCTATGCCACTTGGTGGATTCGTCAGGCAATCACCCGCTCGATTGCTGACCAAGCACGCACCATTCGTATTCCTGTGCACATGATTGAGACCATTAACAAAATAAACCGTGTGTCTCGTCAGTTGCTTCAAGAAATGGGACGTGAGCCGACACCAGAGGAATTGGGCGAACGTTTAGAAATGGACGAGGTTAAGGTTCGTAAGGTATTAAAAATTGCCAAAGAGCCAATATCTATGGAGACACCCATTGGTGATGATGAAGATTCGCACCTAGGTGACTTTATTGAAGACCAGACCATTTCAAGCCCAGTGGAAGATGCCACAGCTGCTGGTCTACAAGAAGCCACACGTGATGTGTTAGGTAATCTGACCGAGCGTGAAGCGAAAGTATTACGTATGCGCTTTGGTATCGACATGCCAACGGATCATACTCTAGAAGAAGTGGGCAAGCAGTTTGACGTTACCCGTGAGCGTATTCGTCAGATTGAAGCCAAAGCGTTGCGTAAGCTGCGCCACCCTTCTCGCTCAGAGCACTTACGTTCATTCTTAGAAAACGACTAATCTTCAATTTAGTTTAATCGTTAGATATGAAAAAAGCTGGGAGACATCTCTCAGCTTTTTTTATGGCTAACATTTAAGCAGTTCGCTGACTACACTGGATATGCTTGAAGTTTAGCCCAAATAACCCCATATAATTGCCATGGCAAAAAACAAACTATTATATTGGAGATACCATGGCTAACAACAATAAAAACATCGACATGACTCGTGATTTAACGCTATACAGCAATCCATTTGCCAAAAAAACAGACATTCAAAACCCAAGTCTTTGGGCTTTTCCAATGGACTATCCGATGAGCATCATCGGTCATGAAGGCGAACATGACACACTAATCAATGAGGTGAAAATGATCTTGGGTACTCAGTTCCCAGACTTTGATCACGAAACCATCAAGGTCAAAAAATCAAGCACTGGTCGTTTTAGCTCAGTACGGGTCAAACTCTACTTTACTGAAGCAGAGCAAGTAAATGAGCTGTATGCCGCCTTAGACAAGGCCAAAACTGTACGTACAGTCGTTTAAGCTTAACCACTTTACTAACTCAGTATCATGGACAGGCATGGACTTTGATCTTCCACTTAGGCAAACAAAAGAGTTGCAATGTGAGCCTCATTTAGCTTACGACAGTAGTACTTTCATACGGTTATCTTATAATTGTCTTGTAACTTAATTTATTAACTACGACTATAACAAGCAAAAGAGTTTGGCTCTTTTGCTTTTTTTTGAGTAACCAATAACAATTTATTATGAGTCAAACATGTTTTGCTGAAATCATTTTTTACCCCTATTTAGCAGTTGCATTTTTCACAGTTTTAGGAAACAAATTTGGCGAACCTATTAAACTGAATTTATTTTTTGCTTTTGCAGTTTAGCGTGAAAAAACTTTAATCATGACCCTTTCGTTTACAATTTTTTAAAAACAGCTTTTTCTTCATTTTTTAACCCTTACTGATTTTTGCAATTCGTCGCTAACCAATAGCCGCTCGGCAGTTGCCAACAGTTAATATCTTTTTATAACCAAGTCATCGCCATCCAGCTGATGTTCTGAACCTCTTAACTGCCATTTGTCAATATGGAAAAATAAAAAAATTTCCTTTATATTGTGTCTAAAGCATGGAATTAGCCCTATATATTGTGGTTATGCTAAAATACAGCCACCATTGATACCAGGACTATTTCTTTAATCTGAACGCTTTTACTCTATAAATATCGTAATAACTAGTGGAGACAGCAATGACAAATATGGATAAACTAAGCGTAACAAAAAGAGATGGCCGTTTAGAGCCAATCAATTTAGACAAGATCCATAAGGTTATTACTTGGGCTGCGGAAGGGCTAGATAATGTCTCTGTATCACAAGTTGAATTAAAATCACATATTCAGTTTTACGATGGTATTAAGACTCGTGATATCCATGAGACCATCATCAAGGCTGCTGCTGACTTAATTTCTGAAGACACGCCAGATTATCAATACCTAGCTGCTCGCTTGGCAATTTTTCACTTACGTAAAATTGCTTACAATCAATTTGAGCCACCTCATTTATTTGATCATGTCACCAAGCTGACCCAAGATGGCAAATATGACGAGCACATCTTGCAAGACTACTCACGTGAGGAGTTTGATGAGCTAAACGACTATATCGATCACTGGCGTGATATGAACCTAGCCTACGCTGCTGCTGAGCAAATGGCGGGTAAGTATTTAGTACAAGACCGAGTAACCAAAACCGTTTATGAAAGCCCGCAGTTTTTGTATATGTTGGTCGGTATGTGTCTGTTCGCCTCATACGATAAGTCTGAGCGTATGCACTATGTCAAACGCTTTTATGACGCTGCCTCAACCTTCAAAATCTCCCTACCAACCCCGATCATGTCAGGCGTGCGTACCCCATCACGTCAGTTTAGCTCGTGCGTGTTAATCGAGTGTGGCGACAGCCTAGACTCTATTAACGCCACTACCAGCGCCATCGTTCGCTATGTGTCACAGCGTGCTGGCATCGGTGTTAACGCAGGTAACATCCGTGCGCTCGGCAGTCCAATTCGCGGCGGTGAAGCACAGCACACCGGCTGTATTCCTTTCTACAAACTGTTCCAAACTGCGGTTAAATGCTGCTCGCAAGGCGGTGTGCGTGGTGGTGCAGCTACTTTATTCTACCCACTGTGGCATTTAGAAGTTGAGTCACTATTGGTCCTAAAGAACAACCGTGGTGTTGAAGACAACCGTGTTCGCCACATGGATTATGGGGTACAAATTAACAAAACCTTATACACCCGCTTAATCAAGGGTGAGGACATTGCCCTCTTCTCACCATCTGATACACCAGGCTTATATGAAGCCTTCTTTGCAGATCAAGATAAGTTTGATGAGCTATACCACAAGTACGAAGCAGATGAAAATATTCGCAAACGTCACGTACCAGCAGCAGACTTATTTAGCCTGATGATGCAAGAGCGTGCCAGCACTGGACGTATCTATATCCAAAACGTAGATCACTGTAATACCCACAGTGCCTTTGATCCAAGCGTTGCCCCAATTCGTCAGTCTAACTTGTGTATGGAGATTACCTTGCCAACCAAGCCACTAGACAATATTAATGATGAAAACGGCGAAATCGCTCTGTGTACTCTATCAGCTGTCAACCTCGGTGAAGTCGAAAACTTAGATGATATCGAAGAACCAGCAGAACTGATTGTACGTGCCCTAGATGCACTATTAGACTATCAAGACTATCCAGTCAAAGCGGCTGAAAATGGCAGTATGCGCCGCCGTACACTAGGCGTTGGCGTAATCAACTATGCCTATTACTTAGCAAAAAATGGAGTCAGATACTCAGATGGCTCAGCACTAGGTCTTACTCACCAAACCTTTGAGGCATTACAGTATTACTTATTAAAAGCATCGAATAAATTAGCAAAAGAAAAAGGGGCTTGCCCAGCCTTCAATGAGACTACCTACGCTCAAGGTATTTTGCCAATTGACACCTATAAGTCTGATTTAGACCAAGTATGCCAAGAGCCATTACGCTTAGATTGGGAAACCTTGCGTAGCGATATTAAAGCGCACGGTCTTCGCAACTCTACTCTATCTGCCTTGATGCCATCTGAAACCTCAAGCCAAATTGCCAATGCGACCAACGGTATTGAACCACCACGTGGACTGGTATCGGTAAAAGCTTCAAAAGACGGTATTTTAAAACAAGTCGTACCTGATATCTTAAACTTAAAAGATCAGTACGAATTACTCTGGCAAATGCCAAACAACAATGGCTACTTAAAACTGGTCGGTATCATGCAAAAATTCATCGACCAAAGTATCTCAGCCAATACCAACTATGACCCATCTCGCTTTGAGGGCAATCGTGTACCAATGAAAGTACTACTTAAAGACCTTCTCATGGCATACAAACTAGGCATTAAGACACTTTATTATCACAACACTCGAGATGGTGCTAATGACGCTCAAGCTGATATCGATGATAGCTGTGCCAGTGGTGCTTGTAAGCTTTAATCCTTAAAGCCCCTGTTTGTAAAACTTCTTTAGATTTTGCATTACCCTAAACATCCCCTTTTTTAGGGGATATTTAAAGGAGCATGCTTTAAAAGCTTAGGATGTAGCCAATCCCGCCATACGCTCATATCTTGGTTTGCACAGGGGCGGTTGCTAATGGTGAAGTGCGTTCCTGACTCAGCGATAACGCCCTTCACCAAGCACCCGCAACCCTGTGCCTCACCAAGGATACCCGCTACTGTCGGGGCTAAACCGCACCCCAAGGCGACTATACTAGAACTTCAAACTTCCTATACTCACTAAGTCTCAATATGAATACTTTATAAAATATGCTGTCGTAATACCATCATAAGTAGCAAGCAAGCGTTGCGTGGGTGCAACGCAGTGAAACACACGAATTAAACACCTCTCTATTAATAAGCGATAACTTAATAAGGACTTGAAATGAAATATAAAATTTTGAATTTATTAAGCGATATTTTCTTTGGTAATAATCAATCTGTTTACCAGAAAACTACTTCAATCTATATATTAAATGCAATATTTCTTTTTGTTAGTGTTTTATATAGTGCGTTCAATATCAATATAGCAAGTGGTCTAACGATAATACTTTCGTTGATTATAGTTACAATTAAATTTTCAAGTTTGAGTTTTTTAATTTGGCAAGCAATAAAGTTTGATAATAATTTTAGAAGTCAATTTTAGCAAACGTAGCGTGTGTGCAACGCAGTGAAACCCACCAATTAAACATTACACTATAATTAATACCCTATGCTTGAACTTATTTATTATATTGAAAACTAAACAAAGGTATTCAAATGGTCGATGTTCCTTATTTAGGCAAACTTGAGAAAGACAGTTGTGATAACTGGCTAATTAGCCAACCCATAACTGTCAAAGTTTTAGGCGATAAAAAATGTCGCTTTATTTTAGATGACTATGAGCAAGATGAAAATAAGGAAGAATATCATCAAGCCATAGCTAATTTTTTGTCCATAGATGAAAGTATTCTCAAGCAAGCTCAAAATGATATCTATCGATATTATCAAGATATCAAAGCGTTATTAGATGAAGATGATATCGTCAAAATTAATAACCCAAGTGATGTCTGGCATCATATTCAATTAGGTGATACACCTATTGTCCAGCGTCGCCCATATGGTGATAAAGCGGTTTATATATCATTAGAATCTGAGTGCGATTGGGAGCCTGAACACGGCTTGCAAATTATATTTAAACAAGGACTATTCGTTAGCAAAATAGGTGAGTATGATGGTCACCTATCTTACGCTGATAGCTATGCAGACCCAAAACTTGAAAATGTTGTGTATCATTCATTTTCTAACTAATAGAGCTGACACCCTCATAAAAGAATTGTAGGTTGGGTGAATCTAGCGACACCCAACGATTCAAACTTTAAGCATTGTTGGGTCTCGTACCTCGACACCAACCTACTGTAAGCTAATAAGCCGTAGGGTGCGTCTCACGCACCAATAAAACATTATGATTAAATCGGTGCGCGGGGCGCACCCTACCCAAAATAAAAACGGCTTTAAAATTTAAGAAATAAACAGTTAAACAAACCCAAAAACGAAAGGTAAAATCATGAATTATTCAATCTTTTGCCAAACTCCAAATGATCAGCTCAAAGAGCCAATGTTCTTTGGTCAACCCGTCAACGTTGCTCGTTATGACCAACAAAAACACCCCGTCTTTGAGCAACTTATTGAAAAACAACTCTCCTTTTTCTGGCGTCCAGAAGAGGTTGATGTGTCAAAAGACCGTATTGATTATGCCAACCTTTCCGCACATGAGCAGCATATCTTTATCAGTAACCTAAAGTACCAAACCCTACTAGACTCTATTCAAGGTCGTAGTCCGAACGTGGTGCTGTTGCCACTGGTATCTATCCCTGAACTTGAGACTTGGATTGAAACTTGGTCATTCTCTGAGACCATTCACTCACGCAGTTATACCCATATTATCCGTAATATCGTCAACGATCCATCTGTGGTATTTGACGACATTATGCAAAATGAGCACATCTTACAACGTGCCTCAGATATTGCCTATTATTATGACGATCTGTATCAAAGCTCGCAGCTATACAGCCTATTTGGAGCAGGCACTCACATCATCAATGGTGAGGAAAAATATGTAGATCTTGCTAAACTAAAAAAACAGCTGTATCTATGCTTGATGGCTGTTAACGTATTAGAAGCAATTCGCTTTTATGTGTCCTTTGCCTGTTCGTTTGCCTTTGCTGAGCGCAAACTTATGGAAGGTAATGCCAAAATTATTAAGCTAATTGCTCGTGATGAAGCGCTGCATTTGACCAGTACCCAGCACATGCTCAATATCATGGCATCGGGTAAAGATGATCCAGAAATGGTTCAAATTGCAAAAGACTGTTATGAGGACAGTATTGATATTTTCCGTAAGGCAGCTGAGCAGGAAAAAGACTGGGCAGGTTATTTGTTCAAAGATGGTTCTATGATCGGGCTTAATAAAGATATTTTGTGCCAATATGTGGAGTATATTACCAACTTGCGTATGGAAGCGGTTGGCTTACCCGCCCTATTCCCTGACTCAAGAACCAATCCAATCCCTTGGATTAATACCTGGCTGTCATCAGATAATGTCCAAGTTGCGCCACAAGAGACAGAGATTAGCTCTTACTTAGTAGGTCAGATTGATTCTGATTTATCTGATGCTGACTTTGATGATTTTGAGTTATAAGCCATAATCAAAACAAGTTAGGATATTTTCAAAATACAGGCAGCGGTTGGTTTGTTATGACTTGGGTAATTACTGCAAAAACACGCTTTTATTTGCATGATGGTGAAAGCTTACTCGACGGGCTATTACGCACTGGACATGATATTAACTATCAATGCAAAGAAGGTTATTGTGGTAGTTGCCGAGTGACCCTAACCGCAGCCTCTTATCCAGTAACTTATGCCAAACCACCACTGGCAATGATTGATGACTCAGAGATATTGCCTTGTTGCTGTCAGATTCAAGGAGTAATACGGCTCAAAGATGTTCGCTGACTATATTGCCCTTGCTAATGCCCTGTGGCTATATTGAGCTACTAAAAAACTATACTGTAACCCCTAGTAACCGATTTAAAAACCACTACTGAAGGTCAGTAGTGGTTTTTTGAAGTAGATTTTAATTTTGCTATGGCAACTGCAAAAATATTATTCAAACTCGCCATCTTCTTCAGGTAATATAGGATCTACATTGGGCCTAGCACCATTTTCAAACAGCTCAATCAATTCCTCACGCATCCGTTCACGCTGCTCTTGAGTCAATGGCACTGATCCTTCTGGGTGATCAAATAAGCTACCAGGATCATCTTCAATCTGTGGCATGATCAAGTCATTTTGAGTCGGACGCTCAGCCAAGGTTATGTTAATATTCATATTTTGTGACTTACGTAATACTTGTACTGACAATACCGTGCCTGGCAGTTTGCGTGCAACATATTGAATCAGGCTATTAGCATCTGTCATCTCCACGCCATCAATAGATAGAATAATATCACCAATTTGTAACCCACTTTTGGCTGCTGGGCTAGCGGGAATGATATTACGCACCAACACACCCGTAGAATTATCCAACTTGGTTGGATCCCGCAACTGCGACAATACTTCGATACCTAGCCAGCCGCGACTTACTTTACCATCTTTAATAATAGCATTCATTACCTGCTCAACCAAAGCAGTTGGAATAGCAAAACCTATCCCCATTGATCCCCCTGAGCGTGAGAAAATAACAGTATTAATCCCCACTAACTCACCATAAGCATCGACCAAAGCACCACCTGAATTACCTGGGTTGATAGCCGCATCAGTTTGAATAAAATCTTCAAAAGTATTCACTCCCAATCCAGTACGACCAGTAGCGGAAATGATACCCTGCGTTACTGTCTGACCTACACCAAAGGGATTACCAATCGCAAGCGCCACGTCACCCACTTCAATGGGACGCTCTCTAAAAGCCAACGGCTCAAGCCCTGACATCTCTACTTTAATCACTGCCAAGTCACTATCTGGATCTGTACCTACTACTTCTGCTACTGCTTTACGCCCATCATTTAAAGCAACTACAATTTCATCTGCCTTGGCAATTACGTGCGCATTAGTGACGATATATCCATCTGTGGAAACGATCACCCCTGAGCCTAAGTTAGTTTCTGAACCAGCTTGCGGTGCTTGTCCATGAAACTCATAAAAACGACGCAAAATAGGATCATTCATATACGGATTGTGGGTAACCGTTTGGGTGGTATAAATATTAACCACAGAGCGTGCTGCTTGAACCACTGCGTTGTGATAGGATACGATAGGTTCTGGTTTGTCAGATAGTCTCTCTGAACCTAATGGAATCGATGTGGTCTCACTACGTGGCGGTTGCCAAGTCGCTTGTTGGCGTGTTTTCTGGTCAATATAAACCCAAATAAAAGCCACTAACACCGCAAGCAATAAAAGCCAGGGTAAAATCCTCCAAATGATATTTGATTTTGAAGATGCAGACATGTCACTCCTCGATAGTAGTACTAAGCTAAGGCTAATGATATATGGTTTTGGATACAGTTATAACTGGATATTTGACTTCCTCCCCTCGCTAAGAGGGGATTCCTTCCGCAAGACGGTCAAGCCCGACCGCAAGAATGTTCTTACTGGCGTTGATATCTCTATCATGCCATGTGCCACACTCAGCACACCTCCATTCTCTTATTCCAAGACCTGCTCTACCTTTCGGACTACTATCGCTTATTTTGCCACAGTGTGAGCAGATTTGGGTAGTGTAACTCTCATTTACTATCTCAGGCTGACAACCTGCATACTTACATACTTGTATATTTGCATTTATATTCCAGTTGTCGCTTAAATTCAAACCATGCTACATCGTATGTTGATTTAGCCAGTTTGGTCATCGAATTTGTAAGTGAGCGTGATTTAACATCACCAACCACAATTAAGGCATTGTCCTTAACTAATTGGGTGGTGAATTTGTGTATTGCATCTAATCTTGTGTTTTTTACCTTTGACCAGTGACAGCTGAATGGTTGATTTAAGTGCCTTTTTGCCTGTTTGGT
>NZ_KB907645.1 GCF_000382145.1 Psychrobacter lutiphocae DSM 21542
CTTCTTAACCACCGCACAGGTGGCTTAGAAAGATATCATCATGCCGTCATCACTTCAAAATGTCTTAACCACCGCACAGGTGGCTTAGAAAAGTAGTCGCCTCTTTCATCGTCTCATTAAGACCTTAACCACCGCACAGGTGGCTTAGAAATTGTGGGTAAACCGCCTCGATGTTTGCATATACTTAACCACCGCACAGGTGGCTTAGAAGAGTCATAGCTTTCATATAAATTCACATACATTGCTGCAAAGTATTTAGCGACCTCTTCACCATAGTCAGATTGAGCATTTTCTAGCATTGTTACAATATCTGTTTGACCAGTATTATTATCTACACGTATCACGTATGGGCGCACTTCTTTAAACGGAGTTAAAAGTATCAGCGCTACAGCACATACTATCGCTAAAGCACACGCACCAAACGCTACTTTCCAAGCAAGATTTTTGCTTTTTTCTAGTTCATCAACTCTACTTTCCTCAAACTCCTTTGCGGCTTTTACAAAATCATTAGATGCTTGACGAGCTGTTACTTTTTTTGGTTTTTTAGGTTTTTCAATTTCTGTATTTTTTTTCTTTGTCTTAAACAACATCACTAGACTCCTGTTTTTCTTGATCTACTTCTGCTTCTGCTTCTGCTTCAGGAATAAAAACATCAACTCCATCTGTAAAACGCTCAACATTCGCTGGTACAAATCCTTTTTGGTTAATCAAATGCCACTTGCCTTTAGGCATCGTAGGTTGATTCGATGCTGCACAACCAGACAAGCTTATTAAGATGATTGCTGATACTAATAATGATTTCATGTTTACCGCATCACTCTCACTTATTGTTATTATTTAGTGATTGAAATAAATATCTGTATAATGCAAAATTGGATATATATAAAATAATATTCCTGGAGTTAAAATAATGGCTAAGGAAGATAAAGTTATAAAAGTTAAGGTTACAAACATTGATCCTATAGCAGATGGTTTCGCTAGTTATATTAAGTTCGGAATTTATTTCTGTATCTTTATGACCGTTATACCTGCTTTTTTTTACTATCTTCCAAAGATCCTTACTTGGCTTATAGTCGCTTTGATCTTTTTATCACCATTCATTTTGTTATATCTGATTTATAAGGCATTTAAAAAGTTCAACTCTTAATTACCGTCTTTTTCTGGCTTTATCTCGCCGCCTTAACCACCGCACAGGTAGCTTAGAAAAACGAGCGAATCAATTAGTTTTGCTTGCGTTTCTTAACCACCGCACAGGTGGCTTAGAAATTTATCTGCTCTTGGGTCTTGGGTAGGTTCAGCTTAACCACCGCACAGGTGGCTTAGAAATATGCCACCTGATGATATGCCAATGTTTAAAGCTTAACCACCGCACAGGTGGCTTATGAGAGCCGTTAAAAAATTGCACTGCAATTTTAGGCTCGCAAGGGAAATCCTTTAAATAGGATTTCCAAAAGGTCTAACCCCTAGCTAAATTTGATAAAATGAAACCACCGCACAGGTGGCTTAGAAATGCTTTAGCGTGCGTAGGGTGGGTTAGTTTTATAAGCTCTCGTAGAGAGCGCAATGAAAACGTAACCCACCAATTGATTTAAATTGATTTGATTTGCCGTAAAGATTAGATCTGGTGGGTTACGCTACCGCTAACCCACCCTACACAGACCCAACTTTTAACTCTAAGCATTTTGGACGCTGAAAAAAGCAGGTTGGGTTAGTTTTATAAGCTCTCGTAGAGAGTGCAATGAAAACGTAACCCACCGATTGATTTAAATTGTTTAGATTTGTCGTAAAGATTGGGTTTGGTGTTTCGCTGTCGCTAACCGACCTTACTGCTATTCTAAATTTTGGGCGGATGTTATTTCGAAGGTGCGGTTTAGCCCCGACAGTAGCGGTATCCTGCTGATGTCAATGGCGATGCGGACTGTGGCTGGAGGGGGTGTCGAGGTAACAGTAACGCCTCTGGCCACGATAGTCCGCACGCCATTGACGAGGCAGATACAAGCGGATGGCGGGATTGGCTTCATAACTAGCGGTTACAGATAATGCGCAACTTGAAGCAATTTCATGTTAAAATGAGCAATATTTTGTTTTATCCATCCTCTGCATCATCTCTATTACGTTTCTATTACGTTCTCGTGTTTGTTTAATTTATTATCTAGGTTATCCCCATGTCTGCTGAAACCATCGCCCGCACTGCCTTTAAACAAGGCGTGACCCCTTTATACGACTACGATAAGCACTGGGCATCTTGCTACGAGCCTGCGCCTTTTTTGCCGATGAGCCGTGCCGAGATGGACGATCTGGGCTGGGATGCTTGTGATGTGATTATTGTCTCAGGCGATGCTTATGTCGACCATCCAAGCTTTGGGATGGCGATTATTGGTCGTTTGCTTGAGGCGCAGGGCTTTCGTGTGGGTATCATTGCTCAGCCTGATTGGACCAGTAAAGATGCGTTTATGCAACTTGGCAAGCCGGTGTATGCTTATGGGGTGACCGCTGGTAATATGGACAGCATGATTAACCGCTATACCGCAGATCGCCGTATCCGCAGTGATGATGCCTATTCACCAAATAATGTGCCTGATAAACGCCCTGACCGAGCGGCAATTGTGTACAGTCAGCGTTGCCGTGAGGCGTATCCTGATGTGCCTATTATTCTGGGTGGTATTGAGGGCAGTTTGCGCCGTATTGCGCATTATGATTATTGGTCGGATAAGGTGCGCCGTAGTATTTTGCTCGACAGTCGTGCGGATGTGTTGCTGTATGGCAATGCCGAACGGGCGATTGTGGATGTGGTGCATGGGTTGTCAAAGGGCTACACCTTTGAGCAGATGAGTGGCTTGCGTGGGACGGCTTATCTATTGACACCGTCTCGCCGTCACTGGAAGGCGGATATGATTGAGGTGGCCAGTAATGATGTCGATACGGTCGGGCGTGTTGATCCGATTATCAACCCATATGTAATGACCGAAGACTTAGACAGTTGCTCGATTGAACAAGAAAAAGGCAATTCTGAGTCGGCATATAACCAAAGTCAGTCTGCGATGGAAAAGCAGTATAAAGGCTTTGTTGCTGAAAAAGTGGACAATAAAGTGTTAAACGCTGACCAAGTGAATGATGATGTGCAACTGGTCAAAATGGTCGGTCTGGCACCCTCTAACAAAGATCAAACCACCAAACCAAAAACTGCACGTAAGCATAAATTAAAGCTTCCACCACGTGATAAAGCGGTGATTCGTTTGCCTGATTATGAGCAAGTGAAATCTGACCCTGTGCTGTATGCCCATGCCAACCGTATATTACACTTGGAAACCAATCCGGGTAATGCCCGTGCGCTGGTTCAGCGTCATGGCACCGGTGGCGGTAATTCACGCACCGATATTGATGTGTGGCTAAACCCACCACCGATTCCCCTCTCTACCGAAGAGATGGATTATGTGTTTGATTTGCCCTATCAGCGTGTGCCCCATCCAAGCTATGGTGATGCACGTATTCCAGCGTTTGATATGATTAAGTTTTCGGTCAATATCATGCGGGGCTGTTTTGGCGGCTGTACCTTTTGCTCTATCACGGAGCATGAAGGGCGTATTATCCAAAACCGCTCGGAGGAGTCTATCTTACGTGAAGTGGAAGCCATTCGTGATACCGCGCCAAACTTTACGGGGGTTATCTCAGACTTAGGTGGTCCGACAGCCAATATGTACCGCCTAAATTGTAAGGATGAGACCATTGAGAAGCATTGTCGTAAGCCCTCTTGTGTCTATCCAGACATCTGTGAAAACTTACTTACCGACCACAGCAACTTGACCAAGCTATACCGTAAAGCCCGTGATATTAAAGGTATCAAGAAGATCTTAATTGCCTCAGGTCTACGTTATGACTTAGCGGTGAAAGATCCAGAATACGTCAAAGAGTTGGTAACCCATCACGTTGGTGGCTATCTGAAAATTGCACCTGAACATTCTGAAGAAGGCGTATTGTCAAAAATGATGAAGCCGGGCATGGGCTCGTATGATAAGTTTAAACAAATGTTTGAGCAATACAGTCAAGAAGCGGGTAAAGAGCAGTACCTTATTCCGTACTTTATCGCTGCCCATCCGGGTACGACCGATGAAGATATGATGAATCTGGCACTGTGGCTCAAGCGTAATGACTTTAGAACTGACCAAGTTCAGGCCTTCTACCCTAGTCCAATGGCGACAGCAACCACCATGTATCACACCCACAAAGACCCACTGCATAAGGTGACTCGTGAAGGCGGTGATGTCGATATCGTCAAATCAGGCAAGCAGCGTAAATTGCACAAAGCCTTTTTGCGCTATCATGACCCCAAAAACTGGGGCATGCTACGTGCTGCGCTTAAACGCTTGGGCCGTGAAGACTTGATTGGTACCGCACGTCACTGTTTGATTCCACCATTTAACTCACGTCTAGAAGGCGGCGATGCCAAAAACAGCTATCAATCGGCACGCAAGAAAAACAGCCGTGTTGGCTCTGATTCTGCCAAACGTAGAAACAATACGGCCTCGGCTGGCAAGTCAGCGGCCAACAAGCGTTCACACGGTAAACAAGTGAAAAAAGGCAACTTTCAAACTCAGCATACGGGACTACCGCCACGCACGACCAAATAGCGCACCTCGTATGGGCAACAAACGACCAAACGCTTAAAAAATAATACCTTTGCAAAAGGCGTGTTCTTTATTTGATACTATTTTTTATCAGATTAAGAGCACGCCTTTATTATTCTCATCCGCGCTTTGTGTTATATTTAGACGTTTACTAAAAAGATATACTTTAATAAGAGCTTAATTTTATGAATCATTTTTTTCGCAATCGTATTGCCGCCCAGTCCAAGTCATTGTTTGCCCAGTTCTTGTTTGCTCAGCCCAAACAGCTGTCTAAAACTGGCTTATTGGCATTAACCATTGCCATCGCTGGCTGCAACAGCCATAGCACAGAAGCCAACACTCAAGCGAATACAACCCCTGCTGCCAACAAGGCATCCAGCACTATCACAGATGCACAATCTGACCCAGCCGTTGTGGCCGCTTTAGAAGCCAACTTTAAAACCTCAGGCTATGAGCAAAAAATACTCTCGGCCATTCCGACTCAAATGGACGGTATCTACTGGGTAACTGCCGATGGCATGCCTGACTTTTTTAGTGACAAACAAGGCCGTTACGTGATTCAAGGGCATATCGTTGAGATTGGTCAAGCACATCCAGTCGATATCCGCGAAGACTTGGTGGCTGGTATCGCCAAAGAGGCGCTGGCCGCTGTTGATAAAGAGGAGCTGATTATCTACCCTGCCAAAGGTGACACCAAAGCAGTAGTCTACGCCTTTACTGATGCTGACTGCCCTTATTGCACCAAGTTACATTCAGAAATGGCCGATATCAACGCTCAAGGCATTGAGGTGCGCTATTTAGCTTGGCCACGCAACGACGCCAGTGTTCCTAAAATGACTGCCATCTGGTGTAGCGAAGATCGTATCGCTGCAATGGATAAAGCCAAGTCTGATCAACCCGTCTCTGCCCCTGCCTGTGACAGCCCTGTCTTAGCGCATATTGAGCTGGGTAGACGCTTAGGCGTGTCTGGCACACCAGCTATCTTTACGGAGTCTGGTTATCAAATCGGTGGCTACCTACCAGCCAAAGAATTGGCACAAGCAGCGATTGCAAACTAAACTGATATCACAGCCGCAGACCAACATCTGTCAAGGCAGGCTTAACCTGCCACTTACTTTATTCGCCTTGTATTGACTATTCACATCAATACATTGTAAATTAACTTTCTACACCTATATTACATAACGCTTAATAACATAACTGAGGATACCGTGAGTAAATCAATTAAACTGGCTATATTAGGACTGGGCACTGTTGGAACAGGTGTCTTAGACCTACTCAACGATAATCTGGCAGAACTAAAAAGGCGTAGTGGCCACAATATTGTTATCACTCAAGTCGGCACTCGCCGTCAGCGTGATGACATAGACTCTGCTATCGTTCAAAGTAGTGACCTAATGGCCATTGCTGAAAGCGACGATGTGGATATCGTGATTGAAGTCATTGGTGGTATGACGGTTGCCAAAGACGTTATTATCCACGCCATCAAACATGGCAAGCACGTGGTCACCGCTAACAAAGCCTTACTCGCTGAGCATGGTAATGAAATCTTCGCCCTAGCGGATGAGCACAAAGTCCATGTGGCATACGAAGCGGCTGTTGCCGGTGGTATTCCTATCATTAAAGTGATGCGTGAAGCGCTAGCCGCTAACAAAATAGATTGGTTAACCGGCATCATTAACGGCACAGGCAACTTTATTATGTCTGAGATGCGTGACAAAGGTCGTACTTTTGATGATGTCCT
Source organism: Psychrobacter lutiphocae DSM 21542 (assembly GCF_000382145.1). Lineage (GTDB taxonomy): Bacteria > Pseudomonadota > Gammaproteobacteria > Pseudomonadales > Moraxellaceae > Psychrobacter > Psychrobacter lutiphocae. The sequence continues at coordinate 6,370 of NZ_KB907645.1, forward strand.
AGCCGAAGCACAAGCCCTTGGGTATGCTGAGGCTGATCCTACCTTCGATGTCGAGGGCATTGACGCTGCCCATAAGCTGGCGTTACTGGCGTCTATTGCCTTTGGTATTCCCTTACAGTTTGATAAAGTTTACTGCGAAGGTATTACCAAAATTACCTTACAAGATGTGACTTATGCTGAGGAGTTAGGCTACCGTATTAAGCACTTAGGCTTTGCAGTGCGCCGCTATGAGGATAATACAAGTGATGCGATACAAAAAGCTGTCAGTGGTATTGAGCTGCGTGTACACCCAACCTTAATTCCAGAAAATAAACTACTGGCGAATGTAAATGGCGTTAAAAATGCGGTATTAATTAACTCTCATCCACTAGGTCAAACCCTCTATTATGGCGATGGTGCTGGTGCTGGTGCAACAGCCTCTGCAGTTATGGCAGATGTGATGGATCTTATTCGGGTATTGACGGTCAAAGATGGACACCATGTACCTCACTTAGGATTTATACCAGATCAACTGTCTAACACTCCTATTTTACCCGCAGAAGAAATGGTCACTGGCTACTATTTGCGCCTACAAGCGACAGATACCCTAGGCGTGCTGGCCGATGTGACACGTATCCTAAGTGATGCTGGTATTAATATTGATGCGATATTGCAGAAGCCAGCACATCAAAAAGGTCAAGTACCTATTATCATTTTAACCTTACCCGTTATTGAAAGTCAGATGAATGTCGCCATTAATAAAATAGAAGCATTACAGGCAATCACTGCCGATGTGGTACGCATTCGACTTCATGAACTAGATTAAAAGCATAAGCTAGATTAAAAGAGTGATATCCAATTCTAGCTCTAGGATCTATCATAAAATTAAAAGCAATACGATAAATAAAGTAAGAAATAAGAAACTAAGTAAGAAATAAAGCCAAATAACTTGGGGCTGTATAGCCTCAACCAACAATTACCCAATCAACGTTAAAGGATAATATTATGTCTTCAGATTCAATTGTTATTGTCAGTGGTGCTCGTACGCCTATGGGTGGCTTTCAAGGCGACCTAACTGGAATTAGCGCCCCCAATCTTGGTGCAACTGCCATTAAAGCAGCCGTAGAACGTGCTGGTGTCAAGCCAGAAGAAATTGATGAAGTCATCATGGGTTGTATCTTAACGGCTGGCGTCAAGCAAGGTCCTGCTCGTCAAGCCATGCGCAATGCAGGCATTCCAGACAGTACAGGTGCTGTGACCATTAACAAGCTGTGTGGTTCTGGTCTAAAGGCAGTGATGCAGGCACACGATGCGATTAAAGCAGGCAGTGCTGAGATTATTGTTGCAGGTGGGATGGAGTCAATGACCAATGCGCCTTACATCTTGCCACAAGCACGTCAAGGCTATCGTATGGGGCACAAAGAAGTCAAAGACCATATGTTCTTAGATGGCTTAGAAGATGCGGATACTGGCAAACTAATGGGTCAGTTTGCACAAGAGATGGCCGATAAACGTGGCTATACTCGTGAGCAGATGGATGACTTTGCGATTGAATCATTAAATCGTGCGCTAACTGCCATTAACGACGGTCATTTTAAAAACGAAATCACCCCAGTAACGGTCAAGACGCGTAAGGGTGACGTAGTTGTCGATACCGATGAGCAGCCACCAAAAGCCAATGCTGAGCGTATCCCAACACTACGCCCAGCTTTTGCAAAAGACGGTACCATCACAGCAGCAAACGCCAGCTCAATCTCAGATGGCGCGGCAGCCGTTGTGGTCACTTCTGAGCAAACGGCGAAAGATAAAAGCTTTAATATTGAAGCCCGCATTATTGCTACAGCAACCCATTCACGTCACCCTTCTGAGTTCACTATTGCGCCGATAGGTTCAATCGAGTCTGTACTAGAGAAAGCTGGCTGGTCAGTAGATGATGTCGATCTTTGGGAAATTAACGAAGCCTTTGCCATGGTGACTATGGCTACTATGGATGAGCTTAACATCCCACATGAAAAAGTGAACGTTGAAGGTGGTGCCTGTGCACTAGGTCACCCAGTAGGCTGTTCAGGTGCTCGTATCTTAGTTACCTTAATCAACTCACTAAAACGTACCGGTGGCAAAAAAGGCGTTGCCTCTTTATGTATCGGTGGTGGTGAAGCAGTCGCAGTGGCTATTGAGTTGCCTTAATCGTCTCTGAGTTAAACAAAGCATCTTTGTTTACTAAATGAGTTACCCCAAACAATTAACCAAAGCAAATCACTAGAATTAAAGTTATCATTATCTGGTTACTGTCAAAATTTGGTTACTGTCAAATTAATACCAAAAAACCGATTGATGTACAAAAAATCCCGCTGTCATAGCGGGATTTTTATTGCTTTACTTTAACAGTTTAGACAGCCGTCATCACCCTAAGCAGCAAGCGTAAATCGTTAGATGTTACTGATCTGACTTAGGTTGTGCTTCTACGGGTACTTCCGGCGCAGCAGGCTCTGGCGCAGGCTTCTTAACTGTTGCCTCTGGTTGAGCTTTGTCAGAAACCTCTTTTGGCTCTAATCCCATCTCTAGTGCAGCACCCTCTGTCTCTGCCCTCGCCTCTTCTGCCAATTGCGACTCAGCATCAACCTCATCTAAGTCATCCGCCACAATAATTGGCGTATTATCCTCCGCAGGCTCAGCTGACATCATAACTTCAGGCTCTTCAACTGACTCAGACTCTTTTGGTGTCTCTTTTTGACAGGCAGTTAAACCCATCAAAGTTGCAAATATAGTACTCCATAGCAGAAGCTTGGAAGATTTGTCAGGAATCATAACAGGTATCCTTATATAGTGATACAGTTGCAATATAGTGATACAGTAGCAATTATTATCGTAAAGTATGTGTATATTGTATTTGTTTATCGGCCATAACTCAGGTTATGAAATCAGGTTATGAAATTTTGCCATGACACTGTTTATAACGTAATCCAGAACCACAAGGGCAAGGCGCATTACGACTAATATTTAAATTAGCATAAGGGTTGTCAACATTGTTATCGTTCTGTTGATGCGCTGCACCAGCCATACCCGCAGGTATACCCATATTTGGCTGATTTAATCCAGCTATCTCAGGATCATGGTGACGTTGACCAGTTAAACTATCTAGCTCGTCATGTTCAAACATCATACGCTGACGTTCGGCTTGAGCCAAACGCTCAGCTTCCATCGCCTCTAACTCTTCCTTGGTTGGGATATGGACACGAGACAAATCTTGTACCGTATCTGACTTAATAGCACCAAGCATCATTTGGAATAAATCAAACGACTCACGCTTATACTCTTGTTCTGGGTTTTTTTGTGCATAACCACGTAAGTGAATACCTTTGCGTAGCTGATCCATCTGGGTCAAATGTTCTTTCCAATGGCGATCTAAGCTTTGTAGCATAAAGTGACGCTCAAGCTGAGCGGCGTTCTCTGGTGTCATCAGCTCACGGCGGTGACGATAACGCTCAATGGCGGTGTTGATGATTTTTTCACGCAGCCCCTCTTCGTCTAGCCGGCGATCCTCATCGAGCCAATCATTAATTGGCATATAGTATTTAAATTCGTTTTCTAACTCATCTTCTAAGCCATCAATATTCCATTGATCATCAATAGAGCCTGGCGGTACAAACTGGCTAATCAGTGCATCATACACATCACGATGCATGTCTTCGATAGTCTCTTTAAGATCTGCTTCTGCCAACAAATCATCACGCTGAGCATAGATTACTTTACGTTGTTCATTAGCGACATCATCATATTTAAGCAGGCTCTTACGTGCATCAAAATCACGACTTTCAACTTTACCTTGCGCATTTTCAATGGAGCGTGACACCATTTTGTGCTCAATGGCTTCATCTTCTTTTAGCCCCATTGCACGCATCATATTTACCACACGATCTCCAGCGAAGATACGCATCAAATCATCTTCTAATGACAGGAAGAAACGTGACTGACCAGGGTCGCCTTGACGACCAGCACGACCACGCAGCTGGTTATCAATGCGACGTGACTCATGACGTTCAGAACCAATAATATGCAGGCCACCCGCCTCTAGTACTTGGTCATGGCGTTTTTGCCATGCCTGTCTGAGACGCTCCATTTCTTCTGGACTAACATTTTCTGGATCTGCTATTTGTGCTTGCCAGTTACCGCCTAGGATAATATCGGTACCACGGCCTGCCATGTTAGTGGCAATAGTGACCGCCTTTGGACTACCTGCCTGAGCGATAATCTCAGCTTCACGCTCGTGTTGTTTGGCGTTTAACACATTGTGTTTGATACCAGCTTGGTCCAGTAGATAAGACAACTCTTCACTGGCCTCAATGGTAGCGGTACCAACAAGTACAGGAGCACCTTTGGCTTGAATCTCTTGAATTTCGCGGATAATACCTTTGTATTTACCCAGCTTGGTTAAGAAAATTTGGTCATCTAAATCAATACGGGCAATCGGCTTATGGGTTGGAATTACCACCACATCGATGTCATAAGTCGATTTAAATTCTGCCGCTTCAGTATCCGCCGTACCTGTCATACCCGACAGCTTGTCATACAAGCGGAAGTAGTTCTGGAAGGTGGTGGTTGCCAGTGTTTGGTTTTCTGCCTGAATTTCGACACCTTCTTTTGCCTCTACGGCTTGATGAAGTCCGTCTGACCAGCGGCGACCCGGCATGGTACGACCAGTGTTTTCATCGACGATAATAACTTCACCGTTATCGACAATATAGTGAACGTTTTTCACAAAAATGTGATGCGCACGAATCGCTGCCTGCACGTGTGCCAATAGCGGCAAACGGGTTGGGCTATATAAGCTTTCATTTTCACCCAGCTCACCAACTTCAATCAAAAAAGACTCAATTTTTTCGTAGCCTTTTTCACTAATTTCGATAGAGCGGTTTTTTTCATCAATCCAGAAGTCACCGTCTTTATTTTCTTTGTTGGCTTCTTCGTCAGTTGAACGGGTTAAGCGTGGAATAATGTTGTTAATAAGCGCATAAGTCGCTGATGAGTCATCGGCCTGACCAGAGATAATCAGTGGTGTACGCGCTTCATCAATTAAGATGGAGTCAATTTCATCGATAATACAAAAGTTAAGCGGGCGCTGCTTTTTTTCTTCTAAGCTAAACACCATATTATCACGCAGATAATCGAATCCGTACTCGTTATTGGTACCGTAAGTAATGTCCGCCTGATAGGCTTCCACTTTTTCATACGGTGGCTGCTGCGAGTAGATTACGCCAACCGTTAGACCTAAGAAGTCGAATAATGGGCGGTTTAACTCCGCATCACGGGCGGCTAAGTAATCGTTGACCGTTACAACGTGCACCCCTTTGCCACTAATGGCATTAAGGTAAATTGCTAAGGTGGCCATTAAGGTTTTACCCTCACCGGTACGCATCTCAGCAATTTTGCCCTCATGCAAGGTGATACCACCGATAATCTGAACGTCATAGTGACGCATACCCAGCACACGCTTAGAAGCTTCACGACAGACGGCAAATGCTTCTGGTAACAACGAATCTAAACTTGCGCCTTCATCAAATCGGCTTTTAAACTCTGCCGTCTTTTCCCGAAGCTGTTCATCTGATAAGGCAGAAACTGCCTCTTCTTGAGCATTAACTTTGGCAACAATTTGTCGCATTCGTTTTAGCTCACGATCGTTTTTGGTTCCAATGACGCTTCCGATTATTTTTGACAACATAACTTTATAGACCTACCTTTCGACTTAGTCGCGCATATTCAGGTCGTGCATATTCAGATGCAGACCAAAAAAATTTTTATTTATTATATATGGTAACAGTATTGATAGATACAAGGGCAAAATATTCTATGCAATAATTTTTTCTATTTTCAGCTATTTTTTTTAATTCCTGCGTAATTTTCTTATCTTATCTGCATTTTCCTACTTTATATGCATTAAAACAATCATCATATGCATTAAAACAATCACCACATCAAAAAAATTAGCAGAGCAGATGAAGGCACTCAATTCATGTTAGAATTAGAAAGTTTTATAGTTATAAGACCCTGCTACAAATTACCACAGCACTTGAAATGACTTCAATACACTGAATCATTCAAATAACTTAAAAACCACTTAAACCACTTAATAAACAAACTTGAAGAAATTGAATACACTAAATACGTTGCAACCATCAAAATCACAACCCGACTCCAATCTACTGACCATCGCTGGTAAGGTGTATGACCTGAATAACCATACTCCCATGATGGTACAGTATCTGACGCTAAAGTCACAATACCCGCATGCCTTATTGTTATACCGTATGGGTGATTTTTATGAGTTATTTTTTGATGATGCTTATCGGGCTGCTAACATATTAGAAATCACCCTAACCCGCCGCGGTAATGACAAAGCAGGCAACAATATTGCCATGGCGGGCGTGCCCTTTCATGCCGCCGAAAGCTATATGGCCAGATTGATTGCTGCTGGTGAAACCGTCGTTATCTGTGAGCAAGTCGAAGAAGACAGTACCTCTAGCGAACAAACGCCATCAGACAGCAAGGCTGACAAGGCTGACAAGGCATCACAGACTAAACCTGCCAATACTGCCAAAAAAGGCATCATGCGCCGAGAAGTAGTGAAAACCTTAACCGCTGGTACTTTAACTGATGATGCCCTGATCGCTCCAGATCATACACCAAGCGTGGTGGCTATCGACTTTCAAGTCAGTAGAAATATGCAAGATGCCACCGCTACCCAAGCTAGTAAATGGCAAGTTGGGGTTAGCCAAATGGACATCAACGCTGGCACCATTCGCACTCAAACACTGACTCTCGAAGATCTACTAGGTCAACTGCCTATTAAAACTGATGACACTAAAAACTATCAACAGTGGCTACAACAACGCATCAGTACCGTGTTGACTCGCTTTGCACCAAGTGAAGTCATTATCTCTGAAAATACGGCAGACACTTGGCGCCACTGGTTACAAGATACCCTCTATTGTCCAGTAATCAGCGTGGCGGCCAGTGACTTTCACCCTACGCATGCCACCTCTACTATTTGCCGTCAGTTTAATGTACACACGTTAGAAGGCTTAGGTATTGCCGATAGTCTCGTAGCACAAACCAGTACGGCTGCTTTGATTCATTATGCTCAACAAACGCAACAACGACACACCCCCCAACTGACTGAGCTCATTATCGAGCGTGATACAGACTATCTGATTATTGATGATATCAGTAGCCGTAACCTTGAGCTGTTCGCCCCCGTTAGCCCAACTGGTACTAGCTTGCTAAGCGTGGTCAACCAGTGTCAGACTGCTATGGGCAAGCGCCTATTAAGCAATCAATTAAAGCGACCTCTGCGCCTATCCACAGCTTTAGATACCCTTAGCCTACGCTTAGATGCAATAGACTGGTTTTTCAAACAGCCATCCATAGCCAACTTGACACCACTACAACAGCTATTGCAAAGTATCGCCGATATTGAGCGTATCAGTAGCCGTATAGGTTTGCACAGTGCCAAGCCTCGTGACTTAAGACGCTTGGCTGACAGTATCCACAGCAGTCTGCAACTGGCCGAGGCCTTTGCACCATTAGGACTCATGACAACAGACAGCATAGCAATAAATAACTCTAATACAGATACAGATACAGATACAGATACAGATAGTCTGAACCTAAAACAAACAAATACAAACCAGCCAAGTGATAAGCAACCAACACTGCTGCTGCAATTACTCAGCCATCTACCCCAGCAACAGCCCAAACTGCTGGCAATCGCCGAGCTATTAGATAAAGCCATTGTCGCCGAGCCACCAGCGCATATCCGTGATGGCGGCATGATAGCCACCGGTTATGATGCTGACTTTGATCGCTTGGTGCATTTGCACGACAACATTCAAGATACGCTCGATGCTATGGCGGTCGAAGCACGTGATGCCTACAATTTACCGAGCTTAAAAGTCGGCTTTAACAAAGTCAGCGGCTTTTATTTTGAGCTGCCTAAAGGACAAGCGAGCACCGCACCAAAGGCGTTTATTCGCCGCCAAACCTTAAAAAATAGCGAACGCTTTATCACCGAGCCTCTTAAAAACCTTGAGGTGGAATATCTAGAGGCACAAACCAATGCCCTTGCTCGCGAAAAAGCGCTCTACCAAGCGCTACTGGTGCAACTGAGCGAACAATTGCACCATTTACAGCAATTAAGCGCTACGATTGCTCAAATAGATGTGTTATTAAACTGGGCTATATTGGCCAAAGACAATAACTGGGTGCGCCCTCAGCTTGATGCCACTACCAGCTATCTAGATATCAAGGATGGACGTCACTTAGTAGTTGAAGCCATGAGCCAACCCTCTACCAACACCCAAAATTTGACGGGATCAAGAGGCACTACCTCTTATTTTGTGGCCAATGACTGTCAGCTAGGTACTGCTAAACATCCTGAGCGTATGTTATTAATCACTGGCCCTAACATGGGTGGCAAATCAACCTACATGCGCCAAACAGCTTTAATTGTATTACTGGCCTGTTGTGGCAGCTTTGTGCCAGCATCCCAAGCGCTCATTGGTGATATTGACCGTATTTTTACCCGTATCGGTTCCGCTGATGATTTGGCAGGTGGCAAGTCGACCTTTATGGTAGAAATGATTGAAACCGCACAAATCTTAAACTTAGCCACTCAGCGCTCCTTGGTACTAATGGATGAAGTGGGTCGTGGCACCTCAACCACTGACGGGCTAGCGATTGCTCATGCTTGTGCACAACAGCTGTGCGAACTGGGCAGCTTGACCTTATTTGCCACCCATTATTTTGAATTAACCAAACTTAGCGAACCACTTGACTCACAAACAACACTGGACATTAGAAACGTACATGTCGCCGCCAGCCAAGTAGATGGTCAACTGTTGCTATTACATAAAATAAAAGAAGGTGCTGCCAGCTCAAGCTTTGGCCTCCATGTTGCCAAAATGGCTGGTATCCCCGACCAAGTTTTACTGAATGCCGCCCATTATTTGCAACGCCAAAAGCAGCTAACACAACTTGCTGCTGGGCAACCAGACGATTTTCAACATAACATAATGGCTAATAATGCTAAATTTGATAAAGCTTATGCAAATGCTGACGATAACCAGCCTAATAGCATCAAAATTGACGTGCAACAACCACCACAAGACTATGATGTGGCTATTTTAGATAGTAACACTGATAGCAAGCAAGTTGCTGGATCTGATACAGCTAAGCCTTTAAATATCAAGGATAACGATGTTCAAGCTGCACAAGTAATCCTTGATAAACTCAAACACCTACAACCAGATGAATTAACACCAAGACAAGCACTAGATTTAATTTATGACTTAAAACGTAGCGCCAAACTTGACTGATACGAATTTGTGAAAATTTGATTAACAAGGTAAAATACGTGCCTAAAATCTAATCCCTTACTCCAAACTTACTTATCTTGCTTTTGCTGTTCGTTTAGCCCAAAGCTGATTCACTGTGGTCATTATCTAGTTAGTAACTTATTAGTAACTTAATTAGTAACTTAGTATTAATGTCGTGGTTTTAATACCTTGGTCTTAGTGGCTTGGTGTTAATCGCTTATTAGTCTTAATCGCATAGCCTCTATTAAAGAAGTTATACATTAAAGAACTCAAGCATTAAACGACTTGCTATATAGGTCACCATAATAACCAATCAGCCTGCCAAAACGATTACCCAGCAATGAGATAACTGAAATTATAAAGGTAGCTCGCTATGACATTTGTTGTCACTGATAATTGCATCCGCTGCAAATACACCGATTGTGTTGAAGTCTGCCCTGTGGACTGCTTTTATGAAGGGCCTAACTTCTTGGTCATTCATCCTGATGAATGTATTGACTGTGCTTTGTGTGAGCCAGAATGTCCAGCCAATGCTATTTTTTCCGAAGATGAGGTGCCAAAAGGTCAAGAGGAATTTATCGAGATTAACGCTGAACTGGCTGAAGAGTGGCCAAACATTACTGAAATGAAAGATAAACTGCCTGATGCTGAAAAGTGGGACGGTGTCGAAGGTAAGATCCAGTACTTAGAGCGCTAACTAAGTTGTTGGAGATACAAGCAGCGCTAATGTGCCAAACAAAAAAGCGACTAGATGACGACAGCTTGGTAAAAAACTATTGATGTGTCATGCAGTCGCTTTTGTTTTGCTGAATTTAAATTTTCTACTGAGTTTAAAGCTTTCTACTGAGTTTAAAGTCTTCTACTAGATTTAAAATCTTCTCTTAGTTCAATAAACTAGGGATTTGCTACTAATTCCACACCTCTGCTTCTAATATGGTGCAGCTACCAGTTTGTACACACTGTATTTTGTAGTTCCCAGGCTTGGCTGATTGAGTTTTAAAACTTGGTGCTACAACGATAACCCCTGCTTTAGGTAGATAAGCACTGGCTTCTAGAGCCTGACCTTGTTGCATACCATCTGGCACGATACCAACAGGGGCATCGGAACACGCCGACCAAGTAACAGTCTCCATTTTCTCTCCTTGTGATGCCGCAATCAGCTGTGCGCCAGCATAACCACGCGCTTCTGCTAGACACGCACTATCAGCTGCTTGGCGGACATAGTTTTGATACATGGGCATGGCAACCAGCGCCAAAATGCCGACAATAGCCACGACTATCATTAGTTCGATTAGGGTAAATCCTTGTTGTGCTTTCATGATACATCCTTGTTTTGTGTATGTTTATCTCATTTACAAGTTAAATAGACAGTGATGATATTGAGGACTATCCCTCTATTGATAGCCAACATCTTAGCGATAGTCGCAGTCAAATATTTGAGGTACAAGGCAACCGAGCGTAAGTACTACAAATGTAGGCTTAGCGAGGTTAACGCCGTACCTCTTTTATATGACTATATTCACTACCATCCCGGCTGTGAAGAACAGTCTATCTGAGTGCTAATATCTAGCACACCAACCTCAGGTCCAAACCGACAACGCTGACCCAAACTGTCCAAATAATAAGTATCTGAAACTTGTACTAAGGTTTGCTTCGGATTGGGTGCTATCAGTAAGCGCCAACCATTACCATTAGCTTGAAGCTGATTTAAAGCTAACTGTCCCGTTGCATCTCTTAGGGTTAACAAATAGTAATAATCCTCATCATTACTATCAATGGGGATATGCTGTTTACCTCTATTTTCTAGGCGGTTTGCAGCCATATTAGAGGCTGGCATCATCATAAACCCAGCATAACTTAATCTCTTTGATTGCCATCTAGCCAGTTGATTTGCAACCAATAAGCCTTGCTGCTGTGCCTGTGTTTGCCACTTATGACGCAAATGACTTTGATAGCTGGGCAGCACAATAACTGCAATCAGCGCCATAATCATCACTACAATCATTAACTCAATTAAACTAAAGCCATTAATCAGTAATGTTTGTCGCTTTGCTAACGGACGGCTATTAACTATCAAGAAAAATTTCATAAGAGCACGCTTTTTCACCATCGATAACCCTAAATGCTATCGATAGCCCTAAATGCTATGGATCATACAAGATACAATCAATTATCCTAAGTACAATCGGTTTGATTTAATTCTGCTACAAGACGAACGAGCCTAGATAAATTGTCTCCATACCATCTCATCAAAACTGATACTGCTAAAGCAAAAGACAGCATAGTGTGCTTAATGTGAATCGATAACAGGTAAATGATTGCCATATTCGAGCCACTGCAGTGGCGTTAGCTTGACACGCTCCGTATTCATACCTGCAGTGAGCTCTCGTTGTGAACCATACAAATAATCTTGTGCTTGCAAATTATACGGAGTATGTGTGCGCTGTAAGCAAGCTATCAGACTTGTTCGATCCCTCTCCTTGCTCACTGCCATAGGTAACGCCAAACAAGTATCAACCTCAATTAAGCTAGCCTGACTTAATAGAGGTATCACAGACACCACATAGGCCCGAATACGTATCGGCTGACTATCTGCCACTTTTTCAGCACCCCCATCTTCTATGGTTGGCCTATCTAATCGCACAAAGGATATCTGTGTCGCCACCACTTGACGCTCACTGGTAAAATAATTACCTTTGCTAGCAGCACCAATCTGGCAATAGCCATCACGATTTTTTACCCTACCTGTCTGATGAATTACTTTATGTTGATGCGACCCTGCATACAAAGTCGCACGCTCAGTTGGCTGATAACAAATGACATACTCTGCTGTCGCAAACTGCTCACCAGGACGTACCAAATAACCAATTGGACCATCTTTACGGCTCCACTGTGCCAACAAGACAGGATCTTGTAAAACCTTATCAATATGCGCCAAAGGCACATCTGAGGCTTGAAATAACAATTGCTTTACCTGAGCGGCTGTGGTGAGTTGCAAGCTGGTTTGTGAGTCTGTTAGTGCAATAACACTGGCAGCTGCTAATAACAGCAACATAAACAGTACTATCACCAACGCCATACCTTGCTGCCCCTGTGATGGCAAGTACTGAGCAGTAAAATGCGCCTGTCGATTACCATCTGTCATTGAAGAATATGATTGTTTCTAAGATAGACCACGCTTTGTAAGCTACGCCGTATATAACTGGGCGTTTTTTGTTTAATCGTGCGCTCGCTACCATTAATTATGAAACTGCTTTGGGATCTGTCTTCCGCCAATAACGCTGTATTACCGCGACCAATCACCCCAATTTGAATCGCGACAATAGGTGCTTGGTGTATATAGCTTAAGCGACTATTATTAAAGCCACTTCTACTAGAGGCTGAAGTAGCAAGGTAACTATCTATTGGCATATAAGCCAAGCCTTGTGCCAACATAACCCCCAATTTGATCTCCATATAATCAATTCGGTTCATTATAATCACTCCATTATCACCCAGCCCATAAAGCGACAGCATATTTGCTGTCACTGCATCTGCATTAAGACTATTGGGCAAATGATAACGCCCAGCATCACAAGCTAGTACAATTGCTAGTGCCTTGCTTTCGTTCTCAGCACGCTGACGATCTAAGCGAGTAAAAAAACGCTCAACCACCATCTCACCTTGACTAACCCTATCACCTTCACAATCAAAACCATCAAATGGTGCTTGGTACTGTATAGTCAGCTGATCACTGCGACTAGGGCTTATCACATTGCTCGGACCTGCCTGACGACGTGTTAGCAGCCTAGCATCAACCCCGTTAACTCCTCTAAGATTACCTGACTGTAATGGCTTGCCAGCCTCATCTTGTTGCTGGCGATCAATAGAGCCCGTAAAGACGACTCCCGTCCAAGCACTTTGCTGCTGCATCGAACTGGTCGCACCTAAGTTAGCCTGTGCAACTTCCTTATTGATGATGTTTAAGCTAAATAAAGCAGCATCTTGTACTTCAGCTACCGACAGCTGTATTTGACGGCTGCGGTTACTGTGAACAAATAGCTGAAAGGCAGAAGCACTAACCATTATCCCAATACTTAAAGACAGCATTAACTCAACTAGAGTTAGGCCTCGCTGTCTGATAGCCAAGTTGCCACTTATTTGCTCTCTTTTTTGCATCAATAAGCTTCTCTGTAAACACAATCTGCTTGCAACAAATAACTACCATCGACATGAAAACACCCCTGCCTACCCTCATTAATTGCAGCAGTTAAATCATTAGTTGTTGTGGCATATCCAGCTTCTGTGTTGTGCCATGCCGCAACCAAGCAACTGGTCTTGCCCTGATACTGAGTGCCAGGACACACTACCATCGCCAATCGTATTCCCTGCTCAGAGGCCTGCTGGCGCAAACTAGCCACATCATTGCTAGCGACTTGTGAGGGTTGACAACCATTAGTTATCATACAGTTTAGTGGCTTAGGCGCTGTTGGGGCTGCCAATAACTGCTGGTAAACAGCAATATCCTCCACATTTTGATTGACACGAATTCTCTGCGCAGTCTCAGTTAAGATTAATAACGCTTGCATTCGCATTAGCGCATCATCCACAGAGCTAAGTGAGTGTGCCTGTAATGCAGTATAGCCTAAAGCTGTGGTTGACAATAAAAGCAAAGCTACCAATACTTCAATCAACCCAGCACCTTGCTGAGAGGTCGTAACTTCTCTGTGCCTATTACTAACGCCTTGTCGCCTACGTAGCTTATATAACTTATTCGGGTATATCTTATGCTGGTGCAACTTATGCTGATACCACTGATACGACAGATATGACTGATGCAACGGGCATAGTTGTTTTATTAGGTTTGAAATATCTGATATCTTCGGTATAGAGAAGCGTTGTGACATCAAAGCATCCTTGCTTAGTTAACCCCTAAGGCGTGTCCTGATTCCAACTGTCATCATAGCGACACTTGTCACGATGACATTTACGTCCTTCAAAATTTAGGCTTAATATGCCATCTTGATGCATAATTCCATCTGGGTCAGGTGTGGCTATTAATTGCCACTGCGCTGAACCTAATTGTTTACCAGCCGTTAACGACCCATCAGTTACAGGGCTCAACGAAACTTTATATAGCACTGGTGCGCCTTGCGGGTAGTCAAAGACTGCCATCTTGTCGCTTTTTGTCTGACCTGTACTAACCGTCCACTGTGCAGTAGGAAATATTGACACCAATGCAACATCTGCATAATTGGCTTGGATTAGCTTTTGGGCATGAATATTCATGGCTAAATTTTGTAACACTACCATCATCTGTACCCGTCTGGCATTGATGTTATTTTTTTGGTAGCTTGCATACGCTATGCTGGACAAAACCCCAATAAGTATCACAACAATCAGTAACTCTAAGATGCCATAACCATGCATTGACCTAGTATCGTGCGGTAAGCGCCATGACATCCTTGTTTTCCTTAGTCTATATTAAGTTAAGCACTCTAATCCACACGCAGCACTATCCATGGCGTTAGGCTCTGTTAAGCGTTGTTAAAGTTTTATAAAAATACTTTACTATTTCATTAAACTAAATAATACAACTAAAAACAACAATTATTTTAATAAAAATTAACCAGAGGCTGTATAAAAAGCGAGAATAAGAGAAAAGAGAAAAGAGAAAGAAAGTAAAAAAAGAGTAGATAGGATCAAAAATGAAAGATACGTAACAATCAATCACCATGTGACAAACTATATGCTGTCAACTGCGTCTGCGGATACGCTTCTAGTATGGTTAACGCCAGTGCTGATAAAGTTGCACCCGTGGTTACCACATCATCAAATAGTAACACCCGTCTTGTAGGTGGCTTGGTAAGCAACTCAAAAGCTTGTGATATATTGGCTTGACGCTGATACCGATCTAAACCTTGCTGACTGACTGCCTCATCAACCCGAACAACCCCTTGCCAAAGCGGTATTTGCCAATGCTGAGATAAGTAATGAGCCAAGACGGCTACTGGCTCAAAGCCCCTTGCTGCCAAGCGTTGCTTAGTTGTTGGCGTTGCCAAGATAACACTATTGCCTGCATGACAACCATGAGGACGTGGTAGTTGACGTAGCGCATGCATCAATATCGGTAATGCATTCAATTTTTCTTTATATTTAAAATCAATAATAGCGGTACGTAGATAGTTAACATGTGGCGCTGCTGTTTGGATCGATAATATGGTAACATCAGGCTTAGAATGATGCATAATGTTTGTTAGTGGCAGCTCAAACACAGGCGGCAACCAATCCAAATCATTATGACAGTCTTGACAAACTAGAGACGATAAAAAAGGACGCTCTGCTTGAGCGCCCTTTTGTTGTTGCAAGTTGCATAATTTTGAGTGACTACTGCTATTTGTCCGAGAGATAAGGGGAGATTTAGCACTACCTCTGATACCTGTCATCGTTGCCACTGGATGCAAATAACAAACACAGCATACCTTTTGTAGATACTGTACTCGCCATATCCCTAGCTGATAATAAGCAGGGATACAAAATCTGGTCAACCAGTTAGTAAACAAAACTGCCTACAAACCTTTCCAATCGGTCAGAGATAGACCGACACCAACCGCTGTGGTATTTTCGTTATAGTCGATGATAGACTCACCATAACCGTGGAAAATCTGGAAGAATGCATGCAAGTCACGTGTAATCGGATGGATGTAATCAAGCTGAATCGCACCTCTATTGGTTGCTGTGTTATAGCGACCAGTGGCAGATAAGCTCTCACCCTTGCCAAAATCGTACAAGGCTTGAATCTCACCATGACCGTAGTAATCGGTAATATCTGGATTGTCACCACCATTATCATCTAAGTGATACCAAACTTTCGGAATAACACTCAGCTTGCCCCACTCAGCACCACCCATTAAGTAAATACGGTTCCATGAGCGTGATAATGGATCTGATTGACCATTAGAATGGTGAATCGCACCAGCACCAAGCATGCGTAACCGACCATTAAAGGGTAGATCTGCCTTGACTGGCTGAGTGATAAACACCTCTGGCATATAATCAGTTGCCCTAAAGGGTCTTGAGTCTTCACTATTATAAACCTGCCAATGCATTTGCTGCGTATAACCAAACCACACATCTGCATTAGTATCAAACACATCTTCTGCGATTTTTGTCTTTAACGATACTTGAGCTTTTAACTCCAGCGGATCATATTGATCTTCGTAGTCTTTGGCGTCTGGAATCGGCTGAGTTGGTGTGCTCGGTCTACGGTTTGGATTAAAGTGAGCAAAGGCTGGCATCAAATAAATGGGGTTATAAGGTCTAACTGTCCAAGTCCCTTTTTCACTATTTTTATCTAAGTCATAAGCCAAACTTAAAGCGGTATAAGGTGCAAAATCATCAACCGTTATCCCAGCTCTAGTCAATATTTCATTGCCTTCAGCACTTACTGCACCCGTATCATAGCCCTCAGCTTCCGCTTGTGCTCTCTCTTCCTCGCTGGCAAAGACTACGGTTGGACGACGGTCACTTAACGTGGCGCGGAAGGTTTCGGCAAGATCTAAAGGTGTCTTTTCACGGCCTAATGTGAGCTCTTCGCCAGAAAGTGCTTTGTCATAACAAGCCAAACGAGCAGCGTCTAATTTTAATTCAGCACATTTGTAAAAACTATCCGCAGCCAAATACTGGCCACTGGTCGCTGCTGTATTCGCAGCCGTCATGCCATTGGCAGCTTGTGCACTGCCCATAGCCAATAAGGGCACAATACAAGCTGCAAAAAGAGATGCGGTTAAAATATTAGGCTTAGATGCAAACGCCTGAAAGCCTTGTGATAGAGGCTGAAATGTTGTCATGCCTATTCCTGATCTATATGGTAAAGATTTTATTATACTATTAAAAAATAGCGAACCAAACATAATTATAAAAAAGAGTTTATTTAGTGGAAACAATTAAGCAGAAAATGTTAAGAGTGAGATGGCGTTATCGATTTGATTTATAAAAATAAGCGGTTTTTTTAAGTAACAATCTAAGTAGTAATCTAACTAACTAACAATCTAACTAAGTAACAAAAAATTACTCAAAGCGCTTACCTTTATGCTCAATCCATCCATGTTGATGTCTTGCTGCGGGATCATGATGTGTCCAATGTACCACACCACCTTGTGAATTGTATTCATACTGACCATAAAATACAACATCATCGCCTTTTTTTAGCGCATCTATTCGTGACGCCAAATCAATATTATGAGCAATCAGCACAGTATGATCCGGCTGTATGCCTTCTAACTGAACAATAAAGCGTTGATGCCTACTGCCTTCATTATCATCTGGCAGTATTGCAACCACTTTGCCACAGCCTTTGACTTGTACCGCAGAACGTTGCTCATTAAAAGCTTCAGTAATTAAGCTATTGCGGCAAGATAAAGGAACCATCACAGTTCCAGTATCTTCACTATGCGCAGAAGGAGTGTTTAATTTATTTGGGTCAACTTCAATGGGGCTAATGACAGAGTTACTTAGCTCAGAGCCCCCGACCAGTTCAGGCGGCTGCTTTTCACAAGCAGTAAACAACAACAGGCTGGCCGACATAACCAAGGCCGCCTTGGCCACTGCTGCTGTTTTGATGGCTGTTGCGGCTTTTATTGTCACAAGCCATTCAGCAGCGCCCACCTGTAACTGTGATGGACGCTGATATCTGAGTTGATAACGAAATTGATACGGATATTGTTGACTGAATTGACTGTCTGTACTTGGCTGTTTCAAGTCACTCTGAATGATATCTTGTGTTGTGTTACACTTTTTCACAATAAGCACCTACCCCAAAACTTAGCAGATACTATAATGTAAGGTTATGTAGTTTTCAAGCAATATTAAACGACGCAGCGCCCATGGTACTAACCCTAAACAGGTTAAAGTTAAATGCAACTTAAACTATTTGTATATTTACTTATATTAGTATCTGTACTTATGACTAGCAACTAATCACTTGGTCTGCTTTTTTGTTTTCTATCTTTTTTTTGGTCTTGGTCTTTGACTGCTGTTTTTCACCGCTTTCTTTCACTGCTAGAGCCTATTACAACGCCAAACGTGCCAATGTTGCTTCAAATTCATCACGCTTAATAATACCCACTTGCTGCTCAACCAATTTACCATCTACAAAATACAACAAAGCTGGCGGACCAAACAAACGCAGCTCGGATAAGATACGCGCTGAATCTTCATTGGTTTCAGTGATATCCAGACGCACCATCTGCCACTGATGCAGTGCTTGCGGACGATTGGTAAACAAGGTTTTATCCATTATACGGCATTCAACACACCACTCAGCGGTTAAATCAATCAAAACTTTGTCATTATTTTCAATCACTGGAATCAGTGATTCTAAGGTGACTAAGTGTAAGTCTGCTGCCCCTTCATTACTAAAACTGCTGGCCATGTTGCTATTTGATGTGGCTAAGCCATTCGTTCGTTCAGTATTTGTAGGGATAGTTTGTTGTGGTATCAAAGGAGCAGAGCGCTGAGTAAATATACGCAGTGGCTGCCAAGAGTCTTGGCTACCAGCAGCAGCTCCAATTAAGGTCAAACCAGACCAAATCGCCAGTACAACTGCCATTGGTTTGGTAAACAGCTGACCACGCCCTTGCCAGCGCCATGCCCAAATCGCAAGAACCATAAACCATACTGACCATAGCATTAGCATAACTGAGCTAAACAGCACACGCTCAATCAACAATAAGGCCACAGCAAATAGTAATAGCGCAAAACCTTGCTTTACCCAAACCATCCATTCACCAGCTTTAGGCATTAAGTTACTTTGACCAATACCCAACAAGATTAAGGGGGCAGATAAGCCAAAGCCAAGCATAAATAAAGCAGCGAACCCTAATAGCGGATTGCCTATGGTTGATACAGCCAATAACGCCCCAAATAAAGGAGCAGACACACAAGGTGATACCACGAGGGCGGATAATAAACCAGCGACAAAGCTTCCTGAGCTGCTTCCCAAATACTTATCACCCGCTTGGCTTAATGCTTGTGATTTTTGACGCAGATTGTTCGGCACAGGTACTCGAATTACATCAAGCATATACAGCGCAAGTAGCACAAACACTACTGCAAAGCTCAATAGAATTACTGGATTTTGCAGCCAACCAATAATACCCAATTGTTGACCAAAGACCGCAATCACTGCACCCAATAGACCATAAGCCACAGCAACCCCAACCGCATAGCTGCCGCTTAACATGAGTCCTTTTTTGGCCGTTGGTGTATGCTGTCTGGCCACAATATTACTGACAATCGGTAACATCGGCAATACACAAGGGGTAAAAGCTAGCCCCAGACCAGCTAAGAATAAAAGCAGTAGTGCCAACCAAGGATGCTCAGCTAGCCCAAAGGGATCTTCATTAACTACCCCTGTGTTACTAAATAGTGAGCCTTGATTGGCTTGCATTTCTGACACAGGACTTTGAGACTGCACAGCTAGGTTACCCACCAAGCCAGCATCCCCATCTAGTCCTGCATCTGTGCTTGCATCGATAACGCCTTGCATATCAGCATCTGTGGCATTTGTAGTATCACCAGCTTCAGAGGCTGTTGTATCACTAACATCTGTACGCGTATGCTCTGTTACTGTTGTTTTTGTTGATAACTGACTATTAATTTGGGGTGCTGTGGTCTTAGATTGAGTGTTTGCGCTAGCATTGGCTACTGCTTGTTGGCTCTGTGCTTGCTTTTCTGAGTCCCTAGCTGTACTCGCTGATGTGGCACTTGCTTTTGCTGTGCTTTGTTCTGTCGCTGACACTGCTGCTGGTAGACTTACTGCCAAAATCTCAGTTTGTGGCGGATAGCATAAGCCAGCATCGGCACAACCCTGCCAAGTCAAAGAGACATCTTGATTTATTGGCTGATCTGAGGAATTAGTTAAAAGCGCTGTTGCAGTCACTTTGGGTTGTCGAAAGACATCAACCTTACCAAAGGTGGGATCATCAATAGACTCAGAAGCATGAGAAAACTGAAAATCTGAAGCGCTGACCCCATCTGGTAGCTTTAAGGTCAGCTTATCTTTATACAGATAGTGCTTAGGAGTAATGTTGAGCGAGACTTCAATGCGATTGCCGTTTTGTACTGGCTTGACTGAAAAAGCATCCTCTACTTTTAAAAATTTTTGCTGTGCAGAAGAAGTGCTGTTACTACCACCAAATAAGTCTGCCAAACTTGCTGCCTGTGCTTGATTAGACTGAGTAAAACTACCTGCAACAGTGATAGCGACAGCAAAAAAAGCAGTCAACAATACCTGAGAAATAGGCTTAGAATCATTACAGCGCATAAACCGAGTCTTGCATGACGTTTGTAGCTGTGCTGTTGCCTGTGTTTGCTGTGCAGAAGGGATGGCATGATCTTTAAACGAGTTTGGTACAGTTATAACATTCTTCATTACATTAGCATCACAAAATAGGTCAGGCTTAATTAGGTCGTATTCGCCCAAATTAAATCAAATTAAAATAAAAACAGCATAGCTTGGTATTGCCACAAAAGTTAAGATCAAACACAACTATAAAGCATCAAACTTACTACACCATATATAATTGTATAATAAGTACCTCACTCTCAACAAGAATAGCTAGCAATATCAAATAATTGATTTATTCACAGTATCTATAACCCATCTGTTACAAAATACTGACAACTACAGCCTGTATTTCAAGTTGAGATTGGCGTAATAAGTATTAATTAGTTATTTGACTACAACTAGAGCGCATCATCCTCATCAGAGCGACCCAACAGATCTACAATATCTGGCATATCAGGCATTTCAGGCATAATACCACTACTAAACAGCGCATCTAAATGAGATATTTGCTGCTTTTTATCAAACTCATTAACCTCCGCAATCAACAGCTTTTCAATATGCTTATCCAAGCGATAGCAACTCAAACGTGCACATAATACTGCCAACTGATAGATACGGCGCTTACAATGCACATCCAAACCTTGTAACAAACGTACCATTTTTGCCGTTTCTAATGACGCATAATCATAGTTACTAACTGTCGCTTGTGGTAACGGTGTCACTCCATAAGCAATCGATAAGTGTGCCAAAAAATAACAGCAAAATAAATAACCGACCACATGACCTATAAAATAAGCCCTATCATAGGTATAGCTCATTACCCCAAAATGACCTAGCACATAGCTGGTCAAACTACCTTGATCTGCAACTTGCTCTTTATCCCTCAGTCGTCCGACTGTTGGCAGCTTTAAATGATTTCGATTGACAGAAGTCAGCTGCCAGCCCACAGGCTGTTGTGCTGGCATATAGTGCAAAATATCAGCTATCAAATCATCAACAACATGCAACTGTTGCCATATCATCTCATTTTTTTCTAAATCTAACAGACCGCGCTTATCCAGTGCACGCACCATCTCAAACTGCTGATATTCAACAAATTGTGATTTAAGCTCTTGTACCAGATATGTCGGGCGCAACGCTGCCTCTACTGTATAAAACAGTGCTGTACGTTGCTGTTGTCTATGATATAAATCTACCCGCTGTATTGCTACTTTTTCAAGCTCTTTGCTATGTACCGAATTGTTCAGTGGTAACGGTTCAGCATGGTACAACGCTAGTAATTCGGCCTTGCTGGTCGGTACAGGTTCAGGCGCTACCACAGCATCATCTACCATTTCTGGCTTATCTACTGTCTGAGCCGCCACTTGTTCATTAGGTGCGGGCGCTTGGGTTGCAGAGATCTTTTTTGCAGTGACACTTATTACAGGTTTTGCCATAGTGTTAACTCAAGCTTTCTTTTCCAAAATTAGATGCAATTATCATAGCTTTATTGCTATTCGCAGGCATTAGTTTCTCAACACAAAAGCTTTTTGACAACTGTATAAACAAAAAAAACAATCACAGACAGGCGTCAGGATTAGTTAAATAATTAATTCGTGTCTAAGTTCTAGTTTATTTATAAAAAAAGAGATATAAAATATAATGCAGGCTAAGGAAGGCAAAAAAAGATATTAAAGAAAAATTGGGGCGACTGATGGGACTTGAACCCACGACAACCGAGATCACAACCCGGGGCTCTACCAACTGAGCTACAGCCGCCATATTCGACTTGAACGTCTTTTGGCTTTACTGATTGACAGGCGAAAGTGGTGCGCCTGGCAGGATTCGAACCTGCGACCACCTGCTTAGAAGGCAGATGCTCTATCCAACTGAGCTACAGGCGCTCATATTTAAAGCATAAAAAAAAGCCTGTAAGGCTCTAATAAAAAATGGTCGGAGTGATAGGATTCGAACCTACGACCCTCTGGTCCCAAACCAGATGCGCTACCAAACTGCGCCACACTCCGATATTCCTTTTTATTTTATACGATATTGATGCTAATTATAACATTAATTGACTTTTGTAACTTAGATGTCATTTAAAGTTTTTAAATACCTCATCGCTATCGAGGTGCATATAATAGGACTTATTTTTAATTCTGTCAACACCTTTTTTCAAATAATTTGTAAAAAGTGTAAATTCTATTAAAATTGCACTAAATCAGTAACTTTGCAGTGGCTAAATCAAATGCAATTGCACTCATTTGCGCTGAGTACAAATCATATGCTTGGCTTAATCTGCATCTGCTCTGATTCTGGCGGCTATTGTCGTCTATATTTTGTCTGACGTCAAGTCTTTGTGTGAAATATTCTGATTTAGGATAAATTAACCAGCCATGCTTGCAATCTAGATGTTGTTGATAGACAGCCAACTGTTGCCAATCGCGACTGCTAATTTGTTGAGGTCGATATATTAGTTTATATTTTATATCAATGACATGGGTAACTTTCCCTTGTATATCATAAATACAGGCATCTGGAGTTAAGCGCTGAATAACTTGTGGAAGTTGACCTTCGCTTTGAGTGGTCAACCAGGCAAATCTAGGCTGGGTCAATAACTGACTACCAGGCAACTGACATCTCACCCAGTTTGCCAACTTCAGTAATACCCAACACTCAAATGCATGATTCATATTAATCATCAACGCAGGGCTGGGCGCTTGTGCCTCACTACCTTGGTTAGCACTTGTGTCCAAACTGAGACCTGAGTCTAAGCTGCCTTGAGTCAACAACCACCAACACCAGTGTATCCCTTCATTAACCCCTGCCATCTGCTTTGGCGTTAACTGCACTACCCAAGACGCCTGTGCTTTTTTATCTTGACTAAGCTGTCTATACACTCTTTGCCACTGGATGATAGGTAAGGACTTTATACCTTGTAAAGAGGTTGGCGTGACACCCGCCTTACCTTGGGTCAATTGTTGTAGCTGTACCCAACCTGTGGCCAAAAACCTAGCCAGCACTGTATCTGTAACAAACCGCGACTGCTGGGTATATAAGTAATGTGGTCGATGCCAATTATGCTTTAATTGGGCGCTTAGATAAAGTTTGCCTTGCGCTTGTGGGTGATTATTTACTTGCGTTTTATAGCGGCTAGGCAATGCAGCAGCTGCTTGGGTTAGTTTTTGCTGAGCAACTGCTAACACACCTTCATACCAAGGCCTAGCTAAATGTGTTGTGAGAGTTAAGCGTACAGTATTATCCAAAGCAGAGGACGCATGCCTGTTAGCAGACTCCTGCCAATTCGGTACCTGATGTAAGTTTGTCGTATTAATAGTCTTTGTTCGCAAAGTATTAACAGTCTTTGTTCGCAAACTTGTCGCTGCTAGCGGTTTAAATAATGACTCTATTCCAATATCCGCCAACATGGTTGCTACCCAAGTACGGGTTGATAGTAGATCAGCTTCTTGACTTATCTTAGGCAGAATTTCTAACACTTGACCACTAGGTAATACTATTTTTGCTAAATAGTGCAACACTACAAGATACAGCCGCCCCTGCTTTACCTGAATATCAAAGCAGGCCAGCTCCTGCGCAACGAGATAATCAAAATCTTGCGGATAATGAAAGTCAGTTTGTGTCAGCCATTGATGCTCAAAGCAAGACATTACAGGTTCGGTATCTATTTGCTGTATAGCTGTTTGCTGAATAGCTGATTTTTTTTTAATATCAGCTTGCTTGCTAAACGCATGTTTCATTGGATTATACCGAGTCATGGGCCACTTTTGCTTGCTGGTTCATATCTTATCCTTGATCGTATCTTATGCTTCATGGCTTAGTATGAGTAAAGGCTGTAAAAAGCTGATACAGCTGCTGATATGGTTTAGCTGTAAAAAAACGATTACTTAAGTCATAAGACGATACCTGCGCTGTCTTTTCCATCTCTGCTACTTGCTTCACTGCTGCTACTTGCTTCACTGCTGCTATCTGCTCAGTCGCTGACTTTTGATCAGCAACCGTTCCCTGCTCATCAATTGGGTCCTCTTTCGTATCTGCCATCTCAAAATCCACCATCTCAAAAATAGAAAGATCGAGCCCTGACGACAGTCTGCTTGAGCTAGCAGCAGCAATAAAGTCAGGCGCTAACAGTTGCTGTTCATGGCTCATATTAGGTGTTGTGGTTGCATTTATTGAGCTGGCTTGCAATGGATCATCTTCAAGCGCTGAAAATTGTAATAAACTATACGCCTTATCTGGCTCAATGCCTGCCTCAATATAATGAGCGTATAATACCTGCATTAATAGCTGTGCTTCGTGATTAGCTGTGGGCATCATCTTTATGTACTCTAAGATCTGAGGAATTATTTGTCCATACAGTCGCCTTGCTAACGTAGCAATAGAATCCATGTTCATAAAGTACGAGTGTCCCAGTTGTGCCTGCTCACCAAACAAAGCAGTTAAGCGCTTATTGATGGCTTGCATTATTTGCGCCACATCTACCTTCTCCCCTGCCGCATCCGTCACACTACCGACTAAGCGGGGAGATGGGTCGCAGGTGATAAACTCAAAACGTCGTCTAAACGCCATATCAAGCGCTGCTAGCGAGTGATCCTGAGTATTCATGGTAGCATAGATATCAACATTGCTAGGCACCATAAATTGCCGACCTGAATAAGCCAAACGCACACTCATCGGTGTGGCTCCACCAGCACGCTTACTAGGCTCAATGAGGCTCATCAACTCGCCAAACACTTGCGCAGTATTGGCTCGATTAATCTCATCTATTAGCATTGCATAACGATGTTCAGGATCACGGCTTGCTCTGGCACACAAGGTCAAAAAAGCTCCAGGCTGAATATCATACTGCATCTGACCACTTTGTGGATGAATACGTGGACGTATGCCCTCGACAAACTCATCATACCCATAAGATTGATGGAAGCTAACCAAGCAGCTACGGCTCAGTGTATGCTGAGCGATATATTCTGACTCTGCTCGCTTGTCATATAAAGATAACAACTCGTCTAGCTGCTGACGCAACATGGGCTTTACCTCATCGAGCAAAAACCAATGACTAGACTCAGTTTTATCAAAATAATAATTGGACGCACGCTGAGTGCTATTCACAGTACTAGAGTCAGGATGGGTGTGTTTGCTTAGCTGCACCCACAAGGTTTTATCGACATGAACATTACGCTTATTAGCCTCCGCTTTGTCTTTGATTAACGGATGACGCATCATCTCAGGGACACTCATCATTCTATCTTCTAGCAGTAATACAGCACAAACTGCATCGCACCAACCATAATGACTCATTTGCTGTACCCGCCAGTTATCCCATGAAGTCTGTATAGGTTGATCATAAAGTCGTTGCAGCTGTAACAGTCGGTGCGTCTTACCAGTGCCTGCGACACCAGTAAAGATAATATTGGTAGTTTGTTTGGGTAATAAGGATTGTTTGTTATGCATATTTTGAGTATGCTGAATATCCGCATTTATAACATCGTTATTCACAGTATTATTGAACTCACTTCACTTATTGAATTTGTTAAAAGGGCAGTCAAATAAACCATGCATGACTGTAACTCTCTTTGAACCATGTTTATTATGTAATACGCCTATTATCTAAAAGGATGCTTTATGAGCCGTTTAACCCACTTAAAACAAAACGTCCAGACCCTAGCTGAGCAGTTTAACTTATCTTTAAAACGCTCTGGTCAAGGCTTTACTTCTGACCAAGCTCAAAGTACAAACAGTGAAGATAAGACAGCCAACTTAAATATTCGCAATCCTTTTACCAAAATTCTAGCTGTTGTACAGTTATTACCTAAGACAACACACGCCACTGTATTAACCAAAATCTTTAGCAAACTGGTACCTTATGTCGGTACGACAGGCATTCATTATGAAGAAGTAACGCCTAATAAATTGGTTGTCAGCTTAAACAATAAAAAAAATGTCCAAAATCATATCGGCTCGGTTCATGCAGTTGCCGTAACTTTATTGGCAGAAACGGCAACTGGCTTTATCTTAGCACTTAACTTACCTTCAGATCGCCTATTACTAGTTAAATCGTATGAGGTGAACTTCTATCGCCCAGTAAAAAAGGGTCAAATTGCGGCCATCGCCACCTTAAACAATCAACAACGCCAATATATCCTAGATACCCCAAAAGGTGAAATGGTCATCCCTTGTGTGATTGAAGACCGACAATCAGACAACGAGCGTGCGCCGATCACAGTTGAGATGACTTGGGCTTGGATTCCAAAAGCAGAATTAAAACAGCGCCGCGATGGTCAGGTCTAAGGTAAAAGTGAAAGACAAAGAGGCTAGGGACTAATAGGGTCTTATACCACTGTTAATACTCAACCATACCACCACGCATTTCATCAACCAAACTCATAAATTGACGCCGCCATTCACGTATGCTTTGTTCATCAGGTAACCACTGATTAGATAAAGTCACCACATTGACAATCAAATCCTGCTGACTACTCTCTAGCGCCTTGCTATCAGGCGCTGGCGCATATTGGCAACGCTGATATGCCTTTTGGATATGTGCTAATACCCCCATATCTAATGACTTCCTAATCCGCTGGATCTCAGGTGAAATCAAGGTTTTTTTAGCAAGCTCAGCTTCAATATAGTCAATGGTTGGCTGAGTCGTATCTAGGTTATAAAAATGCGCCAACTCTTGTAGTAGTGCCCACAAAGCACCTTGCAAATGAAAAATAGCGGTCTCACAGTAGGCTTGATAAAGTTGCTTATCGGTGGTTTCTCCTGCTTGTTTGCAGGCCAATCGACAAAAATAAAATTTTTGATTGGTACGGTCGGCTTGATAACGTGCTACTCTGCCCTTTTCTGCCATTTTTTATCCTTTAAAATTTTTGAGTGTTAGGCTTGTATAGCGCTGATAAATATCAGTGATATCACCTCTATACAGCCTCTTGTATTTTATATTTAACAACACCTATGAGTTATTAGTAGGAAAGTTATAACTCTTATAAATTTCTAAAATTCCATTTTCTTTATCAATAAAAATCCGTTGTATTCCAAATCCTTTACTGCCCATATTTGGATTTTTATGATAAATATCAATACTTTTTGCTTTTTTAAAAGCCTCATGATATGCCATTATCTTTCTGTTTTGTAATAATGGTTTTAACTCACCACCATTAACTTTATAGCTTATGGCTGCTGATTCTGGAATATAAGACTGCTGAGCCCCTAATTTAGCATTTTCTGGTAGTTTAATATAACCATCGGTAACCGTAAGGCTCTCTAAGTCAAAACTATATTTATTTACTTGAAACTCATTTTTGACATTGGGATCTTCATACCAGCGATAATTGTATAAATCGATCCCGCGATTTAGTTGCTTATACAAATGATCAATAATACTTTGATAGCTGTCCGCTTTCATTGTTAAGGTTTTGCCATCATAGTTGGCATTAAAGCTGGGGCAATTGATTGAAAAATCTGGCGCAGAATTTTTAATCAAATCCCCCATGCTAATGGTCTTGGCCTGCTTGCCATTGCTGCCAACTGCTTGCCAATTGGCATTTATCGCCATAGTATTTGGCAGGGACATCAACATGATATTTAAGCTTTTGCAATCAGGGGTGATGCGCTCGCTTTTGGCTTGATTTTTCGCCTGGTTGTTGGCTTGGGCTTTGCTCTGGGCGTTGGTCTTAGCGCTTGCCTTTGCATTGGCACTTGCATTTAGCTTGGTATTGGCATTGGCCGGTAGACTAGTAGCCAGAGCCAGCAAGCCACTTAACAGCAACACTGACATCACAGCAGCTTTAGCTTGGATTTCCCTTGTTGTGTTGACCCTATGTTTACCCCAAACCCCAATGACCGCCTTCTTCACGATTGTCTCCTTCACATCTAGCTGCGCTAGTTTTCTGTTGACTATAATCCAATTATTACTTAGTCTCTACCTAGTTTATACAAGTTATTTAATTCTAGCCAACAAATAATACAGCTAAGTTAAACTTCTGCCGTTTTTGGTTACAAACACAAAAAAGCCAGATACTCTCGGTATCTGGCTTTTTGCTATTTTTAATATTTAAAAGTTAAAACAGTTAAAATCTTAAAAGCTCCATTCTAATTTAGAACACAAGCTTTCGTTTAAAATAAACCCTTTATTGAGCAGGCTTATCTTGACTTAACTCTTGTGCAAAAGCTTCATCAAAACTTCTAAAGTCCTGAGTGGTGCTATTTACTTCTAAATCAAAAGCAGCATCTAGCGCACTTTCTGCATCATACGCAGGCTTGCCTTCTTTGGCTTTCTTACGTGCCGCATGATAAGCAAGACCTGTACCTGCTGGGATCAGACGACCGACAACAACGTTCTCTTTCAAGCCACGTAGCTCATCCACTTTACCCTCAACAGCAGCAGCTGTTAACACACGGGTTGTTTCTTGGAACGATGCTGCTGAGATAAAGCTTTCGGTTGCCAAGCTGGCTTTGGTAATACCCAATAACTGACGCTCAAACTTAACTGGGAATTTATCTTCAGCCAATAGCTTTTCATTTAAAGCTTTAATATCTGCATACTCTGCTTGGTCACCTTTAAAGTAATTTGAATCACCTGGATCAGTAACTTCTACTTTGCGTAGCATCTGACGAATAATTACTTCGATGTGCTTATCGTTGATCTTAACACCCTGCAAGCGGTAAACATCTTGCACTTCATCCACGATATAGTTTGCTAATGCAGTTTCACCTTGTAAGCGTAAGATATCATGCGGATTTAATGGACCATCAGCAATGACCTCACCACGTGCTACCGTTTCATTTTCAAATACGTTAATTTGACGCCACTTTGGAATCAACTCTTCATGTACCTCACCCTCTTCATTGGTGATGATAAAGCGGTTCTTACCTTTAGTAGATGCACCAAAGCTCACCACACCCGACATTTCTGCCATGATGGCGTGATCTTTTGGACGACGTGCCTCAAACAAATCAGCAACACGTGGTAAACCACCAGTAATATCTTTCGTACCTGAAGAAGCTTGTGGAACACGGCCTAATACCGAACCAGCTGTCACATCTTCGCCATCAGACACGCGGATAATGGTTTCAGCAGGTAAGAAGTAAACCACTTCTTTACCAGCAGTAGTATCTAGAATAATCGCTGGACGTAAGTCTTTGGCGTTACTTGGTCTGTCTTTTGCTGCTAGGATTTCAAACGAACTCATACCTGTTGCTTCATCAATCTTAACGGTGGCGGTTGAGCCATCGATAATATCGCTAAAGCGAGCTGTACCAGCGAATTCAGTAATAATTGGATGCGTATGTGGATCCCATTTTGCAATGGCTTGTCCACTTTGTACGTCATCACCGTCTTTTACTAGGACACTTGAGCCGTAAGGTACTTTATAACGCTCACGCTCACGACCGACATCATCAGCAATACCAATTTCAGCAGAACGCGATACAATGACCAAATGACCATCTACGTGCTCTACCGTTTTCATATTATGGAAACGGATGAAGCCTGAATTACGAGCTGTGATACTGTTATCTACAGAAGTCGAGCTTGCAGCACCACCAACGTGGAAAGTACGCATCGTTAACTGAGTACCTGGCTCACCAATTGATTGAGCAGCCATAACACCCACAGACTCACCGATGTTCACTTTGTGACCTCGGGCTAGGTCACGTCCATAACACTGGGCACAAACGCCATGTGGCACATCACAAGTGATCACTGAACGTACCCAAACCTCATCAATACCATTGTCATCAATGATTTGTACACCGTGTTCATCAATCAAGGTTCCAGCCGATAGCAACACCTTGTCATCACGGCTAATCACGTCACGAGCAACCACACGACCTAATACACGATCACCTAATTTTTCAATGATTTCACCACCTTGGATATGTGGTGTCATGCGTACGCCTTTTTCAGTACCACAGTCATCTTCTGTGATTACTAGGTCTTGTGCGACATCGACTAGACGACGGGTTAGATAGCCTGAGTTAGCTGTCTTCAGTGCCGTATCTGCCAGACCTTTACGTGCTCCATGAGTCGAGATAAAGTACTGAAGTACTGATAGTCCCTCACGGAAGTTAGCTTTAATCGGTGTTTCGATAATTGAGCCATCTGGCTTTGCCATCAGGCCACGCATACCGGCTAACTGACGTATCTGAGTTGCACTACCACGCGCACCTGAGTCTGCCATGATAAAGATAGAGTTGAAGGATTTTTGTTCCTCTTGTTCACCTTTAGCATTGATAACAATTTCAGTATTTAAATTGTCCATCATCGCTTTTGCAACTTTGTCGTTGGTACGTGACCAAATATCGACAACTTTGTTATAGCGCTCACCAGCGGTTACGAAGCCTTGTTCAAACTGTTGTTCAATTTCACGAACTTCAGCATCGGCTGCTTCTAATAATTCTTTTTTGGCTGGTGGAATGACCATATCCTCAATACCAATCGATACACCAGATAGGGTTGCTTGTGCAAAACCTAGGTACATCAATTGGTCAGCGAAGATAACACTATCCTTCACCCCACGAGTACGATAACAAGAGTTCATCAATTTTGAGATGTTTTTCTTCGTCATCTCAACGTTACACTCTTCAAAGCGCATACCTTTAGGCATGATGTTCCAGATAAGCAAACGACCAGCTACTGTATCTTGTAGTGATGTGATTTCAGTTTCATTGCCTTCGTCATCAATAATAGTTTCTGTCACACGCACTTTAATTTTTGCATTGACATGTAAGTCGTTTGAACCAATCGCACGTAACGCTTCGTTTACAGTTGCGAAAATCATGCCTTCACCTTTGGCATTGATAGACGAACGGCTAATATAATAAAGACCTAATACCACGTCTTGTGATGGCACAATAATCGGATCACCATTAGCTGGCGATAAGATATTGTTTGTGGACATCATAAGTACACGCGCTTCTAACTGTGCTTCTAAAGTTAAAGGCACGTGAACCGCCATTTGGTCACCGTCAAAGTCGGCATTAAATGCAGTACATACTAAAGGATGTAGCTGAATTGCTTTACCTTCAATGAGTACTGGCTCAAATGCCTGTAAGCCCAATCTATGTAAGGTTGGTGCACGGTTAAGCAGTACAGGATGCTCACGGATAACCATGGCCAGCATATCCCACACTTGTGGCTCTTCACGCTCTACCATCTTCTTCGCTTGCTTAATGGTAGTTGCCAAACCGTGTGATAACAGTTTTGAGTAAGTAAATGGCTTGAATAGCTCAAGTGCCATTTTCTTAGGCAGACCACACTGATGTAGACGTAGGGTTGGACCAACAACAATTACCGAACGGCCAGAGTAGTCAACACGCTTACCTAGTAAGTTTTGACGGAAGCGACCCTGTTTACCTTTGATCATATCAGCTAGCGATTTTAATGGACGCTTGTTGCTGCCAGTAATAGCACGACCACGACGACCGTTATCTAGTAACGCATCCACTGACTCTTGCAGCATACGCTTTTCGTTACGTACAATAATGTCAGGTGCGTTAAGCTCTAATAGACGCTTCAAACGGTTGTTACGGTTGATCACACGACGGTATAAATCGTTTAGATCTGAGGTTGCAAAGCGACCACCCTCTAGTGGAACTAGTGGACGTAAATCTGGTGGTAGCACTGGTAAAATGGTCATGACCATCCACTCAGGCTTGTTATTAGAATCACGGAATGCTTCTAATAATTTTAGACGCTTTGACATCTTTTTAAGCTTAGTCTCTGAGCCCGTATTTGGAATCTCTTCACGCAACTCATCAATTTCAAGATCAATGTCAATATCTTTTAATAAGTCCTGAATGGCTTCAGCACCCATTTTAGCGATAAATTCATCGCCAAATTCTTCTAGGGCTTTGTAATAATCTTCATCATCAAGCAGTTGGTACTTCTCTAGAGATGTCATGCCAGGATCAGTGACTACATAGCTTTCAAAATACAATACACGCTCGATATCACGTAATGTCATATCAAGTAGCAAACCAATACGGCTCGGTAATGATTTTAAAAACCAAATGTGCGCAACAGGACTGGCCAAGTCGATATGACCCATACGGTCACGACGAACTTTGGCAGTAGTGACCTCTACGCCACATTTTTCGCAGATAACGCCTTGGAATTTGCGGCGCTTGTACTTACCACACAAACATTCAAAGTCTTTTACTGGACCAAAGATTTTGGCGCAGAAAAGGCCGTCACGCTCAGGTTTGAAAGTACGGTAGTTAATTGTTTCTGGTTTTTTTACTTCACCATGTGACCATGATTTAATAGTCTCTGGAGCAGCCAATGAAATTTGAATGCTATCAAACTCACGTTTGCCGTTGTCGGCAGGGCTTTTCATAATATCGAGTAAATCTTTCAAGTTGCTTCTCCGTTATATGTGTTCACGGTAGTCGGGGTATTACTATTATTAATATTCAATAATTTTTTATATTCAATAATATAGCTTGTGTAATAACCCTAACTGACCGTTGAAGGCAATGAATTAGGCTGAGTTAAAGGTAAGATCAGTTACTTTCTTTTAGCTCAATATTAATACCCAGAGACTTAATCTCTTTAGTCAGTACGTTAAATGACTCAGGCATACCTGGATCCATGTACTGCTCGCCATCAACGATGTTCTTATACATACGCGTACGACCTTCAACATCATCTGACTTCACTGTTAGCATTTCTTGCAAGGTGTAAGTCGCACCATAAGCTTCTAGTGCCCACACTTCCATTTCACCGAAGCGCTGACCACCAAATTGAGCTTTACCACCTAGCGGCTGCTGCGTGACTAATGAGTATGAACCAGTTGAACGGGCGTGCATCTTGTCATCAACCAAGTGGTTCAATTTCAGCATATACATATAGCCAACTGTGACAGGACGGTCAAACTGCACGCCTGTACGACCATCATATAAAATTTGCTGACCTGAGCTTGGGTAGCCTGCTAGCTCTAACAATTCATCAATTTGCACTTCACGCGCGCCATCAAATACCGCAGTACCCATAGGCACACCATCACGCAAGTTTTGCGCCAACGCCATGATGTCTTCGTCGGTCAAGCTATCTAAATCAACTTGCTCACCGCCCACTTTGTTATAAATCTTGTCTAAGAAATCACGCAGCTCAGCGACCTCAGCTTGGGCTTTTAACATACCGTTAATCTTGTCACCAAGACCTTTAGCAGCCATACCTAAGTGAGTCTCAAGAACCTGACCGATGTTCATACGTGACGGTACACCCAGTGGGTTCAACACGATATCGACAGGGTTACCATGCTCATCATACGGCATGTCTTCTACTGGCATGATACGTGACACTACCCCTTTGTTACCATGACGACCGGCCATCTTATCACCTGGCTGGATACGACGTTTAACAGCCAGATAAACCTTAACGATTTTTTGGACGCCATGTTGTAAGTCATCACCGGCAGTTAGCTTACGTTTTTTCTCAGCAAACTTGGTATCGATGTCTTTTTGCTTATCGACCAAGAATTCTTGAATCTGAGTCATACGCTCAGCGATTTCTTCTTCGACTGGCTGGATATCTAGCAACATCTCTAACGACATTTCTAGCAATTCAGCTTCGGTTAATACTGTACCTGACTTCAGACCAGCACCACCACTGATAGCATGACCATCAAGGATGTGACTAATACGGCTACGTGCCG
The DNA here is from genome assembly GCF_000382145.1 of Psychrobacter lutiphocae DSM 21542. GTDB lineage: Bacteria > Pseudomonadota > Gammaproteobacteria > Pseudomonadales > Moraxellaceae > Psychrobacter > Psychrobacter lutiphocae. The sequence goes on from NZ_KB907645.1 coordinate 40,704, forward strand.
CTTCTTCGAAGATACGCAACTCTTCTTTTAAGTCTTTGCGGTAGTTGTCTAGCTGTGACTTCTCGATTGCTTTTGCACGAGCGTCTTTTTCTATACCATCACGGGTAAAGACTTGAACATCAATAACCGTACCTTTGGTAGAGGTTGGCACACGTAAAGAAGTATCTTTAACGTCTGCCGCTTTTTCACCGAAGATGGCTCTGAGCAGTTTTTCTTCTGGCGTTAATTGGGTTTCACCTTTAGGCGTCACTTTACCAACTAGGATGTCACCAGCGTCTACTTCAGCACCGATATAAACAATACCTGACTCATCCAGCGCAGATAGTGCGGCTTCACCAACGTTTGGAATATCGGCCGTAATTTCTTCAGTACCTAGCTTGGTATCACGTGCCACACAGGTTAACTCTTGAATGTGAATCGTGGTGAAACGGTCTTCTTTAACCACACGCTCAGATAACAAAATCGAGTCTTCGAAGTTGTAACCGTTCCATGGCATGAATGCCACACGCATGTTCTGACCCAATGCCAGCTCACCTAAATCGGTAGATGGACCATCCGCTAGAATATCACCACCAGCGATTTCGTCACCTTGGTTCACAATGATACGCTGGTTAATACAAGTGTTCTGGTTTGAACGGGTATATTTGATTAAGTTATAGATATCAATACCCGCTTCGCCTGGCTGCATCTCATCTTCATTAACACGGACGACGATACGTGACGCATCAACATCTTCAATCACACCACCACGTTTTGCAATAACACACACACCTGAGTCGCGTGCCACGTGACGCTCCATACCTGTGCCTACCAATGGTTTATCAGCACGTAAAGTGGGAACTGCCTGACGTTGCATGTTCGAACCCATCAAGGCACGGTTAGCATCGTCATGTTCAAGGAATGGGATTAAGCTGGCCGCAACAGACACAACCTGACTTGGTGACACATCCATATGCGTCACCTTATCACTTGGCATACGCACCGATTCACCACCACTACGTACCATAACCATTTCTTCAGCTAATACGCCATTTTCGTCCAATTCTGAGTCAGCCTGAGCGATAACCGTTCCGACTTCTTCAATGGCTGATAAGTATTCGATATCATCGGTTACTTTACCGTCAACCACTTTACGATATGGCGTTTCTAAGAAGCCAAATTCGTTAGTTTTTGCAAAAGTTGCTAGTGAGTTAATCAGACCAATGTTTGGACCCTCTGGGGTCTCAATCGGACACACACGACCATAGTGAGTGTTGTGTACGTCACGTACCTCAAATCCTGCACGCTCACGGGTCAAACCACCTGGGCCTAATGCTGAGATACGACGCTTATGCGTAATCTCTGATAGCGGGTTGTTTTGGTCCATAAACTGTGACAACTGGCTTGAACCAAAGAATTCTTTAACCGCTGCCGCTACTGGCTTCGAGTTAATCAAATCTTGTGGTGACAAGTTGTCAGATTCAGCTGAGCTTAAACGCTCTTTTACCGCACGCTCAACACGTACTAGACCAACGCGGAATTGGTTTTCAGCCATTTCGCCCACTGAACGAATACGACGGTTACCTAAGTGGTCAATATCATCCACTTCACCCAAACCGTTACGAATATTGATCAGCTCTTTTAACACATCGATGATGTCTTCTTTGGTTAAAACGCTTTGCTCACGTTTAACATCTGGATCATCGGTATTTTCAAATGAACGGCCCAAACGACGGTTAAACTTCATACGACCGACGTTCGATAGGTCATAACGATCTGCATTGAAGAACATGCTATCGAACAATTTTTCAGCCGTATCAATCGTTGGTGGCTCACCTGGACGCATTACTTTATAAATTTCAATCAAGGCTTCTTCACGGCTACCCGTTGTGTCCGCACGTAGCGTATCGGCGATATAAGTACCATGATCAATGTCATTGGTAAATAAAATGGTAAACTCTTTGATTGATTCGCTGGCTTCAAATGCACTTAATTTAACCAATAATTCATGGTCAATTAGGGTATTGGCTTTGGCAATCACTTCGCCATTCACCACGATATCTTCCGCTAAAATGCGTTCATATAAGTATTCATCCGGTACAGCCAGTTTTTTCATACCTGACTGTTCGATTTGGCGAATACGGCGCGCATTAATACGCTTACCTTGTTCAACCAGAACCTCACCATCTGGTGATACGATATCGAACTGAGCCATCTCGCCACGTAGACGATCTGGAACCAAGTCAATTTCGAATTGCTCTTCGCCTTTATAGACAGTCACCTTTTCAAAGAAGGTATCTAAGATTTCTTGCGTTTCCATACCAAGCGCACGTAGGATAATGGTCCCTAATAGCTTACGGCGACGGTCAATACGGGCAAATACTAAGTCTTTGGCGTCAAACTCAAAGTCTAACCATGAGCCACGGTATGGGATAATACGAGCGTTATAAAGCACTTTGCCACTTGAATGTGACTTACCTTTATCATGATCAAAGAACACACCAGGTGAGCGATGTAATTGAGACACGATCACACGCTCGGTACCATTAATGATAAAGGTACCATTATCCGTCATCAAAGGGATTTCACCCATATAGACATTCTGTTCACGAATGTCTTTAATAGCCGCTTTGCTATTTTTGTCTTTGCTGTCTCTGTCTTTAATAACCAGACGTATTTTGACACGCAAAGGTGCAGCATAAGTTGAGCCACGAGAAATACACTCACGCTCATCGAACTCTGGCGCACCTAGGTAATATTCAATAAATTGTAGCTCAGCGTTGTTAGAGTTACTTTCGATTGGGAAAATAGATGAAAATGCAGCTTGCAGGCCAGTATTCTCACGCGCTTTAGGCTTTTTATTTTCCTGCAAAAATTGCTCATAGGAATCCACTTGAATTGCCAGCAGATATGGAATATCCATGACATGTGGCAACTCGGCAAAACTTTTGCGAATACGTTTTTTTTCAGTATAGGAATATGCCATCGAGAGTCCTTACAGTAGACAGTAAAATAAAAATGATCTTTTTTAAATCTTAACTGCTTAGTGATTAGCCAAACAGCTGAGCATTTAAGCGAAAATCATCAGATTGAAACAGTGAGCGTGACCTTTGATAAATGCCTGTTATACATATCTATCAGAACGTGTGTCACTCTATAATTGAGTGTCAACGTTGCCAAACCCATTACAAACGTTTATAGCTAATGGTAATTAAATTAGTTAATATAAAAGTTAAATTAATAAAAGTGGTTTATTTTGATAAAAAATTTGCCAAATGACAGATGCAAAAAAACCCCAAGCACGAACGTACCTAGGTCAAATAAATAGGATAGAAGCTAACGATGTTTCAAACATGCAAATTGTCTGCCCCTTGGTCTGTATTAATCGCTAAACGTTCGTTAAGCCGATAGTGATAAGTTATTAACGTGACGCTTGCCAACCATTTAGGCTAATACAAAAGGTCAAGTGCGAGATTATACAATACTATTTTAAAAAAAGCAAACACACATAATATATAAAAGTAACTAGCCACAAAAAAAGCCAACAACGTGATTGACATTGTTGGCTTTTTTGGCTTGTGATTAAGTAAAGAAAGTATGACCTCTACTCAATCAAGCTTAACATAGATAACAATCTATTATTTAAGCTCTACAGTAGCACCAGCTTCTTCAAGCTTAGCTTTTAGCTCTTCAGCTTCAGCTTTAGCAGCGCCTTCTTTGATTGGCGCTGGAGCGCCCTCAACTAGTTCTTTAGCTTCTTTTAAGCCAAGACCAGTTGCTTCACGAACGGCTTTAATAACAGCAACTTTCTTCTCACCGAAGCTAGCTAAAACTACGTCAAATTCGTCTTTTTCTTCAGCAGCAGCAGCGCCACCAGCAGCGGCAGCAGGAGCAGCAGCAACAGCAGCAGCAGCTGTTACGCCGAATTTTTCTTCCATTTCGCTGATTAGTTCAACGATATCCATTACTGACATTTCAGCGATTGCGTTTAACACATCTTCTCTAGATAGTGCCATGGGATTTCTCCATATTCTGATAAATTTAAAGTTAATTATTAAGGTCAATACAGTAAAATAAAATGGCTATATTGTTATGCAACTAAGCAATAATAATGCTGTACTAACCAAAAAACAGCTTGTTGGCTTAATTATACTTATGAAATTAAGTATAAGTATTAAGCAGCGTCTTTTGCGTCTTTTACTGCTGCAACAGTGCGAACAAACTTGCCTGGTACTTCTTTCATAGTACGTGCAAGCTTGGTTACTGGTGCCTTCATTGTTGCCATCAAGATAGATAGTGCTTCGTCGCGTGTTGGTAGCTTAGATACGCGCTCTAGCTCCTCAGGACCAAACAGTTCTTCACCAACTGCAACAAGCTTTGGCTCTAAATCTTTATGTTCTTTGCTGAACTCATAAATAACACGAGCAGCTGAACCTAAATCTTCAGTAGAAAAAGCCAGTAGCAATGGGCCAACCATCTTATCTGACATCGACTCAAAGTTGGTACCTTCAAAAGCACGCTTAGCAAGCGTATTTTTTACAACTTTAAGTACAACACCTTTCTCACGAGCTTGGTTACGTAACTCAGTTAACTGAGCAACACCAAGGCCATGATAATCAGCAGCAACTGCTGAATAAGCATTTGCAGCAACTTCAGACACTTCAGCCACAACTTTTTGTTTCTGTTCTAGCGTTAATGCCATGAGTTGACTCCTTGATCTCATCAGCAAAACCATAATCACGGTATGCTGAATTGACGTTTGTTATTACTAAAACAATCACTTAATTGCAATAAATTGCTCATAACTGACTATTTTAATAACGCTGAATACGGCACCTTTATCAGAATGAATGTGTAATCAGATTGGAAAACCAATCTCACCACTAGGATCAAACTTTTTGGGTCACCGTCTGCGTAGGCCAATACTGGGCTGATAAAGGTAAAAACCGTCATTATCAGCACTAGCATCAATTAACAGTATGCAAGAGCTTAACGCTCAAAATACCTACCTACGGTCTTAGACAGCATAGCTTTGGCTAAGCTGACCTAATTCTTTCAAATACAAATAATAGTTTAAAATTTTTTAAAAATCGATTATTTAGCAGTACGGTATGGTACTGGATCCAAAGTGATACCAGGGCCCATGGTGCTAGATAAAGTGATTTTTTTAATATAAATACCTTTTGATGTTGCTGGCTTAGCACGTCTAATATCACTGATCAGTGCATTCACGTTTTGAGCAATTTGCTCTGCAGTGAAGCCAACTTGACCGATAGTAGTATGAATAATACCTGCTTTATCAACACGGTAAGTTGCCTGACCCGCTTTGGTATTTGCAACCGCCTCTGCAACGTTTGGTGTCACTGTACCGACTTTAGGGTTAGGCATTAAACCACGTGGACCTAAGATAGTACCTAACTGACCAACGACACGCATTGCGTCTGGAGCAGCAATCACCACATCAAAGTCTAGATTACCAGCTTTAACCTGCTCTGCTAAATCTTCCATACCAACGATATCAGCACCAGCTTCTTTAGCAGCATCGGCAGCTGCGCCTTGAGCAAATACGGCAACACGTTTGGTTTTACCAGTACCAGCAGGTAGGTTAGTCGCACCACGAACCACTTGATCTGATTTACGTGGGTCTACACCTAAGTTTACAGCAATGTCGATTGACTCTTTAAATTTAAGAGGTGGCAGATCATTTAAAATCTGAACCGCTTCTTCTAGCGTATATAGTTTTTCGCTTTCTACACGCTCAGCGATTAATTTTTGACGCTTAGTAAGTTTACTCATTTACACACCCTCCACATCGATGCCCATTGAACGTGCAGTACCAGCGATAGTACGTACAGCAGCATCCAAGTCAGCGGCAGTTAAATCAGCTTGTTTAGTCTGAACGATCTCTTCAAGCTGGGCACGAGTAACTTTACCTACTTTAGTCGTGTTTGGTACACCAGAACCTTTAGCGATACCTGCTGCTTTACGCAACAAGAAGGCCGCAGGAGGTGACTTCATGATAAATGTAAATGATTTATCGGCATACACTGTGATTTCAGTAGGGATCGGCAAACCTGGTTCCATGTTTGCTGTTGCCGCATTGAATTCTTTACAGAACGCCATGATGTTCACACCTTTTTGACCTAGAGCAGGACCAATCGGTGGTGAAGGGTTTGCTTTGCCAGCAGGCACTTGTAGTTTGATGTAACCATCAATCTTCTTAGCCATGAGTTTTTCTCCTTTGCGGGTGATAACGCTTATGCTTTAGTAAATTTTACTCTTGCTTCCACATAAGTTATGGCGTTAAGAATAAAATGTAGCAATCTGCTCCCCGGTGGTGGTTAACTATTTAGCATGGTAGTTAAATGAGCTCATCAATAGACAGATTAGCTTAACTTCTCAACCTTACTAAACTCTAATTCGACCTGAGTTGGTCGGTTAAATACATTTACAGTTAGCTGTAATTTAGATTTTTCATAATCGACTTTTTCAACCAAACCTTTAAAGTCTGTAAACGGTCCATCAATAACCAGTACTTCTTCACCTGGTTCAAACAGGGTCTTAGGTCTTGGGGCGACTTCAGTTTGTTTTAATCGATTTAAAATACGGTCGGCTTCAACTTTAGTAATCGGTGCTGGATTTTCTGGTGTACCACCAATAAAACCCGTGATACGTGGGCAGTCATTAACGATGTGCCAAGTATCATCATTCATTTCCATTTCGATTAATACATAACCTGGAAAGAATTTACGCTCACTTTTACGCTTTTTGCCGTCTTTCATTTCAACGACTTCTTCAGTTGGTACTAATACCTCACCGAACTTATCAGCGAACTCACTACGATTGATACGATCCGTCAAATAGCGTTGGACTTGCTTTTCATATCCTGAAAATGCTTGCACGATATACCAGCGCATATAGTTCTCCATGACGTCAATCAAACGATTACTGATTAAAAAAAACAGGCTGTCATGTTTATATAGCTACTATATAAACCCAGCCTTTAATAAGTTTATTGTTAGCCGATAAAGATACCGACTAGCCAATTAAAGAGGTTATCTAACAACCAAACGATGATTGCGACTATGCCAATTACTAGTAATGATTGCCATGTATATTGGATGGTTTCACTTTTACTTGGCCAAGTGACACGACGCAGTTCAATATTGGCATCTTTAAGAAGTACCTTAAAGCTACGCCCTTGATTGGTTAATGCCAAACAAATAATAGCCAATAATACCAAACAGGCAATAATACCAACTCGAGTCCAAATATCATTGGCTGGTTGCCAAATACCTGGTAGCTTGTAGTTGACTAATGTTGCACCAATTAAAGCAACAAATGCAATAGCCCACAGCGCCATATCTTTTGGTGAGCGGGTTTTTGCCACTTCTATTGCGCTTTTGCGATTAGAAGCACTTTTATTATTAGAAACAAGTTTACCTGGCGTTTTATGAGCGCTCTGCTGTGTGTCAGATAACTTGTTATCTAGGTTATCCTGTTGATTGCTCATAATTGAATTGCCTTACGAATTAGACGATAAAGTTAATAACCGCCTATCTGTATGGTAAAAGAAGAGTGCTTCGCAATTAAGCTTAGACAGTTAATAAATAATTAGACAGTTAACAAATAAATGGCAGGCGATGAGGGACTCGAACCCCCAACCCTCGGTTTTGGAAACCGATGCTCTACCAATTGAGCCAATCGCCTTTAGTTAAGGTTGACTATTATACAATCTTTTTTGTGGAATGCAAGCCTTGTTACACACAAAGTAAGATATGTAATCTCTATTCAACTGTTTGTTACTAAGTAGCTAGTTATTAAATAATTAGTTATGTAAGTGGCTAGTCAATTAGCTGTTCATAACGGACGTATTGTAACTAATCTATGCTCTACTTTCAAATATTTGACTTTATATCAATCCGCTTTGAGATGTAATATTAATTCAGGGTTTGTTGTACAGTCACCTTCGTAGTTTTGTAGTAATAACTTATACCAAATCTGAAAATTAAGATATCAAGGAAAACGAGTGCAACTAATGCTCATAGTACAGGCGCTACTCAAGTACAGGCACTACTCATTAAGACTTAGCAAGACACCGCGTTTAGTATCTCTCTGACTATAATGAATGAAAATTCTCTTTAAGCCTAAACTACTTCTTTGATATTTTTATAAAAAAAGACCGCCCCTATTCAGGACGGTCTTATTAGCACTGCTACTTATATTAAGTGCACATGCTTATGCTAATGCATCTTGTTGTTGTGCTTGATACAAATTACTCTTTGACGTTAGCAACAACACCAGCACCTACGGTACGGCCACCTTCACGAATTGCGAAGCGTAAGCCTTTGTCCATTGCGATTGGGTGGATTAGCTCTACGCTCATCTCTACGTTATCGCCTGGCATTACCATCTCTGTACCTTCTTGTAAGGTGATGGCACCTGTTACGTCAGTAGTACGGAAGTAGAACTGTGGACGGTAACCATTTAAGAATGGCGTGTGACGACCACCTTCTTCTTTTGATAGTACATATACTTCTGCGTCAAAGTTGGTGTGCGGTGTGATTGAACCTGGTGCCGCTAGTACTTGACCACGTTGTACGTCTTCACGCTTGGT
>NZ_KB907646.1 GCF_000382145.1 Psychrobacter lutiphocae DSM 21542
TTTTTTGGTTGGTTTAAATTCTTTTATTTGAACTTAAACCTTTAATTCCGTTATCAAAATCTCTTAATCAATCTCACAATCGATTTCGTTGTTCCGATAAGGTGCGTATTATAGACGCTTTATTTTGTTTGTCAAGGGTTTGTTTCGTTTTATTTGAAATTTGTTGCCTGAACAACTCGTTCCTAATAATTATCTACTCCATTAAACCCAGCCTTCCGTCGGTACCAAGTAAGTGTCTGTTTTTACTAGGCTTTTATTATCTAACTTCTGCGCTTCTGACTGAACAGGGGCGTATTATATAGGGTTTATGATGAGTGTCAAGCCTTTATTCGGGCTTTTTTTGATTTATTTGCTTTTTGTTGGGTTTTTGTTGGGTTTTTGGAGCGCCCCAAATTATCATTGCCACCGTCAGATCTTTACAACATTGCAATTTGAATCGATAAACCCTTAATTCACATTTTAACTAATTTTAAACCACAATCTGACCATGGCTTTGCTACAATAAAGAAATAACATTCTTCATCTAAGAGGGCCATATGCAAACCATAAAAACAGATATAGCAATCGTTGGCGCTGGTGGTGCTGGACTTCGTGCGGCTATTGAGATTGCCCGTGGTGCGCCTGATGTTGAGGTGACTTTAATTTCTAAGGTTTATCCGATGCGTAGTCATACCGTAGCTGCTGAGGGAGGCGCTGCTGGGGTGGTGCGTGATGATGATTCGTTGGAAAATCACTTTAATGATACAGTTTCTGGTGGAGACTGGCTGTGTGAACAAGATGTGGTTGAGTACTTTGTCGAGCATGCGACTGAAGAGATGATTCAGCTTGAACATTGGGGTTGTCCGTGGTCGCGCTTACCAAATGGGCGTGCGAATGTGCGTCGCTTTGGTGGTATGAAAATTCCACGCACCTGGTTTGCTTCAGACAAAACAGGATTCCACATCCTGCACACCTTATTTCAAACCTCTATGCAATATCCAAATATCAAACGCTTAGATGAGCACTTTGTCCTAGACATAGTTGTCAGTGAAGGCGCTAGCCATGACCCTGCTGACAAGCAGCTGCAAGGGGTGATTTGCTATGACCTATTAAATGGACAAACGATCGGTATACAAGCCAAAAGCGTTATTATTGCAACTGGTGGTGCTGGTCGTGTCTATGCCTTTAATACTAATGGCGGTATTGTCACTGGTGACGGTATGGCTTTGGCTTATCGTCATGGTGTGCCCTTACGTGACATGGAATTTGTCCAATATCACCCTACCGGACTACCCGGATCTGGTATTTTAATGACAGAAGGCTGTCGTGGCGAGGGCGGTATATTAATTAATAAAGACGGTTATCGCTATCTACAAGATTATGGCCTTGGTCCTGAAACGCCCATCGGTGAACCCAAAAACAAGTACATGGAACTGGGTCCGCGTGACAGACTGTCACAAGCGTTTTATCATGAGTGGAAGGCTGGCCGAACAGTAGATACCTCCAGAGGTCCTGCTGTATATCTCGACCTTCGCCATTTGGGTGAAGCACATATTAATGAACGCCTACCTTTTATTCGTTCTTTGGCGCAGAAATTTGTCGGTGTTGATCCAGTTTATGAGCCGATTCCTGTACGTGCCACTGTTCACTACACCATGGGCGGCATTGAAACTGATCGCCACTGCCAGACCCGTATTCCAGGATTATTCGCTGTTGGTGAATGCGCGTCAGTTGGCCTGCATGGTGCTAACCGCTTAGGTTCCAACTCGTTAAGTGAGTTGTGCGTATTCGGTAAAGTTGCTGGTGAAAATGCATTGTCCCATATCAAAAAAACGGCTCAGCAAGATAGTCTGGCGATCTCATCTGCACAGTTTACGCAACTGGCTGAACAGGCTTTTAAACCCTATGCTGAACTGCTAAACCGTACCGATGGTACAGAAAAACCTGCTGATATTCGCAATGACTTAGGCAGACTAATGGAAGAAAATGTCGGGATTTATCGCAGCGCAGAGCATTCGCAAGCTGCCATAGCCGGTATTAAACAACTCAAACAGCGCTATAAAAATGTGAAAGTCACTGATCACAGTACCACGTTTAACACTGACTGGCTGACTACCATTGAGCTTAGCTATTTATTAGACGTGGCAGAAAGCATGATTTATAGCGCCAGCGCTCGCAAAGAGTCACGCGGTTCACATCAACGCCTAGACTACCCAGAGCGTGATGACGAGCACTATCTAAAACACTCTCTTGCCTTTTACCAATCAGGTGCTGAACCGACCATTGAATATAGTGATGTGTTAATCACTAAGTCACAACCCGCCACGCGCGCTTATGGCGCTGCCGGTGATGCCGGAGGAGACAACTAATATGAGTAGCCAGCCAAAGATGCATAAGCCCCGCTCTCAAACAGAAATGGGAACAAAACAAATGGCTCACAGTGGTCATATCAAAATCACAGTGATGCGTTATCGCCCTGCTCAAGATGATAAGCCTTGGCCTGAAACCTTCGATATTGCATGGACATACGATATGTCTATTTTGGACGCTTTAGGTGTCATTAAAGATGATTTACGCCCTGAACTGGCCTATCGTTGGTCATGTCGAATGGAAGTCTGCGGCTCTTGTGGCATGGTGATTAATGGCGTGCCTAAGCTTGCCTGCTCTACTTTTGTGCGTGATTATGTTCCGCAAAATGGAGGAACAGGTGAGATTGTCATCGGTGCGATGGATAATTTCCCAATTGAAAAGGACCTGATTGTGGATACCCAGCCTTTTATTGAAAAACTAGAGTCTGTAAGTCCTTATATTATCAGCAAAAACCCACGAGCATTGAGCGATAAAGAGTATCTTCAAACGCCAAAACAGCTTGCTAAATATAAAAAGTATACCATGTGTATTAACTGCATGCTTTGCTATCAAGCCTGCCCTCAAGTCGGTCTAAATGCAGACTTCTTGGGTCCTGCTGCATCTGCCTTGGCACATCGTTACAACCTTGATAGCCGAGATGATGGCGCAAAAATACGCTTTAAAATGCTCAATGAAGAAGATGGAATCTGGCCTTGTACCTTTGTCGGATACTGTTCCGAGGTATGTCCTAAGCACGTTGATCCTGCCGGCGCTATCCAACAAGCTAAAGCTCAAGGCGTTGGCTATTGGGCAATGGACCTATTTAGCAAAGACAGTCAATAAAAGGAGTCTTAATCATGGCTAGAAAACCTTACATTACAAAGCAGTCAGATAACTGGTATACACAGACTCCCTTCTACAAAAAATATATGCTACGTGAGTTAACCTGCATCCCTGTGATGCTGGCTGCGCTTAATTTCTTTTGGTGTATTGCTGCCCTTGCCAGCTCTGCTGATGCATGGACAACTTGGATTAATTTCCAGCGCAACCCTATTGTGGTTGTCCTTAATCTAATCGCCATAGTTGCGGCACTATTCAATACGGTTGAATGGTTTAAAGCCATGCCAAAAGCCATGCCCATCCAAGTTGGAGAGCGTTTTGTTGAAGACAGCAAAATGATTACTGGCAGTTGGATTGCTTTTGCTGTCATATCTCTTTTTGTATTTTTTGTCATCTATGCCTTGGTTTAGGCACTGGCATCACCTTCGGTTCATTAATCGCTTAATGACAATTAAGCATGCGTATTAAAAAGGAAGCATCATGAGCAATAAGCACTTAAAGCCTATTTTTTGGGGTATATTTTCTGGTGGTGGCACCGCAGCAGCTTTGGCTTTAGCACCGATGATTGTGGTTATTTGTATTTTGCTGCCATTTGGTGTATTGGGCAGTCCCGACAGCTTTTATGAAAATGCACACTACTGGATAAATCATTGGTTCTTTTTAGTTGCATTTTCAGTGCTGGTTTTCTTATTTATGTGGCACGGTGCGCATCGCCTGTATTACATTTTACATGATATGCACTACCATGTTGGCAATGGCGTTCGCTATGGCTTATACACCTTGGCAGTGGTGGCATTTTTAGTCACTTTATTTATTGGACTGTCCTAGTTTTCTGGACAGATTAAAGCTGTTTTAAAAACGCCATTTCTCAGCTAATTTAATAACCTTTACTCCTTATTTTGTTTGTTAAAATCGTGTGTGTTAACTGATTTTGACAAACCGTTCAGGGAGAAAAGGCATTAAAAGATGGCTAATAATGCTCCATAGGATTTTGTTTTTCTAAAGCAGCATTATCTAATGATGAGGTGAAGTCATATAAATTATATCGACGCTGTAACTTAGCACCACCATCACGGATGAGCGGCTGATACACTAGGCTGGTCTGCCCCGATGTCCATTGTGGGAACAAGGTATCTAGTGGAATAGAAACATAGACGCCTTTGTCCATACTACCCTCACCAAACTCTTCAGCTGACACATTGGTTTTAGTGAGCCAGCCTCCCATTTTGACACCGTTGCCAAAGGTGCGTGATAAATCAAGCGTCGCACCTTTGTCACCGGCTAGGTATTGGCCGGCCGACAGTTTCATGTCGATGTCATATAAAGGGGTATCCCAATATAAACTGACATGACCGGTGTTGACTTCGTAATCTCTAAAGCCGAAATGTTGGTCGAAGTCGCGCTTGCGGACGCGGTTTAAGTCAATACCAACCGCCCAAGGTTGATTAGGCTTACGATACAGTAACTCGCCACCAACACCAGCATACATAGACTCAAGATAACCAGCGTAAGCCATACCGTACAAGTTATTGCCAAATGACTTAAATTGGTTCAGCTGTAAATTTGGCATTAAGATGCGTGAATTGGTCATATACTCACCAACATGAGTACGTACACGTGGCAATTTACTGTCTGCGGTGTAGCTAAACTTGTCATAGTTATCCAACAAGCGTAGCTGTGCTTGGCCACTGATCCAAGCGCCCTGCCACAGTCGATAGTCGGCACTGGCATTGGCAAAAATACCGTACAAATAGCCATCTGGGCCACCAATACTTTGACTGACACTTGGGAAGATACTTAAGCTGGCTTTTGGAACATCTACATGGGCTATCAGCTTGTCCGTATTGGGCTGATAGCTCTGTGCCGCTGAAGTAATAGCAACCGGCTGCTCAATACGCTGAGAAGGTGGAGTCAGCTGTAAGTATTGCTCTTGCCAAGTAGCTGGGTCAATGTTAAACACACTAACCGGCTCTCCATAACGCGAGACTTGTATCTGCACCAGACTAATATCTGCCGGTAACCCTTGACGCAATATCTCCATGCCCTGCTTTAAGCGTTCTTTAATAAAGACACCGCCGTAATCGTCGACATTAATAAAAACTCGATCATTTTCAAAAGCTAAATCTGTCGCACGCCAACCTGTCGCTTGTGAGAAGGCATTCAACAAGGGCGCATTTTTTGACAGCTCGATTTTCGCTGACTCGGTTAAATCACGACCAATATTGGGTTGGCCCCAACGGTTCTGATTTAAGTTAAGCTGATGCTTACTCTTATCAACCCATTCAGTAATCGTATCACCCCACTTACCGCTGACACTGGGGGTGAAGTCAGCTTTATAACTTAAGCTTGAATAACTGGTTTTGGGTAAGCTTTCAACATACTGAGTTTGTTGTGCCTTAGGCTTCACACGACCTAAGCCTGACATATCGCCTTGCAAGCTGACGCCTAGCATTAAGGTGTCGCCACGCTCCAGTCCGCCGCTCAGAACCAATCCTCTTTTTTTATCTTGCCAAGTAACGCCAACGTTAACTGGGAAGTCTTTTGGGTTATGGTTTTTATTAGAATGTGGCTCCGATTGATAGTCATTGCCATCGTATTCGACTTTAACAGTTAAAGGATCATACGGGCTATGCCATTGCACACCACCGAAGACAGATGCTTTTCCAGTGAACCAAGATTTTGGACTAACATCACCGCCTTGCCCACGCTTGGCAGCAACTCTGTCTTTAAAGCGGTTATCAATAATGCCTAGTGGATTTTTTAAATCACCTCGCGCGCCTAGATAACCCCAACCCATCCCTAAGCTAAAATCAAAGTCACCATAGCGCTTATTGGCTACTAAATACTCCCCATCGAACAGGCCTGTGCCAGCAGGATCACGCCAACCAACAGCCAACTGTGGCACCCACTTGCTTTCATTGAGAAGCTTTAACTTAACATCTAACGATTTATCTTTTAGATCTTGGTTAGGACTTACAGGACCGTAAGAAACACCAGAAATACTGGTATATCTCACCACAGTCTCAAGACGATCAAATGGCTGTAAAACAATATTGTATTGAGTATAAGGATCTACATGGGACACATGTGCAGTTAAGTTACCCGCTTCTTGCATCCTTGCTGTCGGTGTCTGAAGGAGACCAGTTATACCCCAATCACTTGGAGTAACTGGCAGATCACGCGCCGTTTCTAGCTGGGCTTGCGACAAGGTTAATGGGGTTTCATCTTGCCCAAATGGCAACAGCAAATCTACGCCTTGTGTGCCAATAAACTGAGCAACAGATTGTGCCAGTTGTTCTGGCCATTTATTGGAGGCACTGGGCACCCATAGCCAAGAACCTGGAGCTGGTGCTTGTTGTTGCTGTTGATTCCAATTGCCTATTGTCAAACGCTCAACACTGCCGTCTGCTGAAATAAGGTAGGCCTCATCTGACACAAACTTCTTCTGCAGCTTAAGCTGACATTCAGCGATATAATCTTTTGCTCGAACACCTGCTTGATAGCTCACTCGACAAGCAGAAGCATCATCAAACAGCACCGTAACTGTATGCGGCTGTTGATGTAAAACAACTTTGTCATTTTTTTTGAATACGGGATCAACTTCTGGGTTGACCTGTAAATAACTGGCATCCTGCTTAGGTAACACCACCCGTCCGGTAGCAGGTAGGCTCGCAAGCCACTGCTGTAATGCTGTCACACTGGCACGGTTATTATCGTTACCTGTAATGTGTCGGCTTATTTGAGTGTTGACCTTGTTTTTTGTACTACTGATGCCATTGTTAATCGCATTGGTTACCCGATTGCCAGAAGTGTGATAAATTGGCTGATTGGCAATAAATTGGGTTAACTGTAAGTTTAGGTTTTCACGCTGTGCCTGCTGTGGAGCCACTTCGACATGTGCTTCCCAAGCAAGCGCTGGCTCATAATAGAGGCTGTCTTTTATAGTAGCATTGCCCATAGCATCAGCATTGGCATAAGAAACAAACACCTGGTCTAACTGTTGACTTAACCACTCCCCCATTCTTTCACCTTCAGGCGCTGATAGGGTTGTTGCGGTATTTGTTGTTATAGAGGTATTTGCTAAAGCGTTGTTGGCGCTGGTGTTGGCATCATTGGCATAAGCAGACAGCGTTAAGCTTGACACTAACGCAATCACCAGATATTTAACTTTAAACTGTGCGGTTTGACGCGCTGACATTTGATATTGTGATGCACCTTCTAAACCAGAGGCTGTCGCTGTTGTCACAGAATTGGCGCTGTTGGCACTAGAGACGGTGGTGTTCGCTTTTGCGATATTTTTTGACATTATAATGTGTTCCATACTTGCCAAGACAGACAGTATTGTTTGGAAATACATTGTTGTCCATAAACAGGGGTTTTCATATTTTGAAATTCAAACGCATACCAAGCATCAAAGCTGGCATAAGCCTGATTACTTTTACTTGTGCCTGTTAATTGCTGTAATAACTTGGAGGCTTTAGAAGGTATATCGGCTTGGGATCTATAAGATTGAGTATCTGCTTTCTGATGTACGCTATACTCATGCACCCAGACCAAATTGGCCTCATCACCAACATAGCTATGATGCGCAGGTGGTAAGCTCTCATTGACCTCCCTAAACTCTGGCAAAGCCAAAATACCTTCAATTCGATCAACATAACGCTGAAATTGAAATGGCTTTTGTGCCGGCCAGTTAATAGCTTGAGGCAGATGCTCACGCCAATCTATCAAAGGTGTGGTAACGGCTATTAGTCGGCCATTCGCCCATTTAAATACAGAACGATCTGAGCTATAAAATACTTGCGTATTTGCCACTGGCCACTGCTGTGTTACACCCTGTGCCAACCAAAGTGTTTGACCATTCATGATCAGCTTAATGTAGTTAAACTGTGGGTTTAATGCAGGTGGTGGGGTTTTGTCTTTGAATAGTGCTTTGGGCGGGTTAAAGCATTTGCTCTGTTCTGCGACACATCCTGTTGTCGACTGACAAGCAGTTAATCCTAAGATACTGCCGACAGTGATCGCTCCGAGCATTTGTCGCTGATATTTAGAGAATCCTTTCTTTTTTTGCATCTTCTTTTCAACTTTTTAATTTTTCAGCTTTATTCTTAGCTTTAAATGATTCAGTGTTTAAAATGATTCAATTTTCAACGTTTATGACGCACGCTTTTTTATAGTGAACAATAAACTGATATAGAAAAATACCTTAAATTTAACAACTTAAGGTATTTTGTTGGATTCAAAGATAGGATCAATAGCTATTTAGTCGTACCTGTGGTACCCGTTGTTCCAATTGAGCTTGAGCTTGAGCCACCAGAGGCCGCTAATACGGCAACACCGATCACACCAGCTGCGACAGGTACCCAAGTTGGGATGGTTCCGGCTGCTGCGCCAACTGCTGATGTTGGGCTTGGCGTCGTAACTGGTGCGGTCGCTACTGGCTGTGGCGGTGCAGGCTGAACGGCAATTGGCTCAGGCTGAACAGTTGGCGTTGGCTGTGGCGCTGGCTGCATAATTGGTTCAGGCTTGGCTGCTACTGGCATACCTTCAGGAAAGTTACCACTAAACCAGTTATCACACTGCTTCATAGAAACACGAACGATATCACCTGAGGCATTGGTGTACTGGTTGATCTCCATATCTGGTGAATATGGAATATATTTACCTTGAAGGGCTTTGGCAACGCCATCACGACCACCACGACGACCCGTGCCGATATCACACGTACCTTTGCTATATTGTGGCGCTAAGTCACCTAAGCGGCCTGTATGCACAGCGATTTCATTACCACGTAACATCGGCTTATGAAAAGTGCTGGACTGATAAAATTTTGCTGTGCCTGTTTCGATTGAGTTACGGCACTCTGCTAACGTGTCATAACCCACATTACCATGAGAATCGTAATGCATCGCTGCTTGTGCTGAAACGCTCATTGCAGCGCCTAGTGTTACTAATGATAGTGAACCTATTAGCCTTTTCATACTGTCTTCCTTTACATGTATAACTGCTGTCATACTTTTTAAATTAACCATAAAATTTTTTAAATTAGTGCTATAAATCTTGAATGATAAAAAACGATAACTTTGGTGCATAATCTACATGAAGTTTTAACAATTGTATACTAAATTTTTAAACTTTTTATTAATTTTTTCTTATGTAACACGCTGATTATCGTTCTGTTAATGCAGGTCTTTATCTGGTTTTTATTAAAAAAGCCAGCCTTAATATCTAATACCTATTTGATTTATATATTATTTTTTATTATATTTTTTAGCCTATTAGGCTAAGTTTTATGTTGATAATGTTGGTAAGCGTGACGAAAAGAGCTGAGAAAATCTTTTAACTGAGCAGGAGTTAAGTTGTGCTTGGTTGATAGGTAAAGAAAAAATAACTCTCAGAGGTGAGAGGCGTTAAAAGTAAATCCATCCCCAGCCTTGAGAAGCGTTAATAAAAGCTCTGGGAGAGCTTTTTAGCTTCGCAAGAGTCAAGCTTTGCTTGGCTAAAGGAAAAGAAGGGAGCAAAGCCTTGTGTGAGTTATGGTTTGGGTGGGTGGTGGTTCATTATGGGTTTGAGTGTGGCCATGGGTGCGGTTTAGCCCTGATTGAAGTGGATATACTTGGTGCAGCACTGAGTTGCGTGCGCTTGGCAAATGACGGTATCGTAGCGCAGGAACGGCAGTTGCCATTAGCGTACGCCTCAGTGCAAACCAAGATAGTAACGAAAAGCAGGAATAGCTACTAAAAAATGCTAATAATGGTGTAAAATTTTAGTAAATTTAAACGGTTTTTGGTAGTTATTGTGAGGTGATGACGGATTCACTATAAAAACTACTTTAAATTCCTTTATAATATAGACAATGACAATCTGATTAGCTGACTATATTGGTCGGTTTTTTCTGTTAAAATTTAATCTGACGGTTGTATTTCTTATTTATCATCACAATTATTCTTATTATCATCAGCTAACTTCAATGATGATTTTTTTATTTGCGTTTTCGATTATTTGGATTTGAGATTATGGTTGCAATTACTCTACCTGATGGCAGTGTCAAAGAATTTGACGGTGCGACAACAGTTATGCAAGTGGCCCAAAGTATTGGTCCTGGTCTTGCAAAAGCGACGATTGCTGGGCGTGTGGATGGCAAGCTAGTCGATGCTTGTGATCCAATTACCCAAGATGCTAGCGTCGAAATTGTGACCGCTAGAGAGCAAGATGGCTTAGACATTATCCGTCACTCTACCGCGCATTTGCTTGGTCATGCAGTTAAACAATTATACCCAAATGTAAAAATGGTCATCGGTCCTGTCATTGAAGATGGGTTTTATTATGACATTTATAGCGAAAAGCCATTTACCCCTGATGATATGGCGGCGATTGAAAAGCGTATGGCTGAGTTGATTAAGCAAAACTACGATGTCATCAAAAAAATGACCCCACGTGATGAAGCGATTAAAATCTTTGAAGAGCGTGGTGAGGACTATAAGCTAAAACTGATTGAAGATATGCCAGAGGAAAAAGAGCTGGGTCTATATCATCATCAAGAATATGTCGACATGTGCCGTGGTCCACACGTGCCAAATACCCGCTTCTTAAAAGTATTCAAACTGATGAAGATGAGTGGTGCTTATTGGCGTGGTGATGCCAAAAATGAGCAGCTACAACGTATTTATGGTACAGCCTGGGCGGATAAAAAAGATCTAAAAGCTTATATCCAGCGTATTGAAGAAGCGGAGAAACGAGATCACCGTAAGATCGGTAAAGCGCTTGATTTGTTCCATTTGCAAGAGCAAGCCCCAGGCATGGTGTTCTGGCATCCAAATGGTTGGACCATTTATCAAGTACTTGAGCAATACATGCGTAAAGTACAACAAGATAATGGCTATAAAGAAATCAAAACACCACAAATTGTGGATAGAAGCTTGTGGGAAAAGTCAGGTCACTGGGATAACTATGCTGAAAACATGTTTACTACCAGTAGTGAAAACCGTGATTATGCCATTAAGCCGATGAACTGTCCTTGCCACGTGCAAGTGTTCAATCAAGGTTTGCGCTCATATCGTGACTTGCCTCTACGTCTAGCAGAGTTTGGCTCGTGCCACCGTAATGAGCCTTCTGGTGCCTTGCATGGCATCATGCGTGTGCGTGGCTTTACTCAAGATGATGCGCATATTTTCTGTACCAATGCACAAATTGGAAAAGAAGCTTCAGACTTTATTAAGCTGACGCTTGATGTATATAAAGACTTTGGCTTTGATAACATCGAAATGAAGCTATCAACTCGCCCTGAAAAGCGTGTTGGTGCTGATGATCTGTGGGACGCTGCTGAGAAGTCGTTGGCTGATGCCTTAGATGCTGCTGGACTTGAATGGGAATTGCAAGAAGGCGAAGGTGCATTTTATGGCCCAAAAATTGAATTTAGCTTACGTGACTCGATTGGTCGTGTCTGGCAGTGTGGTACACTACAATTAGACTTCAACTTACCTAATCGCTTGGAAGCCCACTATATTAATGAGCAAGGCGAGCGTGACGTACCAGTTATGTTGCACCGTGCTATCTTAGGGTCATTTGAGCGCTTTATCGGTATGTTAATTGAGCACTATGCTGGTTGGTTACCCGTATGGCTGTCACCACAGCAAGTGGTGGTGATGAATATCACTGACAAACAGCGTGAAGCTTGTGAAAATGTAGTCAGTGAACTGCAAAATGCAGGGTTACGTGTCATTAGTGACTTGCGTAATGAAAAAATTGGATTTAAGATACGAGAAAGAACATTAGAACGTATCCCCTATATGCTAGTATTAGGGGATAAAGAAGTTGAGTCAGGACAAGTTAACGTGCGTACACGTGAAGGGGAAAACCTTGGCGTGATGTCTGTGACCGACTTTATTGAATTAGTGCAGAAAGCAATCGCCCAAAAGGGACGAGTTTAGTCTTTCAAAAACCCAAAACTGATGAGGAGTATTACCTATTAAACAGTCAAACCGTTTGAACATCAACGAAGAGATTCAGCAAAAAGAAGTTCGCTTAGTTAAAGAAGACGGCGAACAAATGGGTATAGTCGATATTGACACTGCCCTTAAAGCGGCTCGTGATGACAATCTAGATTTGGTTGAATTGGTACCGAACGCCAAACCGCCTGTCTGTAAAGTTATGGACTACAAGCGTTATCTGTATGACCAAAAACAAAAGGCAAAAGAAGCTAAGAAAAACCAAAAACAAACTCAGCTAAAAGAGATGAAGCTGCGTCCTAGCACTGATGAAGCAGATTACCAGGTTAAACTGCGTAAAATCATCAGCTTCCTAGAAGATCAGGACAAAGTGAAAGTAACCATTCGCTTCCGTGGCCGTGAAATGGCTCACCAAGAGCTTGGCTTACAGCAGCTGAATCGTATCATTGAAGATACATCTGATATCTCAAATGTCGAACAACCACCTAAGATGGAAGGTCGCCAGATGGGGATGCTACTTGGCCCAACACGCAAAAAGTAATCCGTTTTAGATGGCTTGTTGATCTGTCAATTTGACTTATCAGCCCTTAAACAGTATCCAATCTGCAGTTATAAAATAGCACCACCAATTTGCAATTGCAGATTGGTGGTTTTTTACTATTAAATATATTTACGCTTTCACTCTTGGGTTTTAGTCACTAATTAAGGTACATTAAAAATAAGGTACATTAGAAATAAAATAGATTTAAAGCAAAGTACATGACAATCAAAGCACATAAACATATAAATCATACCTAATTTAAAACTTATTAAACTAGGGGCTGTATAGAATTCATCTACTAGGACTGAATGAATTCTATACAGCCCCTAACCATCAGTTATTTTTTATTACGGCTTATTTTGAATTTTTAAATAGAACAACAAGGAAACAGTATGCAAGAACTTACCCCACCAGAAAACACCAACGCCCCCTCTATCACCTTAACACCGCCAGAGCCAGTAAAAGAAGTGCCAGCCAGTGAAGCCGACCAAATGGTGAAGCTTGACCCCACCCAAATCCCCGAATTGGACGCCAAAGTCGATGCCTTTGTAGAGCATGTGCTAACCAACCCAGTACAAAGCGATGAGTTTAAACAGAATGTACAGTCCATCCATAACCTAGGTAACAAAGAAATTCGCGAATCAGCACAAGTATCCAATCGTATGCTTGATATGCCAGCTAAAAGCTTGGATAAAGGCTTATTTGATAATTCACCTATCGCAAAATCACTCACTGAACTACGCGGTATTGTCGAAGACTTAGATCCTAGCAAAAAACAACTAACCAGCCCACGCAAGTTATTTGGCTTAATCCCTCTAGGCAACAAAGTACAGGATTACTTCCGCCAATACGAATCAGCTCAGTCACATATCAACGCAGTAGTTACCAGCTTATATAACGGTAAAGATGAGCTACTTAAAGACAATGCGATGATTGAGCAAGAAAAAGTCAATATGTGGAATCTTATGCAGCAGATTCGTCAGTATATCTATGTTGGCAAAAAAATTGATGAGCAGTTAGAACAAAAGGTGTATCAGATTGAAGCCACAGACCCAGAGAAAGCCCGTATTATTAAAGAAGAAATGCTGTTTTATGTGCGTCAAAAGAACACCGACTTCTTAACCCAGCTTGCAGTTAACGTGCAAGGCTATCTGGCTTTAGATACCATTCGCAAAAACAACCTAGAGCTGATTAAAGGGGTAGATCGTGCGACCACTACTACTGTTTCTGCATTACGCACCGCAGTAGTTGTCGCTCAAGCCATGACCAATCAAAAACTGGTATTAGACCAAATTAGTGCATTAAATAAAACAACCAGCAGCTTAATTGAGTCAACCTCAGCGATGATGAAGCGCCAATCTACCGAAATCCATGAGCAGGCCAGTAATAGCACTATTGAACTAGATAAGCTACAAACTGCATTTAATAATATCTATGAAACCATGGATATGATCAGCGACTACAAAGTGAAAGCTTTAGATAATATGAAAACGACGGTCGATGCTTTAACTCATGAAGTGGATAAAGCTCAAAAATACTTAGATAAAAGCAATCAAACCACAGTGCTAGAAGTAACCAAAGAGATTGATACTAAAAAAATAGCCAATCAGGCTGATAAGTCCGATAATGTTGTCGATATCGATCTTTAATAATTGTTAGATATTAACTTATTAAATGCTAATACAAAAAAAGCCCCGCTAACTAAGTTAGCGAGGCTTTTTACGACATAAGGTATATTACCTTACTTAATCTAATTTCTTTATAAAAGATTTATTAGATTTTACCTACTAGGTCTAGGCTTGGTTTTAAAGTTTCTTGGCCTTGCTCCCAAGCTGCTGGACAAACTTCACCGTCGTTGTCACGTACGTACTGAGCTGCTTTTACTTTACGGACCATATCTTTAGCGCTACGACCGATACCTAAGTCATGGATCTCAGCAACTTTAACAACACCATCTGGGTCAACTAAGAACGTACCACGTAGAGCAGCGTGCTCTTCTTCGATTAAAACGTTAAAGCCACGAGCAATATTACCAGTACCATCACCTAACATTGGGAAGGTTACTTTACCGATAGCTTCTGAAGCATCGTGCCATGCTTTATGTACGAAATGAGAGTCAGTAGAAACTGAATACACCTCAACACCAAGACCTTGAAGCTCTTCGTAATGATTTGCCATATCTTCTAATTCTGTTGGGCAAACAAATGTGAAGTCATGTGGGTAAAACATAAAGATAGCCCATTTGCCTTTAACATCATCTGAAGAAATGGTTTTGAACTCACCATTTACAAAAGCTTCAGTTGTAAACTCAGGGATTTGTTGATTGATAATTGATGACATAGCTTTCGCTCCTTGTTGTAGTTAATTGTAGTTAGTTCAAAGGTTGGTTTTAGTATTAAACTTTTTAGTATTAAACTAAAGTATAACTATCTGTTCTGTTCGCTAGCATTGCATCATGCTTGTATATAACAGGCTAACTTGAGCCGAATGTAACGCCATAACAGCTTAACTATTTATAGTTACAAACTAATATAGTAAAAAATCTATCCATATAGTTAAAAACTTACTCAAGCCAAGCTAATCTAGCATAACTTAATTACTAAAATATGACTTTGGTTGTTGTGCTAGTCACTGGTAATTTTATGTAGCTAGAACGTTAACCTATATCGGCTGTTATTAACCTTTATTGGCCATGTGCTGGCTGACTACATGAGCTAGTATAGCAAAAACTTATGATTGGTCTAATTTAAAGCATTTATAGTTACATTTTGTTTTATAAATCAATAAACTTATTGTTATATACTCAATATATCACTAATAGCAGATATGTATTATTATATATCAGACAATAGAAACACCTACGGATACTCCTCCTATAAAAATTCACGCATAAAAACCTAAGAGAGCCTTTATGATTACATTAAGACAGTTAGAATTTGCCATTGCGGTTGCTAAACACCGTCACTTCAAACGAGCTGCTGAAGAATGTAATATTTCACAATCTGCGTTAAGCTTAGGTATTGCAGAGTTAGAAAAACAGCTAGATACTCAAATCTTTGAACGCAATAATAAACAAGTGCTCATCACTCCTATCGGAGAAGAGATCTTAGTGCGCGCACGTCGAATCTTCTCTGAAATCAATGATCTGACAACTCGGGCGCAAAGTCATCAAACGCCCTTAGCTTATCCGATGAGCATTGGCATGATTCCGACCATTGCACCTTATTTATTACCCAAAGTATTGCCTGAGTTAAAAGCACAGTATCCTAATTTTCGTATAACAGTTGTCGAACGCCAAACTGAGCGCTTGTTAGAACAAGTACGTTATGGGCATATAGATACTGCTATTATAGCTCTGCCTTATGCAATTGAAGGGTTGCACAGCTTTGAGTTTTGGCAAGAGGACTTTTTTGCGATATTCCCTAATAATAATCCATTGGCACAACTGCAAAAAATCAGCGCTGATGATTTGAGTAAAGCCAATCTAATGCTACTTGGTGAAGGGCACTGCTTAACCGACCATACTTTGTCAGTATGCTCTTTTGACCGTGAGGAGTTCAAATCCAACTTTTCCGATGCCAGCCTAAACACTTTGATACAAATGGCAGTGGCGGGAATGGGCACTACTTTGATTCCAGAAATGGCATTAACGCAAGTACATCGACAAAACAAAGAAGTCACTAGTGTCCCTTTGGCAGAAAAAGGACCACACCGCCGCATAGCCTTTGTTACTCGCCTAAACTATGCCCGTGTCGATGATGTCAACTTACTAGGTAGGATATTTAAAGAGGCGCTAGAAAAGTCCTCTAAATGACAATCTAAATACGCAAGCTGAACTTATGTAATAGGATATATCTATGAGCTTGTACTGAGTTCGTTTGTGGGCTAACAGATTTATACCGCCTCTAATCTACAACATCCAGCTTGCCAGCTAGTATACCATGCCAGTGCTTATAGTCTGGCATAGCACGCTGAACCTCATGCCAAAATGCAGGGCTATGATTGGCCTGATGCAAATGGCATAGCTCGTGGACAATGACATATTCCGTACACTCAAAGGGATAAGCTGGCAAATAGACAGATAGCCAAATGCGCTTAGCTCGTGTATTGCAGCTGCCCCAACGCGTGTGCATTTTTTTGATTCGCATCTCATTAGCATAAGCCCCAACAATTGGCTGCCATTTTGCAAACAACGATGGTATTACCGACTGTAACTCCTGACGATACCAGCTTAATCGCTCTGCTTCACCCATTACCAAACCTTGGGGCTTACCCCACAAAGTAACTGGCTGTAATGGATTGGGTTCAGCATTACTCTTATCCGGCACACCTGATGTATCACCTTGTTGCTGCTTTAGTTGCTGCCGCTTTAGCAACACAGCATGCTGGTTGATCGCCCAATCCAGTCGCTTAGAGAGCGCAAAAATAATATCTTCATCTTCGGCATAATAAGGCGCTGAAACTGATAATCTATTTGGCTTGAGGCGAAAGTTAATATTTTTTACTCGTTTGCGTGTGATTCTAAGCTCAATATCTGCCTCTGCCAGCAGCTGTATCAAGTTTTGATAAATTAACTGGGTTTGTGCTTGTCTATCACGCCGATGAAGTCGCATCATCTAACCTATCTACCTTTTGATTTACAAGTTGACTCACGAAAGTACTGCTAACTTCTTAAGATGATTGTCAAACGCAAAGGCTTGAGCCACTTTATTGATAGTTATAGCTGGTGTAGTTATATTATTATTGGGCGGTAATCCTCCCCTATCCTCAATACGAATTCTGGTTAAATTCCCCTGTCCATCACTCACCAAAAACTGTGGCTTACAAGTAGCTAGCCTGTCGGCAGACCATAGTGCAACACCAGCACAGTCTGGTAAATTGACACCATCTATCATCAGTCCAGTATCTAAATCAAACACTGCCGCACAGCCTCCAATCGGACTGGTTGCGCAAACTAAATTATGCTCAGAATCTACGGCGACACTGGCAATATAGTGATGAAACCTGTACCAACCCTTGGTGTCCAAGCTTGGTATCAGCAACGGAGTGAGTTTTTCTTGCCCCAACTGATGCGTGAGTACCAAAGGTACAGATAGATGACGCTCACCTTGAAACTGAATGCCAATAATGACAGTACCGTTTTGATGCATTGCCAAATGGCGTACACTCATTTGATTGTGTGCTGGATACACTTGCTGTAAGAGCTTACCATCATGGCGATTAAGATAAACTAAAGATGGCTGCATGCTGTCGATATTTAACTCTGCCCGTGATGCTTTTTCGGTCTTAATGCCCCCATTGGCAATTACCAGTGTGTCACCATCTGGATGCATCACCAGCTCATGCGGCCCAATACCTTGAGTGGCAAATTCGGTCAGCTTTTGATAGCCAGTAGCGACTTCATACACACCTATCACACCACTAAAGTCTTGTGTGTTATTCTCAGTCACATACAGATATTTGCCATCTAAGCTATAGCAGGCGTGACCATAAAAATGTCGATTGGAAGCAGCCTGAATATGATGCAACACCTGACCGTCTACTGCCTGCAATATCCAAAATGAAGCGCTCGGACGACGCCCCATTACCGCCACATGCTGGATTTTCTTAGCGGTTGTCTTCTCCACCAACCCATGATTTGCTAAAGGCTGAGGTTGAATAACGATGTCATGCACCCGTTCTGGCATTGGGGTTTGCCACACGATATCACGTTGATCATTGATACCCACCACAGCAAAGTCATTAGTTTGTAGCTCTGCGACGCCACTCACCCATCGAAGCTGAGAATCTAGGGTGGCTTGAGCCTTGCCTTGCTTATGAGTCTGGCTTTGCTTATCAGACTCATTTGCTACCTTAGCGCTACTACTAACACTGATATTCTGTTGCAAGCTAGAATGCTCAGATGCTGAGTTGTCCTCACCCTGATTAATGGCTGCACTGCCATCTTTGCGAACATAGCCCAACTTATCAAACACACCATCTATATAATCAACCAAACGGGCATTGGCATCATACTGCTTACGCCCTAAATGGTGTGCTAACACTAACGCTGCCGTGCCTAAACTTGCCAGCCCCAGTGTACTCAGTCCCAGCCGCAAATCTTTTTGCATACTGTGCTTGTCACTTGCTGACTGTCTGTCTGTTGCTCGGTTCTGCATTAATCGCCGTCCGTACTATTAAAGCCAACTTGTACACCAAGGGTTGGCATTAATTGACGTTTAATGAGCTGTGTCAGTTCTGTTAATTTGTCGTATAAAGCTTTTTGTTGCTCTGGGGTAGCTTGAGCAATATCTTCTGGCAGCTCCGCTAGCATGGTGCTGGTTTGTGCTAATAAGCCAGACAGCCGATCGGCAACGGCCTCTTGCTCGCCAGCGGCCAAAATTGCAATCAATTCAGGATCTGTTAGTGCTTTGTTTAATGCTTCTACTTTGGCATTAATAATAGTGCGGCTTTGACCAGCAGCTTGAGCTGGTAAGTGACCTTTTTTGTTACCGGTTAACCCAAGTGGCTGATCCAGTGAGCTGCTTTTGGTGGTTTCAATCAAAGATAGAACCGAGTTAATCCAACGATTAAGACCAGGTTTGCTGTCTGCATCGGTTACGCCTAACAAAGCAACTGATTGCGCTTGCCAAGACTGTAATACCTGATCTAAGCGCATGCTAAGGGCTTCGCTGGCACTCATCACGTATTGACACTGAGCTTGGGTTAATCTGTCATTGCTATACAACACTTCCTCTAGGCCAGGAATACCTTGAACAACAGCACTTTCAGAAGCCAACTGCTCTGCAGTTAAATTTGGCTTAGCAGTAATTAGGTCTATCACACCTTGATGTACCAAACCACGCTCATCAGGAAAGTAATTAATATACAAGTTACTCATACTGTCCATCGCTGGACCAAAGTTAACAATCTCAGCCTGCGCCCAAGCACTTGCCAAGTCTAACCACTGTTGGCGTAAGGCTTCAAGTTGCTGTGCATCGGCACCTGAGCCAGCCTGACAGCTATCCGTCGCCAGCTTATTTAGCGCCTGACTGTGCTGTAATACCTGCGCATAATCAGCAATAATCTGATTTTGTGCTACTTGGCTCAAATAACTTTTTAACTGTGCATCCTCAACCTGAATTACTTGTGACTTAACTGCATTACCATGACTGCTGTCAGCACTATCTGTTTGCGCCTGTATGTCTTGTACTGTATCACCCGTCGCTGCTTGCTCTTTGGTTGTCCCTTGTGACTCATCCGTAGGCTTGCTACAACTGATCAAAATACCAGCACTTAATGCGGATAGAACCATGGCGGCCAGTTGATGTTTTTTCATAAATATTCTCTATATTAGGTAGGACTCATCTGAGTTCAGATTATATCGTTATCACATTCTATTCAAAACGTTTATTATAATGAATTTAAAAAGGCTTCGAGCTCCTCACGCCCTTTCTTGTCAAGCTTTAATACTTGTTGTTTATGTGTTTGTGCTTCACCGCCATGCCATAGTACCGCTTCCATTAAGGTACGAGCACGACCATCATGTAAAAATGTAGCTTGTGAGTCAACGGATTGAGCTAACCCTATTCCCCATAAAGGTGGAGTACGCCAATCGTAAGAAGTTGCTAAGAATTCAACCTGTGCATCTTTTGATGGCAACTTACCTGCAATAGTGCGATCGGCAAGATCATCTCCCATGTCATGCAATAACATATCTGTATAAGGATAAATAATTTGTCCATGCTGCTCTAGCTGCCCATCATCACCTCCTGTTGGCAGCTGATAGCGTGGTGTATGACAGTCTTGACACCCCATATCAAAGAAACGTTTTTTACCCGCTAATACTACCTCATCATCTGCATTACGACGATGTGGTACAGCTAAGTTACGCGTATAGAATTCGACAAAGGCTGCAACCTCATTGCTGACTTCAACAGGTGGCAAACCATCTCCTTGATCATCAGCACCTGTGGGTGCATTTAAACACTCAATCTGGTACTTAGTACACGACTCAATAGGTCTAATACGAGAGGTTAGCCCCATATCTTCATTAAAAGCACTCATATTCTGAGTAAGCAAGCGTGTTTGGCCTGCTTTCCAACCAAACCTACCTAAACTTTTTTTGCCAGTTTCTGGATCAGTAACCCAATTATATTTCCCTTTTACACCATTGTTTTTGTTCTGTATTTTAGCTTGAGAGGTGATAGCTTGCTCTGGAATATACTCCAATAAGCCCAGACCTATCATAGGTGGTGCTACACGTGGTGATACCATCAACTCAGGATCAAAGTCACCATAACCTGGATTGGCTAGCTTAAAGCTTGGACGGCGTAGCGTAATGACATGACCATCTGCAAAAGTCATAGGCACATCTTGCCAACTGACTTCAATCTTGGCTTCGGCTGGTACGCCCTCAATACCTCTGTCTTGTAATTGACCACCATAGACTGGATGAGCAACTTTCTCAATATTTGAACCTATTAATTGCGCTTTTTGCTCATCTGATGTGGCAGGCATGGCCAAACGTATCAATAGGCTATCTGCACTATCGTTGGCATCAAGTGGCGCATGACCACGGCCATCCTTAATGTGACAAGATTGACAAGCCGCCACGTTAAATAATGCTCCTAAGCCATCACGGCTGTCTGTGCTGGCAGGTGCTACAACCCAAGGCTGTTTAAAAAATGCATTCCCAATAAAGAAATCTCCTTTTCGAGAAGCAGTGATATTAGAAGCTGGTTTAGAATAACTCTCTGTTGAAGTGATACTCAAACCCGTATCACCGCCTTGTTTGATTTCTTGCGGATCAAAAGTAATTAACTGATTAATCGATACTCCCGCCAGATCCTCAATAACTTGCGTTCTTTGATTGTCCTCTAAGTTAGCTTGTTGCTCTGTCTCCGGATGCGCATCCTTGTCACTTGCAGCAGGCTGGCAGCCGATCAAACCCAAACCAGTTAACCCTAAAATAGAGACCGCTGTCATGGTGGTTATCAGCGAAACCGTTGCAGGTTTGGTGGTTTTTTTTGTGCTAAGTTTATGCGAAGAAACAGGCTGTGTTGTACTGCGATAATCATTTGTCATGGTTGAACCTTAGGCTTGCTAACTTGAGCTTGCTAACTTGATATTGTTAATTGTTACTTAAATATATTTTATTAATATTTATAACATAAGTGTTTTTAAACTTTAATAGCGCTTTTGACTTCCTCCCCTCGCAAAAGGGGATTCCTACCGCTAGACGGTCAAGCCCGACCGCAAGGATGTTCTTAGCGGCATTGATATCTCTATTATGCCATCTGCCACACTTTGCACAAATCCATCCTCTTATTCCAAGAGATGCTCTACCTTTCGGACTACTATCGCTTATTTTGCGACAGTGCGAACAAGTCTGGGTAGTGTAACTCTCATTTACTATCTCAAACTGACAACCTGCATGCTTGCATTTATATTCCAGTTGTCGCTTAAATTCAAACCATCCTGCATCGTATGTTGATTTAGCTAGTTTGGTTTTTTTGTTGGTAAATGAGCGTGATTTAACATCACCAACCACAATTAAGGCATTATCTTTGACTAATTGGATGATGAATTTGTGTATTGCATCTAATCTTGAATTTTTTATTTTGGCGTGAATCGCTTTGACTCGCTTTTTATTGTTTGCTCGTTGAGCGATTGCAAGTGTATCCGCCCATTTTTGAGTTTGTTTGATTGTCAGTTTATCACCATTTGAGGTGGTGGCTGACTCTGTTAAGCCTAAATCAATACCAACGCTGCCTGTTCCACATGGTTGTTTTGGGTATTCTTTGACAGTGATACAGGCATACCAACGATTACGGCTGTCTTGTACTATCTCAAGCGTATTGATTTGATATAGACTAAGGTTGTAGCTATCGAATACATCGATGATGAGCTTTTGACCCTTAGAGAGCGATAGCTGTATCGTTGATTTCAGTGCTTTTTTACCGCTTTGTCGTGTGGCTAGGTGTTTAATGGCAGATTTCTTAAAGGGTATCCAGCCTAGGCTTTTGCGTTTGGCATCAGGACGATTGGTGCGCCAGTTAAGTTTGGCTTTTTTAAATTGCTTACGAGATTTGGCATGAGTCTCGTTGATGGCTTGCAAAGATTGGCTGTGCAAGCCTAAATACTCACCACTACCTTTGATATATTCGTTAAGATCATAGGCTGAAAAGAATCTACCTGTCTTTCGTAGGTGCTTGTAACTTACGTCATTAACATAGTTCCACGCGTCATTAACATGGTTCCACGCATAGTTAACACTGCCAGCTATTTTGTTTAGCTGGTTTACGTGTTTGTCTTTGATGCGCAGCTTGAGTGTTTTCATATACTTAGTATGCCGAGGTTAATATTGATATACAACCCTTTAACCGCTTTTTACGACAGTTTGTGTCGCCTTATATCCACCCCTTGAAGTGGGTGGTTTTACGGCGACTGGTGATAAAAAAGCAAAACACGTTGCCAATACTACACTGGCAACGTGTTTGTCATACTAAACTAAGACGGATAAAGGTGTAGATTGAATCATAAGCACTGCTACCTTCTACGCTACTACTCGCTTGACTGGCTATACTGCCTTGCTATATATGTTTTTCACCATAATATGCATACTTTCTCACCATAAATAGTAGTATCGTCTTATTGTCTATATCTTCTTAAAACTGTGAGCCAGTATCTGCATCTAGATTATCAATGCCTATACTTTTTGCAGCAATCTCAATAGAATCGGTTAAGGTTTTTAAATCATTGATAGCGCTTTCGATCCAAGCACGACGTTCGTTTTGCTCTTCTGCAGAGATACCTAGTTGCTCTGCTTGACCTACTGTTGCAATCATTTGATCTACTTTAATACCTTCTTCTTCACCTTTTTGAACAATCATATCAAAGCTAGCTGCTACTTTTTCAAACTCAGCTTCTAACTGATCGGCCGCTTCTTGCTGACCTGCATCGATTAGGAATTGCTTAATTCCATAATCACCAACTGTCTGACCTGATACCGTTTTGTACTGACCACGGAATACATTGCTAATACCATGTGCATTCTCCGCATAGCTTAAGTGAGTAAGATCACTAAAGCACTCATGCTCATCTTCTGTCGAGCCAGTTACAAAGGCAACTTGCATACGCTCTGAAGCCAACTCGCCTAGTGCCAAACTACCCATTTGATAGAAAATTTGACGAATTGCATTATCACCGCTACGTGCCATTAAGTCACTACGTAAGGTGTTTTCAGAATCAGGCTGCCACTGCTCAACCATGTCTGATAGATCGTTTACTAGCAGCTGTGCCGCTGCTTTTAAGTATTCACCACGTTTAGTACAAATAGCTGGATCTGATGAATTTCCTTCACCACTAGTACAGTTACTATCAGTTTTATAATCAGTAAATGGGCGGTTGCCTGCACCTTCACCAACTCCATTGGTATCTTGACCCCATAACAAGAATTCAATTGCATGATAGCCAGTTGTTACATTAGCCTCACTACCACCTATCTCATTCATCTCAGCAAGTAACTCAGGTGTAATCACCTTAGTATCTTGCTGAATACTACCAACGGTAATACTATCAGCATTGATAATATTGTCTTTGCTGTCATATTCACCAGCATAGCTTTCAGAAACATAGTCAATTAAAGCTTCATCTAATGGCCACGCATTGACCTGACCTTCCCAACCATCAACACTTTCAATTTTGCGTGCATCATTAGCACTGACGAAGCCTTCATCAAAGCGAAAAACTTCCGTTTGTGAATAAGGCTGACGAGCTAGCTTATATGCTGCCTTAGCCGCATCTAAACTTGCGGTCGTTGGGTTAGCAACATAAGCATCAATAGCAGCTTGTAGTCTTTTGGCTTCACTCAAAGAGTCTTCATAAGCGGCTTGCGCAATGTTGGAATAGCTAGTTAATAACTTAGTCACTGCTTCTTGATCGGCAGTTTCTGCTGCATTATTTGTACTTTCAGATTTAGCAACTTCTGCACTGGTTTCGCTACCTTTTTCGGCTGTGCTTTTTTCTTGAGAGCAACCTGATAAGGCTAATACGCTAAAAGTAGTTGCTAGAAGTGCTGTTGTAAGCTTTGATTTGATTGGGCGGATTTGGGTAGCTGAAGCCATAAATAATTCTCTGAATTGATAACACTGTGTATTAAACAGCTAATTTTGTTAGTGCTTAGTATTTGTTAGCACTAAGTAACAGTATCTTGTTATAAAAAATCTATTTGTTAACAAAGTTTGATGTTAGTAAACTAACGTTAGCAAATAAAGTATAATGCTATCGATAACGATTATCAATAAAATTATAAAAAAAACTTAAATATTATTTGAAAAAACAACCTGAACACGCTTAGAATAAAAAAAACAAGCCAGTAATGCTGACTTGTTTTTTTTAATATCAAATACTGTAACTAAGTATTAGTTTAAGTTCTGTGGCGCATTAATCTGTATTTCAACACGACGGTTTTGCTGGCGACCCTGCTCGGTGCTGTTTGATGCGATTGGTTGATTTTGGCCATAGCCCATTGTACGAATACGATAGCTTGATACACCACGGTTGATAAGGTAACTTGCTACTGCTTGTGCACGACGCTGTGATAACCCTTGGTTATAAGATGGATTACCCGTACTGTCAGTATGCCCCATGATATCTACTGTGCTTTGATCATACTGAACCATCGTTTGTGCTAACTTGTCTAGCGTATTGTAAAATGAGGGGTTAATATTGGTGCTGTCATGAGCAAAAGTAATGTTGCCTGGCATAACTAAGTCAATATTACCTGTGGTAGGGTTACGGTTAACTTCAACGCCAGTACCAGCCATTTGCTGTTTTAGTTGTTTTTCTTGATTTTCCATGTACAAGCCAGCCGCACCACCAAGTGCAGCACCAATTAAGGCATCACGACCAGTTTTTTCACCGCCAGTTGCTTTTGAAATAGCAGCACCTGCTGCTGCACCACCAAGTGCACCTAGCGCACCTTTATTAATACTTTGTTGTCCAGTTGCTGGATCAGTAGTACAACCAGCTAATGCCAAACCAGAGGCTAATGCTGCAATCATTAGTTTATTTTTCATGATATATCCTCAACTTTATATTTAAAATAAAACGTTTAAAAAAACGTCAGCTTACCATTGTTATTTTAACAGTTGTTATGTCAACATTTTAGCAAAAGTCTTATCGACTGAAAACTTACTTTAATAAAGTTAGCAAATGTTTCAGCTTATTATGCATGTAGTTACTTACCTTTATGTAATATTTTGTCGTTTTGCTGTACGGCATATGGCAAACACCTCACAGCTTTATATATCAAAACTAAGATACGTTAGTTTGTGTCAATTACCCTTGACAGTCATCAATGTTTATTTGACTTCCTCCCTCCCTAAAGGGGATTCCTACCGCTAGACGGTCAAGCCCGACCGCAAGGATGTTCTTAGCGGCATTGATATCTCTATTATGCCATCTGCCACACTTTGCACAAATCCATCCTCTTATTCCAAGAGATGCTCTACCTTTCGGACTACTATCGCTTATTTTGCGACAGTGCGAACAAGTCTGGGTAGTGTAACTCTCATTTACTATCTCAAACTGACAACCTGCATGCTTGCATTTATATTCCAGTTGTCGCTTAAATTCAAACCATCCTGCATCGTATGTTGATTTAGCTAGTTTGGTTTTTTTGTTGGTAAATGAGCGTGATTTAACATCACCAACCACTATCAAGGCATTATCCTTAACTAATTGAGTGGTGAATTTATGAATTAAGTCTTGCCTTGTATTTTTGATTTTGGCGTGAATCGCTTTGACTCGCTTTTTATTATTGGCTCGTTGAGCTATTGCAAGTGTATTTGCCCATTTTTGAGTTTGTTTGATTGTCAGTTTATCACCATTTGATGTGGTGGCTGACTCTGTTAAGCCTAAATCAATACCGACACTGTCTGTTCCGCATGGTTGTTTTGGATATTCTTTGACAGTAATACAGGCATACCAACGATTACGGCTGTCTTGTACTATCTCAAGCGTATTGATTTGATATAGACTAAGGTTGTAGCTATCGAATACATCGATGATGAGCTTTTGACCCTTAGAGAGCGATAGCTGTATCGTTGATTTCAGGCACAATCCACCGCTTTGTCGTGTGGCAATATGCTTGATGGCTGATTTTTTAAAGGGTATCCAGCCTAGGCTTTTGCGTTTGGCATCAGGACGATTGGTGCGCCAGTTAAGTTTGGCTTTTTTAAATTGCTTACGAGATTTGGCATGAGTCTCGTTGATGGCTTGCAAAGATTGGCTGTGCAAGCCTAAATACTCACCACTACCTTTGATATATTCGTTAAGCTCGTAGCCTGAAAAGAATTTATCAGTGCGTTTTAGATGCTCAAAGCTTAACGCATTAACATAGTTCCACGCATAGTTAACACTCCCAGCTATTTTGTTTAGCTGGTTTACGTGTTTGTCTTTGATGCGCAGCTTGAGTGTTTTCATATACTTAGTATGCCGAGGTTAATATTGATATACTACCCTTTAACCGCTTTTTACGACAGTTTGTGTCGCCTTATATCCACCGCCTGAAGTTGGTGGTTTTACGGCGACTGGTGATAAAAGATATAAAAGATAGTTAAGACTTTTGGTAATCAATCTACAAAAAATATGATAGTCTAATATGTTTGATTTTTTTCTAGCATAAGTGACTTTTGATAATTATTATTTTCAATATTAATTATTGCTTTAGTACTGTTTTTTTAGCCATCCTTGGTTTACAATCGTAAACTATATTTTCTATTGATAGATAGTTGTGTTGATAGATAGTTAGTTTCATTGTATTGATAAATAGATTGTATTGATAAATAGATAGGTGTGCTGGTAGATAAGCTGGTGTATGTGGGCGTGTCTTCATTTTGAAAATGGCGACAAAGATAAGAAATCGCAGTCAGACTAAGTAAATCACACAGATAATATCATGATATTAACCCGTTATTTGACACTGTATGACGAGATTTAACTGTTTTTAGTCCTTTTATATGCCATTGCACTAATTGAAGACACCCTCTAATAGTCGTATAAAAGATGCACCTACTTATTTTATTCGTTTGATTTTGCCAAAACAACGTAAATCAACACGATACAATTCATTAGAAACTGTTGAACACCACGACATATCAGCCTAGATTCTCCGTTTTTTTAATGCTTATCGAATAATTAATTTGGTTCTTTTATGAAAAATAAAATAAATTCCTTTTATCAAAAGCTACATACAAAAGCACCATTACTCGGAAAAACTGCCTCTTTTGCAACCGCAGCTGGAGTGATTGGCGCCAATACCTTTACCTTTGGTATTCCGCTATGGCTAATGGGAGCAACCAAAGTCGTTACTGGATCAGCCGTTGCCGATGACAAAGTAATTGACATCGCTAATCATTGGATTAATGTCAATAACAGGCTAATCGATAGCGTACTGCCAGAGCGCGATTGGCGTATTGAAATGCCTGATGATCTGGATGAAAATAAGCAGTACTTGCTTATCAGCAATCATCTATCTTGGGTCGATACTAGTATCGTGCAATACATCAGTCAAGGCCAACTGCCTTTGGTTCGCTTTTTTACCAAATATAATCTAATTTACATTCCTTTTATTGGTCAGGCATTTTACTTTTTAGACTTTCCGATGATGAAACGCCATACCAAAGAGCAAATTGCCAAAAACCCAGAGTTAAAAAGCCGTGATATCTTGGAGGCTAAGCGAGCTTGTGGGCTATTAAAACATAAGCCTTTTGCACTGCTTAACTATCTAGAAGGCACTCGCTTCACCCCCAAAAAACGGGATGCTCAAAACTCACCGTATAAAAACTTATTAAAACCAAAAGCAGGTGGCATTTCACTGGCTATACAAGCCCTTGGGCCACAAATTGATGGAATACTGGATATGACTATTGTCTATCCTGATGGCAGCCCTTCTTATAGTGACTTGTGGAAAGGTAATATCAAACGTTTGGGGGTTAATTTACAACGTATTGATATCCCACAAGATCTGTTTACTGCTATTGAAGAAGGAGATTATAATAATGATGAAAACATTAAACAAACCATGTATGCTTGGCTAGATAAAATATGGCAAGATAAGGATGCGCTGATTACTCGTATGAAAGCTGAGTTTGCAGAGTCGCCTCAATCGCCAAAACCTTAGGGGACAAACACCACTTGACACTTTACTTGCGCGAGAAAGGCATCTAGTAGCATGAGCAACTCATCCCATGACACGCATCTAACACCGGCTGATTCTCATTCTAACTCTGAGTCTCGCCTAAGTCCGACATCCCCTAGCGAGCAGCCACAAAAAACGAATCGTACCAAAGCCCTGCTCGCTTTGACTTATGATATCCTTATGTTAGCGGTTATCATCATTGACCTAACCATCATTAGTCTTGACTTGCTGCTGATGAGTAAGTTTGCCGCACAAGTTGCTGACTGGCTAAACTTGACTCAATACTTGTTGGTTTATACCGAAGGAGTTCATTTCCCTCTGCGTGTCTTGGGTGGCTTTTTTACTATTTTTTTGATTGTGGAGCTGGGGTTACGCTGGCTATTGTCGATCATACAAAAAGAGTATTCTCGCTGGTTTTTCTTCCCTTTTGCGCACTGGTATGAGGTGCTTGGCTGCTTCCCCCAGTTTCGTGCGTTACGCTTACTCAGAGCCTTTTTTATCGGTCGCAAGCTGTATCAACTGGGCTATCAGGTATTACCGAAAAAGTGGATTGCCTCAGGTAAGTTTTATTATGACGTGATATTTGAGGAGTTGTCTGACCGAGTGATCTTAACCGCAACAGATAACTTACGCCAACAGTTTGCTGATGAGCAAGCCAATCAACGCTTTATCAATGAAACACTAAATAAAAATCGAGCGCAAATCGAGCGCATGCTCGCCTCTATGCTCAAACAGGAGCTAACACCAAAGCTACAACAGCTGGCACACAATGACGCCTCAAAACAGTTGGCTTCCGAAGTGGGTAGTGCTGTACAAGATGCTTTATATCATACTCCAGAGTTGCGCCGTTATTTGCGTTTAATCCCCATTGCTGGAGGCCTGATTGAAAGTCAACTACATTCGATCAGTCAAAACATTGGGGAAAATATTACCGAAACCTTAATCCGTCACTTTACCCAGCCACATATTGCTGAGCCGATTATTGATGAGGTGGCGCAGACTATTGCTAATATTGATCTAGATAACCCTGAGCTTGAACAACTGGTCTCAAGCATTGTTAATGATGGGTTGACCGCCTTTGAACAGCAGGTTAAGGTTCAGCAGTGGAAGCATCAACAGCATTTAAAACTTGGTACACTTGTACAAAGCGAGCAACAATCTGTATAGCGTGTTAATTACAAATACTTTGTATGCCAATTACTTTATACTTAGATTGCGCTTTATGCTTAGATTGCGCTTTATGCTTAGATTGCGCTTTATGCTTAAGCTACACTCTTTATACTTAAATTACCCACTCTAGCTTTTTGTCTTCAAGGATTTTTTATGACAGCCTCTACTGATGTGACACCTGCCTTAAAAATGTACGGTAAAATGCTCACCTTTACACGCATTCATTTAAGAACCAATGACTTACAACAAATTGAAGCCTATTTGTCAGACAGCCTTAGCCAAAAAAACAGCCAAATTCCAGTGATTATTGATAGTGACGTTGAACAAGAGCTTGCCGCATTAGTAGAGTTATTTTGGTCTTTGGGATTACAGCCGATTGGTGTGGTTACCGGCATCTTAGATGAGGCGGCAAAAGCATTACGTTTGGCCATTTTTCCAGGTGATGGTAAGCGCATTGAACGTATTCACCCTACCAAAAAAGCGACCACCACCTTAGCTGAATCAATACCTGACACTCAGTCTAAGACAAAAGCTGCATCCAATACAGCAGCAGAAGTAACGGATACGGAACAAAAAGTCGAGATCACATCACAACAACAGCCCTCTTTGTCACAAAGTAGCGGTATATCCCAAAGCAACAGTGACTTTAGTGGCTCTGATAGTATGACCACCTTGTTTTATGATCAAATGTTGCGTTCAGGTCAAAGCATTAACCATGTTGGTGGCGACTTAGTACTAACCAATAGTGTCAATAATGGTGCCGAAGCCATTACAGATAATAGCTTACATATCTATGGTCGTGCTCAAGGACGCTTAGTCGCAGGGGCTACTGGTGATAAAGATGCCCGTATTTTTTGTCAGCGCTTTAATCCGTCTTTGGTCTCTGTGGCTGGCACCTACTGCTTACATGATAGCATCCCTAAAGATATGATTGATAAACCTGTACAGGTTAGATTTGTGGAAGATGAAGGCTTGGTGTTTGAAGTACTAGATAACTACTAATGATGAGCAAACTCAATATGATACAAATTAATAAATACTTTATTTAAATTAAGTACAAGGCCTATGGAGTAAACAGATAGCAATAAAAAAACAAACAAATTTAGCTGAAAAAAGCAAGTGCATACTGTTACTTTAGTGTCATCTGTGATACCCTAACGCCATAATACTTGACTTATGTAGTGCTGTTATGCTTCTGGCATTAAAACTGATTTTGCTTTTGATTTTAATACCTGTTATCAGCTCACTATTTACTTTATGATTTATAGCGAAAACTGCTTATAGCGAAAACTGCATTTTAATATAAAAATACAGGGAAGATATGCCTTGCACACCATGTTTCGCACACCCTAACATGTTTCGCACATCATAAATAATGCCAACTGCAAGGTGAATAACAAAACGCCCTATGCATTATATATTTTAACTTGGATTTCGTTATATTTTATTATGGACGCTTTACCGTCCCTACCCAGACTTCATATTTTAGATTTATAGGAGTATGCCATTGTGGCAAAAATCGTTGTAATTACCTCTGGTAAAGGCGGAGTCGGAAAAACGACAACCAGCGCTTCATTTGCCGCAGGCTTGGCCTTACGTGGTTACAAAACTGTCGTCATCGACTTTGATGTTGGTTTGCGTAACTTAGACTTATTGATGGGCTGTGAAAACCGTATTGTATATGACTTTGTTGATGTTATATCCGGCAATGCTCGCCTATCTCAAGCTTTAGTAAAAGATAAGCGCTTAGAAAACTTATATATTTTACCTGCCAGCCAAACCCGTGATAAAGATGCGCTAACCGATGAAGGTGTTGCCGAAGTAATGGAAGAGTTGTCAAAACAGTTTGATTATATTATCTGTGACTCTCCTGCTGGTATCGAGCGTGGTGCACAGCTGGCTATGTATCATGCTGATGAAGCTAT
The DNA here is from genome assembly GCF_000382145.1 of Psychrobacter lutiphocae DSM 21542. Taxonomy (GTDB): domain Bacteria; phylum Pseudomonadota; class Gammaproteobacteria; order Pseudomonadales; family Moraxellaceae; genus Psychrobacter; species Psychrobacter lutiphocae. Next base: position 31,939 of record NZ_KB907646.1, read on the forward strand.
TATCGTTACCAATCCAGAGATCTCTTCTGTACGTGACTCAGACCGCATTATTGGTGTGCTACAAAGCCGTACCAAAAAGGTTGAGGAAGGCACAGGTACTGTCCGCGAACATCTAGTGATTAACCGCTACAATCCAGAGCGTGCCGCTGCCAAAGAGATGATGGATATTGACACCATTTCAAATGATATTTTAAAAGTACCTTTACTCGGTGTTATCCCTGAAAGCAACAGTGTTCTTGAGGCCTCAAACCATGGTGAGCCTGTCATCCATTATCCAGACTCTATTGCTGGTCAATGTTATGATGACATCGTTGCTCGCTTTTTAGGTGAAGAAAGACCATTACGTCACATTGACGTTAAGAAAAAAGGCTTCTTACAACGCTGGTTTGGGGGTTAATATGTCAAGAAAAAAAGGATTTTGGAGCAGTTTATTTGGTACCGATACAAAAACAGGCAGTGCCAATACCGCTACTGAACGCTTAAAAGTAATTGTTGCCAGTGAAAATCGCCTAAACTCACGTTTAACCATAGACCGCATTGAAAAAATGAAGCGTGAAATTCTGGAAGTGGTAAATAAATATGTCAATGGTGTTCAAATTGATGATGTTAATATCAATCATCGCCATGAAGATAACCTAGATGTGTTAGAGATGAATATCAACTTACCAGATGGCAAATAGCTGAGTATCACCACAAGAAATAATACGAAAAAACCGCCTCTGTTATAAAGAGGCGGTTTTTTATAGCTTGCCTACGGATGATAGGCATTATAATCAACGAGCTACTAAACAGTTACGGTGTTAAGTGTTATCCTCGTTAAGCCTATTTCAGTAATACCTGCTCTTGATTGCCTAACTATTTTCGGTTGCCTTATACCTATTCTCGATCTCTGTGATCAGATCTAGAGCTCTGTGATTAGGATGTTAAAAAACGTCCATATCAAAACCTATATAATGCGCTTTAAAATACCATCTTTTTTGATAAATTGGTGGTGTACCACAGCCAACAAATGAATCACAGTAAAAGTTAACAGTAAAGGCCAGATGATTTCGGTGTGCAGGTTGTCAAAAAAACGCGCACGTACCCGATCTATCTCAAGCATACTCGGTATCTCAAATATCCCGAACATATCAACTGCACGACCACCGTACCAAGACATCAATAAGCCAGAGATGGGCATGGCAAACAACAATACATACAACCCGACATGAACCACGCTAGAAGCAAGCTTTTGCCAAGTAGGTGCGGGTAAAGGTGCTGGATCTGTACTTAGCAAACGACCGATCACCCGAGCCACCATCCATGCGAGCACACTCACGCCAAATGCTTTGTGTAAGTCAATGTAAGACCCTTGATTGTTCTCATGCAAGGTGATTAACACCCAAGTGATCAGTAGTAACAGCGCACTAATCCAGTGAAATATACGAACAGCAACTGACCATTTAGCTGGCTGATTGGTCGCTGGCTGATGATGTTTTTTTGGCTGTGTAGTCATAACATACTCATCCTATTATCAGTGGCACCTTTTGTTTTATTGATGTTTATTCGTTTGGTGATATTGGCATTGACTTGATTGTTTAATGGCTTTATATCATAACTAGCCACGATTTGCCTAGGGTGCCTCCTCAATTTGTACCACTACTTTTAAAGCGGCTATCAGCACCAACCTTCAGCCACCCTCTTCAGCCAACTTTCATCTGTTAAAAGTAAGAGCAGATTTATTTAGCTAGCTGACTTAAAGCTGACAAATCTGGCACCACATAAGCCTGCTGCTGTACTAAAACTAACTGCGAAACATACTCGCCAGCAGTGCCATACTGTACTGTTGCTTCTAACTCAATATCTTTAATATCCAATAATTTTATTTCTCGCTGGATGAGCTCTCCTTTAACTAATATGGCTAGCCGTGCGTTATCGCTTTCCCCTTCCAAAATAACTACCTGCTCAGCCTCTTCTAACCTTGTTAATAACGGATAAATACTGATGACTTGCTGCTGCCATCGATAGCCTTGGTGATGCAAATAGGTTTGCGAATTGTCAGATATGGCACTCTGCTTCTCGTCTGCTATGGTAAGCTCTATAACAGCATGTGGGTCAAAGGGCATCACTGCCAAAATAAGTGCCGTAGGAACAATCCAGTCTAGCTGCTCAGTAGCTGGAATAATCGTCGTCGCCAACACCCCCTGCTTAGTACTCATTAACGCATTGGTTGTTAGTGGTGATACTTGATACGGCCGCTGCTGTGTATTATTCACACTGACTCCATTTGAGATAGGATTAGAGACTAGATTGGATAGAGTTTATATTAGCTGCTAAGCAGACGTTGGATACGGCTTATTAATTCGGCTTCTTGAAATGGCTTACCCATATACTCATTCACTCCCAGTTGTAATGCACGCTGACGGTGCTTATCTCCAGTTCGAGATGTAATCATAATGATGGGCAAGCTTTTTAACGCTTCTTGATGCGATTGATGGCGTACGTATGCTGCCACTTCGAAGCCATCCATTCGCGGCATTTCAATATCTAGCAACATTAGATCTGGATGCAAATTTTGTAACATCGCAACTGCTTCTACACCATCTCGCGCGACATAAGCTTGGTAACCTTGACGAACTAACATCCTTGATGTTACCTTACGTACCGTAACTGAGTCATCGACAATTAATATTTTGGGCATACTGCTTTGTTTTTTCTGAGCAGTTTGCGCTGGTATCTGTGTCTGCTGCGGTTTGCTGCTTGATCGCGACAGGGGCTTTGCTTGAATTGAAGAGGCGCTTATTTGCGATGTGGCCATCTGCTGCTGTGACACTGCCAAAGCAGTCGGCGCATTGCGTATCAAAGCCAGCACGTCTAAAATCAACATAACCGAACCATCTGCAGTTATGGTCGCTGCTGATAAGCCCGTAATGGTTGATAGTGGTCGCCCTAATGGCTTCACCACCAGCTCAACACGAGAGCCGATAATCTCATCCACATGCAACGCATAGTTTTGACCAGTTTGCGTTTTTAACAACACTACTGGCACGCTAGACTTAGCATTTGCTGATTGAAGCTGTCCAGCTTTAACCCCACTGCCATACAGCAGTTGGGTTAAGTACCGAATCCGATAATCTACTCCTGAAATTTGCAAGCTACTGTCGGCTTGAGCCTCATAAAAATCAGCCAAACGCTGTACAGAAATAAGCTCGATACGTTCAATTTGTAATAACGGAATAGCAAAGGTTTGGGTAGCTGCACGTACCACTAATGCCTCAGCAACGTCAATGGTCAGTGGCAACCTTAAAATAAACTTTGTACCTACCCCAGCTTGGGACTGTGCAGAAACACTGCCCCCTAACTGCCGAACCTCACTTAGTACCACATCCATACCAACACCACGCCCAGATATCTGGGTTAAGTTGCTGGCTGTCGATAGCCCTGCATGAAAGATATACTGCATGACTTCTAAGTCGGTTAAATGCTGATCATCAGTGGCTATCAGACCACGGCTCACTGCTTTGCGTCGGACTGAGGCAACATCAATACCTTGCCCATCATCTTGCAGCCGAATCACTATTTCACTGCCTTCACGTGCAATATCAATGGTAATTTGACCGTCTTCTGGCTTGCCTTGTTCGCTGCGTTTTTCAGGGGTTTCAATGCCATGATCTACGGCATTTCTTAGCATATGTTCTAATGGTGAGCTGATACGTTCCAGAATTGTTCTATCTATCTCATCCTGCGCATTTACCACTGACAACTGTACCGACTTGCCCAGCTCATTAGCAGTTTGACGCACTGTACGCTGTAATCTGGGTAATAAACGTGAAAATGGTACCATTCTAGAGGTCATTAACCCTTGTTGTAACTGGGTCTGATTTTGTGCTAGTTGCAGTAATAAGGCTTCTGTCTCTTGCGTCTTATTATGCAAAGTGGTCTTAATATCCAACAAATCAGAAGCAGATTCAGCCAATGACTTCGATAGCTGATTCAGTGCTGAATACTGATCCATCTCTAGGGGATCAAAATCAACATCTGCCTGTAAATAACTATCATCAAACTGAGAGCGTATCTGCGCTTCTAGCTCAATATCCATCCGCCGCAGCTGCTCAGCCAGTCTTTGTACCGTTGTACTCATCTCGCTAAGTGCGCCATTGACACTACTCATACTTAGCTCAATACGTGAACGGTTAATGGCTGACTCACCTGAAAGGTTAATCATCTGTTCCATCAGTTGAGTCGGCACTCGAATCATCTCGTTGCTGGTGCCCGTCTGTTCTTCTGCTTGTGGGTCATCTACTAAATAAGGTGGCATCTGACTAATATCTCTTCGCCCCAACCTAGCATCTCGCCAGCTTTCGTAGCGACTGACAGCTTGAACATATGCTTGCAATGAGCCTTTGGGCAGCTCTGTTACCATCTCTGGCTGCTGAATAAGCTGCTGCAACTGGGTTATCAAGCCCTGATCTTTGGGTGGATTAATCCCTTGTTTTAATAAATAGATCGCTTGTACTAGCCAAGTGTGCGCCAGATCAATAAGCTCAATCTATAAAGGCGGTAACTCCAAATCCTGCTGCACAAGCTTACTATAAACTGCCTGCAATGCATCAGCAACACTCGCTACGGCATAGGCATTCACCATATGCGCACCACCTTTGAGCAAATGCAACGCACGTTGTAGCTCTGTAAGTGCAGTCTGTCGCCCAATAGCCTGATTGCTCTCACGTGTATCTGTTGCAGCTTGCCACGCATGTTGCTGTAAGCTACCCATATCACCAATCAGATCATCGGCTTCTTCTAAAAAAACAGCCAAAATATCTGGATCTGGGCTATCACCACCCCAAGACTCAGACTTCATCCTGTCAAACTCCAGCTCTATTAAGCTGATATCTTCATTGGTAGCAGTACGCTCAGTTTGGCTGCTGATATCTGTATCCATCGACCAAGCAGATGCCGTAGATGATGCTGGTGGCTGCACCGCTTGCTGTGAAGGCAGTGATGACGTTACTGCCCTATCTGCTGCTGTTGTCTTATGGCTCTCCATCTGCTGCCTGTCAGCTTCAGCGACTGACTCACTTGCCATATACGCCACTGGCTGTTGCCTGTTAGATGACAGCGTAAAGGAAGGTAGTTGATATCCCTCGTCAAGTTGTTTACGCTGTACCAAACCTTGTAACTGCTCAACAATATGGGGCACATAAAAAGATTGACTTTGCTGAGCCAGCATCTCTATTTGAGTTGATAACACATCCTGTACAGACTGCATCAAAGCTACCCAGGCTGGTGTGATCTCAATCTGCTGGTTGACAAAGCATTCATATAGGCTTTCAGCCTCATGGCTAAGCTCAGCAATACTATCAACACCTGCCATACGAGCACCACCTTTTATGGTGTGAAGATGGCGCTGTAATACCTGAATGACGTCTTGATTTTGTGGATCTTGTTGCCAAAGGGTAAACTGCTGATTACTATCGTCATCCAGTACTTGTGCTTCTTCAATAAAGATAGCCAATAACTCTGGATCGGTAGCCACTAATTCTAGCGCTACGCTGTCACTTAGATTCGTCTCATTTCCCCTATTATTCACAGCCTCCTTTTTATCAACATCAACTGCATCAGTATTTACTACTTTATCTACCTCCCCTGCTTCAGTTGTGATAACTGCCGAAGCCACAACTGAATCTGTCACCTTATCAGCTGCTTTTGGTGACTGAGAGATTTCAATGGCTAGCTGATGCAAACTTTTGATAACATCTGTATCTACTTTCAGTGCCATACTACCAGCCAGCGAATCAAACAAACTTAATAACTGCTCATGCCCTGCTGTCAAAATCCCAACCACTTGTAGCTGTGTCATAGCCTGAAGTTGCAATACTTCAGGATGCTCTATAATGGCTTGGTAAACTTGCTGTAAAGCACTAAGCAGGGTCGTAAACTGAGCAGAATCCCCCACTTTTGTTAGAAGTAGCTGACTTTGTGCCATTAACTGGTCAAAATAGGCGGTAAGATTCTGCCAATCCTGCAAGTTGCTATTGGCTGTCCCTATGGTAGCTATCTTAGTAGCACTCAATCCTTGTGCTAGCTGTGGTAGTTGCCATTCTGCGTCTAATAAGGTGTCAGCTCCTGTAATCAGTGTGGCAATACTCAACTTAATATCTGGCTTAGCCGATGCCTCCTGTGTATCGGTAGCTATCGATTTATCAAAAGCAAGTTGTAACTGATATAAAGCTTGCTGCTGTTGGCTGAGATCTTGCTGCTCAAGCAGTTGGCTTTGGTTTTGATGCTGCTTAATATACTGTCTTATTATTAGCAGTGACTGAGCAATGAGCTGTCTATGACGGTCGCTCATTGACATCTGTTGTATTTGAAGTTGCTCTAGGCTTTGCTCAATAATGGCGCTAATCTCATTAATCGCTTCTAACCCTTGACTGCTAGCTGCTCCACGCAAGGTATGAAACGCCCGTAACAGCTCGTCACTAACTACCTGTTGCTGTGACGCTTGTGCTTGGTCAAGCTGCGCATCAATACAACTGAGTAATTCGTACGCTTCATCGACAAAAACTTGTTGCAGCGCCTTATCTTGTTGCAACGTGTCTGTACGCTTAGTCTCAGAGTCACGTTTAGCCTCAGAGTGTTGCTGCAAACGAGCATTGGCACTGGCTAAGCTATCTAACAAGCGATCTTCAGTTGGTCTTAGTGTGCTTCTTGTTGCCTGCACAGCTGTTGGCTCTGATATTACTGACTCTGTTGGCGGTAGATCTTGCTTAACATCTTGCACCAAAGTAACAGTGGCATAATCAAAACCAGGGGATTGATTATTAGCATACAAATTTGCGGCAGCCATCCACACAGCTACTTGCTCTGGATAGCTGGTGTGTTGCGCAAAACTATCTATCAATTGCGGATAAGTGGCAACCACATCCTGTAATAGCGTCAACATACCATCCGTTGCATCTATGCTACCTTCTAACACCCGATTGAGCATATTTTCAATTGCCCATGCCAGCTCAGCACTTGTCAACGCACCTACCATTCTCCCTGAACCTTTTAAAGTATGAAAGCCTCTGCGAATGGTAGTCAACGCCTGCTTATCTGAAGTCAAGCTAGTTAAGTGTTGCAAATTTTCTGCTATTTGCTGTAAAACCTCTTCTGCCTCTTCGATAAATATTTCTTTAATCTCAGGGTCACAGTCGTCTGCATCACTGGGAATATCAAGCAGTTCTAAGTACGGCTGTAATAGTATCCAAGCAGGTTTATCTATATTATTTGTGCTGATACCTATTGCTGTATCAGTTCTGGAGTTTAGAGGAGGCTGATCATCATTTTCTATCAGGCTAGTTACTATTTTAGCGCTATTAGGTTGAGAGCTACTCGGATACAAGCTTTCAATTGCGTTATTAGCAGCTTTATGTTCATCGGTCATATCCTGCTCTTGCATCGCAACTACTTCTGCTTCAGTAAATAACTGCTGCAACTGCAGGAGACTATCTTGCAGTGGCTGTTGTTGATAACTGCCTAGATCAATATAGTGGCTAAACTCTTGCAATAGCTGCTCGCTGGCCTTTAATACTAGATCTACACTGGTAAGTGGTAAATACTGTACCGACAGGGCGTTGATGGTCGTGACCAACTGCTGAATTAACGCTGTAAAATCCTTTAAGCCTGCTACATCTAATTTGCTATGAATTTGCTGATAGCTCTCAGCGATGACTAGTAGATCCTCTTTATCTGCATGAGTTGTAGTCTCTGGTTGCGTGCTGGGTTCTGCATCCGAATAGTGCTGCAACTGCTGATGTAAGCTAAATAACTGCTCTTTTATCAGCGGGAACATCCATTCAAAGGAGAATAAGGGGCTGGAAGAACGACTCATTATTTATCCTTTGGCCGATACATCATCTTGCGCCAGCTTAAAGCCTGAGACCGACTCTTGCAGTGCAACTGCCATCTCGTTGAGCTGACCCACTGAACGAGCTGTGGCGCGCGTCCCTGAAGTTGTCTTAGAGGTAACCTGCTGAATATCCTCCATAGTGTGGGAAATTTGCCCAGCGGAAGTGGCCTGTATTTGTGCTTCGTTTGAGATACGTTCAATAAGATCAGCCAAACTGTTCGATACACTTTGCACTTCGGTCAACGCCTCGCCTGCATCAGCAGCAAGCTTCGCTCCTTGTACTACTTCACTGGTGGTTGACTCCATAGATCTGACCGCTTCACTGGTGTCAGCCTGAATGGTTTTTACCAAGGTTTCAATCTGCTTAGTTGCATTTGCTGAACGCTCAGCCAGTCGCTGAACCTCATCGGCAACTACCGCAAACCCTCGACCTGCTTCACCTGCCATAGATGCCTGAATTGCGGCATTTAAGGCCAGTACGTTGGTCTGATCTGCAATGTCATTAATCAAGCCAACAATATCACCAATCTCTTGTGATGACTCACCTAAGCGCTTGATACGCTTAGAGGTTTCTTGGATTTGTTCACGGATGGTCACCATACCATCAATAGAGCGCTGTACTACCTGCGCCCCATTATGGGCAATGGCAACCGAACGTTGCGCTACCGCAGCAGACTGAGTAGCACTATTTGATACTTGCTCGATTGAATGCACCATTTTATTAATCGCAGCAGATACTTCCACAATCTTTTGTGACTGGTGTTCAGAAGCTTCAGCCAGCTCCGTTGCAGTCAGCTGCGTTTGATTGGAAGACTCAGCCACATTTACTGCTGTATTATTAATCGCTTGTACCAGCTGTCGCAGTTGGTCTATGGCATAGTTAACCGAATCTGCAATAGCACCAGTAATGTCTTCTGAAACAGTTGCATTAACGGTTAAATCACCATCAGCCAAGTGCTCAAGCTCATCTAACAACCTTAAAATAGCCGTTTGGTTTTGTTGGTTTTCTTTTTCCACCACTTTTGCTCGTTGAAACTGTGCATCCATTTCATCGCGCTGGCGTAAGGTTTCTTTTTCAATTAACAATCGCTGAGTAGCGTTACCAGCCTTATATAAACGATACAAGGTATAGATTGCCCCTGACAAGCTCAATAAAAACAAAAGTGTAGGCCACAGCACTTGCTTACTCGCCAGCACATAGCCCGCCATTTGATTAACACTAAACAATAAATAAACAAGACTCGCCACACCAATAATACCCAATATTACTAAGGTATAAATCCACTTTTGCTGATGGTCTTGATGATCGGCTAATGTTTTTTTACTTTTAAAATATGACGACTTGCTCGCAGGCTGGTTGGCTGCATCTTTCATTCAGGCTATCCTTAACATCTGTCTTGTTTTATTGTTAATCAGTTTTGTTTTATTGTTAATCTGTTTTACTTTACTATTTAATTAGAGCGTGCATTTAGCAGAGCAGCTTCTAAAAAGCGAGGGTCTGCTAATAACAAACTAGGCATAAACACTGGCCAGTGCTGTTTTTCCTCTATAAACTGGCCATGATTGTAAGGTAAAAAAGGTGAGCTACTTGGCAAGCTTTTGGCAACATATTGCTCAGGTGAAAACTTTTTGATATGAGCTACTGCATCGACTAACAACCCAACCAAAATATCATGTTGCTTAACAATCAATACTTTGCGCTGCCGCATTTGAGCTTGGGTAAGGCTATATGTTTTTTGTTTGCTATGTTGACGCTGTAAATTTAAAAACTTAGCTAAATCTACTAAGGGCAACAATTGACCTCGCACATTGGCAACACCCAATAGCCAAGGCTTGGCTAGAGGTACGGTGGTCACAGCCTGTGGGGTAGCAACCACTTCCGTCACCTCACCAATCGGTGCTACTAACTGCTCACCAGCAAGCGTAAATGCAACACCTTGCCACTGTGGCGTCTCTTTCTGAGTTACCTGTTTGCGCAATTGCGCCATCTGCTCTAAGCGCAATAATTCAATAAATCCTTTTAACGCCACAATTATTGTCCTATAACCGCATCAAGAATCCTGAGAAGCTCGGCCTCATATACAGGCTTGGTTAAATAGGCTTTTGCCCCTTGGCGTTTACCCCAGATTTTGTCAGTTTCTTGATTTTTTGTACTAATCATAACTACTGGAATATGAGCAGTCATCTCATTACGAGTAATCTTGCGTGTGGCTTGAAAGCCATTCATCTCAGGCATCACGATATCCATTAAGATCACATCGGGCAAATGAGTTACTGCCATCTCAACCCCCTGCTGACCATTCATAGCCTCAATCACTTCAAAATTACTATTGGCTAGTATGTCACGAAAACGAGCCATTTCTGAGTGGGAGTCTTCAACCACTAACACCTTATACATTATCGTCTCTCATCTTTATGATTTTGTTATCCGACATAAGTCAACTGCACTTACTGGTTAATACGACACTTACTGGTTAATACGACTGCACTTATCCTTATAACGCTATGATTTTTATGGCGCTATTTATGCTTGTGTTTGTGTGTCTTGATTATGATACTGGCGGATAGCTGTATACAGCTCATCTTTGCTAAAAGGTTTGGTTAAATATTCATCTGCACCAACAATACGCCCACGCGCCTTATCAAACAACCCATCTTTTGATGACAACATAATGACAGGTATGCTGGCAAAGTCTTGGTTATTTTTGACAATGGCACAAGTTTGGTAGCCGTCTAACCGTGGCATCATCACATCAATAAAGATAATATCTGGCTGATAGTCCGCTATTTTTGCCAATGCATCAAAACCATCAACCGCAGTCAGCACATCACAGCCCACTCGTTGCAATAACATCTCTGCGGTACGTCGAATGGTCTTTGAGTCATCAATTACCATTACCTTTAAACCTTCAAAGCTAATATCCATTGTAATTACCTTTTATTTTTATAGTTTACGCTTAAACCTTCTTATTATCTCAATGCCATTTTTAGCATAATTTAACAGCCTTTACTAGCTGTTTCCAAACCAAGTACTAGCTGTTTCCAAACCAAGGAGTTATAGGGGGTAGATAGAATAGATCTATTAGGATGCACCTCTATTGTTGTAGTCAGATAAATGAGTTACAAGGCAACCAAGTGCAAGTACTACTGAAGTAGGCTAAACGAGGTTAACGCTGTAACTCTTTTATATGCTGTGACTATACTTGCTTAATGAGGCGAAAACTACCTCTGTCAGTGACATTAATCCGCTCTAGACAATCCCCTGAACTACGCCCGCCTTAAAAACAATAGCTTATCGCAATTAACTTAACTCTGATTATACGTGGCTATAAGCGAATGTGTAACAATAGCGAAGATAAAGTAACAAACTATGTATTGTTAAGACAGACAGAGCGTTAGCATTATGGCTATAATACTCTTAATATTTTTAATGTTATTAATATTTCTAATACCATTAAACTCTCGAATACCATTAAACTAATGACAAACTCTCGAATACCATTAAACTAATGACGATATAAACATAAACAAATAAAGGACTCTCAACTATGAGTAAACAAATCTTATTAATCGAAGATGATCCAGACTTGGCTGAATTAATCAGTGACTATCTGGCAATGAACTACTACGTAGTACATCATGCACCTACGGGACAAGAGGGACTAGATATCCTAGATGCCAAAGAGCGTGCGATAGATCTGATTATTTTAGATTTAATGTTACCAGATATGGATGGTATGCAGGTCTGTCAAAAGATTCGTGGTAGCAAAAATAGCCAAATCAATAAGGTGCCTATTGTCATGCTCACTGCCAAGGGGGACACCACCGACCGAGTACTGGGCTTAGAAATGGGTGCAGATGACTATATCGCCAAACCCTTTGAGCCTCGTGAGCTATTGGCGCGTATCCGTGCCGTATTGCGCCGTCATGAGCAGCCCAATCAAGCTGATGGACAATCAGACAGCCTTACTTTTGGTCGCTTAAGTGTCTTCCCAGACAGCCATGAGGTGACTATTGATGATAAGCCTGTGCGCTTAACTACCCATCAATTCCAACTGCTTCATTACTTTGCCACCCATGCTGGCAAGGTGCTCAATCGTGAGCAGTTGTGGCAAGCCATGCCCAATGATGACAGCTCGGATAACATAGATCGTGCCATCGATGTGCATATTTCACGCCTAAGAGCTTTGATTGAAGACAACCCACGTCAACCGAAGCGCATCATTACTGTACGCGGCGTTGGCTATCAGTTTGCCACAGATCAAGTGTAGCTTTTATCAAGGCATATTGATTACCCCTTACGTCCTTATATAACTTTAGATATCCTTTTATGCTTCGACTGTCTAACTTTGGTCTTACCTCCGTCTTTAGCAAGCTATTTTCTAGCGTTATGCTAACGCTTGTCTTTTTTGCCAGCTGTATGGTGGCACTGATGAATATGGTGCATAACAACTCAGTGGATGCACGCTGGGAAGTGCTTGCCAAACAAATTGTGACCCAGGTAGACCCTTTTGTCGATGAGCTAGATAATGCCACCACCATGAACGAGCTGTTACAAGCTCGTTTTATGCTGGCAGTGATCAAAAAAAGCTTTGATATCTTTGATGAGTCACTACAAGCTAAGATGGGACTATATGATCGCCAAGGCCGTTTATTAATTCAGACCGATGACAGCGACTTGCCCAAAGAGCTACCAGCAGACCCATCGTTTTTTACTCGTATTTTACCCGCGTTTTTTTCTTCAGATACACTATATGTCACTGCCATGAGTGATCGTGGTTATACCCTTTTGTACGAACCACGCAATCCACCAAAGCGTTCTGAATTATGGGCAGTTCTTAACTGGTTTACTGGTACTATTATCTTAGTCGCCTTGATGTCCATGGTCTTGTGGTGGATTGCACGCTCTATGACCTGGCGCATCAACCAAATGAGCAAACAAATGGAACAGCTGGGTGAAGGCGACTTTAGTGTTCGGGTGCCGGCCAAAGGCAATGATGAGATTGCCAGCTTAGCCCGTGGCTTTAATCAAGCAGCACAAAAAATTGAGCAATTAATTAGTGCCAACAATTTACTTTTAGCACATGCCTCTCACGAGCTCCGCACCCCCATTACTCGCATTCGCTTGCAAGTTGAAATGATGGATATGCTGGCAGCAGAGTTATCCGAAAAAAGCCAAACTCAATTCAAAAAACGGGCGCAAGCTATCAATCGTGACTTAATCGGCTTAAATGACTTGGTAGAAAGTATCTTATTGGTCAGCCGCCTAGATGCTGGGCATGCTGCACAGGCAAATGAGCGCTTAGACTTCTATGATCTGGTCGCTCAAGAATGCCAACACTATCCTGAAGCCACCTTATATGGTGAACCCTTGACCATTGAAGGACAGCCAAAACTATTGATCCATTTGGTGCGAAATCTACTCAATAACGCCCTAATACACGGTAAACCACCTATTGAGGTACATGTTTATGGTGTTGTCAATCAAAAAGACGCCTTGTATCCTCCCAAGCCTCTACTTGATAAAATTGCACAAAATAAAGCACAGCAACTGCAAGATTTTACAGATACTGATCTGATTGACAATACAAGTGTAGATCTAGCTCATGAGCAGATCGAAGATCAAGTATTCACTGCACACAAAAATAAAGCCTCAACCACAGAGGACGCACAATCTGTCTTAGTTGTTAATAGTGAAGAAGAAAGTAACCTGAATGCCAAGGATACCGACAAAGCATCAAAAACAAATACAACTAGTGATATATCTTCTACTGACCAAGGACAAGAAGCAAAAAGCACAACTAAGAAAAACAACAGCCTGAAAGGAAAAAACAGTAATTCAAAAGCAAGTGATGTGGGTTTTGCCAGACGATTACGCCGCCCTAGAGCTGAACCGATTGCTGTGCCTAAATATGCGGTACTTGCCGTCATTGATCAAGGTAAAGGAATTCCTCTGGACAAGCGAGAAGAAATCTTTAGCCCCTTTGTACGTTTACAACAAAAGCGTAAAGGCTCAGGACTAGGTCTATCTTTGGTCGCTCAAATTGTCGCAGCACATAATGGTCGGATTCGTACCGACACCTATAATGGTCATACTCGCTTTATCGTTCTTCTACCAGTTAATGACACCATTATTGTCGAGCGCCCTAATTTTTCATAAATCGCGACTAAAAAATAACTGCTGTGCCAAGCGATAGCTATTGCAGTGCGCCTCCACCACATCCTCTATATCTTCTGAATAACCACCGCCCATAACCACCGCGATTGGAATCTGATTGCGCTTGGCTTGTTGTAACACAAACTCATCACGTGCCCGACATCCTTCACGGGTTAACGCTAATTTTCCCAGCTTATCTGTTGCCAATACATCCACCGCTGATTGATAAAAAATCATATCCGGCTGATGCTGAGCTATCAGCTGTGGCAAGCTGTCCTGTAACTGTGCCAAATATGCCACATCATCGGTATCATTAGGTAGGTTAATATCTAAGTCAGAATCGACTTTGCGAAATGGATAGTTCTTTTCACCATGCATACTAAACACAAATACCCTAGGCTCATTGGCCATAATGCTGGCATTACCATTACCTTGATGCACATCCAAATCGACAATCAAGATCTTACTTGCCTCGCCACGTGCTAATAATAAATTGCTGGCAATACACACATCATTAAACACACAAAAGCCCTCTCCATGATCGGCAAAGGCATGATGCGTACCACCTGCGACATTAAAGGATATCCCATATTGCTTGGCATACAAGGCACACTCATAAGTGGCATGCGCAATATAACGGCCACGCTCAACCAACTGCGGTGTCATCTCAAAGCCAATCGCCCGTGCCTCTTTACGTGACAAGGTTTGGGTTTTTAGCTTATGCCAATACTCTGGGGTATGGGTGGTTAAAATCTCAGCTTCGGTGAGCTTGTCTGGCGCAAATAAGTTCTCACTACTGAGGGTGCCTTCCGCCAACAACCGCTGCACAATCAAGGGGTATTTTTGCATCGGAAAGCGGTGACGCTCTGGCACTTGATAAACATAAATAGGTGAGTAAGCCACTTTTAGCATATTTATTTTCCTACCTTTTTACTAGGGCGTGTCCCTAATGTGAGCACAGTATGTAATGAAAATAGCAAACGGACTAATCAGCCTATTTATAACATAAAAAAGTTATAAGTAATCGAACAGAAATACATTATAATAGCAATTTTCCATAACAGACATAAAAAGCCATCATGAAGATAAGACAAGTAGAACTAACCGATGCCGAGCGTAAAGCACTAGACCACGGGTATAAACACGGAAAAACAGCCAGTTATCGAAAACGTTGTCACATTATACTGCTAAAAAGTGATGGCAGAATAGCCAAAGACATCGCACAAATAACCGACACCAACATTCAAAGCGTATACAATTGGCTCA
>NZ_KB907647.1 GCF_000382145.1 Psychrobacter lutiphocae DSM 21542
GCTGTGGTTGTTATGGATGGTGCTCTATGGCATCAACCAAGTTTAAACCTACATAATGTGACGATGCTTAAATTACCCCCTTATTCACCTGAGTTAAATCCATCTGAACAGGTGTGGTCGTATTTGAAACAACATTGGTTATCCAATAGGTGTTTTGATGGTTATGAGGCTATTGTTGATGCTGCTTGCAAGGCTTGGAATAGACTTTGTTCCAAGCCCGAGCTCATTCAGTCTATAACTTCTCGTGATTGGATTGGTTTATAGGTTTATTTATGGAATTGGTATAATTTTATATTCTAGGTGTAATGGACAAAATCCCTGCCGCGCACACTGGTCTCAATCAGTAGCTGTGAATAAGGGTGCTGCGGATTGGTAAATAGATCTTGTGAGCGACTATATTCTACACACTCACCTGCTTTAAGAACCATGATATATTGACACAAAGCTTGTACCACATTCAAATCGTGACTGATGAAAATATAGCTTATACCCAATCTTTTCTGAATATCTCGTAATAATGCGACCACAGCCACTTGCGTACCACTGTCTAATGCGGAGGTCGGCTCATCAAGTATCATGACTTTTGGTCTCATAATAAGTGCTCGAGCTAAAGCAACACGCTGGCGCTGACCACCCGATAACTGATGTGGGTAGCGATGTACAAACTCTGGCGGTAGTTGCACCATTGCAAGTACCTCAAGCACAGCCTTTCTACGTTGTTGTTTGTTCACACCCTGAACCAATAGGCCTTCTTCGATAATCTGCATCACATTAAATCTTGGGTTAATGCTGGCAAAAGGATCTTGAAATACCATCTGGATGTTTGAGCGAAATGAGCGCAATTCTTTTTTGCTTAGGCTATTTATTGCAACATCACCAATAGATACCGAGCCTGATACCTTAGCTTGATTGCTAAGCAGTCTTGCTAAGGCCAAAGCGATGGTTGTTTTACCAGATCCCGATTCACCGACAATGCCCAATGACGTACCCTGTGCCAATTCAAAGCCAACATTCTTTACGGCATTCATCCAGCGACTGACACCACCGAACAGGTTTTTTTTGTAGGGAATGCAACATTCAACTGCTCAACAATAACGATAGAGCTCGCTTGTAAAGCTTGTGGTATCGTTAACGGCTGTCCAAAGTCCTGACTGATCAAAGATTTGGTATAATCATGGTTTGGCTGTCTAAAAACACGCTCACTTGCCCCCTGCTCGACTACCTTACCTTGCTGCATGACGATAATATGATCACTATAAC
The DNA here is from genome assembly GCF_000382145.1 of Psychrobacter lutiphocae DSM 21542. Taxonomy (GTDB): domain Bacteria; phylum Pseudomonadota; class Gammaproteobacteria; order Pseudomonadales; family Moraxellaceae; genus Psychrobacter; species Psychrobacter lutiphocae. The sequence goes on from NZ_KB907647.1 coordinate 1,261, forward strand.
GGCGTACTAAGTTCAGATCATGACTGATTAACACCATAGCCATACCGTGCTGTTTTTTCAGCCTATCTAGGAGTTGCAATATATCATGCTGTAAGCTGACATCAAGTGCTGTGGTAGGCTCATCTGCTATTAGAACATCTGGATTTTGTGCCAATGCCATCGCAATCATCACTCTCTGACGCTGTCCACCAGATAACTCGTGCGGATAGCGATTGAGTTTACTGGCTGGGTCTTTGATATTGACATCTTCTAATAGTGCAATACTATAAGATTTGATTTGTGACTTGGGCGTACCCACCAGCCTTAGACTTTCGGCAATCTGCTTACCCACTGTGTGCAAAGGGTTTAAGGCGGTCATAGGCTCTTGAAAAATCATGCCAATACGAGCGCCTCGGATGGCTTTTAGTTGTTGCTCTTGTTTTGCTGTCCGTTGAACCTTGGTATTGGCTAAGTCATCTTTAACGAAGTTACCTTTAGCTAAATTAATTTTAGTTAAATTACCTTGAGTGATAGGCAGCTTACCAACGCCTTGCAGGCGGACTTGTCCTGTGACACTTAAACTCTCTGGCAACAAACCCAATAACGCTAAGCTTGATATTGATTTACCAGAGCCTGATTCGCCGACAATAGCTAAGGTTTCACCTTGATGCAGTTGATAGGATAAGTCATTGACTAGAATATTGTGTTGATGCTGACTGTCTATTTGTGCAATTTTTAAATGCTTGACACTTAGTACAGGCTCACTAGCTACTTGGTTAGTTTCGGTGCTTGTTAGACTTGCATAAGCCTTACTTACATGAGCCTTAGTTGAAGAGTTCTGAGCTGCCTCAGTTGGGATATTGGGGGTAGAATTGGTAGTAGCAGGCATCAGGTAATCTCATTAAGTTATGATCTATCAATAAAAAATCGCAGTTAAGCATCAGCGTGTAATGACAAAAACTGATCCACTACTTTATACTGCCCTGCTGTCGTCTCTTCGGCATACATGGCTTGACGAAAAGCATTAGAATCTTCGATACCTGAGGTATACCAAGCAATATGCTTGCGAGCAATGCGACAGCCTGAGTATTCACCATAAAAAGCATACAAAGCTTCCAAATGAGCCAATACTATCTGCCTTAACTCTGTAATGCTCGGTGCTGGTAACAAGTCCCCTGTCTCTAAATAATGGGCAATATCACGAAACAACCAAGGTTGCCCTTGAGCAGCACGGCCTATCATAATGGCGTCACAGCCGGTTTTGTTATACACCTCTACTGCCTTTTGTGGACTATCAATGTCGCCATTGGCAATTACTGGAATATCAACCATTTCCTTAACTTCTCGAATCAACTCATAGCGAGCATTACCAGTATACTTCTCCTCACGGGTACGCCCATGTATCGCAATGGCTGCTATCCCTGACTCTTCGGCACGTTTGGCGATTCGCAAGATATTTTCATTACCATTTTCATAACCCAAGCGGGTTTTGAGGGTGACAGGTGCATCCACGGCTGCCACAGTCGCATCAAGTAGACGTGCTACCAAATCTTCATCTTGTAATAAGGCAGATCCTGCCAGCTTGCGGCAAATCTTTTTTACAGGGCAACCCATATTGATATCGATAATCTGTGCCCCATTACTAACTTGATAACGGGCAGCTTCAGCAATTTTATCCACATCAGCACCCGCTATTTGTGCAGAAATAGGGGCAATCTCTCCATCAAAGTTGGCTCGAAATAGTGATTTTTTGTGCGCATATAAGGTTGCATCTGCGGTCATCATCTCGCTGACCGCATGACCTGCACCAAATGATTTACACAAACGTCGAAATGGGTTATCGGTCACCCCAGCCATTGGCGCTACCATCAACCGATTTTGTATTTCTAAACCGCCGATATACAAGGGCTGCAATAAAGGATGTGATGCTAAAACCTGCGCATCCGAACTTTGTAAGCTATGATCCATAATATAAGGGTGCACCAACTGTTAGTAACGCCATCTGTTCTACAAAACAAAGCCTATCGCATAAATATCACTGAAAAAAAACTGCTTTTTTAGACAATACGCAGTAAAACATCTGGCATTGGGTCATTCTTAATTAAAAAAACTTGACTAGGTCTAAATAATATCAACAACTACTGACTATTCAGCCGCTGCAATCGCTTCTCGTAGCTGTTTGGCTTGCTCAGCTAACTCTGCCATATCCGCTTGAGTACTGGCATGCTTGCCTAGTTGATGAATATTGGTTGGTATCAGATGTACATGATAATGGTACACAGTTTGTCCAGCTTCTGCGCCATTAAGCTGCATTTGGATAATGCCTTCACGCTCAAATACTTGGCGCTGGGCTTGCATCACTTTTTTTGCAGTCATTAATACCGCACTTGCATACTCAGGCTCTAGCTGACTTAGCTCCACTGCTTTTTGTTTTGGGATTACCAACACATGACCTTTGGCTTGTGGCATCACATCCATAAAAGCCAAGGTTTTATCATCTTCATAAACCTTGTGTGAGGGAATATCACCAGCTAAAATTTTGGCAAAAATATTATCATCTTCATAGGTTAAATTTAAAGTGGTCATAACTATTTCCTTATAGACTTATTGGGTTATAGGTATATTAGGGTCTGTTGCACATTCATCTTCGCAAAAAATTTAAACTTTTTTATACAAAAATGCAGTTTCTTTCAACCTAGACTAGCATAGAGCAAGGTGGTACTGTTCAACACACCCTACTTAATAAGTAAACCTGATGAACAGGAAACAAACTGGTTTGTTTAAGACAAAAAGAGACCTCCATACCGAGATCTCTTTTATTGTTAGCAAACTGTTAAATAAAAGCAAGTTAAATTAATCGGTTTAGGCACATAAACTTAATATGAGCCATACACAAAACTACTAAACTACTTACTGATTAACCGCTTAATAAGCTTAAAACACTCGATTTAGACCATTTAAGGCAGCAACACGATAGGCTTCTGCCATGGTTGGGTAGTTAAAGGTCGTATTCACAAAGTACTCAAGCGAGCTACCAGACTTCATCACTGCCTGACCAATATGGATAATCTCTGAGGCATGATTGCCATAACAATGAATACCCAAAATTTCCAACGTCTCGCGGTGGAATAAGATTTTTAAGACCCCTGTTAACTCACCAATAATTTGGGCACGTGCCAAATGACGGAAGAAGGCTTGTCCGACTTCATAAGGCACGTGTTCATCAGTTAACTCTTGCTCGGTTTTACCAATACATGAGATTTCAGGAATAGTATAAATACCCGTTGGTACACTTGATACTGGCTCAGCATCTTCATCACCCATCATAAAGGCAGCTGCACAGCGACCTTGGTCATAAGCAGCAGATGCTAAAGATGGCCAACCAATCACGTCACCAGCGGCATAAATATTATCCACTTCGGTACAGTAGGTGCCATCTACCTTTAACTGGCCTCGACTATTGGCTTTTAACCCCACCGCTTCTAAATTTAGACTTTCTGTGTTCCCTGAGCGACCGTTACACCATAAAATGGCATCAGATTTGATTTTTTTACCACTTTTTAAATATAAAATCACATAATCATCATAAGTTTCTAGTTTCTCAATTTCTTCATTATTACGGACCAATACGCCAAATTGACGGAAGTCATGCGACAAAGCATCACTGATTTCGTTATCCAAGTAACTAAGCAACTGCCCTTTGTTATTAATTAAATCAACCTTGTAGCCCAAACCTGTAAAGATAGAAGCATACTCACAGCCAATCACGCCAGCACCATAAATAATGATCTTTTTGACCACATAATCCATCTGCAAAATTTTATCAGAGTCAAACACACGTGGATGATCAAAGTCTAAAAGCTCTGGACGATAAGGACGGCTACCCACCGTAATAATCGCTTTGTTAAAGGTAATGGTTTCATAACCAAGTCCATCACCTAGCTCAATTTTTAGAGTGTGCTTATCAATAAAACTGGCCCAACCATGACGTACTTCAATTTGGTTACGCTCATAAAAACGAGTGTGGGTTTCTACTTGACTACGCACCACTTTACGGGCTTTGGTCAACACTTTATTAAGAGGTACTTGGTAGTAATCTAAACCTTGAGAAAACAGTGGGTCACGGCGGTAGTTAATTAGGTTAAATACCGACTGACGCAAGGTCTTGCTGGGAATGGTGCCTACATGAGTTGAGTTACCACCCACTTGATTACGGGCATCTACCACTACCACTTTTTTCCCAGACTTGGCCAGCTTCATTGCAGCGGCTTCACCAGCAGGACCTGCACCTATAACGACCGCATCATACTCAAATTCGTGTGCGTCATTTTTTATACGTTTTGAATCTCGGGTAAAGCCTGATTTAATACGGATACGATCACTGTCTAGTGGACTGATTAAATTAGGATGATATACATTATCTTCATCATGGTTTGGCAGTATTTTAGCTGTTTGATTTGATGATCCTGCTTTGATTTCAACCAGTTTTGACTCATCTTGAATCGATGACTCTGGCTTGCTATTAGACACTGAGTTTTCAGTCTGATTATTGCTACTCATGCTATCAGTAATATTTGTGCTGTCATTGGCTTCATCGCTTTTGCGTTTTTTTGACATAGTATCCTCTTGTTATGGCTATGACGGTATTTTTTTATTTAATTTATGTTCTCAACTAAATTTTTTCGCTGTTGTTAACGATACTGTTAGCGCCCTTGTTATATGCTCAAGTTCTAGTTGTATTTCAAATTGTATTTTGCTCTCTAGTTATAGTTAGCTCTTAGCTCAATTCTCAATTCTCAATTCTCAACTACAAGTCGACTAGTCATCAGCAGTAGCTAATTTGTCACTACCGACCACTTCATAAAGCGTATTATACCAAGTTAGCCAAATAAGGTCATGGCAAAAGCCGACTGAATGACATTAAAACAACCATTCACTGCCAAAACAGCAAAATATCGAAAAAAACCTATCCAATACGACGCTTTAGCCCTGTAATTTGTAAGATACGAGTAGCAATTTCTTCTACGGACATCTCCGAGACATCGAGACTTGGAATGTTTTGAGTCATATAAATAGCTTGGATCGCACGTTGCTCTTCTTCACATTGACGATAACTGGCATAACGACTACCAGCTCGACGCTCTTGTCTGATTTTTTGCAAGCGTTCGGTATCAATAATTAAACCAAACAACTTGTCTTTATAAGGACGCAAGGCCTTAGGCAGCTGATTATCAAATAAATCATCCTCGGTGAGTGGATAATTGGCAGCACGAATACCAAACTGCAAAGCTAAGTATAATGAGGTTGGTGTTTTTCCAGAGCGTGAGACCCCTATTAGAATGATATCAGCCATGTCATAGTGACGAGTTCGAGCACCATCATCGTTATCAAGAGCAAAATGTACAGCTTCAATCCGTGATTTATAGGTTTCTGAATCAACATCATCATGGGCATGCCCAGAATGGCCATCTGGCTCTACGCCAATTTCGTCAGTAATACGTCCAATCAGCCCTTCATACATATCCAAGTTACACGCTTGCGCTGAATTAATCACCTCTCGAATATCTGGATCGACAATGGTGTCAAACACCAAAGGCAATACACCTGTTTCTTGATAGGCCTTATTGATATGAGCCACCGCCGCTTTTGCCATGTCAATACTATCAACATAAGGAATAACCCGAGTTTCAAAGGGTACACTGGCAAATTGACTTAATATCGAGCGTCCAAGTGTTTCTGCCGTAATGGCCGTCCCATCTGAAATAAAAAAGGCCACACGTAGCACCTGAGGGGTATCATCAATCGCCAGAGCGCTACGATTTTGGATGGTGGGTTTTGCAGTTAAGGTATTAATAGTATTTTCCATAATTTTCCTTAGAAGTGACCTTTGGAGTATAAAACTGAAAGTCAATATTGAGGCATATCTGACTTTAACTCTGTCTCTGGCTTTAACTCTGTCTCTGACTTTAATTTTCTGACCTTAATTCTATATAGGCCTAATACAATGTCAAGCAGATTAAAAAAGAGTCAAGCAGATTAAAATATGGTCTGTTGACCGCAATGCAACTAGCTAACTGCAATTTTATACATGATTTTATACGTAAGTTTTATGCATTAGTTTTATATAAGAAAATCACAAATATGTTATATAAAATCAAACATAAAACGCAAAAAACCCATAATAAATAAAATAAATACCTCATATTTAGGAAATAATTAACTCTTTTTTGATAAGGCGTTACCCCCTGCAAAGCTAATTCCACTATTTTTATCCAATAGACGCACAATTAGAATAAGTGTTATAGTCTTGCCACATCTTATTAGTGTTGTAGTCAACCAACCTGAAAATTACGGCAAATTAGATGTGAGAAGACTATACGATGTGACTACTTTTCATAATAGTGCACTAAGTACGTCCTCTCATATTATTGCACGTGAATAACCGTATCACTTACTTAAATCGTGAGTAGTTTTACCTTGTGAATGGCTTGACTATTAGGTGGTATCCGTTTGGGTAGCCACCAGCTTCATAAGAGAGAATGTCTTACCTACAATAAGCCATAGGCACATCATGATAGGCACTGCATGGATTACTCTACTATTACTATGTCTTCAAAGTAGCAATCCTCAAAGTAGCACTGACATTGATTGAATGCTAAAGTAGGTTTACAGTCTATCCTTCTTATGAGACTTGGGCACGCCTTTACAACACACATTATTCGATTAGCGGTATTATTCGAAAAAATAACCTTTATATCCTGGAGTTATCATGTCAACACCGCAAGTTATTACCCTTGACAAGTTAGGCAAAAACGACGTCGAAATCGTTGGCGGTAAAAATGCCTCGCTAGGCGAAATGATCAGCCACTTATCAGATCTTGGGGTTAGTGTTCCTGGCGGTTTCGCCACAACTGCCGCAGCATTTAATAACTTTTTAACCGAAACTGGGCTGTTAGACAAAATCAACGATGAGCTAAAAAACTTAGACGTTGATGATGTCAAAAAACTAACTGAAACTGGTGAAAAAATCCGTCAGTGGATTATAGAGCAAGAGCTACCTAAATCACTAGAGCAAGAAATCCGTGATGCCTTTGAAGTTATGAGTAACGGTGAGGATATTGCAGTTGCTGTACGCTCCTCAGCCACAGCTGAAGACTTACCAGATGCTTCTTTTGCTGGTCAGCAAGAGACTTATTTGAATATCCGTGGTATTGATAATGTCCTAATCGCCATTAAAGAAGTATTTTCATCGCTTTATAACGACCGTGCCATTGCTTACCGTGTTCACCAAGGCTTTGAGCATGCTGGCGTTGCCCTATCTGCTGGTATTCAGCGTATGGTTCGCTCAGAAACCGGTGCTTCAGGTGTTATGTTCACCCTAGATACAGAAAGTGGCTTTGATCAAGTGGTATTCATTACTTCAAGCTATGGTCTAGGTGAGATGGTTGTACAAGGTGCCGTTAACCCAGACGAATTCTATCTATCAAAAGCCTTACTAGCCGAAAACAAACCAGCGGTTATTCGCCGTAACCTAGGCAGTAAGCATCAAAAAATGATCTACGGTGATGAAGGCAGCACCACACGTTCAGTGAAAGTTGTTGAAGTTGATAAGCAAGAACGCAATCAGTTCTCATTAACTACTGAAGAGCTAAATGAGCTGGCCAAACAAGCGATCATCATCGAAAAACACTATGGTCAACCAATGGATATTGAGTGGGCCAAAGACGGTGACTCAGGTGAGCTGTTTATCGTTCAGGCACGTCCTGAAACTGTCAAGAGTCGCCAAGACACTAACGTCATGGAGCGTTATTTAATCCAAAGTCAAAATGCCAAGATCTTGTGTGAAGGACGCTCTATCGGTCAACGTGTAGGTGCAGGTAAAGTTCGTATTGTCAACGACTTACACGAGATGGATAAAGTTGAAGTTGGTGACGTATTGGTTTCTGATATGACAGACCCAGATTGGGAACCAGTGATGAAGCGTGCCTCAGCTATCATTACTAACCGTGGTGGCCGTACTTGTCACGCTGCTATTATTGCTCGTGAGCTTGGTGTGCCTGCTATTGTTGGCTGTGGTAACGCCACTGAGATACTAACTGATGGTCAAGAAGTTACCGCATCTTGTGCCGAAGGTGACACCGGTTTTATCTACGAAGGTATCTTAGATTATGAAGTGAAGAGCAACTCTATCGATGAGATGCCTGAGCTACCATTTAAGATTATGATGAACGTTGGTAACCCAGATCGTGCCTTCTCGTTCACTCAAATTCCAAACGCAGGGGTGGGTCTGGCTCGTCTAGAGTTCATTATTAACCGTATGATTGGTGTGCATCCAAAAGCACTACTAAACATGAACACCCTACCGCGTGAAGTGTCGCAAGCCATTAAAGAGCGCATTTCAGGCTATGCCTCACCTGTTGACTTCTATGTAGATAAGCTAGTTGAAGGTATCGCCACGCTAGCAGTAGCGTTCAGAGAACAGCCTGTCATCGTACGTATGTCTGATTTTAAATCAAACGAATATGCCAACCTTATCGGTGGTAAGCTGTATGAGCCATCAGAAGAAAACCCAATGCTTGGTTTCCGTGGTGCCAGCCGCTATGTGTCTGAGACATTCCGTGACTGCTTCGACCTAGAGTGTCGGGCGCTTAAACGTGTTCGTGATGAAATGGGCTTAACCAACGTTAAGATTATGATTCCATTTGTACGCACCACCAAAGAAGCGAAAGAAGTGGTAGAGATTCTTGAAACCAATGGCTTAAAACGTGGTGAAAACGGTCTTGAGCTTATCATGATGTGTGAGCTACCAACCAACGCTCTACTGGCTGATGAGTTCTTAGAGTATTTTGATGGTTTTTCAATCGGTTCAAATGACTTAACCCAGTTAACACTTGGTCTAGACCGTGACTCAGGTATCGTTTCGCATCTGTTTGATGAGCGTGACGAAGCCGTTAAAAAGTTATTGTCTATGGCAATTTCAGCCTGTGTTAAACAAGGCAAATATATCGGTATCTGTGGCCAAGGCCCATCAGATCACCCAGATTTAGCTTACTGGCTAATGGAACAAGGTATTAGCTCTGTGTCATTAAACCCAGACTCAGTGCTAGATACTTGGATGTTCTTAGCAGATGACGCTAATGCCAACGGTAAGGCAGAGGTCAAATAGATAAGCCTATCTTAATTAGGGCGTGTCACTTGTTTGCACTCTGACGACTGATGGACAAGTTGGCATTAAACTCTGGGCTATATTTTTGCTAATCTTTGCAAGTTTTTAGACAGTATGTATCTATATTATTTGCAAAATTATTTACAAAATTCACACCGATTAGCAAAAATCGACTTCGTTTTAGCCTCATCATCTAAATAAAGACACGCCCTAGGCTTATTTCTCATCTTGCTATAAGCCTATTAGCGACCACAATTATCAAGCTTTATTGATTATTGTGGTCGTTTTCATTTATGATAAAAACATAGTTATATTTTATCTAAAGTTTTACTTTTTAAGAGGTTGTCATATAGATGCAGATTTATCTCGCAAGAAATAGCGTTCAAGCTGGACCATACACACTCACTGAGCTAAATAATATGCTTGCCACTGATCAAGTTGAACTTACTGACCTGATGTGGCACGAAGGGATGGAACAGTGGCGCCAAGTCGGTGAAATGACTCATGGTCAATATAACTACAACCCAAATGCCCAGCCTAACCAACCACAAAGAAGATTAACTGTGGCTGAGCTATATGGGCAGCAACCCACAGATGCTAATCATGCATCGTCATCGCCTGCTTCATCACCATTTGGTACAGGAGCAGCACAGCCAAAATCTACTACTGCAAATCAAGCTCAATACAGCAAATTACAATCAACACAAACTCTCACGCTGGCCAATGTAGGTAGCCGCATTGCCGCGGTTATTATTGATCAAATCTTGGCTGTATTATGTATGTTGCCTATCTTATCTGGCCTAAATTTTGATTTTGAACAGTTACAACAAGCTGCCACTGATACTGTATTAATTACCCAACTTGCAGAATCCATTCCCCAACATTTGGCGTTGATGTCCACAGTTCTAATTTTAGCCTTATTTGCAACACAGATCTTTATGCTTATTAGACGTGGTCAAAGTATTGGTAAGTTAATATTAGGTATTCGTATTTTAGATATTCAAAGTAAACAAGTCCCTTCAGTGACTAATATTATTTTGATGCGTACTATCTTAACCAATGTGGCTTATAATATCCCTACTATTGGGGTGGTTATATTAATCGTGGATTTTGTGATGATGGTTAGCAATAAGCAACGTATGAGCTTGCATGACAAAATTGCAAAAACCATTGTGGTTAAAGCAACACCCAATCAGCTAAAAGACAAATCATAACTTGGGCTTTAATTGCTAGAGGCTTTGATTTATTTTTTACTTTCTAGACAGCGCCTATTGTGTTTATAGGCCTAGTTTGCTAGAATTATCGGCTTTAAATAATACACAAAAATAATATTCCATCTTTGTGTAAACGGCCTATGCAATATCAAGTAACACTGTTTTATTTTGGGTTTTTGTTTTGGGCGCAAGAGCTCTAACCTAAGCGCAAAAGTACAAACAGTGGCTTTGAAAAGGTTAATCTGGCTGCTATAACCCGATATACTTAGTGCTGTTATAGCTATTATGGCTAGCCAATGGATAGTCTCAGATCCATAACGGCTAAAGTAGGCAAGCTAAATATCTTCTAGCGTTAGAAGGTTAATAAGTTTTGTGTAAATTTATAAATATATTTTTACGTCAATCAGTTTTTACTATAAACTATTGATTTTTATATTCATCAGTATCTATTACTGAGTCCTAATTTAGTAATTAATTCTACCAAGGAGACATCCGTGGCTAACTCAGCACAAGCTCGTAAACGCGCACGTCAAAATAACACTCGCCGTCAACACGCTGCATCACAACGTTCAATGATTCGTACTTTCATCAAAAAAGTTGATGCCGCTATCGCAGCTAACGACTATGAAGCAGCTACCGAAGCTTATAACAAAGCCGTACCTGTTATTGACCGTATGGCTGACAAAGGTGTTATTCATAAAAACAAAGCTGCTCGTCATAAGAGCCGTTACAACAAGGCAATCAAAGCACTTAAAGCTTAATGTTGTCATGAATATATGTTGAGACTTCCCTGTTAACTCAGGCAGGTACGTCAACATGAGAGCCCTTAACCTATGTTAGGGGCTTTTTTATGGCTATGTTAAACTAGACAAAACTAATACCAAATCTGAAACTTAAGATATCGAGGAAAACGAGTGCAAACGCTACAAGTAGTAGGTTTTGCGAATTTGACAAAGATAGGTTGTTTTTCAGAAAAGGTATAACTTAACAAGACAAGCCTTAAGCAATATATATAAGTTCTGGGCAATAAAGACTTGCTCACAGCAACCTACCTTAAGGTAGCCTACCTAGCAGTTGAATAACTAGCGATTAAAGTAATTGATGGGTTGCTACCTCAAAATGCTCACCACGCCAAATAAAGTTGGCAGTTGCCTGCTCAAATGGCTTATCATCAAACCACACAAATATACCTTCCATCATCTTTGGCCAGTCGTCCCAATCAATCAATCCTGCCTCACGCATCACTCCTAAGAAAGCTGCCAATAGCGTATCGTGACTGACCGCTAATGACAAATGACCTGGATCTGGCTGTGAATCATACAGCAAAGACAATAAGTCCAATCCACCTTGCTTGGCTGATTTGGTACTGTCTAATTCATCTTGCAAAAAAGCATTGATAAAGTTAAGTGCTCCAATTTTTTTAAATACTGCATTAGCGCGAATTGGATCTGTCACTAAGCTGCCTGGCTCTACCAGTAGCGACTCTTGCCGTATAGGCTGTGTGACCCCAGCCCCTTGTTGCATCAGTTGAGCGGTATCCACACAGCGCCATATCGGGCTGGCAATACTTTTGGTATCTAAGGAATAAGGAAGGTGTTTGGCGAGCCACTGCCCCCAAGACTTTGCCAATACTCGTCCCTTGGGGGTCAAAGGTAAGTCATAGCTAGCAAAACCCTGCCCATTTGAACGCTCACGCAATGAATGTCTGGTAAATAATAACAAGCGCTCATTACTATTGGGTAGATGCTTAACTGACTGCATCATACTCTCTGGCAAGTGCGCTGGAGTAGGCGGATAAGTGTGTAACGCCTTTGCTGGCTCATGTTTGATGTTATCTATCGGAGTTGTCATTAATTCTTATATTGCCATTACTGTTTATTGATTATGTATGATAGGGAGGGTTATACCGCCTTTAAGGCGTATCTTCATTTAGAAACTTGAAGACGGTAAAAAAAAAACCAAAATCAGATATCAGGGTCATACAAAAAATAACGCAGTAACATTTTCATTATCACTATTATCATCATATTAAGCCCAAGCATATTAAATCCAACACTTACATCCAGTCACATTAATCCATATGAGCGTATAACAAGATTTAATATTTTTTAGCCCATTTAAATATCATTGCACGAATTGAAGACACGCCTTAGGCTAAACTGTCTAAAATTTTTTCTATTTTATCTATTGGACTATCTGCTTGGGTAATAGAACGACCGATTACTAAGTAATCCGATCCATTTTGCATCGCCTGTTGCGGTGTACAAATACGCTTTTGGTCATCAGCAGCATCCTGTAAGGTGCGAATACCTGGGGTTACTAACAAAAAACTCTCACCACATAGCTGCTTTAAGCGCACTGCTTCTTGAGCAGAGCACACCACCCCATCAAGACCAGCTTGTTTTGTTAATAGTGCCAAGCGCTCAACCTGCTGTGGCAACGGGGACTCAACTCCTATACCAAGTAGCGCCTCTTGGGTCATAGAGGTCAAGACAGTCACTGCAATTAATAACGTATTATGGCCAGCATCTACTAGACGCTGCTTGGCTACTTGCATCGCCTCCAGTCCAGCACTGGCATGTACATTAACCATCCACACCCCCATATCGGCTGCCGCCAATACTGCTTGCGCTGTCGTATTTGGAATATCATGAAACTTTAGATCTAAAAAAACTTCAAAGCCTCTATTATGCAACTGGCTAATTATGTGAGGGCCACAGCGAGTAAACAGCTCTTTGCCTACCTTAACACGACATATTCTAGGATCTAGCTTATCAGCTAAAATCAAAGCCTCCTCTAATGACGACTTATCTAAGGCTACAATAATAGGCGTATTGCAACAGATTAACTGTGAATGACTTTGCAGGTTGGGTTGCAGACTTTGAATCACATTGCCTCCATGAGTACACAATAAAAGGTAGCGCTTTACATTTAAATATTGAATCACGCAATGAGTTAGGACTTACGCATCGTAACGCTTAGTAATAATGACACATTGGTGTATCGGTACGTATCTGCATGAGCTAACAGCTAGATCTAGATAGTAGGCATTTAGCTATACTTATAAGTTGTCCTCATACATCAATAGTTAACACTTATTAATAAGCTCATTCATGCATATTTGAGCAAAAACAGTCAAATGTAGATTATGAATACCGCTTGTTAAATACCTTGTGCGTAAGTCTTATTATCTTAAATTTACGCTTAGCGAATGGTCTTTTTATTGTTGTCACTATTGCTAGTATCGACTGTCTCTGGTGGGGCTTGCTGAGCATTTAAGTCACTGTCCACAAATACTGCCTTGTCGGCTTGACTGGCCAAAGAATGACGCTCAATCTCAACCGCAGCTTGGGTTAACTCGTCTTTTAAACGCTTATTTTCTTTGTTTAAACGGCCAATTTCCCATTTGTTTTGCAGTACTTTAAACATTAATAGCGCCAACAGCATACCAATCAACACGCCCAGTGCAATGCACAAAATAAGTAATAACCCCAGATTCATCTCTGGTGCTTGAGTAAATAATAAGTTTACTGCAACTTCTTTGCTGTTGACCAAGACTAAACCTAAGGAATAGCCAAAAATCACAAACAATAAGATCATTAAAACAAAACGCATGATGGCCTCTACTTGATTGGGGTAACTGATTGAAAAAATTATGGGTTATAATTCAGATTATAGCGTTTTCTATGGGCATACTGCTAGCATTCATTTTAGAAGTATTAAAATAGAGATATCGTAAATTTGAAGTCAAATGATGAAATAATGCGTTGTATTGCAACTAAGTGTTATCAAGGGGACGTTTTTTTGATACTATGCGTGTTAGATTATAATCCCTCTATGCGTAGATATTGATAAACATAGATATTAACAAAGATAGATACTGATAACTAATGCATTTAACTAGCGCATAGATACGAATAACCAAACAAATTATTTATTTATCATTTATTATATAATAGTATCCTTTTTTATATATTTTTTATATCTAGGGACTGTATTAAGTCACTTTTTTTAGTGCCTGTCTTTATTTTAAAAATGGTGATAAAAATAAGATAAATCGCAGTCAGACTAGGAAAATAACGTAGATAATATCATAATATTCCCCCGTTATTTGAGGCTGATTGACAAAACTTAGCTATTTTTAGCTCATTTAAATATCATTGTACGAATTGAAGACACGCCCTAGTACAACTTTTTTTATACAACTAACTTTATTGATAAAGTTAAGCCTGCAAGCTTTAAGGAAGTTTTATGCTTTTATTTATTCAAGCAGCACATGCTGCACCCGAACAAGGTGGTACCGCAATGATTATGCAATGGGTTTTTCCACTGGCGATTTTTGCCATTTTTTACTTTTTGGTAATTAGACCACAATCAAAGCGTGCCAAAGAGCATCGCAACATGGTTGACGCCCTGACCGTTGGCAATGAAGTGATCTTCGCTGGTGGTTTAATGGGAAAAATCAAATCAATAGATGGTGATTATGCCGTAGTTAGCTTAAATGACAAAAACGATGTGATGATTCAACGTGCCTCTGTCATTTCTGTATTACCTAATGGCACTATGGATGGCCTACAATAAGAAGCTTCCATCTCTTATTGAATTGATGTCTGTTGTTTATAATCTACATCTATTATTGCTATCCATATAATTGTAATATTTAGTGCTTTATATTGTAGCCAACCCAAATATAAGTAAATTTGGGTTTGGCTAAAAATTAAAGTATAGCACTCAACTGTTTACCTTCCCTCAAGTGAAGAAGCCACTATGCATTACCCCGCCTGGAAATATTTCTTAATAGTCACCGTACTCATCATCGCTGGACTGTATGCCCTGCCTAATTTATATCCTGATGAACCTGCGGTACAAATAACAAGTGCCTCAGCAGGTACAGAGCTGACTGAAGAGGTGCTCAACCACTCCACACAACTGCTTGACGATGCTGGTATTGCCTATCATGACCCCACCTTTTCTGATAATAGCGCCTTGCTACGGGTTCAAAATGGTGTAGATCAGCGTAAAGCTCAAGAAGTACTGCGCCAACAGCTTGGGAATGATTATGTTGTCGCCTTAAACTTAGCACAAACCACACCAGACTGGTTGCGAAGCATTGGTGCTAAACCATTAAAACTTGGACTTGATTTACGTGGAGGTGTCCGCTTTGTCCTCGAAGTGGATATGGATAAAGCGTTAGAACAGCGCTTAAAAACTGCTAGCAATGAAGTACGTAGTAGCTTACGCCATGAACGTATCCCATTAAAAAGTATTAACGTTGCCGATCAAGGTTTACAGCTTCACTTCAATGACACTGAACTGCGGGACAAAGCACAGCGTGTCATTCAAAGAGATCAAGGAGTCCAGTTCAATTTACAAGCATTAATGGATGATCAAGGCCCTGTATTACGTCTAGATTACAATGAAGCCACGTTAAATGAGATTAATAAATATGCGGTTGGTCAAAACTTAACTACTTTACGCAACCGTATCTCTGAGCTTGGGGTTTCTGAGGCGTTAGTACAATCTCAAGGTAGTAACCGTATTGTGGTTGAGCTGCCTGGCGTCCAAGATACTGCTGAAGCAAAACGTGTCCTTGGTCGTACTGCCAATCTAGAGTTTCGCTTGGTTGCAGATGAGAATGCTACTTATGATGGCGGTATTCCACCCGCTGGTACAGAAGCATTCCCTTATATGACTTTAGATGGCCCCCCATCACTGCTAATTCGTCAACCTATTTTAACGGGTGAGCGTGTACAAGGTGCAACCTCTGGTCTTGATGAAAATGGCGCCCCTGAGGTCAATATCACCCTTGATACGGCTGGCGGTAAGCTAATGCAAAATGCCACCAAAAATGCGGTTGGCAAGCAAATGGCTGTATTATTTATCGAAAATAAACAAAAAGTCAGCTACGATGAAGATCCTGATACTGGCGAGATGATAGAAACTCGCACACCGTATGCAGAAACCAAGATTATTAGCCAAGCCAATATTCAAGCTGTATTAGGTTCTAACTTTCGCATTACTGGCTTAAATAGTAATGCTGAAGCTGCTGAGCTTGCACTATTATTACGCTCAGGTGCCTTGGCTGCACCCATGTACTTTGTTGAGGAACGTACCATTGGCCCGTCATTGGGACAAAAAAACATCGATGATGGGCTGTTTTCAACCAAAGTGGGTTATTTATTAGTCTTCTTATTTATGATTGTGTTCTACCGCTTGTTTGGGGTGATTGCCAATATTGCATTGGCCTTTAACTTGGTAATTATGGTAGCTGTATTGTCTATCCTAGGTGCATCATTAACCCTACCAGGTATTGCTGGCATTGTATTGACTATCGGGATGGCGGTAGATGCCAACGTCCTTATTTTTGAGCGAATACGTGAAGAGCTGGCAGAAGGCTCACGACCAAAATCAGCCATTGTGGCTGGCTTTAGTCGCGCCTTCAGTAGTATTTTTGACGGCAACATTACTACCTTATTGGTTGCTATTATCTTGTTCTCCATCGGCTCAGGCCCGATTAAAGGATTTGCTATTACCCTAGCCATTGGTATTTTAAGCTCGCTATTTACAGCCATTATTGTGACGCGTGCTTTGGTGCAACTGGTTTATGGCAATCGTAAATCTGTCGAAAAATTGAGCATAGGCTAGGAGAGAATAATGTCTAATAACAACTCGAACGATACTCTAAACAACCGTCTTGATGACAATGGTCAAAATGATAACAGCGGCCACCAGCCAGATAGCTCAAAACCCGCTTACTATGAGGGTGGTCGTCCACGCAGACGTGGCCCACGCCGTGATGGTCGTGGCAATCATGCTACTCCCAAAAAAAGTAAATCATCTGCACTGACTCAAGATCATCAAACAGATGACGAGCCAGCCATAACTAATAGCTATGATGAGCAGGTCACCCAGCCGTCAGATCCAAGTGTATTTGAAGAGGATGATGCTGCCTTAGCAGAAGGCGGGATTAAGGCGGTTGGTGATAAGCGCATTATTCCGTTTATGAAAATTGAAAAACCAATGGCCATCATGTCTATCATTTTAGTATTGGTCAGTATCGGTGCTTTATTTATCAATGGTTTAAACCTAGGACTAGACTTTACTGGTGGTGTCTCTGCTGATGTGCGGTACGAACAGCCGGTAGAACAGGTTGAGGTGACCAATTCATTAGCATCTGCAGGCTTTAATGATGCTGTTGTGCAATATTTAGGCGGTACTACTGAACTATTAGTACGCTTACCACCCCAATCTGATAACGTCGATGGTCTCAATGACAGCCTCAAGCAAGCACTAGATTTACCTAATAATGAGGCCACTATTAGCAGCGTTAATATCATTGGTAGCCAAGTTGGTGGTGAGGTCTATATTAGCTCTATCATCGCTATTGCTACCGCCTTGGTCATGATGATGCTTTATGTTGGTGTGCGTTTCCAATTCAAACTTGCCTTAGGTGCACTATTGGCTTTAGTACATGATGCTATTGTGACCTTAGGGGTTTTTGCGTTATTTCAATTCCCATTTGACCTAACCGTACTAGCTGCTATTTTAGCGCTGATTGGTTACTCACTAAACGACACCATAGTCGTTTATGACCGTATCCGTGAAAACTTCCGGCGTGTACGCGATGCTTCACCAGTACAGATTATCAACTTGTCATTGACCGAGACATTACGCCGTACCATTATGACCATCTCAACCGTATTGGTAGTGGTACTTGCTATGTTGTTCCTAGGTGGTGCTGGTCTTTACTGGTTCTCACTGGCCTTCTTTATTGGTTTGATTGCTGGTACTTATTCATCAACCTATATCTCAAGTTCAATACCTTTGGCAATGGGCTTATCGCGTGATGACTTTGTGGTGAAAGTCAAGCCAGAGTTCCAAGAAGAAGAAGTGACCTTTAATGACCCTAAGTCTTTTGACGATTAACCTGTATTTATAACCAACTATATATAACAGGTAGATTTACGTCATCACCTTTCAAAAGACCTTGAATAAAAGGCACCTTAGGGTGCTTTTTATTTATCTTGTGTTATAACAAGGGCTGTATAAGCTCTAAAACACAATGCTAAAACTTAAAACACAAACTCTAGGGCGTGTCTTCATTTTGAAAGTGGTGATAAAAATAAGATAAATCGCAGTCAGACTAGGAAAATAACGTAGATAAAATCATAATACTCACCTGTTATTTGACGCTGAATGACAAAACTTAGCTATTTTTAGCTCATTTAAATATCTTTGTACGAATTGAATACTCGCCCTAATCTAAAAAAGATAAACTGCTATGTGTAACGCTCAGCCTAATACCAGCAAACGCCCTGCCCCGTTAGACTTAAGTTATCAGCATATTATCACCATCGCCACCCCTGTGCTGATTGCCAATCTGGCCATGCCGCTCCAAAGCGCAATAGATATTGCAGTGGTTGGACACTTTCCGCAGCCCTTTTACTTGGCTGGTCTTGGCATTGCATCTCAGCTATGGCTACTGATATTGGTCAGCTTTAACTTTTTGCAATACGCCTCATCTGGTCTGGCTGCTCAAGCGCTCGGAAGACAAAAAGCAGCTGGCAAACCCAATATGGAGCTTGCCGATATTCTATTTCGCTCATTAGGCTTGGCGATAATTTTGGCGGCTCTACTTTGGCTGTGCCAAGGCGTTATTATAGACCTTGGCTTACAGCTACTTGGTGCCCAACAAAGCAGTCAACAAGCGGCCAGCACCTACATTCATATTCGCTATTATGGCATCGTGTTTGAGCTGATGAATTATGCCTTTATTGGTTGGTTCGCCGGACAAGGTAAGACCAAGCAAATGATGCTGGTGCAGCTATTAATCTCATCTATTAATATTGTGTTGACTCTAAGCTTTGTTTACCTGCTGGATATGGGGCTAAAAGGTGTGGCACTTGGTACCGTCATCGGCTATGCTATTGGTTGTAGTACTGCATTTGTATTAGCCAGACGCTTAATACACTTACAACGTACCGCTTCAGATGACATAAAAGCTACAAAGCCGCCTAGCCTAGGTCAACGACTGGCTAAAATTTATGCCCCTGACAAAATTCTTAGCCTCTTTGCGCTGAATAAAGATATCTTTATTCGCACTATATTATTAACTTTAAGCTTTGCTTGGATTACCCGCCTATCAGCACAGCAAGGTGATCTAATAATGGCCACTAATGCCGTACTATTACAAGTTTTAAGTATCTCTTCCTATGCGCTTGATGGCGTCGCTGTGGCAGCAGAGAGCCTGTCAGGTCAAGCAGCTGCTCGCAAAGGACACCCTTTATTTTTAAAAGCATTAAAACGCACTGGAGTGACGGCCTTTACCTTATCGATAGGCTTGACTTTGTTATGGTGGGTGCTGTTGCCTATTTTTTTATCTATCATGACCGATATTGCAAGCGTAACCCAATTAGCGCTTGAATATCGTTATATCGCCATCTTATTGCCTTTGGTTGGTGTTGGTGCTTATTGGCTTGATGGCATTATGTTTGGCTTAACCGCTGGCCGTCAGATTCGGCAAGTTGCGATTATCGTTGCTGCTATTTTCTTTCCATTAACTTGGGCGGTGTATCGTGCCTTTGGTGATACTCATGCGATGCCAGTAATTTGGTTTGCCATCTACTGGCTGTTGTTATCCCGTTTTGCCATCGCTGCTATTGTTTTATGGCGTAATGAAACCAAACTTATTACACAGATAAAACAGCAGTAAAGCAAGGACAACTTCAAACTTATAAGATTTGGGCGTGTCTTTATATCAAAATATCAAAAACGGGCTATTTGGCGCTAGATAACAAAATTTAGCTATTTTGAATCGATTTAAATATCGTAATTTAAGTTAAACACACGCCTTAATATATTGATATTCTTATAGTTTACTAATTAACACAACTCTACAATAACTAACGAAAATCCTGCCAAGCCCTACTAACAATTCTGTGATAATAACCTCTCATTACCCACAATAATAATCACTATAAATATTTATTATCTTACTTTTATCTTGTAGGGTTACTATGTCTGATTCTAAAAATATGTCTGATTCTAAAAACAAATTTCCCTTTGAACCCATTCCAGCAATTATCGCTGTTGCAGTCGGTCTCATTATTTGGCTTGTTATTCCAACACCAGAAGGTGTCAGCGACAACGCTTGGCAGTTGTTGGCACTATTTGTCGCCACCATTATTGCCATTATTGGTAAGGTCTTGCCCATTGGCGCCCTAGCCATTATCGCCATCACTCTAGTTGCTGTTACAGGTGTCACTGCCGATAGTCCAAAAGCGGCCATCAATGATGCGCTTTCAAGTTTTTCCAGTCCATTAATTTGGCTCATTGGTATAGCGGTCATGATATCGCGCGGACTGATTAAAACTGGTCTTGGCTCACGTATCGCCTACTACTTTATTTCCGTCTTTGGTAAGCGCACCTTGGGTATTGGATACGCTTTAGCAATTGCCGAACTAATTATCGCTCCCATTACTCCATCCAATACAGCACGTGGCGGCGGTATTATTCACCCCATCATGCGCTCTATTGCGTTAAGCTTCAACTCAACGCCGCAACAAGGTACCCAAAACAACATGGGCCGCTACCTTGCTATGGTCAACTACCATGCCAACCCCATTACTTCAGGGATGTTTATCACCGCCACTGCGCCCAACCCTTTGGTTGTTGACTTAGTCAACAAAGCCACTGGCAGTGAAATCCACCTGTCATGGACCACTTGGGCATTGGCAATGTTTGTACCTGGTATGCTATGTATCTTATTGATGCCATTAGTGATTTACTGGGTATATCCACCCCAAATCAAAGAAACGCCAGATGCCAAAGCCTATGCACACGAAAACCTAGCCAAACTTGGCAAAATCAGTAATCACGAAAAAATCATGCTTGGCGTGTTTACTCTTATGCTGCTACTTTGGGCAAACGTTCCTGCTATGATTTTTGGTGAGCACCTAACGTTAGACGCCACCACTACCGCCTTAGTTGGGCTATCAATACTACTAATCACAGGCGTATTGAGCTGGCAAGACGTACTCAAAGAAAAATCAGCATGGGATACCATTGTCTGGTTCGCCGCATTAGTTATGATGGCAAATTATCTTAACAAGCTTGGGCTTATCAGCTGGTTTTCGACCAATATCGAAACCGCCATCGGTATGACAGGCGTTAGCTGGGTTGGTGCTGTCGTCATCCTAACCTTGGTATATTTATACATGCACTACTTTTTTGCCAGCACCACAGCACACATCACTGCCATGTTTGCTGCCTTTTATGCTGTCGGCATCAGCCTTGGTGCGCCGCCAATGCTATTTGCTCTGATACTAGCCGCAGCCGGTAATATCATGATGACTCTTACCCACTATGCCACAGGGACTGCCCCAGTTATCTTTAACTCAGGTTATACGACTATGGCCGAATGGTGGAAAGTCGGCTTTATAATGAGCGTAGTCAACCTTATTGTATGGATAGGCGCAGGCCTTGTCTGGTGGAAGGTCTTAGGCTACTACTAATCACCAGCAGCAATCCACACGTTTTCTTAACAGACAATAGCAGTTAGCCAAAAGGTTAACTGCTTTTTTATGCAATCTTATCTTCTCGCTTATATCTTGCTTTTTACTCATATTACCCATATCTAGGTCGCCCACTGCCTTATACTCTGAATTGATAGCAGCCTGCTAATTGTACTGTTATCTAGTTGTACCTTTATTGACTAGTTGTACCTTTATTGACTAGCTATAACATTATTGGCTAGCTATAACATTATTGACTAGCTATAACATTATTGACTAGCTATACTATTATTGTGGCTGGTTAAAAGGCTTAATTAAAGTGAGTAATACTTTCAGTCTAAGCTCATCTTAGATTAATTCAACTGAAGTCAAGATAAATATAAGTACGCATAATAATGTGAAGCTGACACAGCATTATTTTGTTCAACAGCCAATTTGTTTGGCACAAATGATAATAGGCATTTGCTATTTGTTTTAGTAAGCAAAGTCTGCACAGGATTGACTATGTGCGATGTAAATGCGAATATTTAATCTTTTAAATAAAAAAGGACGCTTTAAACCATGTCTTATGTAATTGAGCCTGCAAAGCTAGCCGTCCTGGATGTCAAAGGCACTGACGCTAAGTTCCCTGTACGCCGTGTTTATTGTGTTGGTCGTAATTATGCTGCACATGCCATTGAAATGGGATCAGATCCAAAACGTGAGCCACCTTTTTTCTTTTGCAAACAAGCAGATGCTGATTGTGTAGTTGCAGTACCTGCCAATGCATGTATCGACATCCCCTATCCATCATTAACCAAAAATTACCATTATGAGGCTGAACTTGTAGTCGCTATCGGCAAAGATGCCAAAAACATCTCAGTAGCAGACGCCAAAGATATCATTTATGGTTATGCGGTCGGCTTAGACATGACCCGCCGAGATCTGCAAGCCACCATGCGTGAGCGTGGACGCCCTTGGGAAATTGGTAAAGCCTTTGATTATTCAGCACCTATTGGTGAGATTACCCCGATTGAAGATTCTGGCGAGATTAACTCTGGCAATATTCAATTGTCGGTCAATGGTAAAACCAAACAACACAGTGACATCCGCCACCTAATCTGGAATGTATCTGAAGTTATCTCTCGTCTCTCTGAGCTATTTGAGTTAAAAGCTGGCGATCTGATTATGACTGGTACTCCAGAGGGTGTCGGTGCAGTTATCACTGGTGACACCTTAGTGGCAAGTGTTCAAGGGCTTGCTAGTATTACTATTAAGTTGACCTCCTCCTCTTCTTAGGGTGAGAAGATTCCCACAACTAGACGGTCAATCCCGACCGCAAGGATGTTGTTAGCGGCATTGATCTCTCTATCATGCCCTGAGCCATACTCAGCACACCTCCATCCACTTATTCCAAGAGATGTGTGCAAAAAGTTTGAGACTGAGCTTAATAAAAAGGAGCTGAAGATATCCTTCAGCCCCTACCTTACTTTCTTTTTTCTACTTTTTTATGATTGTTGATTACAGTTCAGCAATGACCAATCATTTTTTAGAACTGATAAGTTAAAGATGCTTTAAAGTTACGACCAGGCTCAAAGTCTGTACGATCATCTTGAGTTGGATCTAGGCGTGAAGCATGATTAGCATAAGTTTCATCAAATAAGTTATACACTCCAAGGGTAGCTTTTAAGCCATCAATTTGACGAGGTTTATAACTAACAAAGATATCATGCACATCATAACTTGGTTTTTTGGGGTCGTTGCTTGCAGTTTTTGGTTTAATAGATTCAACATAAGTACTGCGCCAGCCTAACTCAAGCTCGTCATTTGGCTCATAGTTTAGGTTTAGCATATATTTGTCACCAGCATCTGAGCTACTGCCACTAACTTGACTCATGTTATAGCCTGTTGTTTTGCCTTTACTACGTGCTCTGGCATAGCTTAACCCCATACCAAAGTTGTTAGTGTGATAATTAGCTGAGAGCTCAACCCCTTTTATTTCATAGTCTTCATCACTATTTTTCATACCTTGACAAGACTGTAAGTTGCCAGGTGATCCTTGCTCGCCTGTTAGACAGTTTAGACCATAACGGCCCGCACGGTTGCCTGTTCTAATAAACTGTAAGTAGTTTTCTATATTTGTTTTAAAATATTTGGCATTAAGTTGTAACGCATCATCTGCAACTGTCAAATTACGTAAAGTGGTAGTGATGCCAACCTCAGTATTATCTCCTTCTTCAGGCTTTAAGTTTCTATTAACATAAGTGCCATCACCATCTGTATTAAAAATAGCTTGACTTAAATCTGGTCCGTTAAACAACTCGGTATAGCTGGCAAACAAATACGTACGTGGTGCAATTTCATAGCTTGCAGAAAGCGCACCGACAACATTATTGTACTTTTTACCACCTGCTACATACTTTGGCGATTCATAACGATCATAGCGAACACCTGGGGTTAGTGTCAGCTTGTCTATTTGCCATTGATCTTCTAAGAAAATAGAAGTGTTTTTGGCCTCATCACTACCTGTTTTACGTGTATCACGAGCCATTTCCGACTCTTTTTTATAGTGCTCAGCACCTGCAATTAATCGATGTGTTCCAGGTCCAGTATTGATAAGACTGGTATTTTGTATTTTAGCACCTGTTGTTTTGACTTCAGCAATCCAGTCATATCCAGGCTGTACCGTATAGTCTGTATCTCGTGAAATTTTGGTCTTTGTTTGATACACATCCGCATCAACATTAACCCACTCATTTGCCGGATTGTAAGTATAGTTTAATGTATAAGTATCACGTTTGACTTTTTGAGGTAATACTTCGTTCCAACTACCTACGCCTTCAGATCCTGGGAAGTCAGGGCGTAATGGAAAACGACCTTTATTCTCAGTTTGGCTAAAGCTGGCACCAATTCTATGATCTTCTGCAAAGTTTACGCCAGCTTTTAACAAGATATTTTCGCCTTTACTATCTTTTGTCAAAAATTTTCGCCCATCACCATCTTCACCAGCATTGGCATCACGTTTGCCATAATATGCTAATAAATCAACATTATCATTAGGTGCTGCATAGACAGTGGCAGAGGTGAGCAGCTCATCGTTATTATCAGCAAAACCAACGTGTAGCTTTGCTCCCACTTGTTGACCTGGCTTGAGCAAATCAGCGGCATCTACAGTTTCAAAGGCAACTGCACCACCTAAAGCATCATTACCTAAGGTTACTGAGTTATTACCTACTGCTACTTCTGTGCGTTTTAGTAAATCAGGGTCAATAGTAACATCACCCATGTGGTAAAATAATGCCCCTTCTTGTCGAGCACCGTCAATCGTCACCTTAACATTGGTATCATCTAAACCACGAACTCGAATACGCTGGTTTAATGCTGACGAACCTCCAACAGTGACACCTGGTACAACTTCCAAAAAGTCGCTTAGATGCGATGCTTGCTGTGCTGGAGTATACTCTTCTGAGTAAACAGCATCTTGTTGCACCGTATCATGCACCGAACGATTTGCAGTGACGGTTATGGTTTGTGCTGTCATTCTTGGTACTGATGTTTCTGTTGCTGCACTAGCAACTTGCACAAACAAAGCTGTACTAACTGCTAGGGTTAATGTCGTCAAACGACTAGGCAATGATGTATACATAGGCTCACTCTCAGTATAATAAAATAGCCACGCACTTATCCACAGTTTGTATTTTGATGTCTTAGAGCATGTCCCTATTTGTTGTTGCAAAATACATGTTTGTTGCAAAATACATGTTGTTGCAAATTACATGAGTTATGAACTAAAAATGGCTATATTTGCGCCAAACTGTGTCTAATTTCTAACGAATATATGTATATTCTCTTCGAAATTATCCGTGTTTGACAAAAACCTCTCTCATTTTTAGCCTCATAATCCAATTAAGGACACGCCCTAATAATATCGTGGTTAGAATAATGACTAGGTTACAATTAAAAATATATACGAAACTATAACTACAACTTAGACGAAAATAGTAATAGTAATAATTATCATTAACTTTCTGAAATTGTGATATTACCCAATAGATTTATATTTTGCAATAGTAATTTTTTAGTAATACTCTCACATATTGTGTTTACAGTCAGTAATTGGAAGATCTGTGCTCACACCTACAATAGGCTTTTTTTTAGCTAAAACTTCCTATAAGACATTAATAAGATAGGATTTTTTATTTTCAGTATACTTTCTTGTAACACTTTTCTTATACAAACTAACTCATCGTTTATCTTGCGAAACATATATTTACATAGTATATTCTATGTGTCAGAAGTACAAACTAAACCAGTAATATTGGGTGACATCTTCATTCAATTTGGTCAGTTATTTAACTGTTAACTCTGTTTACTTTTTTAACTATTTAGATTAGAACCATAAAATAGATTAGAACCATAAAAAAGCGAACATAACTAAACAGATGTCGCATTATGATTATTTAACCAAATAAATATGTTGTAAAACTGAGCCATACGATTAGAGCTACCCATTATAGATATAGACCAACTTGATAAACCAACTTGGAACCCTCCCCACTTAGGAACTCTCTATGAAACACCCTCTATTTAAATTAAGTCTATTGGCAGCGACTACTTTAGCTATAACAGCCTGTGGTGGCAATGAAGATAAAGCTACGACTGCTAGCAATAATGCTGCAAAAACTCTAATTTATTGCTCTGAAGGAAGTCCTGCTGGATTCGACCCTGCTCAATACACAGCTGGTACAGATTTTGATGCTAGCTCATATCCTATTTATAATGGCTTAGTAGAATTTAAACGTGGTGAAACTGAAATTCAACCAGCACTAGCAGAAAGCTGGGATATTAGCGATGATGGTAAGACTTATACATTACATCTTAGAAAAGGTGTAAAGTTTGGCACAACTGATTATTTCACCCCAACCCGTGAATTTAATGCCGATGACGTTATTTTTACACTTGAACGCCTCACCAATCCAGATTTTGAATTCAATAAGGCGTATCCTGCAGAGTTCCCATACTCAGTAGATATGGGCTTACCAGATAATATCGCTAATATCGAAAAAGTCGATGATTATACGGTAAAAATCACTTTAAATGAGGTTAATGCCCCATTCTTACAGAATTTAGCAATGCCTTTTGCTTATATAGATTCTGCTGAATACGCGCAATCACTTCTTGAAGCTGGTAACGCCGCTGACTTAAATACCAAACCAGTTGGTACAGGTCCTTTTGTATTTACTTCTTATCAGAAAGATTCGCAAATTCGCTATACTAAAAATCCAGATTATTGGGACAAAGATAACATTCACATCGATAACTTAGTCTTCGTAATTACTAAAGATTCAGCTGTTCGTGCCCAAAAAGTGCAAGCAGGCGAGTGTCATGTTTCAGCCTATGCCAACCCTTCTGAAGTTGAAGCCGCTAAAGCATCAGGTAAAGCCAACGTGCTAGAAGAGCCTGGATTTAATGTGGGCTATATTGCCTATAATACGGAACGTCCTGAACTAAAAAACCGTAAAGTACGTGAAGCACTAGATATGGCAATTAATAAAGATGCCATCATTGATGCAGTTTATCAGGGTGCAGGGGTGAAAGCTGCCAATCCCATGCCACCGACTCAGTGGGGCTATAACGATAGCTTAAAAGATGCACCTTACGATACTGAAAAAGCAAAATCCTTACTTCAAGAAGCTGGTGTGAATGGGTTTGAAATAGATCTTTGGTATATGCCTGTACAGCGTCCTTATAACCCAAATGCTAAGCTTATGGCTGAAATGCTTCAAGCAGATTGGGCAAAAATAGGGGTTAAAGCCAATTTAAAAACTTATGAGTGGGGTGAGTATCTCAAACGGGCTAACAAAGGTGAGCATGATATTATCCTAGCGGGTTGGACTGGAGATAACGGTGACCCTGATAACTGGTTAGGCGTATTATTATCCTGTGATGCAGTCAATGGTAATAACTATGCACGCTGGTGTAATCCTGAATTTGATAAGCTAATCATGGATGCTCGTGCCATTACCAATCAAGAACAACGTATTGCCAACTATAAGCAAGCGCAAACTATCTTTAAACAAGAGTTGCCTTGGACAACCGTTGCTAACTCAGTGGTTACTGTATTAACCACACCAAATGTAAAAGACTATAAAATTAGTCCTTTAGGTTCTATTCGTTTTGATGGTGTGGATATTGAATAAACTTACACTACCAGACCAAAATAACCTAATTACCTTGATTTTAGGTGACTAAGTTTATTTAAATAACTTAATTTAGATAACTAGTTATGATGGCTGGTACAGATATCACCTCTGTTCCAGCCTTTTTAATTTGAAATGATAGCCAAGTCTGATTCAGTATATTAAATACCCCATTCGATATCTCAGATCTAGCAATCCTTTTTTATCTCAGTGTTTTACCAACCCTATTTATCAAAATCGAGCACGCCCATGCTATTGTATATTCTACGCCGAATCCTGATTCTGATTCCAGTCTATATTGGCCTTACTTTATCCACTTTCACTTTAATCCGACTTGTGCCTGGTGATGCAGTAGAGATTATGATGGGTGAGCGTATGGTAGATCCAGAAATGCACGCTCAAGCCCTTGCTCGCCTTGGTTTAGATAAACCCCTACCTGTACAATACTGGGATTATATAAGTGGCATTATGCAAGGTGATTTTGGAGAGTCATTCAGAACTAGAACTCCTGTTTTACAAGATTTTTTCGCTCATTTCGTACCCACTCTCGAGCTTGCACTTTGCGCAATAATTATTGCCAGTATTGTAGGTATTAGCCTAGGAGTTTTAGCTGCTCTTAAACGAGGCACTTGGGTCGATTATACCTTGATGTCTGGTGCTCTAGCAGGTTACTCAATGCCTATCTATTTGCTGGGCCCTATTTTAACAGGTATTTTTGCTCATTATTTGGGCTTGCTACCGGTATCTGGAGTGATCTCAGTGGCCCAGTTTTTAGATGTTAAGCCATTATATGGCTCATGGTTATTGGGCTCATTAAACTCAGGAGTACCTGGAGCTTTTTGGAACGTGGTAAAGCATTTTATTTTACCTTCTATTGCTTTATCTACAATTCCCCTAGCTATGATTGCCCGTATGACACGCTCTGCCATGCTTGAGGTTTTGGACGAAGATTATGTACGAACAGCGCGGGCCAAAGGCTTATCACCCAAACGAGTCATATTAATTCATGTTATGCGCAATGCTCTTATTACCGTTGTAACCGTTGTTGGGTTACAAATGGCTACTTTGTTGGCAGGTGCTATTATCACCGAGACTATCTTTAGTTGGCCAGGGGTAGGTAACTGGCTTCTCGATGGATTTTTTACTCGTGACTACCCTATTGTTCAAAACGGTATTTTATTGGTAGCTACTGCACTTATATTAGTTAGTTTACTGGTCGATATCTTATATGGGCTAATTAATCCCCGTATTAGGCATACTTCCTAATCGCAGCTTATTAAACCAAACCCTTTGAACAAAAAGCTTTACATATAGCATTAGCAAAATAGGAAACTTCCGATGAAGCCTACTGTACTTTCCGAAGATATTGATCTAGCAGCGACACCCCCGTCTTCTGGGCGTTTATTTGTTGCCACTTTTTGTCGCAATCGTGGTGCTGTACTTGGATTATTGGTATTAATTAGTATGGTCATCATTGCTATATTAGCCCCAAGTATTGCTCCACATGATCCTTATGAGCTTTATACAGGTAAAGAGCAGCTGCCTCCAGCCTTTTTCGCTGGTGGTGATTCCATGTTTATTTTAGGCACCGATGATGCAGGTCGGGATACTTTATCCCGAGTTATGTATGGAGCCAGATACTCATTATTTATTGGCTTGAGTGCTACTTCTTTAGCTATGATCACTGGCATAAGTTTGGGGTTAAGTGCCGCATTTTGGCCAAAAGTCTGGGGTAAAGCTGTGATGTTAGTCAATGATATTTTGATGTCATACCCCAGTCTATTATTAGCCATTATCATTGCTGCTATTTTAGGCCCTAACATGACCAATACTATTATCACCATTGCTTTGGTCTGTACTCCGCCTTTTATTCGCTTAACCCGTGCCACTGCAATGGTCGAACTGCAACGTGAATATTTTACCGCCTCTAAAGTCATGGGCGCTGGTGTGCTTAGGCTATTATTTATAACCATTTTACCTAACTGTATGGCACCCCTAATTGTGCAAGCAACCATGATTTTCTCATCTGCTATTTTAGAAGCAGGTGCTATTGGTTTCTTAGGCTTTGGGGTACAGCCACCTGACGCTGAATGGGGAGCTATGTTAGGTACTGCTCGTCAATACATTCAAAGCAATGTTTGGCTAGCCATTTGGCCTGGCTTGGCTATTTTCTTAGCTGCTTTATCTATCAACTTAACTGGTGATGGCCTACGTGATGCTCTAGATCCCAAACTTAAGCAGGTGACTTAATGACACATAATAATTCAAACCCTGCAAACCCTTTGATTGATACCAAGAACGGAATAGATGTGAAAACTGATAACTCACCCCTACTTTTAGAAATTGAGAATCTCTCAGTAACTTTTGGTAAAGGTGCCCGTGCATTTAGAGCGGTAGATGATGTTTCTCTGCAACTAAAGCAAGGGGAAGTATTGGCTGTGGTCGGTGAATCTGGTTCAGGCAAGTCAGTCACTATGATGGCACTTATGGGTTTACTACCTTCAACTGCCACAGTAGCTGCCAATAAGATACGGTTTGATGGCCAAGATATGTTGACTCTCTCAGCTCGGGATCGGCGTAAAATTATTGGTAAAGATATTTCCATGATTTTCCAAAACGCTATGTCTTGTTTAAACCCAAGCTTTACTATCGAGTTTCAAATTGCTGAGGTATTAAAGACCCACCTCGGTTTAAAAGGCAGCGCAGTGCGTAAACGTATTTTAGAGCTATTAGAATTATACCAAATCTAAAAATTAAGCTATCGAGGAAAACGAGTGCAAACGCTACAAGTAGTAGGTTTAGCGAGTTTGACAAAGATAGGTTATTTTTTAGAAAAGGTATTAGTTGAAATTCCTGATGCCAAAAACCGCCTGTCTGTTTATCCACACCAACTGTCAGGGGGTATGAGTCAACGTATTATGATAGCCATGGCTTTAGCTTGTGAACCTAAGCTATTAATTGCTGACGAACCAACCACAGCACTAGATGTTACGGTACAAGCACAAATCATGGACTTACTCGCTCGCCTGCAACATGAAAAACAAATGGCTATGGTTTTAATCACCCATGATTTGGGTTTGGTCGCTCAAAATTCTCGTGATGTAGCGGTTATGTATGCTGGGCAAATGGTTGAAACCAGTACTGTTCCAGAGATTTTTGAGCAACCTGCACACCCTTATACAGAAGCCCTACTACAAGCAATACCGGAGCTTGCCATTGGTCAAAAACGTTTAAATAGCTTGCCAGGTGTCGTCCCTAGCCAATATGATCGGCCTAAAGGCTGCCTATTATCACCGCGTTGTCCTTATAAACAGCCAGAATGTGAGGTTCCACCACCGATTTTATTGACAGAAAATGGTAAAGTGCGTTGTATTAAGACAGATTTTCCTGCTCGTATCACATCTAATACCACTTCTACCAGTAATGTTGAGCATTTGGGGAGTACATTATGAATACCGACACCCTTACAATGACTAACTCACGTTCTAAATTAAGTACCTCAAATGTGAGCCCTGCTATGAATTCAAAAGTAGTCTTAAAAGCAGAACATTTACATAAACACTATCCAGTCTCTCAAGGCTTGGGTAAGCCTAAAGGTTATGTAAAAGCTTTAAATGGTATTTCATTTGAACTTGAAGCTGGCAAAACCTTAGCCGTGGTTGGAGAGTCTGGCTGTGGTAAATCTACACTGGCTCGACAATTAACTCTAATTGAACAGCCCACAGACGGCCAGCTTTTTATTAACGGAATTAATACCACCAGCTATAATCGACGTGCTTTAAAAAACATCCGAACTGAAATTCAAATGGTGTTCCAAAACCCTTATGGTAGCTTGAATCCTCGCCATACGATTGGCTATCAATTGACTGAGCCTTTAGATATTCATACCAAACTATCATCTGTTAAAAAGAAACAAAAAGTAAATGAAATGATGCGTTTGGTTGGACTTCGTCCTGAGCATTCAGGTCGCTATCCACATATGTTTTCAGGAGGACAACGTCAGCGAATAGCCTTAGCGCGTGCGATGATGCTTAACCCAAAGATAGTAGTTGCTGACGAACCTACCTCAGCTTTAGATGTATCGATTCAGGCACAGGTATTGAACCTTTTTATGGATCTACAAGATGAGTACAATACCGCCTATGTGTTTATCTCGCACGATTTATCAGTCGTTCGCCATATCGCTGATGACTTGATGGTAATGTATTTAGGTAAAGTGGTAGAACACGGTCCCAAAGAAGCCATATATATCAATCCACAGCACCCTTATACCATTGCACTTTTGTCAGCAGCACCAAGTATTGGTGAAAAGAAAAAGGAGTTAAAGTTACAAGGGGAGCTACCTAGTCCTTTAAACCTCCCTTCAGGCTGTGCACTGCATAAGCGATGTCCTTATGCTACCGAGCAATGCAGTCAAGTAGAGCCAGAACTAAGAGAATGGAAAGGACGATTAGTATCTTGTCTTCGACTTGAAGAAATATATAGTTGAGCCTTAAAAAAGTATGACACACTTAGAAACTGTATAAAGCTGCAGCCTATACCTGACAGCTCTATACAGTTCAAATTAGAAATAGCTTGATTTCAAAACACGATAGCTAAAGTAAGCGATTTTTCTTAACCCACTCTGCATTCATCTCTTTTACCGCCACAATCTCCTCATCCATAAAGTCTTTACACTTACCTGGATTTTTATGTAATGCATATCCATACAATACTATACCTAACACAACCCAAGCAATAAAGATAATCCACTCAATACCCGTAAGAGCTGATGGCATACCAGGCATATATAACATTAACAAGCCAATACTTAATAAGATGGTAAAGATACCAACCGCCTTGCCTATTGGTACTTTAAATGGACGCACCATCTCAGGCTCACGATAACGCAATACTAAAAACGACACTGCCACACAAGTATAAGCAATCACAATCCCAAAGCCACCTGCATCTACAATCCATACTAGCATTTTACGGCCAAATAAAGGAGCAAAGGTTGCAATACCACCAAACAATAAAATAGCATTAACAGGGGTATTATATTTTGGATGCACTTTGGATAAGAATGCTGGTAACATATGCGATTTTGACATGGCATACATTAAGCGACTGCCACCGATCAAAAAGGCATTCCAGCTTGACAAAATACCCAGTACACCAGCGATAACTAATAATGTGCCTGCCCATTTTCCATGCCATGCATTGGTCATAGCGTCAGCAGTAGCCAGAGCAGAGTTTTGCGCTTCGATGTATGGCAAAGTGCGACCCACACTCCAAGCAATTGCAGCATACCATGCCACTGCTACTACCAATGAAAATATTAAAAACTTACCAATATTGATCCGTGATAAATCAATCTCTTCCGCTGCTTGCGGAATAACATCGAAGCCAACAAACATAAACGGCACCATGACGATAACTGCCATTACACCAGCCATACCACCTATAAACTTAGGGGCACTGGCATTGGCTTCTGTCACTGGAGCTTCCGGCACAAACAAAGCTGCACCAATAAATAGCAGTACACCAACGAATAAAATACCAGTCACTGCAATTTTTTGAAACCAAGCGCTTACTTCAACCCCACGGATATTCAGCCAAGTGACCAGTATCGAACCAAGCATACCGACACCCGCCCAACTGGCATAAACGTCCCAGCCAGCCACATTCCATAACAAACCTTGATTAAAGTTTGGTACTAAATACTCAACAACAGTAGGTAGAGCGACGGCTTCAAAAGCAACAACAGACAAATAACCAAACAAGATACTCCATGAGCATAAAAATGACACATGCGTGCCTAATGCTCGATGAGTATAGGTATGTTCACCACCTGTGATGGGCATGGATGCTGCAAGCTCTGCATAGGTTATCCCAATCATGATAACTGCCAAGCCACCAATAAGGAATGCTAATACAGCACCCCATACTCCAGCAGCAGTAACCCAGCCTCCAGCTAGAACTACCCAGCCCCAGCCAACCATTGCTCCAAATGCTAGAGCAACGATATCTACCATTCCTAACGATTTTTTTAATCCAGACATAACCATTCCTTAGTTATCTATCTGTGAATTTTAGATGCTGCCTATTGTTAGTTTTCTACTATTAATTACTGTTAGCTTTATACTAGCTACTGACGCATCCCTGCTTATCAAAGAGCCTTTGTCTGCACTCTCCTAATTATGATAATTTAATAACTTATATTTGATGTTTTATTTAAAAGTTAGTTTAAGAGTTACCTCAGACTTAATTCTTAAGAATATGGTTTTTCATTATGATAACTTTTATTTATATTTATTATAAAAGACGGTTCTCTTTTAACCACTGTACATTAATTTGTTTGATAGCATCAATCTCTTTATCCATAAATTGTTTACTTTTACCTGGATGTTTATATAAAGAGTACAGATACAGCCCTAGTCCCAATATGATCCAAGCAAAGAAAATCAGCCATTCGATAGTGCTTAACGCAGATGCCATACCAGGCATATACAACACCAATAACCCTAAGCTCAATATAATAGTAACCGCACCAACAGCTTTACCTGCTGGCACCTTAAAAGGGCGTACCATATCTGGCTCACGATAACGTAATACCAAAAATGAAATAGCCACACAAGTATAGGCCACCACGATACCAAAACCGCCTGCATCTACGATCCATACCAACATCTGACGACCAAATAAAGGAGCAAAGGTTGCCAACCCACCAATTAATAAGATGGCGTTTACTGGTGTATTGTATTTGGGGTGAAGTTTTGCTAAAAAGCTAGGCAACATATGCGACTTTGCCATAGCAAACATCAAGCGACTACCACCGACCAAAAAAGCATTCCAGCTTGATAAAATACCTAATACCCCACCTATAACAAGCAATATCCCAGCCCATTTACCATTCCAGGCGTTGCTCATTGCATCAGCAGTAGCCAGTGTCGAATCTTTGGCTTCTACTAAAGGTAAAGTGCGCCCAACACTCCAAGCCACACCTGCATACCAAGTAACAGCTACTATCAATGAAATAATTAAAAATATACCAATTTTAGGTCGTGTTAAGTCAATTTCCTCAGCTGCTTGCGGGATAACATCGAAGCCAACGAACATAAACGGTACCATGACAATAACCGCCATCATTCCGCCAATACCACCAATGAATGCAGGAGCTTGAACCGCCTCTGAGTTTTCAGGGCTATACAGCATTGCACCGATGATAAGTAGCGTACCGACACAAAGAATACCGCTGACAGCCAGCTTTTGAAACCACGCACTAACCTCCATACCCCGAATATTAAGCCAAGTCACTAATAGTGACCCTATCATCCCCACTCCAGCCCAAGAGGCATAGACATCCCAACCAGCTATGTTCCATAGTTTGCCCTGATTAAAATTTGGGATAAGATATTCAATTACTGTTGGTAGCGCCACTGCTTCAAATGCAACAACAGAAAGATAACCAAATAAGATACTCCAAGAACAAATAAAGGACACATGCACCCCCAACGCCCTATGAGTATAAGTATGCTCACCGCCAGTAATTGGCATAGATGATGCTAACTCAGCATAAGCAAAACCAATAAATATAACTGCTAAACCACCGATTAAAAAGGCCAGTACTGCACCCCAGATTCCAGCAGAAATAACCCAGCCACCTGCTAATACGACCCATCCCCATCCGACCATTGCTCCAAAAGCAAGCGCAATGATATCTAGCATCCCTAAGGATTTTTTTAATCCAGACATAGTAATCACTCCCTGATCTTGTAGTCAAAGAACACTAAAATGGTTGTCATAGGTTAACACCGTCACCATTTAGTCATTCACTGACTATATACTCTACTTATCCTCACTGACCTATTTCATCCTAAATTTGGCAGTGAGAATCAAGGGCGTGTCCTTAATTCGTTAATTCGTTAATTCGTTAATTCATTAATTCGTTAATTCGTTCAGTCATAATTAAATGGGCAAAAATAGCTAACTCTTATCATACAAGGTCAAATAACGGGTTAATATCCATATATTAATTCCGTTATTTCCATTGCCTGACTACAATGCTTAACAGAGAATTATCTAATTTTTTATCACGATTTCTAAAATAAGAACACGCTCTACTTTGTTATAACACCTGCTGATTAATATAACCGCTTATCTCAATCACAGTGGCAGGTGAGCTTATAGAACTTGCTTGATGATATCTAAGCCTTCTTGCAGCACTTCATTAGATACGGTTAATGGCACCATCACTCGAATGGCATTACCATGACGACCACAAGACGCCAATAACAAGCCTTTTTCAAATGCATCAGCACGTAGCTTAGCAGTTGCTTCTGCATCTGGATTACCGTCTGCATTGACTAAATCGAAAGCCAGCATTGCACCTTTATGACGGATATTGCCTATCTTATTGCTATTGAGATTTGTTAAAAAATCAGCAATGGTTTTCCCAATTTGCTTACTACGCTCTAACAAACCCTCTTCTTCAATCACTTCGATCACGGCTAGCGCTGCCACACAGCCAAGTGGATTACCAGCATAAGTCCCACCAAGACCACCAGCTTGTGGAGCGTCCATAATATCAGCTCGACCTACCACTGCCGATAACGGATAGCCTCCAGCCAAACTCTTAGCACTGGTCATCAAATCAGGTTCCACACCTAGTTGCTCTGTGGCAAACAAAGTGCCTGTACGACCAAAACAAGTTTGTACTTCATCAAAAATTAGTACAATACCATGCTCATCACAGATAGCACGTAATGCTTTGGCAAATGATGGTGTCACTTGATGGAAGCCGCCTTCACCTTGTACTGGCTCAATAATCATTGCTGCCACATCACTTGGATGAATGGAAGATTGGAAAATCATTTCTATGCTTTCAAGTGCTTGCTCTTCTGTAATACCAAGCTCTGGAGCGGGAAACATGGCATGATAAATTGAAGATGGCATAGGACCAAAATTATTTTTATAAGGGATGACTTTACCGGTTAAACCCATACACATATGCGTACGACCATGCCATCCCCCAGAAAAAGAAATAACTCCGTGGCGTCCTGTGCTTG
Source organism: Psychrobacter lutiphocae DSM 21542 (assembly GCF_000382145.1). Classification (GTDB taxonomy): domain Bacteria; phylum Pseudomonadota; class Gammaproteobacteria; order Pseudomonadales; family Moraxellaceae; genus Psychrobacter; species Psychrobacter lutiphocae. The sequence goes on from NZ_KB907647.1 coordinate 38,362, forward strand.
CTTTGGCAATTTTGATGGTATTTTCTACTGCTTCAGCACCTGTCGTGAAGAATACGGCTTTTTTGTCACCGCTGATTGGAGCAAGCTCACACAGTTTCTCTGCCAAACTGACATAGCTTTCATAGCTAACTATTTGAGCCGCGGTGTGGGTAAATTTGTCTAGCTGCTCACGCACACGGGCTGTAACTTTGGGATGATTATGCCCTGTATTTAACACTGAGATACCACCGACAAAGTCGATATAACGGTTGCCCTCTACATCCCAAATTTCAGTGTTCTGTGCTTTTTCGGCAAATACAGGATACGCAACACCTAACCCTTTTGGTAAAACCGCTAGACGGCGCTCTAATAATGACTGGTTAGTTAATTTACTCATAGCTACATCCTTTGTAACGATTTAATGCAGTCACATTTATGTGATTGTTCATTAAGGTGATAGTTGACCGTATCTTTTAAATAGACAAATCAACTCTGATTTTTAAGGGTTGACAGTCAACTCAACCCAGTTGTAAATTGCTTTTCTAAGCTAATCTTCTTGTATTAGCTTCTTATTTTCTTAATTTAGTCTTTTAACTCAATTCTTGAGCCCAGTATTTGATAGTTATGTATTCTTCTATACCGTACTTTGACCCTTCACGGCCAAATCCTGATTGTTTAACACCGCCAAAGGGAGCCACTTCGGTTGATAAAATGCCTGTATTTTGGGCGACCATACCGTACTCAAGACCTTCAGATACTCGCCACGAACGGGCTAAGTCATTGCTATAAAAATAAGCCGCTAAGCCATAAATGGTGTCATTGGCTGCTTTAATAACTTCTGCTTCATCTATGAAACTAAAGATAGTGGTAATGGGACCAAATATTTCTTCACGAGCAATATCCATATCTTCTGAAATATTACTGATAACGGTTGGGTTCATAGTCAACTCTGATGCGGGGTTGGTATCACCGCCTGCTAATAACTCAGCGCCCTTGTCTAAAGCATCTTGCAAGAGACCAGACACTTTTTTCAAAGCACTTTCATTAATAAGTGGTCCAATATCTACCCCTTCCTGCAAACCATTCCCTACTTTTAATTTTGCAACTTTCTGCAAATATATTTTTAAGAAATCATCTTTAATACTATCTTGAACATAGATACGGTTGGCACAAACACAGGTTTGTCCTGCATTGCGATACTTAGCTGCAATTAAGCCCTCGGCAGCTTTTTCCAAATCAGCATCGTCAAACACGATAAAGGGAGCGTTTCCGCCAAGCTCCATGGATAGCTTTTTAATAGTAGGTGCACATTGCGCCATTAAAGTACGGCCAACTTCAGTAGAGCCTGTAAAAGACAATTTATGTACTCGCTTATCAGCGGTTAAAACCTCCCCCACTACCGATGATTTACCAGTAACGATTTGAAGCACGCCTTTAGGGATGCCTGCTTGAATGGCAAGCTCTCCTAAAGCTAGCGCTGAAAAAGGGGTTGCAGTTGCTGGCTTGACGATCATGCTACAACCCGCTGCTAAGGCAGGTGCTGCTTTACGAGTAATCATTGCTGATGGAAAGTTCCAAGGGGTAATAGCGGCACAAACACCAACTGGTTGCTTCAATACGGTAATGCGCTGAGAAGACTTGGTTGCAGGGATAACATCGCCATAGACACGTTTACCTTCCTCGGAAAACCATCTTATAAAGCTATTGGCATAAGTGATTTCGCCACGAGATTCTTTTAGCGGTTTGCCCTGCTCTAGGGTCATCAATACTGCTAAGTCTTCATGGTTTTCATCAATCAGATCTGCCCACTTATTTAGCAATTTGCCACGTTCAGCGGCTGTTAATGCAGCCCAAGCTACTTGCGCTTGTTCGGCATCGCTGACGGCTTGCACCACCTGCTCTTGAGTAAGACTGGGTACACTGCCAAGTATCTCACCATTAAAGGGGTTAATGACTTCTATACTTGATCCATCCTTGGCATCTACCCAACCATCACCTACTAGACATTGAGATTTTAATAATGCGGGATTTTGTAACCTTAACATACATACCATCCTTGTAGCTTTATAAACCAGTTGCTTTATAAACCAGTTGTTTTGTGAGCTTATTAATTAGGGTCATTGTTTGTGATTAATTTGCCACTGCAACTGCTAACACAAAACTAGTCCGTCCATGAAATTCAGTATACTGAACTTGTATCTTGTATATCGTACGATTTATTATAGGTTTAATTTATTAGCAAATGCAATATATATTTTTAAATCACTTGAATTAGGATACTCCATTGAAATCTACCTCAAAAAAGAATGATATTAGTGTTCCTGCCATTGATAAAATGTGTCTTATTTTAGACCTTATTACTGAGTCGAATTATCCCTTAACCTCGACAGAAATTGCCACTAAATTAAAGTTACCCAAAAGTAGTACCCACAATATTTTGCAAAGTTTACTCAGCAAGCATCTGGTTTTTAAAGATAGGGACAATCGCTTCCATCTTGGCTCCTACCTACTGTATTGGGCGGGAAAATATGAAAAACAGCACAGTATTATTGATGTATTCCATGAGCTAATAAACAGCTACCCAGTATTGCTAAAAAACACAGTCACCTTATCCAAACTTGATAGCAAACAGGTCGTATTTTTGGCCTGTCATGAGTCACCAGCACCCCTTGGATTTACTTTCCGCTCTGGTGTACGTGTACCCGCACCTTTCGCCGCAACGGGAAAAGCCATGTTGGCGGCCTATGACGACCAGACAGTTATACAAATATTTGATAATGAGATGCCAGAGCCATTTACCACTCGCAGTGTTGATACAGTGACAAAGTTAATGGCGGAATTAAGGCAGGTACGTCAAACAGGTATCTCATTGGATGATGGACAGTTAAGAGAAGGTATGTACTGTTTGGGAACCTGTATCTTAGATGGGGATGGCCAGCCCATTGCGGGTATGGCCGTAAGTTTTGTAAAAGAAGAATACCAGAAGCAACGTGACGTGGTCAGCCAAGCTTTACTAGCGTTAGCAAAGGATATCTCATTACGGTTAGGTTTAAAGTAACAGCCACTTAAAACACTAAAAAAACCTATAATAGATTAATCGCATTAATAAGCCCATAGCACTGAAAGACTGGCCGCTAAACAATCCCATCTGCTTTTAGCTTAGCGATTATCTCACTATCATAACCCATTGCCGCTAACGTCTCGTCAGTATGTTGGCTTAATCTTGGTGGCGGTGTGCGATAACTGACTGGCGACTCTGATAACTTAATGGGACTACCCAATGCTTTAACTGGACTATCCTTAAAGCTGACAATCATCTCTCTGGCGATAACTTGCGGCATGGATAACGCTTCGGTGACATTATGAATGGGACCACAAGGCACGCCAACAGCCTGCAACTCATCTAACCACTGCTCTCGCGTTTTTTGTTTAAACGCCTCTGCTAAGACTTGTTGCAAGCTGTCTCTATTAGCAACTCGATTTGGATTACTGCTGTATCGTTCATCTTTATGCAGTGTCAATCCAAGGACTTCACATACTTTGGCAAACTGCCTATCATTCCCACAAGCTAAAATGAAATGGTTGTTATCAGCAGTTGCAAATACTTGATAAGGCGTAATATTGGGATGTGCATTCCCCAGTCGTGGCGGTGTGCTATTTGAAGCCAATTGATTCATGCCAATATTAGCCAACATGGCTACTGCACTATCCAATAAAGCCACATCCACATATTGACCTCTGCCTGTTTTTTCACGTGCCAGCAAAGCCGCTTCAATACCTATGGTCAACTGAAGTCCCGCAAATAAGTCAACCACTGCCACCCCCACTTTATGCGGCTCACCATCAGCAGGTCCAGTGATACTCATCAATCCAGATAAGCCTTGGATAATATAATCATAGCCAGCTTTATGAGCCTCTGGTCCATACTGACCAAAGCCTGTCAGGGAAGCGTAAACCAGTCTAGGATTAATTGTTTTTAATGAGTCATAATCAAGACCATATTTTTTAAGCCCACCGACTTTGAAGTTTTCAACCAGCACATCACTTTCAGCAGCCAGCTTCTTAATAATCTGCTGACCTTCAGGTTTAGTAATATCGACAGTAATAGATTTTTTATTGCGATTGACGGTGGCAAAATAAGCCGCCATCTCGTCCCCAGTTTCTTCATCTTTAAAATTCGGTGGGTTCCAGTGCCGGGTTTCATCTCCAATGATAGGTCGCTCTACTTTGATGACTTCTGCGCCTAGATCAGCCAGGATTTGGGTACTAGAAGGTCCGGCCAGCACCCGTGACAAATCCAACACTTTTATACCGCTTAAAGCTTGTACATTATGGCTTGTATTGTCTGGCTCATTTTCTTGATCATTTAACATATCAGCCCTTCTTTATCTTATACAACCAACTTAATAAATCAGAACAAATTCAACTGAACGCTTGAATGCCTGTCTGAGCACGGCCTAAGATTAATGCGTGCACATCGTGAGTACCCTCATAAGTATTCACCGCCTCTAAGTTCATCACATGACGGATCACATGGAATTCATCACTAATGCCATTGCCGCCATGCATATCACGGGCGACCCTTGCTATATTTAAAGCCTTACCACAGTTATTACGCTTAATAAGCGAAATCATTTCTGGTGCTGCATTATGCTCATCCATTAAGCGACCCACCCGCAGTGCCGCTTGTAAGCCTAATGAAATTTCAGTTTGCATATCCGCAAGCTTTAACTGTACCAATTGCGTCGCCGCTAGCGGACGATCAAACTGTTTACGATCTAAAGTGTATTGACGAGCCGCTTTCCAACAAAACTCAGCGGCACCCATAGAGCCCCACGCAATGCCATAACGGGCTTTGTTTAAGCAGCCGAAAGGTCCTTTTAAGCCGCGAATTTCTGGAAATACATTTTCTTCAGGAACAAAGACATTATCCATGACAATTTCACCTGTGATCGAGGCACGCAAAGAAAACTTACCCTCAATCTTGGGCGCTGATAGACCTTTCATGCCTTTTTCTAACACAAAACCACGGATTTTATCTTCGTCGTCTTTGGCCCATACCACAAACACATCAGCGATAGGACTGTTAGTAATCCACATCTTATTGCCTTTAAGCTGATAACCGCCGTCCACTTTTTTGGCACGGGTTTTCATTGACCCAGGATCTGAGCCAGCATCAGGCTCAGTTAAACCAAAACAGCCTACGTATTCACCAGAAGCTAATTTAGGTAGATATTTCTCTTTTTGAGCTTCAGTACCATAGGCCCAGATAGGATGCATCACTAAACTAGATTGCACGCTCATCGCTGAACGATAGCCCGAATCCACGGCTTCCACTTCTCTTGCAATCAAACCATAAGCGACACTAGATAGACCAGCACAACCATAACCTTCAATAGTCACGCCTAATAAGCCTAGCTCACCCATTTGTCGCATGATATCGCGATCAAAGGTTTCATGGCGGTTGGCTTGTAAGATCCCTGGCATCAACTCGGTCTGACAAAAATCATGAGCTGATCTTTGAACCATTTGTTCTTCTTCAGTTAATTGATTGTGTAATAAAAAAGCATCTGACCATTCAAAGCTTGGTCTTTGGGTGGCATAAGCGGTATTGGTTGCATTTGACATAACGGGTTCCTTGTTGAATTGCAAATGAGTAAGAAAATTGATAGACTCTAATTGTTTCGCATAGTGAAACTATGTTTCATTTATTAAAAACATTAAAGCAGAATTGATAATTGAAGTAAAGTTTTTTTCGAATGAAATTATGTATGTCGATTCAAACACACAGAGACTTTTAACAGCGGAAACCACATGAGCAACTCAATTAGTGACAGCATTAAAGACCGTTTGCATACTGCCAAAGAACAAAATGACAAAGCTTTTATAACATCACTAGGACGTGGGTTATTGTTACTGAGTGCCTTTGAAGAAGATCAAGAGTTAACCCATCAACAGCTTTGTGAAAGAACTGCTTTACCCAAAGCAACCATTAGTCGTCTACTACACACTCTGCTAACCCTAAAATTTATAACTCGAAGCCATAAAGACAGTTATAAGCTCGGAAAAAATTTACTTAAGATCAGTGCCAGTGCTTGGCAAAATCAAGATATGGTAGAGGAAGCGATGCCGCTATTAAGAGAGTTTGCCCAAGCACACCAAGTGTCGGTCAATATTGCGACCGAAGATGAAGCAGAAATGCGTTATGTTGCGTGTTATCGTAGTCCTGCAAGGTTAGCAGTGAACCTAACTGTGGGCTCAACCGTCCCTTTAGATAAGACAGCTATTGGACGTGCTTTTTATGCAGTTCAGTCACCTAACATACAACAGCAGATAACTGATAGCTTATCGTATGCACAAAATTCAGCCTTGCATACACAAGCAGTTGCCAACTTAGATTTGGCAACTATGTTTTATAAACAACAAGGATATACACTTTCTGACGGTGAGTACTCACCAGATATTTTGGCTGTGGCTGTCCCTTTATACGACAGTATAAGCAAGGCCTACACCCACTCTTTAAATGCAAGTGTGCCAAAGGCAAGTTGGGATGTGGATAGCTATGTTGAATTTATTGTGCCAAAGTTGCAGGCATTGGCAGCTAGGATTGAAGCATTATAAGGAAATTATTAATGTAAGCTCGGGCATGTTTTCATTTTGAAAATGGTGATAAAAATAATACCAAACCCAAAATATATAGTATAATTCAATTATGACCAAACTAACAAATACCCTAGACGATCACGACTTTGGCAAATACTCAAAAACTGAGAGCAATCCCAGAGCCCGCCTACGACTGCTGATCTTACACCAGTACAGCATAGGCAAATCCACGATAGATATTGCCAAAGACCTCTGCATACACCCCGAAACTGCCAGACGTACTAAGAAGCGATATTATGAACGAGGACTTGAAAGCATCTACGATCGTCATCGTCGAGGCCGTCACAGCAAGCT
>NZ_KB907648.1 GCF_000382145.1 Psychrobacter lutiphocae DSM 21542
GTAGACAGCGCTAATGGTAATCTGAACTTAGTGATGGCGAAAGACCTAACCGATATTGACAGTATTACGGTTAATAATGGTGGTCCGGTTATCAATAAAGACGGCATCGACATGGGTAATAAAACTATTACCAACCTAGCCCCAGGTGAAAAACCAACAGATGCAGTTAACGTTAGTCAGTTAACCACACAAGTAGCAGCTTCTAAAGAAGTAGTTAAATCTGAAGATAAATCAATCACAGTGAACACTACTAAAGATGATGTTACTGGCGCTACTATCTTTGACGTAGCCGTTAATACTGATAATAAAACCATCACTAAGAATGCGGATGGTTCAATCAAAGCGGTTACCACAACATTAACTCATGACAGTAATGGGTCAGTGAACGCACCTACTAATAGTGATGGATCTGTAAATACTAATGCACTTGCAACAGCTGATACTGTAGCAACTGCGATAAACAGTTCAGGGTTTAATGTTGCATCAAGTGGTAACCTAGCTGAAGGCAATGAAATTGGAGCTAAGTTAATCAACCCAGGTGCGACAGTAACTTATACTGCAGGTGATAACTTAACCGTTAAACGTGTTGGAAATGAGTTCACCTTTGCTACCAAAGATGACGTAGTCTTTGACCAAGTTACTATTAACAACGGCGGACCTGTCATCAATGCAGATGGCATCGACATGAACAACCACACCATCACCAACTTAGCTCCAGGTAAAGATGGTAAAGACGCTGTTAACGTTGATCAGTTAACACAAACCGTAGCAGCTTCAAAAGTTAAAGTTGTTAAGGGTACAAACATTGCGAGCGTTGACCTAGACGAGAAAACTAATACGTACACAGTGAATGCTGATGGCACAACAGTATCAGAAGGTTCAGATGCAGTTAGTGTAGTTAAAGGTGAAAAAGATACAACCACTAACTTAACTGACTATAAAGTTGACTTATCACAAGCTACCAAAGACAGCTTGGCAAATGCGGACAGTGCTTTACAAGAAGTTGTGACTCAAATTGATGGAAAAGACGTTAAAACCATTAAGAAAGATGACAACACAGCTAACTTTGTGACTGGTACAAACATCAAGCTAGAAGATGATGGCGAAGGCGGTATTAAAGTATCAACCGCTGATGATGTTAAGTTTACCAATGTTAACGTTACTGAGAATCTAACAGTTGATGGCAACACAACCGTTGAAGGTAATACCACTGTCAAAGGGGATACTAACCTTGGTGATAAATTCTTTGTAACTAATGAAGGTGCTACTTACACAGGTCCTATCACGGAGGGTAATCATATTGTTAACAAACAGTATGTGGATGATGGACGTACCGAAGTTGAAGCAGGTAACAACGTAACAATCACTCCAACAACAGGTGATAAAGATCAGCCTATCTATACTGTAGATGCTGAGAAGACAACCGTATCTTCAGAAACTCTAGAAGTCGTTGGTACCAAAGATGACGATACTGATATCACTGACTACAAAGTTGAGCTTAAAGACAGTGATAAAGATGCTATCGCTAATGTTGGAAAAGGCTTTAACATAGCGGATGGTGCTGGTCACAATGATAATGTACAGCTAGGTCAAACGGTTATCTACAAAGGTACAGACGGTAATATCGTCACCGACGTAACAGATAACCAGGTCGGCTTTAAGTTAGCTAACGTTGTTAATATTGGTGGTAATAACCCAATTACTATCAATGGCGATACAAACACGATTACAGGCCTTGGCCCTAACTTACCAACAGATGGTACACCAGCACCTGGTAATATCAACAAATCTAGCGCTGCAACAGTAGGGGACGTATTAAATGCAGGCTTCAATCTGCAACAAGCTGGTACACAAAAAGACTTTGTACAAGCTTACGATAACGTCAACTTTACGAACGGCAATGCTACAACTGTAGATATCAACAGTGATGGTAAAACCAGTAATATCAAATACGATGTGAATGTTGATGGTTCAACAATCAAAATTGTAGGTGGTAAATTGGTAGCTGTTGGTGGTACAGGTGGTACTGGCGGCAAGGTTGAGACCACAGATCTTACCGTAACAGGCGGTAAAGTTGATACTCCTAAAGCGGGCGAAGGCGATAAAGTAGTCACCGCAGACAACCTTGCTGATACCATCAACAACTCTGGTTTCACTGTGAAAGCGACTAATGATGCTGTAACTGATGATGCTGGTGAGATGGTTAATCCAGGCGATGAAGTTAACTTTATCAGTGGTGATAACATCAATGTAACGCGTGATGGCACTAATATTACTGTTGCTACTAAAGGTGACGTTAAGTTTGACAATGTGACAGCAGGCAATATCAATGCGGGCAACATGAATGTAGAAAATGTTGGTGATGGTCCAAACTCAGTTACCAACAAAGGCTATGTCGATAATGGTCGTACTAAGGTTACCTCTAAGGATGAGTCTATTATTGTTAATGCTAAGCCTAAAGGTGATGGCAATGGATTTATTTACGATCTATCTGTAGATACCTCTAAGATTAATGCAGAAGCTGCAAAACACACTTCGGTATCAGGGGAAGGTCCGATCACAGTTACTAAATCTGATACGCCAAATGATAAAGGTGGAGATAACTATGTCGTGTCAGTTGAAACTGATAGCACTATCAACACTGAAGGCGGCAAATTAAGTGTAAATACTGGTAACATCAATACTGCACCAAATGGTACTGCTTCAGCCAGTAAGCCTGGTAGTATTGCCACTACAGGCAATGTTGCAGAAGCAATTAACAAATCTGGCTTCACTGTTAAAGCTAATGGTGATGAAGGTGAGATGGTTAACCCAGGTGATACAGTTGACTTTATCAATGGTAAAAACATTGAAATTACTCGTGATGGTACAAACTTGACTGTAGCAACCAAAGCAGAAGTTGAGTTTGATAAAGTTAATGTAGGTAATACATCAGTTGACTCTAACGGCATCACAATAACCAACCCAGACCTGCCTGATAATACAGTTACTCTTACCAATCAGGGTCTGAATAACGGTGGTAATACTATTACTAATGTAGGTCCTGGTGTGAATGGTACAGATGCTGTTAACCTTAACCAGCTGAAAGATCTTGGCTATAACTTAAATACTAAGATCAAAAAAGTCGGCGATGAAGCCAACGCAGGTATTTCATCAGCGATGGCAATGGCGGCCTTACCACAAGCTTACCTACCGGGTAAGAGCATGTTAACGGGTGGTATGGCGTCTTATAACGGTGAAGCTGCGGTTGCCGTTGGTCTGTCTAAGCTATCAGACAATGGTCGCTGGGTATTTAAAATCAGTGGTAGTGCTGATACAGAAGGTAATGCGGGTGGTGCAGTAGGCGCTGGCTTCCATTTCTAGTCCGATACTCAAATCGTTAAAAAGCTCTCACACCTCGATAGCTGAGGTGTGAGACAACAAAACTTATTCACACTATCAATTAGATTTTAAATTTTGAAGGAACTCTTATGAAAATGAGTCACACAAACAAACTAGCAGGTCTTGGTGCAGTCGGTCTTGCAATGCTAGCCATGACAGGCTGTATGGGTACCAAATATCTGAGTGAAGGTATTACAGAAGAAGGTCGTGTACAAATAGAAAATGTTAAGTTTCCTGAGCTAGATGACGCCTGGCAAAATGAGGGTCAGTTTCCTAACAGTGAAAACTTGGCAAAAATTAAACCAGGCATCTTAAAAGATGAGTTATATCAGTTGATCGGCCGTCCACACTTTAGCGAAGCACAGCATGCACGCGAGTGGGACTATATCATGAAGTTTTATATGCCAGATGACACTGTAAAAGTCTGTCAATATAAAGTCATCTTTGATAAAGATTATCGTGGTCAAGAGTTTTATTGGCATCCAGCAGCAGACTGTCCACCACAGCCAGCACCAGCTCCTGCCCCTGTGGCACAGCCTGTGCCTGTTGTCGTCCAAGCGCCAGCGCCAATCAAAGAGCGTATTAACTTAGGTGCAGATGCCTTATTCAAGTTTGATAAGTGGCAGCCTGAAAATATGCTACCACAAGGTCGTGCTGAGTTGGATGAGCTAGCAGCCAAACTCCGTCAATATCAGGATATGGGTGAAACACGTATCATTATTACTGGTCATACCGACCGTTTTGGTGATGATATGTATAACATGAATTTATCGCAGCTACGTGCGCAAACAGTTCGTAGCTACTTAGTCAATCTTGGTGTCCATCCAGCATCTATGATTGCTATTGGCGCTGGTGAATCTCAGCCCGTCAAAGAGTGCTCAACTAAAGAGCCACGCAAAGTACAGATTGATTGTCTGCAACCAAACCGTCGTGTGACCTTGGATGTGACAGTTACTCAAGACTAGGTGTATTCATTTGTTAGTATTGAAAAATGCTAGTGACAAATAACAATAATAAGCAACAATAAAAAGTGCCGACCTCTTAGGGGTCGGCACTTTTTATTGTTGCTTATTTAATGACTTTTTTATGGTTTCATAACCACCAAATTTTTCTACCTACTGTTTTTTATTATTAATATATTCTTAATTATTTGTTTTTTTATTTCGATTGTTTTTTTGATTGTTAGAGGTTTGAGAGGAAGGTGTAGTATGACATCAGTATAAGTTTTATTTAATATCAAGGTCATTTTTTTTATTTTTTTTAATAAATATTTTTATGCTAATCTATTATAAGTAGTTTGTAAACTGACTAATAAATTCAATAAGTTATAATCAATTTTGTCACATTAAGATACAAAAAAAGTATCTGCACTATGCTTATTTTTTGCTAGTTTAGATGATGAAGTCGATTGAGTTGACGGTGGCAGTGAGTTACAAGTAGAAGGAAGTGATTGTGAAATGTGACTGAATTGTTGTTTGTAATAATACTGTCATGTATTTCTGATTATATGAGAATGATATTGATTCTGATTGCAATTTTAATTAGAAACTTTATCTATTGCGACTTCTTTAGTATCAGTCTTAATCACCTTAGTTGCTTATTTGGGCAAAATAAAGTGAGAAGGGTGAATGGGGACATGATAGTAACCACATAAAAAGTACACATTTAGAACGTGTACAATTGTAAAGGGCACGGTTATGAATACAAAACAAACTTTTAAATTATCCCCTCAAGGTAGGATTGCTAGTGCAGTCAGTATGGCTTTGGTACTACCTTTTATGAGTGTTGCGGCACTTGCTGACAATATTAGACCTATTGGCGACACAACAGTTAGCCAAGTAGGCAAGGTGGATGTGGTCAATATTGCCAATCCAAACGCCAAAGGGCTATCACACAACCAATATAAAAAGTTTAATGTGAGTGAGTCAGGTGCAGTGTTAAATAACTCATTGGTGGCAGGTGAGTCACAGCTAGCAGGTCAGCTTGAAGCCAATAGCAACTTATCTGGATCGGCATCCGTTATTTTAAATGAAGTAGTGACAAAAAACCCATCACTCATCTTAGGGCAACAAGAAGTATTTGGGATGGCTGCTGACTATATCTTGGCCAACCCAAATGGTATTACTGGTGAAAATATAGGTTTTATTAATACCAAGCGAGCATCGTTGGTTGTGGGTAAGCCAACTATTAAAGATGAGCGCTTAGCCAGCTTTATAGTGGGTGATCGCAATAACAATGTTTTAGCATTAACTGGTGAGGTCAAGGGTGATCAGCGTTTAGACCTATTGGCACCTAAGGTAGATATTAATGGCAATATCACAGCCACTGATGCCATTAATGTTATCACTGGTCGTCAAAATATCGACTATGACACGCTTAATGTTAGTGAGTTAGAAAGACGTCAGCCACATGTGACTTTAGATGGTCAGATTTTGGGCAGTATGCAGTCTGGTCGTATCCGTTTGCATAATACGGACGCTGGTGCGACACAGACCTTACAAGGTCAGTTCAGTGCCGACCAAGATTTTGACGCGGCAGCGAATACCTTAAAAGTATCTGACAGTGACATTTCAGGCAAATCAGTGTCACTTGTTGGGGCGAAGCAACTATCTATCGGCGGTGAGGTACAAACCGCACGTACTGAATTACCAGAGAGTAAAGAGCAGCTTGATGATAATGTCACGTTGACTCATTCTGGTTATAAAGAAACACAAGCCTTTAAAGGCTCTAAGGTTACGGGAGATACCATAGCGCTTGGTGGTAGCAACATAGACATTGAAGGTAGCCAGTTACAAGGTAATAGCATTAATGCTGCTGGTGATAATATTAGCGTAAGTGGTGTGACTACCACCAATACCGATAGCACAACCGCACGCAATAGCAAAGGTCTATGGTTTAATGAAAATGAAGCGTTAGATAAAGATCAGCAGTATCATCAGTCTCAGTTAAATGCTAATGATGATATCACTTTAAATGCATCAGCAGATTTAAAAATCGCTGGTGCTGATATCAAGGGTAATAGTGTCTCTTTAAGCTCTGGTAATGATTTAGTTGCCACAAGCGAGACAACAGAAAAATCGCACAGTGATATTAACCGTTATAAAAATGAAACAGCAGATCTTAAATCAGGTGCTCGTACAATTACTCAAGCGACTCAAAGTGGAAATCAAAGCACTATAAGTGGCGCGAATGTGAGCTTAAATAGTGGTGGTGAACAGCGCTTAGAAGGTGTTCAGCTAACTGCGGATACGGCTAACTTAACCAGTGATGGCGCATTGACCGTAGCGAGTAGCGATACAAGTAATCGCCAAACGGATGAAGAAGACTTTAAATACTGGAGTGGTATTGGTGGTGGTGAAACCCATATCAATAACAAAACACAAACCTCATTAACAGGCAGTCAAATTAATGCCAAAAATACCACGTTAAGCAGTGATAGCGATGTTACAGTCAGCGCTAGTGGTATCAAAGCGGATAATGCATTGAATGTGACTGCTGCAGGTGACGTTAATATTAGTAATGGCTTTGCCACTGAGCAAGATTATGCAGAAGACCGTCATGGTACTGCGTTTAACATCACCGATAAGAAAACAGCGGTTGATCGTTTGGCTCAGAGCACTGTCGCCAGTAATGTGTCTGCAAAAGAGTTATCCTTAGCTGGTGACAATATTACCTTGACCGGTAGTGATGTGGCGGCAACGGGAGATCTTGATACATCTGCGACATCAGCATTAACCACCAATGCTGCCAATGCTACTGATATTACCAAGACTGAAACGTATGATATCAGCACTGATGGCAAAGCAAGCTCTAACCTTGATCTAAAAGATGACTTTGACAATGTGATTAACGGCGGTGTTGACGGTGTATTAAATGGTAGCGTGACCAAATTGGTGACTGACGGTATTGACCAATTAAAAAATCTTGAGGTTGAGGCTTCAGGCTCTATTAAAGGGGTGACGACGCTCACTACCAAAGGGTCAGGAAATGCGCGTAATAACACCATATCTGCCAATAATGCGACGCTCAAAGCACAAGAGGTCAGCCTAAATGGTACAGATATCAATGCGACTAATAGTGTGGTTATTGACGGCAAGCAAGTGTCCACGGGTGCAACCGAAGCCTTAACGGCAGTAGATAGCAAAGTCTATAAGAGCACAGGACCTGAAGCCTATGTAAGAGGCGGTGCAACTGGTGTACAAGTCGGTGTTAGCATTGGGCACAATCAGATCATCGATGAGCACAATGAGTATCAAGCGGCTAACTCAACGATTAAAGCAGGTAACAAAGCTACCTTAAATGCAGAAGAAGGCTTGAGCAACCAAGGTACGCAGATAACCGCTGCAACAGTAGACTTAGCGGGTCAAGACATTAATAATGATGCCTCATATGATCGTGTTGTTGATCGTAAAGTAGTCGCTGGCGGTGATGCTGCATTAGACCTATTTGCGGGCACTAGTAAGCCTTTAGGTGGTGGTATCAAGTTATCAGGTGACGGTGATGGCGTTACTACCGAGGTGAAAACGGCGCATACCACGGGTATCACAGCGACTAATGATGCCAATATTGCCGCTCAAAATACAGCGGTAGATGCAGGTACTCAAATCTCTGCAAATGCCATTAATATCAATGCTGATGACTATACTGGTACAGCCGCTTATGACTCAACTGTGACCACCTCTCACCGTGGTCGTGGCGACATCAATATCAATGCGTCAACCAGTGATTTCACAGATGTAACAGTGGACGCAGGTGGTAAAGGCACGTATCAGTATCTACAAACAGGAGATGCTAAAGCCATTAAAGGCAGCTTAAAAGCAGATACTGTATCGATTGATGCGGTGACTCAAGCTGTGGCAGCACAAGATGTTGAAGCTCAGCAATATCACATCAATGCAGGTGAAAAAGCAGTCATTGCTCAAGACAGTGATAAACAATGGAATACGGCCGGTGGCGCTGAGCTAGGTGGATCAGTTGGCGTTACGGTTATTCCTGCTGCGGTCACTACTGGACTTGGCGTATTACCTTCGGCATCTGCCAAAGCAGGTTTTAATTACTTGGGTACTGAAGATACTCAAGCCAAAGTTGCTACTATTAAGACCAAGGATGTGAGTGTAGCTGGGCAACAGCTAGCTCAGGTTGATGGCGCAAACCTTGAGTCAGATAATATTGTGGTCAAAGGTAATCGTGCAAATATTGCAGCAGCACAAGATACCCATCGTGCGGTTGGCGTTATTATGAATGGTAATGGGGGTTTTGCTCCTGATCTTGCCAGTGATAAGCTTGGTTTAGGCGCGAAACTTGGTGTGGTTAATGAAACCAGCAACAAAGCACAGGGTGCGACTGTTAACACCAAGAACCTAACTGTTGCGGCAAATGAGGCAGGTGATGCGCTGTCAGTACAAGGCGCTAATATTACTGCTGATAATATCAGCTTAACCAATACACATGCAGAGGGTGATGTTAATCTTGCTGCTGCTGAGTCAAAGGACTATGTTGGTAACTTTGGCCTTGGTGCAAACTTAGGTGGGGAGCTTGCTGAAGATAGCTTTGATAGTCACACTGCTGGCGCTCACTTAAATGTTGAAACCGATAACAGCGCTTACTATGCAATCGGTACTGTTAACGCAGACCGTGTTGATATTAATACGGGTAACGATATCAACTTACAAGCTAACATCAATGCAGGTGTTGTCAATGTTGAAGCGGGTAATGAGTTTAGCATTAATGCTGCTCAAGATGATGTGGTTAAAGTCAATGTAAATACTGAGGCTTCTATTGACGGTAATCCAGTTAAGCTTGTTGAAGATATTATCGCAGGCAATATTAGTGTCACAGATGCGATCACAACTGACTTTAATAACGGCACAATTCTTGGTTTAAAGGCATCAGGTAAAGCAGGTTTTGATGTGGATAATCAGAAAATTACCCATCAAACCAGTATCAATGTTGACTCACTTAACACTAAGGTTGGTAGTGGAAATATTGCGGTAAATGCTGCCAACGTCAGTGCGAGAGATGCCAATCTTGGTGGTGCCCAGGTTAGTCGCAGTAATAATGATGACTTTGTACACAAAGTAGGTGCTTCAATAGATGGAGAGACATTCAGCATACCAGACTTTGTTGATACTATCCCAAGTTTAATCACAGATGCGTTGGCAGGTAAGCCTATTGCGCTTGACATCCCAGTCAATGTCGATGTTGACTATGAATGGGATGACACTGATGGCGCAAACACTAAGGCAAATGTGAAATTGTAGATAGTATTTTGCACTATTAGCGAGTAAGTATATCGCAAATAATGTAGGTTAATAGGAGCCCATGCCTACTTTAGGTGTGGGCTTTTTTTTCTATACACCCTACACTCAACTTATTAGAGTTCAATGTAAACTGGTGCTTTTATCCCAGCAAAATATAGCTTGCTATTAAAGATTCTGTATTAAAGCCATCGCTTATAGTCACAGCCATATAAAAGAGTTACAGCGTTAACCTCGTTTAGCCTACATGAGCAGTACTTGCACACGGTTGCCTTGTAACTCATTTATCTGACTACAACTATACAACAAGGGTTGAGAGTGAGGTTTTTATACAGCTTTTATACTGTATTCATAAATTATATAGTCAGCGAACTACTAGGGCGTGTCTTGCTAAGCCTACATGAGCAGTACTTGCACTTGGTTGCCTTCAAACCATTTTAGACTTCTTTGACTATACTTTCTTTGACTATACTTAGAACATATCGAGACAATATGCTTTCAATCTTTAGAATGAACGATAGCCAGCACCTCATACAAGCGGCTACTGCGGCAGGACTTGGCATACTTTGTACGGCAGTACCGATAGCATCCATTGCCGCCACTGCCAACGACAATAACCGCATACAGCAGCAACCAAATACAGCGCAACCTATCTGGAAGCGCACTATTGAACAGCAACAAGCATGGCAAGATGCGATACAACAGCAGCGTATTGAAGCATTACGTCAAGCGCAGCCTGAAGATAAACGTGCAGTCACTACTGTGCCTGATGATAAAACGTCTGATGACAAAGAGCCTGGTGCAACCCCCTCAGTAGATGAGGATAAGACGCAGACGTTTAACTGCTTGCCAACACAGCGTATTGAGCTTGGCAACATGCCAGAGCTGAGCCACTCAGTACAAACGCAGCTGCGTCAGCTAGCACAGCGGCTATCTACACCGATGCAGAGTATCGCTACGCCATTGAATCGTGCTCAGTGTTTGTCTGTGGCGGATGCGAATGAGCTAGTACGACATATTACTCAGGCATATCTGGATGTTGGCTATTTTAAGATTACGATTGAGCCAACAGACAGTCAACAAGGCATCTCGCTGTGGCACGTGTCTGTGGCTAAAATTATAGATATAGATAACCACACCAAGTTACCCACATCACGCTTGTTTGGTAATGTCTTGGGTAAAGCGGCCAATATGGCATTGCTTGATCAGGCGGTTAGTAATGGCGAGAGGGTGATAGATGGTCAGTTGTTGATAGACATCTATCCAGTTGGTAAGGATGTGCGCCTAAAAGTGAGCCAACAGGGGCAGATAGACACCCTAGGTGCCGACTTAGAGTGGCGTTATGATCCAGATGACAGCTATGGCCATAATCAACTTAGGTTGCATGGCACACTACGAAATATCTTTGGGCAAGCGGATGTGACCTCTATGTCTATACAGCAGAGTCTTACCGAACATTATGGCTATGACGAGGACAATCAGCGGCGCAGTGTTAGTATTTATACCTCTATTCCTAACGGTCGCTGGCAGTGGTCGGGCTTGCTGGCTGCTGATGAATACCAACGCACGATAAAGCTGCCCAACTCACTACTTGAGCAGACAGGTGATAGCTGGCAGGCAAATATACGTGGTGATTATACCTTTCATCGCAACCAACACAGTATTTCCTCGGTGTATGGACAGCTGGCGCATCAAGATGTCACTAGCGAGTTATTAGGGAGTCGTTTGGCGGTACAAAGCCCGACATTAAGCAGTGCCCGACTTGGCGTCAATCATACCAAGCTGTTTAACAATCGTAACTTAGATAATCCGTTAAAGGTGACCACAGGGGCGTGGGTGGTCGATTTTAGTGTTGAACAAGGTTTTGGTAATCATGATAATCCTGCAACTGGACAGGGATTAAAAGATGATTATTTGCGCTGGCTACTTTCAGGTTATGTGTCGCATCAGCATTCTATGGTGTCATCAGGTCAGCTTATTGGCTACTGGCAGATGACGCATGAGCTAGAAGGGCAGTACAGTGATGACTTATTATTTGGTATTACTCAGCAATCGCTTGGCTCGACTTATTCAGGCGTGCGTGGTATTAGTAACGCTTATAATGCGGCAGAGTCAGGTGTGACTTTGCGCAATACGTTAAGCTTTGAGCCAATGCAGTCAGCTTGGCAAGCCTTTGGTACGCAGCAGATACGCTGGTCGCCTTATGTGGGCGCAGATTATGGGGTAGTGAAGTATTCAGGCCGTGATTTGGAGGATGATACCAGTGATGCGATGAGTGCCACCGCTGGGTTAAAGCTGATAGGTTATGATGTTATAGACAAGGCATTGGAGAGAAAGTGGGAGCTGGATGTCAGTGCCAGTCGTGCTCGGGTGGACTATGCCAATCAGCAGATAAAAAAACGCCAAGATACTGAAGTATCAGCAGCTTGGCGTTGGTTTTTTTAATTAGGAATACGCCCTAAAAAAGCGTTTAATGTTTACCCCTAATCAGCTAAAACTTAACGCTTACGGCTAAACTTACTGAGCTTTTTATTGTTAATCTCGCTAATGGCATGCGCAATTTCATCATCATCTAAACTGGCCACATGATGCAAAATCTGCATAATATCTGGGTTTAGAATGTAATGCGCATGACGAGCGATGTTATGAATGCGTTCGTCGATATCGAGCAGGCCCGTTTCCTTATCTTTGCTAACGTATTCTAAGCGGATTAACGCATTTAAGAAGCTGGTAAATAGCGCACGATCAAAGAAGTCTGGAATGTCATCGGCATACAGTACAGACAAGCGCTGACCTAACAGATGACACAGATCTACCAATTGCTCTGCGGTTAAGCGGCCTGAGCCTTGCTGAGCCAATAACGCCAATGCCATGAAATAGCGCTCAAGACTTTGTGACACAGGAGCGGCAAGCATATCAAGCTGCTGATACTGCTCACTGTTTTTCTCAGGGGTGCTTAAGATGTTATTGCCCAAGTCGACGATGACTTCTTGTTCAATTAAATTGCTCAGTGTTTCTTCAATTAAGGTTGGCAGATTTCGCGCTGCACGGAACAAGAACAGCTCACTTTGTAAGAAGGGGTAGAGCTGAGTCACGATACTGTCTAAGCGCTTGCGCTCAATGCGACCGTTGCGATAAACCAAGGCGGCTAAGAACGAAGAAATAATAAATACATGTAAGATGTTATTGCGGAAATAGCTCAAAATGGCCATCTGCTTTGGCAACACTTTAATCATATCACCGAGGATATGTGGGGTGCGCTCTACCAGCTTTAATTTAATACCATAATCAATAATGGCTTGAGGTTCCATATCTGTGATGATGGTCTCATGGGCATAAGGCATGCCAGTGGCGATGCGCTGGCACAGAGCGATTTGCTCACGGCAGCTTTCTTCATCTAATGCAGCCTTTGGTGTCGATAATAATACCAGCGACAATAAAGAGATTGGGTTGACCACAGCCGCCTTATTGATATTTTGCATGATTTTCACCCCAAGGTTGTCAACCATGGCAGAAGCCTTGGCGTCTAGTGGGGTATCAGTGCGATCGGCTGGCAGGCTATTGGGCTCGACATCAAACTTGCGCATAAAGTCCTCCATGTGCAGCGGCGTGCCGAAGCTTAGATGAACATGACCAAAAATGCGCTCAATTTTGCGGCTGACTTTCAATAAGCCCAGTAAGGATTCGGACTCTTTTGGCTTGCCTTTAAGCTCACCAATATAAGTGCCGCCTTCCATAATACGTTCGTAGCCAATATAGGTCGGAATAAATGCCAGTGGCTTAGTGGAGCCACGTAAGTGACTGTGGACCGTCATCGCTAACATTCCCATCTTAGGTGGTAATAGGCGACCTGAACGTGAGCGCCCACCTTCAATGAAGTATTCAATGGGAGTATTGCGCTGAATCAGCATGTGCAAATATTCACGTAATACCGCTTTATACAGCTCGTTATCTTTAAAGCTACGGCGGATATAAAAGGCAATGGCACTGCGCAGTAAAGGCCCTAATACGGGTACGTCTAGGTTGTTACCAGCGGCCACGTACGGCAAGCTTAGACCATTTTTGAAAATGACATACGCCAGCAGTAAGTAGTCAACATGACTTCTATGACAAGGTACATAAATCAGCTCATGGGTGGCGGCCAGTTCTCGTACTCGCTCAAAGTGGTGTACTTCAACGCCGTCATACAGCTGCGTCCATAGCCAAGTTAAAAAGCGCTCAAAAAAACGAATCACTGAGTAGCTATAATCATTGACGATTTCATTGGCATAACCGCGCGCCCGTTGTTTGGCAGCGGTAAAGCTGATGTCTTCGGCTTCCGCCTCTTGCTGACAAGCGTGATTGATGGCTGGTGAGTGAATCAGCTTATCGACTAAGTTGCGTTTATCGGACAAATCAGGGCCAATCATACTTTGACGATGGCTGTCTAAATAAGCATTAAGCTTATGTTGCACCAATAAGGTTAGGCTGAAGTTGGCTTCTGTCGCGGTCAACAAGGCTGTTGAGCTAGACAGAGCTTGCGCTTCGATATTGCGTTTGGCTTGGTGCAGTAGCTCATTTTCTGAGGCACTTGTTTCTGGCTTATCAGCTTGAGATGAGGCGCCAGCAGTGGCTGACGATGTGCTAGGCTGCTGGTGCTTTGGTTGCTTTTGCTGTAACTCGTTAGCCGCTAGCAAGGCAGCGGCAATTTGTTTGGCACTGTCGCCGGGCGTGTCGGTTGCCAAGTTCGCTGACTGAGCTTGAAGCGGAGAGTCAGGCTTAGTTTCGGACTTAGATTCAGTTTCAGACTGATTAGAAACGGTCAACGACTCAATAATCTCATGCAGTGACTGTGGCGGATGGAACTGTACAAAGGTATCTCGCCCCATCACCCCAATATTAAACAGCTGCTTGGTCAAAGAAGGCTCATCCCAGTTGTCTGCCATTAACAGCTTAAATAAAGAGTCTTCATTATCTGGCGCACGCCCCCATAGAATAGAGACAGGCACCAGATTGATTTTTAGCTCTGGATTTTGGCGGCAGGCAGATACCAGACGAGCCAGACGTGGTGAGACCTTGCGGCCATTGGCGTTGGGATGATGCAAAAATATAATGGCTGCGTTTTCATCAATTTGATGACGTGGATCTTCCACCCCGACCAAAGCAGGGGGAAAGTCATGCTCTTTGGTTTGTAGATCAACCAAGATGCTATTAGAGCGTGAGTATTCTCGTAGCACATAAAAGGTCAGTGCACCCGCCTCGTTACTAATCTCTGGCAGGTCACCAATGATTTTAGGTTTTACTGCCAGCTCAAGCGCCTGCCCAGATAGTTTGCGATACAACTGGTTGACAGAGCGACCAGAACGAGAGATAGCAGCGCTTGCTTGAGCCGCTTGCTCTTGGAAGCTAGGTGATGACCGCTGTGAGGCTGAGCGTGTCTCTTTGCTGGTCTTTTGTGCTTGGCGCTGCTTTTTTAAGCGCTCTTTTAGCGAGTGTAATAAACGAGATGGAAGCATAAGTCTGAATTAAACCTATTAAAATAAGATAAGGTTAGGGATGTATAGTGCTTACTTGGTATGGCATTTACTTATTGTAGCAACATTTACTTATTGTAATAAGTCAAGGTGCTCAAATATAAAAGGTACTCAAATATAAATTAATGCTATACGATACTGCCCCTATATTGCCATAAAAATGAATAAAGTAATACAGGTGTTCTCTGAAAACTTTACTCTTATGATAAGGCTCGAAATATATCTTATCATAGAGCATTCAGTTGGGGAGCATTGAGTTATTGAGTTGGTTTCTGGTTATAAACCTTTATTAGTAGTAAGCCTGGTGGTGATTTAATATTACAGCAATGAGATCAGCTTGAGTGCTGTTATTCTTAAAAAAATTAACAAGGGGCTGTAATCACTTATCATAAAATGACCCATTAAATAACTTGCAATAAAAAAGTTATTCTTGTTAACTTAATACATAGCCAGTAGCGAGGTGCTGCTTATATATGCAGCTCGGCCACTTAGATTGTTTTGGAGAATATTGATGTTTGATTACAAACAGCTCGTAGATCAACTGCTTGATACGGTTCAATTAAAACAAATCGATACTGATGTTTTTGAAGGAAAAAGTTATGACTATGTCGGCAAGCGTATCTTTGGCGGTCAGGTCTTAGCTCAAGCAATTATGGCAGCTGCACGTACCTTAGATGAGGACAAGCCTTGTCACTCGTTGCATGGCTATTTTTTGCTTGGCGGTAATATTAATCAGCCAGTCATCTATAAAGTGCGCCGCTTGCGTGATGGGCGCAGCTTATCAGCTCGAGAAGTGACTGCGGTACAGTGCAAACAAGATCAACAAGGCAATCAGATTGAGCAAGTTGTGTTTACTATGATGGCCTCATTTTCTTTGATGGAGGGTGGCTTGGACTATCAAGAAGACATGCCTGCTTACCCGCCACCAGAGGATTTAGAGTCGGAGCAGTCATTAAAAGAGCATCATGTTGGCGATGTACCTGAGCCTTTGCGTGAGCGCTTTATGCGTCCACGTCATGTTGAGATTAAGCCCGTTAAGCCCCGTAATCCAGTGGTGCCAGATCCAATGAAGCCCAAGCAGGCCAATTGGCTACGTATTCCGGAGCTGGGTGAGCAGCCTGTTGCTATTCAGCAGGCATTATTGGCATTTTCATCAGATTATTACTTGGTCGGTACTGGGCTGATGCCACATGGTATTAGCTTTATGACCAAGGGCTTGCAGGCGGCCAGTATTGATCACTCAATGCATTTCCATCGTCCGTTTGATATCAATGAGTGGCTGCTTTATGACATGTGGTGCGATACCACCTCACATTCACGTGGGCTCAATCATGGCCAGTTTTGGCAAAATGGTAATCTGATTGCTACGGTGCAGCAAGAAGGATTAATGCGACTACGTGACCGTTAGTTGTTGCCATTAGACTTAAGCAGAGAGAAGAAAATCAGAGAAAAGAATCAGAGAAGACAGTTAGATAATAAAGCTTGAGAATAAAGTTTTAGATAAATAAAGAAACTAAAAAAGGCACTAAAAAAGCAGGTTATGAAATTTCATAGCCTGCTTTTTTTAACAGCTAGTAATACCTTTTCTGAAAAATAACCTATCTTTGTCAAACTCGCTAAACCTACTACTTGTAGCGTTTGCACTCGTTTTCCTCGATAGCTTAATTTTTAGATTTGGTATAATATCGCTGGGTAAGTTTACCAGATTAAAGAATTGGCACTGCGCTGAGTGACAAAGCCATCGGGTATCTGCCCATTGTCTGTCTGCCAACGAGCAAATGCATTGCGTGTATTGGTACCCATAATGCCATCAATACCTTGAGTATCATAGCCAGCACGAGTGAGATTATATTGTAAGTTTTTAACTTGCCCTTTGGTTAGTGGCTTTTCATAACGTGGCCAAGACTTTTGAATACCAGACTGACCGACAATAGCACGACCCAATAAGCTCACGCCTAGTGCATAGTTAGATGAGTTGTTATACACTTTAATCACGTCAAAGTTAGGGCTTAGCAGTAATGCAGGACCCTCTTTACCGGCAGGTAACCATAACTCCAGTAAGGTATGGTCATCAATATACCCGCCGCCATTTGCAGTGATACCCATTGAACGCCAAGTTGAGGCAGGCATTTTTTGACCCAATAAATGGTAATCAAAAGTGCTGGGCAGAGTAGTTTCATAAAACGGAGACACACCACGTATCCAGCCTGAGTTACTTAGATAATTTGCAGTAGATGCCAAGGCGTCAGCTGTTGCCCAAGGGTTACGGCGACCATCACCATCGCCATCAACACCATGCTCAAGCCAAGTACCAGGGATAAACTGAGTTTGTCCCATACCGCCTGCCCAAGAACCTTTTAGCTGTGAAGGAGACACATCACCACGCTCGATAATTTTCATCAAGGCCAGCAGTTGCTCTTCCGCCCACTCACGGCGGCGACCTTCATAAGCGAGCGTACCTAAAGAGCTTGGGATATAGCTACTACCCGTAAAAGAACCAAATGATGACTCCATACCCCAAATAGCAGCAATAATCTCCGCATTCACTCCATACTGAGACTCAAGGCGAGACAGCAAGCTACGTTGCTGATTAAACTTACTTTGACCACTACTGACACGACCACCTGATACAGCTGAGTCAGCATATTCCCAAGGCATTTTGACAAATTCAGCTTGGTTTGAGTCCAATGAGATGACTCTGTTATTAAGCTGTGCAGAGTCCATGATGCGGCTGATGTCATAAGGGTTATAGCCTTGATTGATAGCACGAGCTCGAAAGTCAGACTTCCATTCTTCGAAGCTATTATAGCTTGCCTTAGGCTGTAACACAGGTGCAGGTTGCGGGGCTGGCTGCTGCACAGGTGGCGTGGTATCTGGCTTAATAACAATTACTGGTGCAGGCTTTGGGGTGATAACAGGTACCTGTTGTACAGGCTTGGTTGAACAGCTTGCCAAAAATAGCGCTGAAATAAGCGCTAGACCATGTTTTAATTGAAAGTTAGCGAGTTGCTTTTGCATGAAAGAAGGTCTCATATTATTGGTGATATTGTGGGTTATAAAAAGGTCAGGTCAGCTTATCGTGTCGAGCGTGTCGCTTAGCTCCACCAAATGTTTGCCGAATCAACAGACCTTACTATAAGCTA
The DNA here is from genome assembly GCF_000382145.1 of Psychrobacter lutiphocae DSM 21542. Lineage (GTDB taxonomy): Bacteria > Pseudomonadota > Gammaproteobacteria > Pseudomonadales > Moraxellaceae > Psychrobacter > Psychrobacter lutiphocae. Next base: position 18,295 of record NZ_KB907648.1, read on the forward strand.
AAAATATTAAGTCAAAACACTGTATCAATAAATCGGCTTAAAGTCGATATGGGCGACGTGATGAGCAGACGATTTCAATAATTATTTTTTAAAGCTATTTGTACATAAAAGCATTAAAATATTGGAGCCAATCCAGCCATCCGCTTCTACTTTGACCACCCACTGGCGCAGTGATTATTGGCTTGGTGCGTTCCAACATTTGAGTGACTTGAGAAGGGATAGAGTGAAGCATTGCTTCACCCCGACACAAGAAAAAACCTGTTATTTTCTGAGAAGCTAAGTCACTGCAAGCCAGTGATCGTGCAAGGATATTCACTTTAGAAAATCGCCTTTGAGCGATTTCTCTTGCGCACCTAAAATTGCAGTGTAATTTTTTAACGGTGCTCAGGGACTAAACCGCCTTGTTAAGGCAGCCCACACAGCCTTGCATCGCTATTCATTGGCTACTTTACATGGGTTTATTGCTGGGTATCGTTACCTGCACACCTTATTTTCAGAGGCTTGTACTTCTTCTGTACCCTTTTTAAGGTGACAGTTAAACAGAGATTATCAGACAGATGTAATCTTAATAAAGCTCTATTCGGCATCTCAGATGAATAAATAGGCACAACCATCCAAAATAAGAGAAAGTATGAAAAAAATCATGCAAAGAGCCTTTATTTTAATCACTTTGTCTTTAATTGTGAGCTTTATATTATTCATTATTAATAAGCATTATCTGCCACCCATATTAGGTGATCTGAAGCTAAGATACGTATCTAGTAATAATTACAACCTAACCTATAAAGGTAAGACATTAGCAGCAAGAGTTACCGCCGTAGATAGTTGGTATATACAAAAGCCTTATGTCTATGGTTCTACTACCAAAGTGCCTTCTAATAAGAGCTATGATTTGGTTTATTTTTTTATAAATGTATGCAGTGGTGAGAGATTTATCACGTCAGATTCTTCAGAATTTGAAACTTTTCTAGATGGTAAGTATATTCCAGACAATAAGAGAAACTGGATGAGCGGCATAAACGCGATAGATATCCAAAAGGCAGAGTATTCTTCAGAAATTGACTGCTCAAAGTATAACTAGCTACTGATTAGGACAATACTTGTAACACCTTAAGCATAGCCTTCGGCAATCCCAGCGTTGTCTTTGCCTCATTAGCTGATAACCAAACCAAGTTAATATCCGCTTTTTCAAGGTGCTGTGTTAACGCTATCGATTGCTTATTATCCAAAATAAGCTGTTTGGGTTGCAGGTACCAATGAAAATGAGTCAAGGTATGCTTAATCGGGGCTGCCTCTAATAAACCATCGGTGATAGAGTCAGCACACAAGCTATTATCAACTAACCATTTATCAACAATCTGCTCGGCAACCGTATTTTCACTCTCATAAACTGAGTCTTCTGCGGAAGTGGCAACCACTTTTTTACCCAGCGTTTTTTTCTCAAATTGAAGCGGTAATACCCAAAGTCCGCCCCATATCCCACTATCAGGGCGCTGTAACCATAGTATTTCGTGTTTATGGTTTTGGATAACTAACGCATTGCTAAACTTGCTAGGTTTTGGTTTTTTTTTGGCTTTTACTGGATAAAATTCTGGCCTGCCTTCGGCATAAGCAATACAGTCGGCATGGATAGGGCAGGCCTCACAACTGGGATTGCGACGCGTACACAAGGTTGCGCCCATATCCATCATCGCCTGCGCAAAGTGGCCACTGTCATCGGCAGGCGTCAAACGCTCTGCCAGCGCCCACAGCTCTTTATTGGTTGCAGATTTGGTGATATCACCCTCAACACCTGCCCAGCGGGTCAGCACTCGCTTCACGTTACCATCACAAATCACGCCATAACCATGCAATCCCATCGCCACAATCGCCCCAGCAGTAGAGCGTCCTACGCCAGAGATGGCCTCCCAATCTTCGACAGTTTGTGGAAAGTCGCCAGTGTCATTAATAATCTCGACCAACTGCTTGGCGCCTTTGTGCAAATTGCGAGCACGGGCGTAATAGCCCAATCCTGCCCAGTGTTCCGCCACCATATCCCAGTCTGCATTGGCAAGGTCTTGTACGGTGGGGAACGAGTCCATAAAGCGGTGAAAGTAGGGGATAACGGTGGTGACTTGGGTTTGTTGCAACATGACCTCAGACAGCCAAACGATATAGGGGTTTGGGGTGTCGGTTTTGTGCTGTTGCCACGGCAGATCGTGACGACCATGAGTATCGAACCAGTTAAGGATACGGCGGGAGAAGGTGTCGATCTTAGTATTAGGGTGACGCACAGACATAGGGTTAGACGTTATCATAATAGCAACAACACTTATCAACGCACAAAAACTATCATTATAGCCCATTCAGCTTACTGGAAGCTAAATAATCCTTGGGTTCTGTGTTGTTATATCCATACTACAAATCAAGCGTGTGGCGTAGATTGGCAGTGGCATAGCGACACCCAAACTTTACAAGCTTGCTAATATTTTTACAATTGATGGGTTAAATGCCTTATTATGACAGTACAGTTTCTTATTTTATGGCATATTACGCAGTTTGAGGTTGTCAATAGCCAATGAAATAGTGTATTTTAGATTGGAATATATAACTGTTTGTTATTTAACCGTTATTGCAGAAAAATTACCGTTACATTGGAGCAAATTTTAGGGGCTATATTTACCAAAAACGGTGTGAAGCTATATAACATGTGCAACTAAATAACATGTGAAACCATATAAAATTAGTACGTTTATTGTTGTTAACCGTCTTATATCAAGTATTAAACTTTATTTTATTAATATCATTACCTTGTAGGAGATCCACAGATTATGGATAATCAAACCACCCAATTGCGTCGCTATAATAGACCTTGGTTGAAGACTTATGAAAAATATGGCATGCAATATGAGATTGAAATGCCACCAGCGGATACGTCGCTGATTGAGATTTTGGAAGAAAACTTTACCAAGCATGCTGGCCGCACCTCTTTTGTGTGTATGAATCAAGAGCTATCCTATGATGACTTAGATCGTTATAGTCGTCAGATGGCCGCTTATTTACAGTCACTTGGCCTTAAAAAAGGCGATAAAGTGGCGGTGATGCTACCAAATATTTTGCAATCACCCGTGTCTATCTTGGCCATTTTGCGTGCTGGATTTATCCTAGTCAATGTCAACCCACTGTATACCACGCACGAGCTTGAGCATCAGCTTGAAGACTCAGAAACCAAAGTGCTTATCATCTTAGAAAACTTTGCTAAGACTTACGCTGATATCGCCAAAAAGACGGTAGATCACGTTATTGTGACCGCGATGGGTGATTTGATGAGCCCGTTCAAAGGCTTTATCGTCAATACTGTGGTACGTCATGTGAAAAAGATGGTGCCGCCGTTTAATATCCCAGGCAGTGTGACCTTCAAGCAAGCGCTAAAAACAGGCGCACAAAAGAGCTATACTCGTCCAACCAATATCGGCCTTGATGATGTGGCAGTATTGCAGTACACCGGTGGTACCACAGGGGTTGCTAAAGGTGCTATGTTGACTCATGGTAACTTAGTTGCCAACTTAATTCAGGCCGATACTTATATTGGTGATGCTTTTGATCACTTCGAAGAGCGCAATGAACAGCCAGTTATTATGACTGCTTTGCCTTTGTATCATATTTTCTCGTTTACCGTTTGTGGTATGTATGGTCTACGCAAAGGGGCGATCAACTCACTGGTGCCAAACCCACGTGATGGCAAGAGCTTGCTAAAAGCATATAAAGACTATCCACCTGCATTCTTCCCAGCAGTTAATACCTTATTTAATGGTTTGATTAATAGTGAGCACTTTAGGGTGCTTGATCACAGTAAGCTTGAGATGTCGATGGGTGGTGGTATGGCGGTATTAAAAGATACTGCTGAGAAGTGGAAAGCAGGTACAGGTAACGTGATTGTCCAAGGCTATGGATTATCAGAAACCTCGCCTGTGGCATCTGCCAACCCAATGGGTCTAGATGAGTTCCCAGGTAATATTGGCGTGCCTTTCCCAGCGACTGACATGGCCATCTTAGATGAAGAGGGTAATGAAGTTGAGATCGGTGAGCGCGGTGAAATTTGTGTCCGTGGTCCACAGGTGATGAAGGGCTACTGGAAGCGTCAAGAAGCGACCGACGAAGTCATGACTCCAGACGGCTACTTCCGTACTGGTGATATCGGTGTGATGGATGAAGAGGGGTACTTTAAGATTGTCGATCGCAAAAAGGACATGATCATTGTGTCTGGCTTTAACGTCTATCCAAACGAAGTAGAAGATGTGATGACCGGTCATCCAAAAATCTTAGAGTGTGGTGTTATTGGCGTGCATAGTGATAAAAGTGGTGAAGTGCCAAAAATCTTTGTGGTACGTCAAGACCCAAGCTTAACTGAGCAAGAAGTAATTGATTATGCTAAGAAAAATTTAACCGGTTATAAGCGCCCACGTATTGTTGAGTTTGTTGATGAGTTGCCTAAGTCGAATGTCGGTAAAATATTACGTAAAGACTTGCGTGAGATGGAAGCGAAGCAGAATGCATAGTCATAAATATGAGCTGATTACAGTAAAGATTGAGTTGATATAGCATCTTGAGCTTTAAGTTTTTGTAGTTAACGAGTACAATTAAAAACAGTTCAAAAAGGATACGAGCAATTGCCGTATCCTTTTTTTGTATTCGCTTTTTATACGCACTTTTACAGTTGCGGTATATAGGTCAGCATGAGTAGCCTTTATAATAAGAATAACTGTAAAAAACCAATCCAACTCAATTAACACGTAGTAAACTAGATAACCATATAATTCATTTAGTAAAATCATATATATAAACAATATACATTACAGGTAACTTCATGACTACAGATACAAATGCCAATCAAACCTCTCCCGTCAGTGAGCTACATGGCACCTTTCCAACTTACCCTGATATTCCAAGTGACCGTCCTTGGTTAGCCTCTTATGAGCGCTATGGCATTGCCGATCATATCGAAAAGCCAGCAGATGATACCTCGCTACTGGAAGTGTTTGAGCGCAACTTTTCCCGTTATGCCAGCCGCGATGCTTATATCTGCATGGGTGCCTCGATTACCTATCGTGAGCTAGACAATTATAGCCGTCAAATCGCTGCTTACTTGCAGTCTTTAGGATTGAGCGTCGGTGATAAAGTGGCAGTGATGATGCCAAACGTGCTGCAATATCCTGTGGTGGCGTTGGGTGTGCTACGTGCTGGTATGATCTTAGTCAATGTTAATCCACTATATACCAGCCGTGAGCTTGAACATCAGATTCATGACAGTGGTGCAAAAGCCATCTTTATTGTTGAAAACTTTGCCAAGACCTTCCAAGACGTGCAAGATAAAGGGGATGTTGAGCATGTGATTATTTCTAGCATGGGTGATATGCTGGGTATGGTACGTGGCTTTGTGGTGGACTTTGTGGTGCGCCATGTCAAAAAAATGGTGCCAAGCTTTTCGCTACCAAACAGTGTCAGCTTTAAACATGTCTTAGATGCGGTATCAGCACATCAATACAAGCGTCCTGAGCTGGATTTAAGCCATGTGGCCTTGTTGCAATATACTGGCGGTACCACAGGTGTTGCCAAAGGGGCGATGTTGACCCACGGCAACTTAATTGCCAATATGCTACAAATTAATGCGGTCATGGATGCCGCCTTTGGTGATATGGCCAGCGGTGAGGTCATTTTAACTGCATTACCGCTCTATCATGTGTTCTCCTTTATGGTGTGTGGCATGTATGCTATGTATGAAGGTTGTACTGGCTTATTGATTCCAAACCCACGTGATTTGGATGGTTTGATTAAAGAGATGGGCAAATACAAGCCTGCCTTTATTCCTTCAGTAAATACCTTGTTTAATGGCTTGGTCAATCATGAAAAGTTCAAAGACTTGGATTTTTCAAACCTAAAAGCATCCATCGGTGGTGGTATGTCGGTGTTGCCGAGTGTGGCAAAAGCTTGGCATGATGCTACTGGCTTGCCAATTGTTGAAGGCTATGGTCTATCAGAAACCTCGCCTGTGGTGAGCTTTAACCCGATGAATATTTCTGAATTTACCGCCAAAATTGGGGTGCCTGCGCCAGATACGGATGTGATCTTAATTGATGACGATGGCAATGTGATGCCCATTGCTGAGCGTGGTGAAATCTGTGTCAAAGGTCCACAGGTAATGGTTGGCTATCAAAATCGTCCAGAAGAGACTAAAGATACTTTCACTGATGATGGATATTTCAAAACTGGTGACATCGGTATTATGGATGAAAAAGGCTTTATCAAAATTGTAGATCGTAAAAAAGATATGATCTTGGTTTCTGGCTTTAATGTTTATCCAAATGAGATTGAAGAGGCGATGGCACAGCATCCAGATGTGCTAGAAGTAGGTGCTATTGGCATTCCAAGTGAAGAGCGTGGCGAAGAGCCGAAGATTTTTGTCGTGAAAAAGAAAGGCTCAAATGTGACTGAAAAAGAGCTATTAAAGTTTGGTAGAAAACAGCTGACTGGCTATAAACGTCCTCGTCATGTACAGTTTGTCGATGAGCTACCAAAATCAAACGTGGGCAAAATATTACGTAAAGAGTTGCGTAAAATGGAAGGCTTAGACTAAATCACATTAGACTAAGGTGCATTAAATTAAGTCAAACTCATATCGACAGACTTAAGCCAGTGCGAGAGATGATGCGAGCAACAAAAAGGGGAGGGCGCCGTCTTCCTCTTTTCATTGTGTTGTTATTGCTTTATCATCAATGGTGTTAAAAACTAACAAATAAAAACTTATACTGTTTTTTGAAAGTAAGACGCTCTTTGCCGCTTGCTTTTAGAGCCAGTATTTATATAGGAAACAACTTAGTAATGCGTATAGACAACCGCCAGCCAGATCAACTTCGCCAAGTAACTTTTGAACGCAACTACACCAAACATGCAGAAGGCTCGGTCCTAGTCTGCTTTGGCGATACCAAAGTGCTGTGCACTGCCAGTGTTGAGTCAGGTGTACCACGCTGGTTAAAAGGTCAAGGCCAAGGCTGGGTGACTGCCGAATACGGTATGTTGCCACGTGCCACCAATACCCGCAATCAACGTGAAGCCGCTCGTGGCAAGCAGTCAGGACGCACCCAAGAAATCCAACGTCTGATTGGCCGTAGCCTGCGTGCCATGGTAGATCTCAATAAGCTGGGTGAAAGTACCATCTATCTTGATTGTGATGTTATACAAGCCGATGGTGGTACCCGTACTGCCAGTATCACAGGCGCAGCTATTGCCTTAATTGATGCATTAGAGGTGCTACAACAAAAGAAAAAACTAAAAGAAGACCCGTTAATCGGGTTGGTAGCAGCGGTATCGGTTGGTGTCAAAGATGGCGAGGTATTGCTTGATTTAAACTACGCTGAAGATTCAAACTGTGACACAGACTTGAACGTGGTCATGACCCAAAAGGGTGAGTTTATTGAAATCCAAGGTACAGCGGAAGAAAAACCTTTTACCCGTGCGGAAGCCGATAAAATGTTAGCGATGGCAGAAGTGGGTATTGCCGACTTGGTTAAGCTGCAACAAACAGCCTTAGGTTGGTAGGTCAGTCATGCTACAAATTACTGATAATGGAGCCAATATCACCTTATCTGGCAAGGCGCGTGGCACAGGTGATGGGTTGTTTTGGTTTGCTGTGGCTTTATTATTTGGTGCTATTGGCGTGGCAATGGCGATGAGTCTTTTGCCAGAGCGTTTGGCAATAGGGGCGCTGGCTGCCTTGGTGGTATTTAGTTTTATATTTAACAAACGACGTAACCGACAAAAAAAGGGGACGGCCACCCAAATCAGTGCTGGCATTGTCAAAGTGCAACCAGGTCAGTTTGTACACAATTGGATGGGGCAAGCCCAGCGTATTGTGATACAAGCCGATGAGGTGGTGACGGTCAATGGGAGTACTTTGTTGATTAAAGATGCACAAGGCCAAGTGACCTGTCAGGTGACAGGCTTTGATGCGGCAAAAGAAGCGCAAGTGATGCAGGCCATTTTGGAAGGACAGCAGTTTGGTAAACGTCATGCTAATATTAAGATGCAGTCGTCTTAAATCAGTCGTTGATATACTAAAGCAAGATGTCGGACAACACCAGCAACACCGGAATCGACACCAGAATCAAAACTAGAAACAGCACTAATAATTAGTCTAATACTCTTAGCTAATTTTTGATAAAGACAAGAAGGGGTTTTAATAGAGATAGAAGGTGATGAGATGGATAAACACACAATCGCTAAGCTGATGCTATCTATTCGACAGCCACAGTCAATCGCCAGCGCAATCTTATGTGCGGCTTTGATTAGTCCATTAACTGCCAATGCCGATGATCTAGCAGACCTTATTCAGCTCAAGACCCAGTCTTTTTTAGCTAGCACACCCACGCCTTCTACGATCACTGCCACACAGCATTTTTATCAAAGCTATGCCACAGCACCGAATATTGATGTTGCACATATAGATACCCTATATTTAGCCGAGCAACAGGCCACCCCTGCTAGTAAACAAGTATTACAAACTGTGCGCCAAATGACGTTAGATCACAAAGAAATTATCAATGGCTCATGCTGGGACTATCTAAATGCTGCCTTTATGCGGGCAGGGGTGACACGCGATACGGTATTTAAAGGCGAGTATCCCTATGGTCCCTTTGTTGACACCAATGAGATACAGCCGGGCGACTGGTTGTATTATGTCAATCACAGTTATAATGATGTCGAGCACAGCGGCTTGTTTGTCGGTTGGCTAGATCGTCAAGCCAATCAAGCGTTAATCTTAAGCTATGCTGGCGAAAACCGCCAAGAGCCTGCCCGCTATAAGGTCTATGATGTGTCGCATACCTACAATATTATGCGACCAAGATAGGCTATGTAATCTTGCTAGATAGGTTAGGCGACCTTGCAAGATAGGTTAGGCGACCTTGATAGCATATCAACAGACTCTAGCTTCATTGACAAAAGTTGCTATCGTTTGAAACTGATTAAAAGGGCTTGACGATTACCAAAATCACAACAGCAATTAAGATAAATACTGGTAGCTCGTTAAACCAGCGCCAAAACACGTGGCTTTTGTAGTGAGGGTCGTCAATTAGTTTTTTGCGATAAGCACCACAAATCCCGTGATAAGCTGATAGGAGTACGACTAATAACAGCTTCAGGTGTAGCCAAACTTGCGTTTTATAAACATCCCAGCCTATATACAACATCCACAAGCCCAATAGCCAAGTGGCAATCATAGAGGGCGTCATAATGCCGCGATACAGTTTGCGCTCCATCAGCTCAAAGCGCTCTTGACTGACTTTATCCTCACTCATGGCATGATACACAAACAGCCTTGGTAAATAGAAAATAGCGGCAAACCAGCACACCATGGCGATAACGTGTGCCGCTTTTATCCAGTTTAAATATTCTGCCATAACTTATTTTACTCACTTAAAGATGGGTTTGCTTGCTTTAAAGGTTGTCGTTTAAAGCTTAAATATTTAACATTAAAGGTTAAGGCTTAAAACTTAAATGTGCGCCTGCTCACCACTGACAGCATCGGTCACTGTAAGCTTTGGCTTTGCGCTGGTTGCGGTGAGCCCTAACATTTGCATTAGTCTATCATCATTCGATTGACTGGCATTATTGGTGGTTAACAGCTTATCACCATAAAAAAAAGAGTTAGCACCTGCCATAAAAGCTAAGGCTTGCTCCGCATCAGACAAGCTTTCACGCCCTGCTGACAAGCGCACATAGCTGGTTGGACAACAGATGCGGGTGACGGCAATGGTGCGTATCCATTCCAAAACAGGGAGTTGACCTTTTTTTAAAACCTTATCACCCAAAGGCGTTCCTTTAATCGGTACCAGCAAGTTTACTGGTATAGATTCTGGCGGTAAGGGCATACTTGCCAGCTCATACACCCAATCAATACGATCTTCGCGACTTTCTCCCATCCCAACAATGCTGCCACTACAAACATGGATGCCAGATTGGCGTACGTGTGCCAGTGTTTGCAAGCGTTCATCATAGCTGCGGGTGCTGACTACTTCATCATAATAGCGGCGTGAGGTATCTAAGTTGTGATTGTAATAATCCAGCCCAGCCTCGGCCAGCTGCTCGGCTTGCTGTGAGTCTAGCATACCTAAGGTCATACAAGTTTCAAGTCCCAATGCTTTGACTTCTTTAATTAATTCAACCAGATAGGGCATATCCTTGGCGCTGGGATGTTTCCAAGCTGCACCCATACAAAAGCGTGAAGAACCTGAGGCTTTGGCTTGTTTTGCCGCAGTGAGTACTTTTTGGATGGCCAATAGCTTTTCTGCTTGCAAGCCGGTTTTGTCTCTGTGGTGACCAGATTGTGAGCAGTAGCCACAGTCTTCTGGGCAGTTGCCGGTTTTGATCGACAGTAGGGTGCTAATTTGTACTTCATTGGCGTTAAAGTGCTGGCGGTGTACGTTTTGCGCTTGTAGCAGTAAGTCCATTAAGGGTAAGTCAAACAGCTGGGCAATGCGCTCACGGCTTGTTGTGTTTGTGGTGCTATTATCTAGGTTATTCACTGTGTTAGCTGCGGGTTGTTGCGCTTGGCTGTCTGTTGCTTGCTGGTTTAAGCAGGTGCTGGTGCCGGGCTCTTTAATGTTGGCTAAGATTCTCATATCAGTCCTTTGTTCTTTTTAGTTATTGTTTTTAGTTGTTGTATTTGGTTATCGTATTCTAACAACGAAGTAGCCAAAACAAAAACGTTTAAAAAAATTGAAAAAAACGGGCTAATAAAAACGCGCAAACAAAAACGCCCAAGTAGATGCTACTTAGGCGCATAAGCTATTTAACAGCTATCAACTATTTAACAGCTATTAATTAATAGTAACGGCTTAATAGCAACCAATTATTTACCAGCGTATCTTAGCGTGAGTGCTTATTGCTGGCTTTACTAATGACTTGTGCCACCAAGCCTTGTGCTTTTTCTGCAAAAGGACGAGCTTTTTCTAACAGAGGCTTTACCTCATCTGGTATCTCTGGCACGATATATTTTGCCAATTGGCCAAACCACATTAGCAGGCTGTAATCACCTTCAACCGTCATTTCTTTGTCTTGAATAGCGCTCATAAAGGCGGCCATGTCACCAGCGGTAAGCAGTTTTACACCTGTCATAGAGTCTTTGAAGTCAATGCGTAGGCGTGGCTGATTAGCAGTACCAGCGTACTGTTTGAAGGTTCCTGTGTCAAAGACATAGTAACGGGCAATACCATCTGTTTTACTACCAAACTCGATGCTAATTTTACGCTCATTTAATAGTTGTTGAATCTCAGGGTTTTTGCTTTTGGTAAGCATGGTCAAGCGGATACCGATCGCAGCCAGTAGAGCGTCTAATGGATTGGGTTTGATGTCTAAAATAGGAAGCGTAAACATGGTTAAATCCAGATTAAAAAGTAAGTGAAGTAGGTGCAGATATAATGCTTTATACCGTCTTCTTCAACAGTCTGCAAGTTATTTTGACATTAATTTTAGAACTTATGCAAACTCAAGGTTTATTAAAACAAAAATGAAAACAAAACCCAAACCAAATAAAACAAAGCCCCATCTATTGACGAGACTTTGTTTGAATAAAGCTTTTCATAACTGCTATATGAAGGGCAGGTTGCCGTTAGCAATCAGTTAATTGCGAAAACGTGGCTTGTAATTGTTATAAATAGGGGTGTGCTCAATGTACTTATCTTGTTGCTTACGTACTTTTGCACTGTTACGCATAAATACCGGTTTATGAGCTGCGGTATTTACCTTATGCACGACTTGACGCCGAGGGGGTAATGGTTCAACACCACGTTTAACTGTTGCTCGGTTTTGTTTGGCGTATTGTTTGTAGCGGTAGCCAATAAATGCAGCTAGGGTAACCCAAGTTATAAGCAATGCAGCGACATAGCTGTAGCCTTTGCTGAGGGCTGTGATATTGATAAGAATTGATTGAATGCCTTCAATAACAATCCAGTAGCTCATGCCTGCAAATAAGTAGCCAAGCAAGTAGCGGCGGTCTGAAAAAAAGGTGGCGATTAAGCCGATAGTAAGCAGCACAAAGCCTAGTGTGGACCAAGTAAATGCGCTGGTAGAACCCGTGTGACTAGTCGCCATAATGGTAAGAATTGCCATGTTAATTGCCTCATGAACGGTCAACAAAGACAGACTAAGTATGAGTCATCTGTGTTGATTGTTGCGATTGGTTACTTGTTATTATGCAGATGTTTTATGAAAATACAAAGACTATCTGGCGAATTTACGACAGCAGTTGTCGTTTATTTTTTTTAAAAAATCGACTCGGGTGTGTAGGCTAGATAATTCATAATGTTCGCAAAAAAATTAATTGCTAAAAAAAATTGTTAAAAAACTGTGTCAATTGTTGGTGTTTTATGTTGACATCCATCTTTTTACCAAATCAACGCTGTAAGCAGATAATTTAAATTGAGTAAATAAAAAAACCAGACTCCACAGCCACAAAAGTAGAAGTCTGGCTTTTTGCTAGAGGCTGTATACAGCTCGCTTAAAGCAAGTCTTGTGCTGAATACCCTAGTACATAGAGCACCCCTTCAAGTCCAGTGGCATTAATGGCTGCATCGGCACGGGCACGGACAATTGGTTTGGCATGGTATGCCACACCAATATCGGCAATCGCCATCATGGCTAGGTCGTTGGCTCCATCACCGACACAGATCGCTTGTGCTGTTGAAATTCCCATACGCTTAGTTACCTGCTCAACGATAGCGGCTTTACGCTCCCCATTCACAATAGGCAGGACAACATTGCCAGTAACAATACCATCTTCTATATCTAGCTCATTGGCATAGACCTCATCGATACCAAGCTCTTTCGCGATACGCTGGGCGAAGTAGGTAAATCCGCCAGAGACTAACACTGTATGATAATCGAGCGACTTTAAGGTAGCGATTAGGGTACGAGCTCCTGCTGACAAGCTAAGCTTGTCTTGGATAGTATCTAATACCTCGGTGGATAGCCCTTCTAATAATGCCACACGCTGGCTAAAAGAGGTGTCAAAATCTATCTCGCCACGCATGGCAGATTCAGTAATTTCACTGACCTGGTCACCGATATTGGCATGTTTGGCCAGCTCAACAATCACCTCTTGCTCAATTAAGGTTGAATCCATATCAAATACCGCCACCTTGTGTGGGCGTAACATTTTGGCTAAGGACACGATATGACAGTCAATGGCTGCATCACCGCCAAGCTTATCTGTAATCGGTAAGGTGGCGATAAATTGACGTAGGTGTGAGGTCATACCATCATCTAGCAAACGAGCGGCGGCGGCTTTTTTGCCTGGTTGCATAGTTGCGGTATCGGTTGGCATTAAGATATAGCGGTAGGTGAGGACAGGCGTTAAGCGATCACTACCACTGATGTCTTGTAGCTCATCGGTATTGTGCGCCACCTTGATAAGTTGCCAGGACGGGTTTTGTTGTGACCAGCCGTCAATATGTGTTTCAAACGCAGTCTTTTTGTCAGCGTCTGCATTATCAGGGGTGATGAGTGCTTGTTTTTGCACCACCACGGAGAGTGCAAATACGGGCAAGGCCTCTAATTGCTCGATTAAGCTGAGCGAGATTTGGCCGGCAATTTTTTGGCTACATTGCAGTTGCACATCATCAAAGCGTAATTGTTGTGGCAATAAGTCGTTGGCTTTTTGTAAGGCGGTCAGCCAAGATTGCAAATGAGCGGTCATGCCTGCGCCAAAGCTTGCAAAATTTGCTAAGTTTTGATTGTCACTTGCCACGTTAATGTCCGTTTGCGTGGTCAAAATGGCATTATTTTGGTAATTAGTTGTAGTATTTTTTGTCATGGTGAGCGTTGCCCCTTGTAAGCGTAAGCAAGATTAGGAATAATAGAGCGTGCTCAAAAATAGCGCACCCCCTACCTATTAACAAAAGTTTAGCATAACATGACCTATTTAGCGCCACGGCAAGGCTTGTTTGCCATAATTATTCTTATCAGCTTTTTTATACAGACACTTTTGTTGTTGATCAGTAGCAGTCAACAAATCGATGAGCTCAAGATGCAAACAGGTGAGCGCATGCTAGTGCAGCTGATTGAAGAGGTGAAGCTACCTTTATTAAGTAAAGATAAGGTCAGCTTGAGTGTTTTAACTGGACGTTACACCAGTGAAAATAATGTGGCCAGCTTGACCATCAAAGATATCGACAACGAAGTGCTATTACAAACTGGGCAAGCACAAATGCTTGAAGGTGATAATATCGAGCAGCCAGTGATCTTAGGTGATACGGTGATTGGCTCGGTACAGATGACACTACGTAAGACCAGTAATGGCGAGATAATTGCGTCTCAGTGGCTGTTTATTTTGGGATCGTTTATCACCCATTTATTAATTTGGCTGCTGTATGGTTATATTGCACGTCCAACACGAGCACAATTGGCAGCATTAAGCCGTGAAGTGCAAGATTATTTGATTCGCCAAAATCGGTTACCCATAGCTGGGCAAGGCGTATCCACAGCCACAAGCACATCAGGGCAAGCTGGCTTGAATATACATCAAGCACTTGGTGACTATATCAAAGCACATCAAGACTCAACTGAGACTGGTGATACTAAGATACCAGTAGATAATAGCGCAAAGACAGACCCAGCCATAGGGCAGAGTGCTTTGCAGCGGAGTAGTAGTCAACCTAACGAGCATCTTCCTGTCGATTATAGTGCTGGTAGCGTCAGTTCTGAAGGTGGTCTAAGTGCAAACGGTGGCCTAAGTGCAAACGGTAGCCTAAGTGCAAACGGTGCTGAACACAACAGTAATAGTGATGGTGCGACAAAAGCCTTAGTAGCGGACAGAGCTTTGAAGGTAGCCAGTGTGCAGATTCACTTTTATGACCCGAATTCTTTGTTAAAGACTTTGGCGCATGAAAAGTCAGAGCCTTATTTTGCACTATGTACCCAGCTACTAGAGCGCACCATTGAAGAATTGTTAAAGCAGCAAATATTATTTGGTATTAAATTAAAAAATAAGCCTATATTTGATGAAAATGGAGCAACGGTTGAATTTATTGGCACGACCAGTCATAGTAAGGTAGGCTTAGCAGCGATGATGCTTGCCAAAGCTTATGTAATGCTTAATCAGGTCACTTATATGAAACATCGAGAGTTACAGCGTTTTGCGCTTGAGATCATGGTGGGAGTGAGTGACCAAGAGAGTAGTGATAAGTTACAGCATCTGATGCTAAATAATGCGAAAGCTAATGATATCTTGACTTTATTGCCAGTTGAAGGTATTAAACAGTTACGCGGCTTGATTCAGTTGAGTAGCTTGAAGAATCCAACCACTGTGTATGAGCGTGACTGTGCCCATTTAGATGGGGTAAGTGACTCTATGATGCAACGCTTAATTAACGTGCGTGATGGGGTGTTATTATCAGCGTTAAGCTAATAGATCAGCGGTTTATGTGTCGTTAGCTGGCGATATTATAAACTGGATATATTGCCAGCGAGTCTTCAGCTATTGCCTATTTGAGCAGGGCTGTATAGAATTCGACCGCTTGATTCTTGAAGCAGCTACTTTTAGAAGGTGTTGTTAATACAGTAGCAATAACATCAATAGCTAAGAGTGGCCATTACTATTTACTCGGTCAATCAGACCATTAGGATAAGAGGAAGCAGACATGAGTGATAATGATCTTGATGATTTCGATGATGATAACTTTGAAGATGATGATGATGCAAAAAAAGTTGATGAAGTGGAAGCAGAAGCTGAAGCGGCACGTCTAACCAGTCTTGAAAAGCGTCGTCTTATTGATAATATGTTAGAAGAAAAGCGTTTGGCCCGTGAGCTAAAAGATGGCTTTGACGATGACTTTGATGACGATTTCGACGATGATGACGATTTCGACGATGATGACGATTAACACTTGCGGTTGGCAAAAGCTAACCGCATTTTATTTGTAGCCAATAGACCTTGATAAAAAAAAGAGACCATCATGACCTTATACGATTTACAAGATTACCTCAACTCTGATGCCAATGAATATGGGTTAGATAGCATTGCTACTCATGGTTTTTTGACGGCAACCATAGTCGGCATGCCACTGCCCAACTGGCTATCCCATTTGTTTGAAGGTCAAGAGGATAAAGTGGCTACTGATATCAAAAATGCCATTATCAACTGGCGTGAGGAGATGTTAGGTGACCTACAAAGTGAAGAGGGCATTGCGCTGCCATTAGAGTTTGACGAAGAGTCTGGCGAAATGGACTTTTCACCTGAGTCTGAGCTAACGGCTTGGTCAATTGGCTTTGTTGATGCCATGTATGGTGATGAAAACGTAGATTGGTTTAGCGATGAAGAGATCAGTGAAGATGTTGCTATGCTCACTCTTCCTATGATGGTGTTTAGTGGTATAGACACGGTGGATGGCGAAGAGGATGAGGGCTTAGCTGCAATTCGTCGTGATGACGATGCGTTGGCACAAATGGCAAATAGCATCGAAGGTAATTTAACTGAGTTATTTTTATTATTCCATACAGAAGAATAATCTCTTGAAAAGATCTATGACATCAAAGAGTTTACTATGAGCGTACTGTTATCTAATCTTGAACACCTTCCTGGCTATACCATAACCGAAAGATTGGATGTGGTATATGGCAGTACGGTGCGTTCAAAGCATGTCGGCAAAGATATCTTTGCTAGTTTAAAAAACATCGTCGGTGGTGAGCTTACCGCTTATACCGAACTGCTAGAAGAGTCTCGCCAAGAAGCGATAGATCGTATGTTGGTCAAAGCACAAGCCTTGGGCGCAGATGCCATTGTGGGCTTGCGATTTTCGACTTCAAGCATTGCGCAAGGTGCTTCTGAGTTATTCGTATATGGGACAGCAGTGAGAGTCGTGCCTAATAACAACCCACCTCAATCCGTCACTGCGCCACCGCCACTATCATCTGAGCCGACTTTTGAATCAGAGTCATCAGATGTCCCACCTTTGCCAGGCTCGTCAGCCAACGCCAATACGGATCAACTTTAAGTAACACCGTGCTTTATTTGGCAGATCCTGATGACAGCTTTGCTTGGCAAAGTCTGGTTAGAGTAAGGTTAATTGGGCTGAACGAACGGCGATTGCTAATAGCAGCTAACCGGTAGATTAAGGGCAAAAGTGGATGGAGATACTGCTTAATTTTTTACTTAACAACAGCATTATTATTGGGCTGTTTATATTGGGCTGGGTATTTGGTCGTTATAATGAACATGATCATCTAAAAAAGCTAGCGGTTGCCGAAAAAGAGCTGGGACATATCATTGTTTCAAGCGAGCGCTTCTATCAGCCTAAAATTGCTGAAGGTACTCAAGGGGTCTTGGTCATAGGGAGTGTGGTGATTGCGCAAGATTATTTTAAAATGATTGTGGCCAGAATACTTAATATCTTTGGCAAAAACCTAACCACCTATGAGACCTTACTGGATCGTGCCCGCCGAGAAGCTGTGGTGCGGATGAAGCTAGAAGCGCAGTTTTTGGGCTACAATCAGGTGTTTGGTTTACGTTTGGAGGTGACCAATATTAATATTACTGGCGGTATGGTTGAAGCCATTGCCTATGGTACAGCAGTTTATACAGTGGACAATCCAAAGATACCACCACCGTTGCATACGGCCATGGCTTAGGATATGTTTAGCATTGGTGTTTGTAGGTATAGCATATAAGTTTGTGTCACCAGCGTTTAATCGACTTAGCGCTATCAACGCATTAAGCTTCCTGAATAATTAACAAACCCTAGCATTCTGAGTTAAAATCAATCTATTCATTCTTGTATCGAATGTTTTTTATTTATAATGAAAGAAGCCTAAAAGGGTGACAAGGCAACCGAGTGCAAGTACTACACATGTAGGCTTAGCGAGACACTGCGTTTAGTAACTCTCTGGTTATATAGCCCCTTGTAATCTAATCAACATACAAACCTTTTAACAAACAAACTAAAAGATATTCAAATTATGAGCAATCCCAATACAAATAGCAATCTGACAGCATCCATTCAATCGGCACTGAAGCAATTAGAAAATGCATACAACCCAAGTGAAGTCGAGAAGGGCATGTATCAGCGCTGGGAAGACAGTGGCTATTTTAAGCCAAGTTTTGATAGCGATACGTCTTTTTCAATCGCCTTGCCACCGCCAAACGTCACTGGGTCATTGCACATGGGGCATGGCTTTAATAACGCCATCATGGATTCGCTAACCCGCTATCACCGTATGCTGGGTGACAATACGCTATGGCAACCAGGTACAGACCACGCAGGTATTGCAACACAGATGGTCGTTGAGCGCCGTCTAAATGCCGAAGGTATTAAGCGTACGGACATGAGTCGTGAAGACTTTATTGATAAAGTGTGGGAATGGAAAGAAGAGTCGGGCGGTAACATCACCAGCCAAATTCGCCGTCTTGGTAGTTCGGTAGATTGGTCACGTGAACGCTTTACGATGGATGAAGGCTTGTCTAATGCGGTGAAAGAAGTGTTTGTGCGTCTGCATGACGAAGGCTTAATTTATCGTGGTAAACGTTTGGTGAACTGGGATCCTAAGTTTCAGACCGCACTGTCTGACCTAGAAGTAGAAAACCATGACGAAAAAGGCTCATTGTGGCATTTTCGCTATTATTTTACTGACAAATCAGTAACGACCCAAGACGGCAAAGACTATGTGGTGGTTGCTACTACCCGTCCAGAGACGCTACTAGGCGATACTGCGGTGGCGATCAATCCAAAAGATGAGCGTTATACCCACCTTGTAGGCAAAACCATCACCCTGCCAATTACTGGCCGTGAAGTACCGATCGTTGCCGATGATTATGTCGAAAGCGACTTTGGTACGGGTGTGGTGAAGATTACCCCAGCGCATGATTTTAATGACTATGAGCTTGGACGTCGTCATAACACACCACTGATTAATATTTTTGATAAATATGCACATATCTTGCCTGAAATGCAGATTTATCCAGATTTGCAAACTCGAGATCCACAGCTAGAGACTACACCAGAGGCATATGTTGGTCTTGAGCGCTTTGAAGCTCGTAAGCAGTTGGTGGCGCAAGCCAAAGAAGAGGGCTGGCTAGAAGATATCGAAGATTATCAGCTCAAAGCGCCACGTGGCGATCGTAGTGGCGTCATCGTTGAGCCTTGGTTAACCGACCAATGGTATGTGGCAGTTGAAGAGCTTGCCAAACCTTCTATCGAAGCGGTAGAAAATGGCGACATCGAGTTTGTACCAGCGCAATACAAAAACATGTATATGTCATGGATGAGAGATATTCAAGACTGGTGTATCAGTCGTCAACTGTGGTGGGGGCATCGCATCCCTGCTTGGTATGACAATGATGACAACATCTATGTTGCCCGTGACGAAGCCGAAGTACGCACTAAGTACAAGCTAGATGATAGTGTTGAACTGCGCCAAGATGAAGACGTGTTAGACACTTGGTTTAGCTCAGGTTTATGGACGTTTAGCACCCTAGGTTGGGGCGATCCACAAGCGGACAAAAAAGTGCTCGAAACCTTCCACCCAACCAGCGTGTTGGTGACGGGCTTTGACATCATATTCTTCTGGGTCGCTCGCATGATTATGCTGACCATGCACTTTATGAAAAATGCTGACGGCACCCCACAAATTCCATTTAAGACGGTATATGTGCATGGTCTGGTGCGTGATGGCCAAGGTCAGAAGATGTCAAAATCTAAGGGTAACGTACTAGATCCGATCGACTTAATTGACGGTATTGATCTTGAAACCTTGGTTGCCAAGCGCACCAGCAATATGATGAATCCAAAAGATGCGGCCAAGATTGAAAAGCAAACCCGAAAGGAGTTCCCAGAAGGCATTCCGTCTTATGGTACCGATGCGCTGCGCTTTACTTTCACCTCGCTGGCAAGCACCGGCCGTGACATCAACTTTGACCTAAAACGAGTTGAAGGCTACCGCAACTTTGCGAATAAAATCTGGAACGCCAGCCGTTTTGTGTTGATGAACTGTATCGACAAAGAAGGCAACGCCTTACCCATTGATGGCCAAGCCAATCCAGACGTTTGGGAGCTACCAGAGAAGTGGATTATCAGCCGACTGAACTCAACCATTAGCAATATCCATCAGCATTTTGAGCAGTTCCGTTTGGACATGGTCAGCCATGATATTTATGACTTTATCTGGAATGAATATTGTGACTGGTATGTTGAGCTTGCCAAAGCCAGCCTTAATGATGACAGCGTTGCCGATGAGCGTAAGGCTCAGATTCGCTACGTGTTACTGCACGTATTAGAGACGGCGATGCGCTTTACCCATCCTGTCATGCCGTATCTGACCGAAGAGATTTGGCAGACAGTTGCGCCATTATTAAATCGCAAAACCACCGACAGCATCATGATTGCCGACTTCCCTAGCGTCAATGAATCGCAAGTCAACGCCCAAGTCGAAACCGACATGACCTGGCTACAAGAGCTGATTGCTGGCGTGCGCAACATTCGCGGCGAGATGAAACTGGGCAACGCAGTACGCTTGCCGGTATTGCTTGAGAACATCACCACTGAGCAAACCGAACGCCTCAGCCGTATCGAAAACCAATTCAAAGCGCTTGCCAAAGTTGAGAGCTTAACGATTGTTGGCGAGGGGGAGGATGTGCCGTTATCGTCTTCTAGCATGGTCGGCAAACTGCGTGTATTAGTGCCGATGAAAGGCTTAATCGACCCAACCGCTGAGCTAAAACGCCTCGCAAAATCGCAAGAAAAACTACAAAAGCAAGCCGAAGGCATCGCCCGCAAACTGGCCAACGAAGGGTTTGTCAGCAAAGCCCCAGCTGACGTGGTTGCAGGCGAGAAGGTTAAGCTTGAAGAGTTACAAAGTCAACTGAAGGTGATGAGTGAACAAGTTGAGCAGTTAAAAGCGCTATAAAAGCGCCAAAACAAAAAGCAAAAGCCTAAAAAGCATGGCCTCAGCATCTGTTGATTTAGACAGGGAGAAATATGCGGGTCATGCGTAGGCGACTGTTAATGACTTTGCTCGGCGCTCGTCCCTCGCGCAAAAGCCTAAATTTTTAATTTATTTAGGAGTTTTCATCTTTTATATCTTAATTTACATCAAATGCTATGGTTGTATAATAACCTTATTGACTTATAATAGTATATTAGTAAGTGGTCAAAAGTGAGGTGATTAGTGGCTAACCATATTGACATTGACGAATTAGTCTTACGAGAAGAAGCGGTACGTGAAAGGTACTTTCATGACCTGATTATTAGTAATAATAACATTAAGTCTGATTTGCTATCTATTCTTGACTTACCAACCTCTCTTGATGCTCTCAATCTTATTCATGAAGATAGATATTTAAACGGTATTATTGCTGATTTTACTTTGGTGTACGATAATCAAATCGAAGCGATTATTGAGGTAAAGGCTGCTGATATTGGGTTAACTAGTTACGTCCGTGGTATTGGTCAGGTTTTACAATATGAATACTTTTGGGAAAAGGGTATTACCTCTAATCGTACTCCATCTGATAGTAGTTATAGTTCCGAATTCAAAAGTGTTTTATTTATTCCATCTTCCATATTTCAGAACAAATTATTTAATGTTGGGCTTTTTAAATACCCTGATACTACTAAGATAATTGAAGTTAATGAAGTAAATAATGCAGTTAGAGAAGTTTCTAAAAAAGAGCTAAAAGCATTAGAAGATGCAAAGGTTAATAATATTACAAGTATTTCCCAGTATTATGTTAGAGACAACCGCCTTTTTGAAATATATATGCTTTTAAAGTATCTATGTTATTTGAGTTATAAAGTTAATAAAGAAGTAAAACTGAATAGATATGAAATTGAAGAGAAAATGCGCGAAACTGATTCAATCAACAACAGAAACTGGCGCAATGCTTTTATTAGTTTATCTTCTTTTGGGTTTATAGATAGTAATAATATGCCTACAAAAAAAGGTATGGAATATGGTAGCTTGAAAGTAAGTGAGTTTTTGTTTGAAATGTATAAATCTTATGTCAATCCTTATATTGACAAGTTAATGAGCTATTTTGATTCAAATCATCTTAATTTAAATAAGTCCCTAGCAGATATTAAGCAGGATTATTTAGATTTATATAATGGCAGAGAAATATTATACTTCACACAGTCTGATACACGTTATTTATCATCGTGGTTGAATATATTGCGTGATGATTTCGGTTGCATTGATTTTGATCCAAGAAGTACAGAACGTACTTTTAACTATAACCCTACTTCACTTAGAGATGCTTACTTGCTTAGAAAAATTGAGATGCATACCAAAGCTCATAATTATGTAACAAGGTTGGGAAAACTTTTAAGTTAATGAGAGGAACATGAAAAATAGTTATACAATTTTTGAAACTTTTGTGGGAGCTGGTGGCTCCCATATTGGTTTTAAGCAGAACGGATTTAAAACAGTATATGTAAATGATTACAATCAAGATTGCATTGATACACTGTTACTCAATAATCCTGAGATTGAAGAAGGTGCATTTGTCGACTGTAAAAGTATTTTAGATGTTGATACAGATAATTTATTGAAAAATATTAAGCTTGACAGAGGTGAGCTTGACGTAATGATGGGGGGAATTGTTTGTAAAGGCTTTAGTTTGGCTGGTGAACGTTCCCCAAACGATGAGAGAAACTATTTTTATCATAAACAGCTGGAATTAGTTGATGTTTTACAACCCAAAATAAGTATTATTGAGAATGTTAAGGCATTCTCAAATGGTAAGGTTTTATCTGAAAATACACCTCAGGATATTAAAGATAGGGTTGACATTGTCTGGCAAGCGTTAGAAAACTATAAAGGACAAAAGGCGGACTTACGTAAAAAAGGTGCTATATCAGATGAGTTTCTCAAAAGAGGAGCGGAATTACGTAAAGAAAAAGAAAGTTTATTAAAAGTGTTAGTAGACAATAATTATCTTATATCTGTTCTTGATGATTTGTATCATATCTATGATAGGATTGGATATAATGTTTCACATAAAATTCTCAATTCAGCTTGGTATGGTTCTTCTACTAAACGTGAGCGTATAATTATTATAGCTATACGTAAAGATCTACCTAATAGCTTTATTTATCCCATGCCAGAGTATCACTCTAGCGAAATCTCTACAAAGCTAGATTTTGAGGGCATCGAGAATGTTAAGTTCAAACAGCCTATTAGTATTGGTGAGGCATTAGCTGCTATTGACTATACTAATACTGAAGATGTTGACAACCGTCCAATGAACCATGCGCCAAAGACTGTAGAGAGATTTAAATATATTAAAGCAGGTTCTAATATTCAAGAATGTATGGATGAATTGCCTGATGAGCTAAAAATTAGTAGTTTTTATTCACGTGGCAATACTATGCGATTATCAATGGACTTATTAGCACCAACCTTAGTACCAGGTCATAGTAATTTTCCAGTTCATCCGATCGAACACCGCAGTATTACAGTTAGGGAGGCTGCTGTAATTACTGGTTTCCCCATTGACTATAAGTTTATTGGTAACCATTCGAAGCGCTGTGAGCATGTAGGTAACGCAGTACCACCACAGTTAGCCAGTGCTCTTGCTAAGCAGTGTATTAAGTTTTTAGATGCCCTCGAGTGAGCTTTAGAATGAGGCTTAATTTTCGAGCTTTGTAAATACTCAATATTTTATAATATTTAAACTAAGAAGTTGTATTCACAAGGATAAGTAAATTAAAATACTCACATGAATAGAAAGATATATCCAACCGACTTAACCGATGAGCAATGGAGACGCATTGAACCTCACTTTAGCCATCATCGGCGCTATAAATGGGACAAGCGAGAGCTAGTCAATGCGGTACTCTATATCACAAAGACAGGCTGTCAGTGGCGTCTGCTTCCTAATGACTTTCCGCCTTACACCACAGTATGGAGTTTCTTTAGGCGAGCTAATCACTCAGGTCTATGGGACAAAATACTACA
>NZ_KB907649.1:0-9903 GCF_000382145.1 Psychrobacter lutiphocae DSM 21542
GTTTTGTCTGAGGTGTTGTTATCCGCATCTGTGGCGTCGGCAGTGATATTTTCACCATTGGTTAACGGCTTATCAAGTTTAACAGTATAGTTGCCTTCTGCATCGGCAACGGCTGTACCAATCTCGTTGCCATCTTTGTCTTTGATGCTAACAGTAGAACCAGGCTCAGCTTTACCAGTAACTTCTGTGCCATCATCACTTACTGTCGCTGTTGGGGCGTCAGGTGCTGTGGTGTCTACTACTGGTGGCACATAGCTATGACTGCTACCACCACTGTTATCAATGGCTGCAATAATACCGCCTAGACCCGCTAGACCCACTAACCATGGCAAAATACCAAAGCCAGCTTGATCTGTCACGCCCACCCACCATGGCGCCAAATAATCAGTGCCACCTAGAGCCTGACCTTCGATATCACCTGGTGCTAGCTCTGTAACAAAGTCTGCAACTTCGCCTGTATCTGGTACGTAATAGTAATAATTACCATCTTCAGCTAGACCAATTAACGCACTGTCTGCATCATCATAATAATCCTCAATAATAAGATCACTGTCTTGACCATTTTCTTCTACCGACACATGTAAGTCTTGACCAACACGCTTAGTCACGATGTGATGTGGCGCACGACCAGTGGCTTGATCGATAAGCTCATAGTTGACATTATGGGTCGCTTTGATGACGGTAGGTTGACCGTCTTTGGTGACCACTTGATGCTCAGCGATAGTCTGTGTGGCGCTGTTTACTTTTACGATAACTGTTTTCATAGGTATTTCCTAATAAATCTTATTTAATTTAAATCTGTTTTAAATGTCGCTAACAACGGTTATCCATAACTGGTGAAGCCACAAGTAATCTGCTGAGTGCTCATAAATAAGCGTTTTAAAATGTTGTTGGTTAGTGATTAAGATGACGTTGATGGTTCGGTCAGAGGTGTGAATAGATGGTTTTACTGTTAAAGGTAGACATATCTTTTGATTAGGCGTTTTATTTTGAGCCTTGTATTCTGTTAGTGCCTTGTCATATGATACAAAGTCTTATTCTGTCATCGGCGATAGGCATCGCTTTGTCAAATAGATGCTGTATATAGGTGGGGTGATAGATAAGAGGTGTAATAATCCATAATCCGTGATTGTCTTCTTAGTTATTGTCGATTTGTACCTTGCTCTCACTGTTTGCAATGGCGCTGAGATTTTTAATACAGGTGTATATTTTGTATATGTTTGGCATTTAGTAATGTTTATTCATGTGGTATTTGTAAAGCGTTGTAAGGGTCTAAATTCTACTGTTTTATATAGTAAATAAACTGTTTTGTAGAAGCTCAGAGTAAGGCCTATCAGATTTTGAAGACAAAAAAAGGCATATCGAGCATTTGCCACGTCTGGCGCCTGTCATGCTCTATACGCCTTAACTTCAAAAAACCAAAATAACTTATAATTCGTTGGTTAAATACTAGGACGTGTCTTCAATTAGAAGCATCTGAACAGATTTATAAATTTTAATAGCTTTTAGTCCTATTGACCTTTGAGTAGTTAAAAAAATCTAAAATCTGAAGAAATACTTATCTAGTTAATTGGTAACTTATAACTTGTGATGTTTGTATTGCTGCACTGGCAGAGTATGCTAGTCTTATAGTTACCAATATGTCTTAACCATTTATAATGGGCTGCACAAGTTTCGTTGTTGATAATATAGAAGGCTTTCGTTGGTTTTGCAAATATTTTATTATATTTTTTTTGTAAAATTCCCATATAAAACAATATGATATTATCACTCATTACTAAACTGTCCTATAAATGAAACAGTTTAATGTTTTTTAGTTATACTGAACAATTTTTAATGATATTTTCTAATGCAATCATATCGATATTCTTTTTGTAATTATTTTATTTAATGTTTTCAATGACTTACTAGGATATTTATGAAATTTATCAGGAATTTAATTGGTATTTGTAAAGTTATACTAAACATAAGTAAATAAAAACAATTGTTGTTTAATTTTTACAGTGCTTTAGATATACGTATAATACTATCGTTTTTTATAGATACTATTCTGTAAGGTTTTTATCAGGTTGGTAGAATTTGATTAAACTCAAGGTGCTTGTTTATGGATAAAGTATAAAAATTTATGGATAAAGTATAAAAAAACGCCCTCATTGCGAGGGCGTTTTTTGTGTTGTTTAACAGTGTTAGGTGTGAGGATTAGATAACGTTGACGCCAACTTCAACATAAAGTGAAGATTCACCACCATATGCATTACCAGTTTGTGACCACACATTATACATAGTGCCATCAACTTCAACACCAGTAGCTGTCTGCGTCCATGTATTAGCTTTCAGACCATCTCCAAAGGTATTGTTACTACCATAGCCAACGTCTACAATATCTGCAGAGTCACCTTTAACAAAGATGGCTTTGGTCGGTACACCATTGACATCGACTGGTTCATTCTGCGCAATGGCTGCGTTATAGTCTCTGATATAGCCAGTATGGAAGATATTACCTGCATTAGCCAGTCCTTTACCAAGATCTACAACCTCAATACTGAATAAATCTCCAGCGTAAATCTCGTTTCCAGCACCAGTAACTTCAATAGTATCTAATCCATTACCGCCTTTAATATCATGTGACTGAGCAATAGTATGATTTGCATCTTTATTGATACCATCTCCAGTTCCACTTATTACAATGGTATCGTTACCTTCGCCCATATCGATGGTACCACCGTTGATACCTTTTAGTGTTAACGTATCGTCAGCTTTAGAGTAGTAGATATTAGATCCTTGTAAATAAGCATCTTCAAATGGACCTTGTTGTACAAATGGGCCCACTGCTGGATCAAAGGCAGCAACACCACCAGTTAATAGATCTCCTTCACCGAGATATAAGTTACCTCCGTTAAGTTCATTGATACGGACAATATCAACTGCATTATCTTCGTTTCTGCTGATTTTAATTGCATCATCAACGTTCCAGTTACTATCACCAGTCGTAATAGTACCACCTTGTAAGGTATTTAAGATAATAGTATCACTGTCAGCACCACCTATTATCACTGAGTTAGGATCATATAGACCTTCAACATAGATGTTATCTTCGCCAGAGCCACCAGCTATCTCAGAGGCTAGACGTGTTCTACCTTCAACGATAATAGTATCATCACCAGAGCCACCCCAAACCTTAGAGCCGACTACCTCCCCTTTAATTTGGATGTGGTCATCTTGTGCACCTGCATCAATAAGTCCACCACCTTCAACATTTCCGTCAACGACAACTTTATCTTTACCAGTGTCAGTTGAAATGCTACCGGTGACATTACCAGTAACGTGTACACTATCATCACCGGCTTGAGTGTACATTTTACCTATAACGTTACCACCGATGTTGACTTCATCGTTGCCTGAGCCAGCATAGATAGAGGCGTTAACTCTGACAGAGCCTTCAACATTGATAGTGTCATCATTAGCACCTGTGTCAACTACAGCTGTATATAACTCACCTGCTGTTCCACCCATGCTGCCTTTAATGGTAACCGTATCTTTACCATTACCTGATTTGACATAACCTGCGCCTGCAGCTGCACCCAAGTGGCCGCCGATAGTTAAAACATTAACATCGTCAAATGAGTCAATATTATCATCATTACCAAGACTTAAGCCTGAACCATCTTGATACTCTGTCATATAGCCTTCAGGTGTATCACCACTGCCTAAGTCTATCGTGCCAACAACATTGCCACCAACTTTTACAGTGTCACTTCCACTACCAGTATATAGCTTGCCTACAACTCGGTTAGCTATATCAACTTGATCATCACCTGATTCCATATAGACGATTGCTGAACGACCAATATCAGCGCTGGTAGTACGGAAAGTATCATTACCTTCACCCATATAGACACGAGCATCAACGCCACCATTTATCTGAGTTACACTAAATACGTCATCACCCATACCAGTATCAACAGTAACGATATTTCGGTCATTATCCGCTGACTTAAAGAATTTGTTACCACCATCGTTAGGCGCATCTGCACCAGTACCTAAGATGTTTAATGAATTGTTTATCTCTAAAACATCATCGTAGTTGGTAAATAAGAATGGGTCTGTATACGATGTATCTTCTGAAATAGTAAAGCCAGAGTTGTAGTTCGGATATTCCTTTCTGACCATAGCTGTCTCAGAAGGTCCGTAAACCAAAGTCATGTCGTTATTCAGACCTGTAGCATCAAATAGACCTTGAGTTTCGTCATCAGGTACATCAAAGCCACCATCAGCTGCTTTCTCAGCTAATAAGTCTTTAGCAGTCGCTTCACCACCAGCTGCGACAACAGTTGCAACAGCACCAAGGGTGTGCTTATCTTGCTCCTCATCGCCTGTCTTATCGGTATTATTCAATGAGGTGACATCGACTTCTACTGAATAAGTGCCATCTGCTTGAACAATAGCTTCAACAGGAGCTAACTCTGTACCCGCAATAAGAACACCATTTTCATCGTACTCACCAACTTTGATGGTTACCGTAGAGCCAGCGGCATCAGTAGCCGTACCTGTGATAGTCGCCATGACGACATCATCATCAGGATCGTTAGGATCATCTGTCGCATCAATGAAGTCTTGCAGATCGACAGTCAGTGTTGGCGGTACAATGGTATTAACAAGTGTGTCAGATGCAGGCTCTGATACATTACCTTGACCATCTACTAGCTCGGCTGTCACAGTTCTGTTGACATCTTTCGGGAAGTCACTGATTGGATAATTTAGCGTTAATCCATTATCAATAACATCCTGAGTGACCGCATGCTCAGTGACACCTCCCTTAGGACCTGTCACTTTTAGTACCATGTCATCTTCAGCTTTAACACCAGCAGGTACGTTAATAATGACTGAGATTTCATTTTTGCCATCAGTATTACCCGCTGCAAATTCATCAGCAGTTAATGCACCATCATCTGGGCTGTTATCTTCAACGAACATCACAGTCGGAGCTTCAGGACCCGTTAAATCAACTGCTGTAGTGTCATCACCCTCTTTAGACTTAACTGATGGATCAATCGCATCTGTCACAATGGCTGTGACTGTATTGTCCTGACCATCTTTTGGTACGAAAGTAGTCGTATAACCATTGTCAATGATATCTTGGGTTAGTTTTACTTCTTCTTCCGTGGCATCTGGCTTAGTGATGGTCATAACATCACCAACTTGATAGCCATTTGTATTCACATCACCAGTTATCGGATCTTTAGATGATAATGTAATGGTGACATTAGCAGTACCATCCTCATTTAGTTCAGGTTTACTTAGGATGCCATCATCTTTGAATGCTGTATCAGCGATTGTAACCACAGGTGCACCTGCGTCATCAGCGATACCATCACCATCAGAGTCGCCTGGTACTTCAACATCAGTACCTGCCACATCAGAATCTGGCTTACTGACGTTACCTTCTTTGTCCATCGCAGTCGCTGTGACTGTTGAGCCGTCTTTAACAGCATTTTGATCAAGCGTAATCACACCATCAGCATCTACTGTCACACCTTTAGGTGCATTCGCTGGTACTGACCAGTTGCCTTGATCATCTTTGGTCGCTGTGACTGTCTGCTCGACATCAGCTTCGTCAGTGTATACCACTGTCACTGATTTAACATCTGCATCAGCTGGCGGAGTAACACTGACGCTACCGTCATTGTCTTTAGCATCTGCATTGTTGTCATTAGCTTGGACAACAGGTGCATTCACTTTAAGATCAACCATAGCATCAGCTTTACCTAAGCCCGAAGTGTTGCCAGCTTGGTCTGTAACCACAGCAGATACTTCGATACTATCGCCTAGACTATCCGCTGGATAGTTGATGGTTTTTGACTTAGCATCAATATCAGTTTGAGTTAATGGATAGTTAGTCGTACTACCATCAGGGTTCGTAACGGTTAACACATCACCAGCTGCGGCATCATCAGGAAGGGTAATGACCACTTCTACCTTACCATTTACTAAGTCTGGCTGACTGATAATACCGTCTGAAAACTCACCATCTTTAATGGTCACTATCGGAGCATCTGTCGCAGTAATATCACCCACGATAGCATCATCAGTAGCTACTGGAGACTTATTGCCCGCTTTATCGATAACTTGTGCAGTCACAGTCAGAGTTTCACCTTCCTTAGGTGTTGCTACGTTGGTGATTATATTACCATCAGCAATCTGCTCTTTAGTTAAGGTAATAGCATTGGCCTCATCGCCATTGATAACCAACTTATCCCCTTCCTCAGCATCATCTGGTAGGTAGACTTTAACAGGTGTTGTACCATCTTCATTTAAGTCTGCACCATCGATAATATTATCATTACCTTCTAAGATGTCGACAATAGGCGCACTTGGTGCAGTCGTATCACCAACGACAGAGCTGTCTTTACCTTCCGCATTGTTATCTTGTGGATCTGTAACCGTAGCCGTAACTTCTAAAGTCTCACCATCCGCTGGAGGTGTTACTTGGACAGTAATACCATTGTCAAGATCTGCTTGCTCTAATGGACGATCTACAAGCGTGTTACCAGCATTGTCTTTGATAACAATGTTATCACCAACGCTGTAACCACCATTAGCTGGTAATGTAACTGTTGTATCTACTGTGCCATCAGCATTTAGGTCTGAAGCATCAATTTGATCAGCAGTATCTTTACCATCAGCGATAGCCACTTGAGGTAATAGTGATGGATCTGTTCCGTCACCACCTGGTACGACTAAGTCAGTGATAGACTCATCACGACCTTCTCCTGAGGCGTTGCCTTGTGGGTCAGTCACAACAGCGGTAACTTCTGTTTTTTCACCTTCTGGAGCAGGTGTTACTTGGACAGTGATGCCGTTTGTAATCTCATCTGCTGTTAATGGGCGATCTACAAGTACATTACCCGCCTGATCTTTGATAACCACTGTATCACCAGCGCTATAACCTGCATCAGCTGGGAAAGTAATTGTTGTATCAACAGTACCATCAGCGTTTAGGTCACCTTTATTGATAAAACCATCATCTCCATCTGCGATAGTCACAACTGGTTTACCTGCATCGTCTGCAATACCATTACCATCAGAGTCACCTGGTACTAACAAGTCAGTGATAGACTCATCACGACCTTCACCTGAGGCGTTGCCTTGTGGATCTTTAACAACCGCAGTAACTACGTTGTTTTTACCTTCAGGTAGTGGCATAAAGGTTGTTTCAACACCGACTATTAAGTCTTTTTGAGTTAAAACGACATCTTCAGTGCTACCATCTGGCTTAGTGATGGTTAATGTATCACCAACGCTATAACCTGCATTGTCAGGTAACTCAATAGTTACATTGACACTACCGTCTTTGTTAACGTCTGCTGGGTCGATCTGACCATCATCACCATCAGCAATCATCACTTGTGGGACAAGTGCCGCATCTCCCATACCTGGTACGATTAAGTCAGTGATAGAGCTGTCTTTGCCCTCATGCGAGCTATTATCAGCTGGGTCAGTCACAACAGCGGTAACTTCTGTTTTTTCACCTTCTGGAGCAGGTTTTACTTGGACAGTGATGCCGTTTGTAATCTCATCTGCTGTTAATGGGCGATCTACAAGTACATTACCCGCCTGATCTTTGATAACCACTGTATCACCAGCGCTATAACCTGCATCAGCTGGGAAAGTAATTGTCGTATCAACAGTACCATCAGCGTTTAGGTCGGCTGGGTCAATTTGACCATCATCACCATCAGCAATCTCTACTTGTGGCGCAAGTGCTGGATCTCCCATGCCTGGTACGACTAAGTCAGTGATAGACTCATCTTTACCTTCAAGTGAGCTGTTACCAGCTGGGTCAGTCACAACAGCGGTAACTTCGTTAGTTTGACCTTCTGGCTGTGGCTTAAAGGTAACTTCAACACCATTAGCAAGCTTATCAGCATCTAGCTCAATCTCTTCAGTTGAACCATCTGGTTTAGTGATAGTCACTTTATCACCAACGCTATAACCTGCATCAGCTGGGAATTTAACAGTAGCAGTCGCTTCACCATCAGCGTTTAGGTCACCTTTATTGATAAAACCATCATCTCCATCTGTGATAGTCACAACTGGTTTACCTGCATCGTCAGCGATGCCGTCACCATCAGAGTCACCTGGTACTTGAGTATCTACTTTTAAGATTTTCTCAGCAGTTGCTGACTCATTACCAGCTGGATCTTTAACAAAGGCTTCGACTGTTAAATCAGTATTATTACCTTCTGAGTCTTTTGGCAACTTAACTTCAGCTTCAACAAAGCCATTATCAAGATCTTCTTGAGTAACAACAACTTCTACTTTCTGACCATCTTTTGTAGTGATAACGACAGTGTCGTCTACTTCTGTATTTACAGGTGTCGTCACACGGACTAGTGTTGTATCTTTAGTATCACCATTTTCTTCCGCGTTTAAGATGCCGTTACCATCTTTATCTTCTGGGAAGGTAATGATAGGTGCACCTTCGATAGTAGTGGTTTCATCAGTCGGTTCACCAGTGTTCGGATCTGTATTATCGGTATCGTCTGGGTCCCCTTTGCTTGGATCTGTTGGATCTTTTGCAGAGCCATCACCATCGACATCACCAGGTACTTTGGCATCGATATTTAATACTTTATTATCTTCTGGTGTGGCATTGCCTAAGTTGTCTTTGACTTTAGCAGTAGCATCAATCTTATCTAGATCTACTTTGCCATCACCTGTGGTATCAAGCTTAACTGGTACATCTACATAGCCATCAGTGATGTTGTCTTTAGTTAGGGTGATGTCTTCAAGCTTTTCACCGTTGATGGTTAATTCAACGATATCACCAGCTTCAGTGTTAACAGGCAGCTCAACACGTACTGGTGTTTCAGCTTTTGGATCTTGATCTTCAGCAGCGTTTAAGTAGCCGTTTTTATCAGCATCTTCTGGGAAGCTGATAACTGGGCCAGTGTCAGACTTACCATCGCCATTAGTATCACCAGGTACTTTTAGATCTGTTGGTGCAGAGTCGCTACCGCTACCGATAGTCTCATCAGCAGGGTTTTTCACCTCTACATTAACAGTGGTATCATTGCCATGCTCTGCTGGTTTAACAGGCACAGTTACCTTACCATTTGTGATATCTTCTGGCGTTAACACAACTTCGGTCTTCTCACCATCTTGGTTAGTGACAACTAATTTATCACCCGCTTTGATGGTGTCATCTGGGAAAGTAACGTCAACTTTCACGTCTCCATTGTCATCCACGTCACGTGGATCTACAACACCATCTTCACCAGCTTGAATCTCAACAACAGGACCATTAACTGGATCTCGAGTAGCAGTAGCAGTGGCAGTAGAGGTATTGCCATGATCATCGCTATTTGAAGCGACAACATCGGTGAAGTCCTTAACCGCATCGTAATGGATATCCACACGACCAGTATCTGGATCTACAGTGACGCCTTCTGGAAGCTCACCTTTTGGTGTCCATTTACCATCTTCGCCTTTCTCAACTTCTACTTTTTGAGGTTGATCTGCTTCATCGGTAAACTCAACAATTAAGTCAACAGCATCTTTTTGGTCTGGCTCTACTGTTACCGAACCATCAACATTTGGCGTGATAGCAGGTGCCGCAGGTGGCGTTGTATCTTCGATATCATTACCCGCAGTCGTCTCTGAGCTTGACGTACCGTTATCGTTACTGTTTTCGGCTGTTACCGTTGACCCATCTTGTACTGCATCAGGTTCGATAGTGACTTTGCCTGTTTCTGGATCTACAGTAACACCTGGTGGTACAGTGTCAGGATCTACTGGCTTCCACTCTCCAGTATTTGGATCTTTTTCAATCTCTACGGTTTGGTTGTTACCTTCTTCATCTGTGAAGTCAACTTTACCTTTGTCCGCATCATCAGATGGCGT
>NZ_KB907649.1:10739-38961 GCF_000382145.1 Psychrobacter lutiphocae DSM 21542
TCTACGGTTTGGTTGTTACCTTCTTCATCTGTGAAGTCAACTTTACCTTTGTCCGCATCATCAGATGGCGTCATCTCCACAGAGCCATCTGGTTTAGCGTCAAGTTCTGGTGTGCCTGGAGCCGTTGGGGTTTCAAGATCATTACCCGCTTGAGTTGTGGCTGATGAATCATTACGGAACTCATCTCTATTAGTGGCTTCTACTTCTGAGCCATCTTTGACAGCGTCAGGAGCTAAGGTCACTTTACCTGTTTCTGCATCTACAGTGACGCCTTCTGGAAGCTCACCTTTTGGCGTCCATTTGCCATCTTCGCCTTTCTCAACTTCTACTTTTTGAGGTTGATCATTTTCATCAGTATATTCTACTGTCATATCCACAGCATCTTCAGATGGCTGTGCTGTGACAGAGCCGTCTTCATGAGCGATTAGATCTGGTGTTTTTGGATCTAGCAAGTCACCTGTAACAGTCGCCGAATCACCGACTTGTTTACCATCATTATCTTGAGCGATGACTTCATATTCTGCACCATGCTCAAGAGGCTGGTCAGTTATAGCGCTAAAGTTACCTTCTGCATCTGTCTCACCTTTACCAACGATATTGCCATCTTTATCTTTAATAACAATTTGAGTATTAGGTTCTGCGGTACCAGTAATAACAGAGCTACCATCTGCATCACCTCCTTCTTCTGTAGAAGGGGGTACATTTTCTCAAGTTTCAACGATTACAGGTTTTGGCTCTGGCGCTGGTGCAGGCTCTGGCGTTGGAGCAGGCTCTGGTGTTGGTGCAGGCTCTGGTGTTGGTGCAGGCTCTGGTGTTGGTGCAGGCTCTGGCGTCGGAGCAGGCTCTGGCGTCGGAGCAGGCTCTGGTGTCGGTGCTGGTGCCGGTGTCGGTGCAATATAACCACCATCATCATCGTCATCAGCAATGGCTGCAATAATACCGCCTAAACCAGCCAGACCCACTAGCCAAGGTAGAATACCAAAGCCACCTTCATCTGTCGCACCCACCCACCAAGGGGTTGGTTGTGCATTACCACCTAGGGCTTGACCTTCCACTGCACCTGGTGCTAGCTCTGTAACGAAGTCAGCAACTTCACCTGTATCTGGTACATAGTAGTAGTAGCTGCCATCTTCAGCCAGACCGATTAGCGCACTGTCTGCGTCGTCATAGTAGCCTTCGATGATAAGATCGCTTTCTTGACCATCTTCTTCTACTGACACATGTAAGTCTTGTCCCACACGCTTAGTCACGATGTGATCTGGGGCACGGCCAGTGGCTTGATCTACTAGCTCATAGTTGACCTTATTGGTCGCTTGAATAACGGTGGGCTGACCGTCTTGAGTAACCACTTTATGCTCAGCGATAGTCTGAGTGGTGTTATTTACTTTTACGATGACTGTTTTCATGGGTCTTTCCTGTATATTAAGGTATTTAATTCCGTTTTAACTATGTCGCAATCAGCGGTTACTCATGGCTAAATACAGCCTTAAGTGACCAACTGAGTGCAAGATAAGTAAACCGTTAAAAGCTATCGATAGCGGGCAAACTATTGAGCGCTAACCGTTGCCACTACACGGCGGTTGTTAGCACGACCTTCTGCTGTGGCGTTAGTATCTACTGGGCGAGTCTCACCATAGCCCACTGTGCGTAGACGGTTTGGTGCGATGCCGTATTTAGTGACCAGCTCTTGTTTTACTGCTTCTGCACGGCGCTGTGATAGCTTCATGTTGTAGCTATCGTTACCAACACTGTCGGTGTGACCTTCGATCACTGTGGCAGTCTCTGGGTATTTGTTCATAAAGTCAGCAACCGCTTCGATGCGTGCGTTGAACACTGGCTGTACAACTGCTTTGTCAAACTCGAACAGGACTTCTAGGTTGATTGGTTTGTCGATTTCAACTTTAACCACTGGCTCTGGTTCTGGTGCTGGTTGTTCAACAACTACTGCTGGACAGTCACGAACCACACGGCTGATCTGGTGGGTTTGCTGTGTTTGGGTGCTCAGTAGGTTTTGAGCATATTCTTCATCTAGCTTGCTTAGGGTTGGTGCGCCTGTGGCGTCATCAATGTCAACAAAGATGTAATGGTTTTGTTGTGGGGCAAAGTCGATTAGGTGGCTGTATGCATTGGTTAGGTCGTTGGTTTTAGCTCCAGTTGGTACAACTGTGATGTTGTGTTGACCGCTACAGTATCTAACTTGTGAGTAGTGCCCTGGTTGTAGGCTAACTTGGAATCTGCCGTCAATGGCGATGTTGGCACTGGTTTGGAGACCATCATTGTCTAATGGACGAATGAATACTAGGTTGGCTTCGTTTGCTGGAAGGTTGGCTGCATTGAGTGCTTGAAAAGGCGTGTTACCTGACTTTTGCCAGCCAATGTGTGCGACTTGACGCGCACTGCTCTGATCTGCGGCAACAGCTACTTGACCTAGGCCAAGCATACCGATAAAGATAGAGCTGGCTAGTAAGCCGGTTTTGATTTTTGTTATACCTTTCATAGCAAGTTCCTCTTAATAGTTGAGATAGTGTTTTGAATAAACACAAGTTGATTAACTTAGATTGATCCACCCACTAGCCTTCTAGTCGGTGGTCATACATTTTTAATTAATATTTTACCTATGTTATTTAGTAGGCTAGTTATAAGTCCAATAAGTTAATCAGTCTTTAATAGCGGTTAAATATTAAACTGCTGGAAGTATTTCAAAATACTTATCAAGCAAGTACCTAATACTGACTAAGTATTGGTCAATTAATCAATACTTTCCATCAAAGACGACTATAACCCCCTTATTTTCAATAACTTTTTAATAACTAAACAATACTTAATTTAAACTAACCTTAGATTCAACAACGAAGTGTAACCATTAGAAATGATAAGAAGAAGTGTAAGATGTGCTGTGTTACACTTTCAGAGTTGAATCCAATATCTGTTAAAAACAAACTTTACTTTTTATACAGTAAAGCAATTTAGCTGGTCTACACAAATGTCTCTTATAAACTCAACAACAATAACATATAAAAATTAGACCCATTTTACAATAGTAATGATACATTATTTCTATCTGACTCTCAACTTTTTACAAGCTATTGATAGTTAAAAGCTTATGGAGGTTAAACACAACACTAATTTTTTTAAGCCTTATAAAACTTTAAGCCTTATAAAACTTTAAGCCTTTTAAAACTTTAAGCCTTTTAAAACTTTAAGCCTTTTAAAACTTTAAGCCTTTTAAAACTTTAAGCCTTTTAAAACTTTAAGCCTTTTAAAACAAAGGGCTTAGAAAAATAGTTGAATTTCGAGTTACTTCTTTAAACATAAACCAGTTACTGATGTTGCAGCTATTTATGTTGAGAGTGGGGTGTCAATATACCAATATTTATATTATTTTACGCATAATATATCTTCAATTACAGTTAAAATCAATATTAAGGATAAAGGATTTTAGTAACAGTAGGTGAATAGAAAAATTTATGAGCTTCTGATCTATAAAAATTGGCTTATTCCTATTTATACGATATGAGTAATAACTCTATGAAAATCTGTTAGTTAAGATTTATCATTGTATCTTCAAGGCGGATTAATGCTAAGTAAAGTAACTCGATTGTTTATCAAAAAAGTGCATATAAATTTTTGACTAACATATCATCTCACTTACTCACACCTCACTTACTCAAATAGTTATCAGCACTAAAAAATAGTGAAAATATAGACTGCAAAGCTCAACCGCCAAACTAAAAACACCAACTGGCAATAACAGATATACTATCGGTTAGATAGCCAAGGTATAATACCTCTTCCTCACTTCCAGTATCAGCAAGGAACCTGACAATATGAGCGCGCCAGATCCCAATAAGCAACAGCCACAACCTGGCTCTGACCACGCCAGTTCAGACCAGCCTGTGACCAATCAGCCTGAAAGCATTCAACCTGAAAGCCTTCAGGCCAAAATAAAAGATGGGGCCTCAACCAAAGACCAGCCTAACAATCAACAAACATCTAAAACTGAAATGCCTAAAATTAAAGAAACGCAGAAGAATAAAGACGCCCTCAAAAAGTGGCTGCCCGCCATCATATTAGCGATAGTTGTGCATCTCTTGATATTTGGCTTATTGATCACCAATCACTACAAAATGCCTGCTACCAGTGATGAACAAGCAACAGATGCACTATCTACTGAGCAACTGGCCGCAGCCTTATCTCAACAACCAGATGCCCTGCTAACATTAACTGAAGCAGATTTAACACAAGAGGAAGGGGATGATGCGGATGATGAAATAGCAAACGATAAAGATGTAGATACAAATACAGAAGAAGTCGAGGGTGAGCAAGACCTAGAAAACACAAACGCAGAAGATAGTACAAATGCACACAGTGACCAACAAGCCACTGATGCTGCCAAACCCACAGCTCACAACTCACATTACAACCACAACGCCTCCGTAGTTGCTCCTTTGGATGAGAGTATGATTGATAGCTACCAGCCACCTGCACCCAGCTATCCGTCACAACCTGCCAGCAACCCTTATGACCATGTCCTGCTACCAAGAGATATACCAGCTAGTAACCAACGTTCAGCAAGCAGTCCAAACCTAACTGAGGAAGCTCAAGCAGCGCAACAACTCAGCGATCAGCTAAGTGATGTCATTAACGAGGTCAAAGAGCAAAAGCTGCGTGAGATTGCCGCCGAGCAAGGCAAAAAAACAGCAGATATCATTCATAGTTTACAGTTAGTAGAGCCGCCTACTGACACAGCGACTGTTGTAGAAGCCGAGTAGTATTGAGTTCGAGCAATAAAACACCCTCCTCTTAACTCAACGCTTGATGCAGGCTACGGCTTTAGCTTCGTATTGTTGATTGCCAGCATTGTTGATTGCCAGCATTGTTGATTAAAAGTTGCGTTTTTCTGGGTTAAAAACCAGCCTGCATCGGACTTTTATAAGTTGAGAGTGGCTACAAAATAGAAGACCCTTAACAAGCAGGGCGCCCAGGATGATTGCTAGCGCCTTGCTGTGCCAGCTTATCATTGATATCCGCCAATCTTTGTGCCGTTCCCACATCTACCCAGTCCGCTTGCAACACCTCTGCACTGACTTGGCGCTTGCTCATTGCCTGCTTTAATAAGGGTGCTAAGGCTGCGATCTCATCTTCTGCCACATCAGCCACAAGACTCGGCGCTACCACACTGATACCTGCAAAGGTATATTTACAGGCTGTTATCGGCGCTTCACCCTCTTTTTGTGTCTCAAAGACTGCATAACCATTATCTATGGCAAAGTCGCCTTGCGGATTGTGCTCTGGATTTGCAGTCATTAATAAGTGCGCTTGCTGTCCATCTGCCAACTCATATTGAGTCAACTCTGTCAGGTCATAATCACTCCAGACATCGCCATTAATTAAGATAAAAGGTGCTGGTTGTAGTTTGCCACTCCTTAATGCATAGGCAATCCCCCCAGCGGTCTCTAATGGTGTCTCCTCTACTGACCAGTGAATCCGAACACCATAATCCGAGCCATCACCGATAGCGGCTATCAGCTTATCTGCAAGCCAAGAGCTATTGATAGTAATGTCTGTAACTCCAGCTGTCTTCAATGCTTTGATATGCCATACAATCAGTGGCTGACCACCAACTGCAACCAAGGGCTTAGGTGTGGTTAAGGTTAGTGGGCGTAAGCGGGTACCTTTACCAGCGGCCAAAATCATGGCTTGGGTAATACGAGGTGTACTGGCGCTGTGTGTACTCATACGGACTGGATCCTCAAAACTCTATAAGTTATCTATGGGATGAAAGTAGTAGACAAAACTAAAATCAATACAAATCAAGCTAGCTACGGTCAGTGTCATAGCATGTATAAGCTCGATATTCATACGGCGACATACTGATCTAAGCAAACTTTTGCAAAAACTTTGCCTCAAGCTGCTTTATCCACTCATAGACAGGCCCAATTAAGGCTCGAACCTGAGTATCTTCTTGTTCTAACAACTGCTCTACTTCTATTAATAAATCACGCCATACTTTAGGAATATCTGCCAAATAGCGAGTTTTGCCATCACGCTGTGCTAAGCGAATAAAAATACCCAACACTTTCAAATGACGCTGAATACCCATTAAATTGA
Organism: Psychrobacter lutiphocae DSM 21542; assembly: GCF_000382145.1. Classification (GTDB taxonomy): domain Bacteria; phylum Pseudomonadota; class Gammaproteobacteria; order Pseudomonadales; family Moraxellaceae; genus Psychrobacter; species Psychrobacter lutiphocae. Next base: position 16,851 of record NZ_KB907649.1, read on the forward strand.
CATCATTGATAAAGGTGGACAATGTCTCAGCCGCTTCGAGCCCCAATTGACGTCTTTGCTGCCAATAATACTCAATCCAACTGGCAACTTGCACCTCACTCCAGTTAACATATGCATCACGTACCAAAGACACCAAGTCATAGGTATAGCTACCAATGAGCGCATCTTGAAAGTCAATAACGCCCAACTGCTGTGGGTGATACTGATCTAACATCAAGTTGCGACTGTGATAATCTCTATGTACCACCACCTGTGGTTGCTGTAATAATAGCTCGATAAGACCGTCACAAAACTGCTGCCACAACTGCTGCTCATCTACGCTCAATGGCGCATCAATGTATGGCAAAAACCACTCGCTAAACAAATCCATCTCACGCTGTAAGGTAGCGGCATCATAATCAGGCACTGCAAACTCATCTTTTGCAGTCGCAATCGATAACGACTGTAACTGCAGCAAGCTATCAATTGCCCAATGATATAACTCATCAATACGGCCTGTGTCCTGTTTAATCTTGGCATCAGCAATTAAGTGCGCAAACTCAACACTACCGAAGTCTTGCAATACCAAAAAACCTTGTTCTATGTCTTTGGCTAATAAAGTGGGTACATTGATTTTTGCTGCCATTAACTCATCAATACGGATAAAGCTCTCAATCGACTCAAGCTGTGGCGGCGCATCCATCACGATATAGCTAGGATCTAAATCCGAGTGAGCTACCGACAGCTCGACATCTTCCAAAATCACTCTGTGATAACGGCGGAAGCTGGCATCTCCTGGCAGACTTTCGATACGTAATTTATGCCCAGCAAAGGTGTCATGAATAAATGCGGTTAGCTGCTCAAAGCGCTGGGGTGTATGGTAGCTTGCAATATCTATTGGTTGTAACGCAGTGACAGAGGTACTGTTGCTAGTATGAGGGCTACTAGTAGGTGCATTAGAAGGCACACTACCAGATTCACTGCTTGATTGGCTAGCACTTGATTGACTGGTACTGGTATTAATACTAGCTAGGGTTCGAGATTGTTGGGTTATATTTGTCATAACTAGGATGCTTTTGGCTAACGATTAAAGTTTGGATTTGAGTGTCGAATTTGAACGCTAAGTTGATACTATTAACTGTGGGCTTACATTTTTCTACCAGCTTTATGTACTCGCAACTGGCTTTTACTTACTTTTATTGGTTATAGTGTAGCCGATTTGTCATTTTTTGACTATTATAAGGGCTATATATAGGTATAGAGGCTATATATAGGGTTACTGTCAGCTGTCAAAACGATATAATACAGGATGACAAAGGATTTATTAGGTTTAGAGAGCATTGATATGTGTAGGTAGGTATATATAGTAGATAGGTATGTGTTGATAAAACTGAGCGAAACTTGTCTAAATCAAGGCGATAAGCACAGCTAATAGCGAGATATTGACAAGCTTTATTATTGACAAGCTTTATTAACGCAGAGCAAAATTAACGCAGAGCTAAGTAAATTTTGCCAGTTTTAGCACAAAAGCGCTTTTCAAATCGTAACACAGAGACACGTAACGTATCTAACATATATAGTCATAACACAGATAGCATATAGGTTTGTATCATCAATGCTCAATACACTCTAAAATAATAAGCCACTTAGCAACAATACAGAGGTTTTTTTTTGCTAAAATGAGTAACTTACGTCTATATCAGCTAGACAAAAACCAGATAAACCAAAATTAAATAGACACAAGCGTCTCAACAAAAGCATCTAGCAACTACTGCCGATACAGGCTAAAGTATAAAGTATTTTGTTCAACTTCATTTATTCATTTGATAAAGGTAATCTTTTGCTGTACTCGCAACTCTACCGCAGTATTCTGTGTGCGTGCCGTGAGTTTTCACATCGCCCGCTAACCACCACTCGCCTTGCTATCAGCTTGCCACTGCTGATCTGTATGCCGAGTGCTTATGGTGCTATTATCAGTCCACAAGCTAGCCTGCCATCATTGACAGCCGCTGGTACTGAGGTATATACGCACGCTGACTTAACCCCTAGGTTCACTCAAGTAGAATCAAAAGCTGGGCAAAACACAGCCTTAACTGCAGAAATGCATAGCTACCTGACAATGCTGCTACAAGAAGGCAAGATCACCGATGCTGAGCTAATCGGGCAGTTACAGCGGTTTCAAGACTCTAGTGCCCTGTTAGTCGATCACTCAAAGATTAGATACCAACGTTTAAACCAGAGTCAAACCGTTGCTGCCAATACGTTAACCAGTGACATCAGCTTGCATCCTGCTTTAAGTTTATCCCCTGCTTCAAGTTTAACCGTTACTTCAAGTACAGATGGCTTAACTAACACTGAACGCAATCAAACAGCTACCAAACAAAATCAAATAGCCACACAAAAGCAAGCAGCGAACAAGATAAATCAAACGCAGGCTGCAACCACAAAAAGAGCACTGCAACTAGATGAACGCACCTTGAATGATCTGGTGCTCAGTAGCCCTGACGCATTAGCCGATTTATCCTCATTAAATGAGCGACCCTTGTATGCGCAAGCCACTACTGGTCCAACACCAAACTCAGCACAACACTCACCATCACGCCAAGCCAAAAGTAGCGAGTTAGAGGCACTACAAGCAGTTGGTTTTGAAACACAATCCATAACCGATAGCCAAACACTAGCCCCCAACCCATCAACAGCAACGGGGCTAAACCAAACAACCTCCCAGACAACCTCCCAAACAACCTCTAAGACAGTCAATAGCGAAGATGACTATATCATCATTGTCCCTGACATAGATCTAAATAGTGATAACGCACAAGCGGCAGATAAGCCAGCTCATGCAATACAAACACATGCCACTCAACAGGCTACCAGTGACAATACAGATCACGGTCACAACCTATCCGATAGCTTTGAGCATGATAGCGTCAAACAAAGCTTACAGCGCTTATCACAGTTTTATCAAAAACAATCTTCAGACCTGCGTGAGCGCTTAGGTATAGAAGGCAACATCAGAACAGAGCATAGCACCAAAGTCATTCAAGCCGAAACTATGGCACCTGTCATTAAGCCAAAAGTGCTAAATTATCTACCTGATGCTTCAGCGGCTTATCGCTGTGAAGGTGTGTGGGTAACGCCCAATAGTGTCGGTGCTAATGCCAGCTATCAACAAGCAGTACAGCGTGCAGAGCAGCAAGATGGCTTATCGCTTGCTGATGGTATGCCACTACATGCACAAGCAGACTATGGCTATTATGACAATGCAAACTATATTGAACTCTCGGGCAATGTTGAAGTTATGCAAGATGGTAGGTTGATCACCGCCGATCAATTGATATTAGATAGGAAGACAGGTATCGCTGGTGCCAAAGGTAGTGTTCTGCTGGCAGACTCAGGCAGTAGCGACAGCACCAAACAAAAACCCAGCAATCTAGAAGCAGCAGCGACCAATAGTTGGCACAACAGACAAAACAGCACAGGCATGATCGCAGTAGCAAACGAGCTTGCCTACGATACTAATAGCAATGCCGCAACTGCACAGGATGTCGCCTTTGCCAGTGTGCCAATGCAAGCACATGGCTATGCCAAACAAATGAACAAGCCAGATGACACTCATTATGAGCTTGAGCAAGTCATGTTTTCAACCTGCCCACCAACCAATCGCAAATGGCATATTGAAGCCAATAAAATCGATATAGATACAGAAAAAGGACGGGGTGAGGCTTACAACGCCACCTTCCGCTTGGGGTCTGTGCCTGTCTTATATCTACCCTACTTCAACTTCCCAGTTGATGATCGTCGTAGCAGCGGGTTATTAACTCCGAGTGCTCGTATTGACAGTGATAGTGGCCTTAAACTTAGTATCCCGTACTACTTAAACTTAGCACCTAATTATGACGCTACCATTTCCACCGACATCTATACCAATCGTAACCCGATGCTGATCGGTGAGTTTCGCTTTTTGACCGAAAACTATGGTCGAGGACAGTTAGCCTCCTCGTATATGCCCAATGACAAAGAGTATTACCATGAAGATCGATCTTCAGTTTTTTATCGTCATAATTGGACATCAAAAAGTATTCCCAAACTAAGCGCTGATGCTGTATATAGCTACGTCTCAGATCCTAATTATCTAAATGACTTTGATGATTATGGCATAGCCGACAACCGCCTAAACCTACCAAGACGGGCGCAAGTGAACTATTATGATGACTATATTGATGCCCAGTTAAAGGTTGAGACTTTTCAAAGTCTCAAAGCGCTTGATGCAAATGGCAATCCAGTCACCGACAAAGATAAGCCTTACTCGCGCTTACCTCAGTTGTCGATTGATTATCGCTTACCTAAACTAAATAATAGCCTAGATAACTTTGTCATTACTGGTACTCACGACTCAGCTTACTTCAAGAAGTCTATCCATGATGGCTCTGAGAATGAAAAAAGTGGCGTACGTATTTATAATGAACTCAATGCCAGTTATCCGTTTGAAGAAACTTGGGGTCATATCACTCCACGTGTCAGCTTGCATCACTTGTATGCAGCCTATGATGAAGAAAGCCGACAAGATAATAGCTTTTCTAAAGATGACAGCTCGCAGTCGATATTAATCCCAAGGTTTACTGTTGACTCTGGGCTCAACTTTTATCAATCGGGTTCCCCTTTTGGTATTTTTGACAATACCATGGGCGGCTACCAGCTGTTGACTCCGCAGTTGAAATACAGCTATTCGCCCTACAAAGATCAGAGCAGGCTACCCAACTTCGATACCCGTATTGCGTCACTGGACTATGATCAGATGTTTGAAGACAGCTGGTTTTTAGGGTACGACCGTATCTCAGATGATAACAACTTGGCAGTGGGTCTAAACTATCGCTATATTGATGCATTAGGCATCACCCGTTTTGACGGTAGTATTGGCGATCAGTTCTTCTTATCTAAGCCCAAAGTCACGCTTGAAGAAGGCGATCGCACCTTTGAGTCTAGCTCAACAGGGGTTACGTGGCGCTCAAGTGTACAGCCATATCGCAATCTATGGTTTGACTTCAACGGGGCGCTAGACTCTAGAAATAACCTAAACTATATTTCAAGCCAAGTCAGATATCGCCCTAGCCCACACAGCCAGTTTAATTTTGGAATAGTAGAGCGCAAAGAAGACAGACTGACCAATCAAGCTAAATTGTCTGCACTAACGGCATCTGCTATTGTTCCTATTACCAATAATTGGCGCTTTTTGGGTCAAAGCCAGTATGATAATGACAACAACCGCTTTACCGACTCTACTTTTGGCATAGACTATGAGGATTGTTGTTATGGGTTTTCAATTTATGCCCGCAGTTACTATAATGACTTAAACTTGGAAGAAAAACCAACACGTGCAGTAATGGCTGAATTTAGAATTAATGGCTTTGGTGACAAAAGAGGCCGCTTAAGCAAGCACTTAGACAAAAAAATCTTAGGCTTTGCGCCGATTGATGATAGATGGAAAAACAATTCGCTACATCCCTAACCAAAATAAATTTAAACACTTAGGGGCTAGATAGAACTCATTTACGAAACTGACAGAGACTGTTTTTTAGTCATCTCAACGCATAAAATAGTAATACCAAATCTGAAAATTAAGATATTGAGGAAAACGAGTGCAAACGCTACAAGTAGTAAGTTTAGCGAGTTTGACAAAGATAGGTTATTTTTCAAAAAAGGTATAAGTTTAGTTATGCTAAGCGTCTATTTTAAGCTAAGATAGGGCAAAAAATAGCTGTGTCCTGCAAGGCTAATAAATGACATCTATCCAGCCCATAAATACCCATACTCAAGCTAAAACAGGCGACTTATGACCCGATTACACTTAAACACTCTTAGCAGCAGACTAACCGCTGCCCTATTGATCACTGCATTGAGCTCAGCCTCTTACGCTGCAGACGTACAAGATGCCGATACCTCAGAACAGCAAGCAACAGCGACAGAGATGACAAACAAACGAATCATCTCCGTTGTAGATAGTAACAATGGTATCGTTGCCATTGCAAACGACACACCTATTCTAAAAAGTCAGCTACTCTCTGCAATAGCAACCGCTCAAGCACAGATTGAAGCCAGTGGTCAGCCAGCACCCAACCCACAGCGCTTACAAAATGAAGTGCTAAATAGTTTAATTTTGCGTGAGCTACAATTAGATATGATCAATAGAGCTGGTATACGAGCCAATGCTGATGCCGTTGATCAAAGCTTAGCGAACATTGCCCAATCACAAGGTATGAGTTCTTTAACTGAGCTTCAACAGACCTTAGACGCTCGCCGTCCAGGTAGCTATGCCGCACTACGAGCACAAGTAGCAGAAGAAGAGGCGCTTAAAATCTTACAACAAAGCCAGGTCGCAAGCCGTGTCCATATCACGGAACAAGATATCGATGCATTTTTGGCATCGCCAGAGGCAAATCGACTACAAACTGCTGAATATCACACTGTACACATTCGCATCCCTTTTAGTGATGACTTTAGCCGCATTACAGACAGTGAAAAACAAGCAGCGATACAAATTGCTGAGCAAACTCAAAATCTTCTGCGCAACACAGATGATGCAGAGTTTGTATTAGAGCAGTTGTCAAACGGTATCGCCAAAGACTATGCTACTCCAATTCAAGGTGGTGATATGGGATATCATGAAGCAGCAGGCTTACCCACTGACATTGCCAACCAAATTACCCAGCTCCAATCAGGTGAGGTCACCCAGCCACAAGTTACCCCAGCAGGTATTGATGTGGTAAAACTGATCGATATTCGTAATATTGATAACATGGTTATACCCCAGTGGAAAGTACGTCATATCTTAATACAAAATGACGAGCTACACAGTGATGCACTCGTTGAGCAACGTATCAATGATCTATACGAACAGTTACGCCATGATGCAGACTTTGCCGCACTGGCAGCAACGTATTCAGATGATCCAGGCTCTGCTGGTCGTGGCGGTAGCTTAGACTGGGTAGCACAAGGTCAGATGGTGCCTGAGTTTGAACAGATGATGTTACAAACTCCAGTAGGTGACTTCTCAACACCCTTTAAAACACAGTTTGGTTGGCATATTCTTAAAGTAGAAGCTACTCGTGACAAAGATGTGAGCGAGACGGTCAAGCGCAACTTGGCTCATGAGGCGTTATTCCAACGCTTAGCGCCACAAGCACAAGAAGATTGGCTACAAGAATTACGTGCCAATGCCTTTGTACAAGTATTTGATTAAGATCTGCTGTTAGGCTTAACCTCATTTTCAGCTTAACACCCTGTACTGCTTGTACTAGAATCGTTGTACTAGAATCTGAGGGCTAAGCTAACAACAAAAGCTAAACTTAAATAGACTCTAGGGCGTGTCTTCATGTTAAAAATAGTGATAACAATAAGAAAAGTCGCGGTCAAACTAGGAATATAACGCAGATAATATCATTTTATTGAGAGACTGTATGACAAGGTTTAGTGATACTTTTTTAAAAAGCAACCTATCTTTGTCAAGCTCACTAAACCTACTACTTGTAACGTTTGTACTCATTTTCCTTGATATCTTAGTTTTCAGATTTGGTATTGTCTTTAACCCATTTAAATATCATTGCGCCAGTTGAAAACACGCCCTATTAGCCCAGCGAAAGGTATTTTTAACCAAGTATGCTGGGCTATAATTATAATCCTAGCACTGCTCTAGGATCTATCGGTGTTCCGTTTTCACGTAACTGAAACTCTAGTGCTACCTGATTGGTCTGTCCAGAGTTGCCCATAGTTGCAATGCGCTGCCCTGTACGCACCTGATCACCCTCTTTTACCAACAGCTCATTATTATGAGCATAGACAGTAATATAAGTCGCATCATGACGAATCATAATCAGGTTACCATACTCAGGTAAACCATCACCTGCATACAAAACCTGTCCATCTTTACTGGCCAATATAGGATCTCCTAGACGGCCTGTAAACCACATACTCATCTCACCAGTACTGGCGTTAAAGTTTTTGATAACTTGGTTGCTACTAGGATAGCCATAACCTCTGGCTGAGCTGACCGTAGCTGGATAAGCTGGTGTATTATTGACAGGTGGCGCAGTAACAACAGGACTCGAAGTCCGAGTGACACTTTGAGTTGGTTGCGTACCAGCTCTAGTGGATACTGGTCTAGTCGCTGGCGCTACGACACGACCTTCCCACAGCTTGAGCCACTGACCTGCATAAATAGTATACTTGCTATCTAGATGGTTTAACGCACCCAATTGGCGGTAATTTAGACCATAACGGGCCGCAATTTGACTAACAGTATCTCCCGCTTGTACTTTATAAAAATTTGGCACACCATGGGAGTCAACCATGATGGTTGGACCGCTGGTTTGATAAGTGGGCTTGGTAGCACAGCCAGTTAGTAACAACATCCCACTCAGCATAGCAAAGCCTAATCCTTGTAATATCTTTTTTTGCTCAAAGCAACTGCTATGATGACTGCTTTGATACTGACAGCCTTTATTTGTCGTTTTTGTACTGCTGATATGAGCTGTGTTAGGCATCTACGCCTCCCTCCTTCGTGGTATTATCTAAGCAAGCGTGAGCTTACTACTGGAATAGTTGCAGTTGCTACTACACTATTTGTGTTTGCTAAGCTTTGTTGCTTTTAAGCCTAGTCTTTCGTTAATCTTATAGTCTTTCGTTAATCTTATAGTCTTTCGTTCATCTTATAGCCTTTTGATTAATATTATGGTTCGTGGTCAATATTATATAGGATAAAGGATATAATACCAGACGCTTAAACCGCAACTTGACACTTGATTTAAACCTTAACTTTAATATCCTAAAAGCCACAGCAAAACTGTGAAAATAGCTATAATAGCTCATATTGCAACCTTGCAAGCTATCAAGTTTTTGGCTGCATCATAAAAAAAGATAAGCTATATGCAGTAAAGCACATGCACGCAAAAAAGCAAGTAGATTCAACCCATATTACACCCTTAGCAATATGGGTTACGCATTAAAAAGTTTAAGTCACAGTTGCTAAACATCTGAGCAATTAATTCATGTGATAATGTACATACACTAGGGCGTGTTTCTATTTGGTTGGTGAGGCTAAAAATGAGATAGATTTTGCCAATCAAAGTAAATTTTGTAGCAAATATAGAAAAGAATAATAGATATATTGTCTAAAAACGTGCAAAGATTAGCGAAAATATAGGGGCTGCATAGAATTCATTTATTAGGGACACGCCCTAAATAGGCTATAATACTAAACATAAAGCTAACCACATATAGCTAAACTTAAAACCAACTAAACTTAAAAATAAAATAAATATAGAAAACAAATTGCATCACCAGTATTAAACAGACCCTGATCTAACAAGCTATCTGTTATGTGATATAGCAGATATCTTATTTTATTAATACCATTTTTATGGGTACAACAAATTTACAAATATGATGATGATAACTATGAGAGACCTAATGCATAAATTTTTCACCCTATCACTTAGTGGCACGTCCAATATTAAAAAGATCTCTAAAGCTAACAGCCTGCGCAAAATTATGCTAACCGTAGCCTTAGGTAGTGTGAGCTTATTTGGATCTATGCTCAGCCATGCAGCAGAAACCACAATTCCTGTTGATTTAGCTGGTACCACAGCGACCAAACACGAGATTGCCGTACTACAAGTACTCTCAGAAATTTGCCCACCAATGCTTAATAATCAACAAAAAAGTAACTTTTATAAAGCCTATAACTATGAGCTAAAGCAAATGCTACCAACCATTGAAAACCCAAAAGCAGCTATCCAATATTTATCAACTCAGCAAGATTACAAAACTATTTTATCAAGCATGCGCAGCTGGACAATGGGCTTCTCTCCTGAAGAGAACCTAGCTTTATGTACAGACTTAGCCAATACTGAGTTCTAACAATTAGTACCCTTCAATCTCCTGAATAATACTGAACATAGGTCGACTCTGTATCAGCAGAATCGACCTATATTACTCGATAATATCAACCCTTAAGAGTACAACGATTAAACGACTACTAAAGTCGGGGCTGTTAAATGGTGGTATAGTTGTAGTCAGATAAATGAGTTACAAGGCAACCGAGTGCAAGTACTACTGAAGTAGGCTAAACGAGGTTAACGCTGCAACTCTTGTATATGGCTGTGACTATATTTGTAGGTAAAGCTTGTAGGTAAAGCTTGTAGGTAAAGCTTGTAGGTAAAGCTTGTAGGTAAAGCTGAAAAACTTTAGCATCAGCACGAAGAGTCAAGCAAATGTGCCCGGTTTTAGCCACAAACCTGATTTACTTGTTTCGCCTGTTTGCACAATTTGATAATATACTGTTTTGTTTGGTTTATCACCAATTTGTTTGGTTTATCACCAGATAGATAAACACCCCGTTATGTATGACCTGACACATAATAAACCTTAGCCCAAATTTAGATGTGTTCAAATGTAGCCTGCAACTGTCAATATCCTATATCCGTCAGCTCACTATCTGTAAACATAGTACGGCGTAGAGCATTATTTGTCTCAAGCGTCAGCACTGATGAAGACAGCGACTGTCAAAGTCTAGCTCAATGCTGTTGTCAGCAATACATACTGAACCAACTATGACCAACTATCAATGGTGTCTTAGATATGACTGCTTTTGCAACCAAGTACTTACCTGCCTTAACCCGTAAAAAAAATAACTCTCCTTTCACTGCCATTAAACCTTTATTTGTCGTATCTGGTCTATTGTTACTTTCTAGCACCAGCTTGGCGGCGCCAGTTCCTCCTCCTGATATGGATAATACTGCTTATATCCTGATGGATTATGATACTGGTGTAGTTTTGGCAGAAAAAAATGCCGATCAACCGTTACCACCAGCATCATTAACCAAAATGATGACTAGCCACATTATTGAAAAAAAATTACTCTCTGGTGAGTTGCAAGAAGATGAGCAAGTCCTCATGAGCGAAAATGCTTGGTGCCGTGGCAGTAGCAGTGAGTCGTGCATGTATGTTCCTGTCAATACCACTGCCTCTGTTATTGATATGCTACGTGGTATTATTATTCAATCTGGTAACGATGCCTCCAAAGCGATGGCTGAGCATATCGCTGGTAGTGAAGCCGCCTTTGCACATCTCATGAATGAAGAGGCTAAAAATCTAGGCATGACAAACTCTCACTTTGTCAATGCTACTGGGATGCCAGGTGAAGGGCATCAAGCCTCTGCTCGCGATTTGGCAATTTTGGCCAAAGAGACCATCAGACAAGGTGGTAAATACTATGACTTGTACTCTGAAAAAGAGTTTACTTATAACAATATCACTCAAGGCAACCGCAATGCGTTGCTACATACTGATCCAACGGTTGATGGCTTAAAAACAGGGCATACCAATGCTGCTGGCTATTGTTTGGCAGCCTCAAGCCTACGTGATAATATGCGCCTCATTGCTGTCGTCATGGGTAGCAATAGCATGCAGGCACGTGCAGATCAGTCTCGTCAGTTATTTAGCTGGGGTTTTTCGCATTTTGATACTCAAGTTGTTGCACCTGCCAATCAGTTTGTCGATACGTTACCCGTTTATTTTGGGCAGCAAGATGAGGTAAAAGTTGCCACAGCAGAAGCATTAAAGGTACTGATATCAAAAGAGCAAGCCGATAAGATCAGCACTATTATAAATATCTCAGATGATATTAAAGCGCCCGTAGCCAAAGGCCAAGAGATTGGTCGCATGATCGCTATGGTCGATGGTAAATCAGTCGCTTCTGTGCCAATTGTAGCCACCGAAGCAGTTGAAAAATCTGGTATCTTTAAGCGTGCATGGCAGCATATTGTACAATGGGTAAAAGGCTTTTTTTAACAAGCTTTAAATACACCTAATCAGAATCAAAGGGACACAACAAAGGGCTGTCAATAATTGACAGCCCTTTTTGTATAACAGTATTTTGTATAACAGTATTTTGTATAACAGTATTTATAGTCAAAGAAGTCCAAAATGGTTATAAGGCAACCGAGTACAAGTACTACTCAGGTAGGCTTAGCGAGACAGCGTGTTTAGTACTTCTCTGACTATACAGCCCCTTGCTTAAAGGTTAAAAGTTTGTATTCACAATTTACAATGGATCCTTGTTGCCTCACTGTCTCTGTGCTTACTGTTTGTGCGCTTACTTTTTCTTCTTTTTGGGTGCAGCTTTTTTGTACTTCATACTACGACGTTTGAGCCTTGCCTCTGAGACTCCAGGACGCACCTTTTTGGTTGAAGGTGTTTTTTTGCCTGCATATGGATTGGTATTGAGCTTAAACTCAACCTTTAACGGTGTGCCTTCAAGCTTAAATACCTTACGAAATTCATTTTCTAAATAACGCTGATAGCTTTTAGGCAGTGAGCCCGTTTGGTTACCATGAATAACAATAATTGGTGGATTATGCCCGCCTAAATGTGCATAACGTAGCTTAATACGGCGTCCACCAGACATGGGCGGTGGATTGGCAGCCACTGCGTCTTCTAAAATCTGGGTAAGACGACTGGTTGAGACTTTGAACATCGAAGAATCATAAGCCTTATGAATTGAAGGATATAAGTTACCCACATTGGTGCCATGCAACGCTGAGATAAAGTGTACTTTAACATAAGGGATAAAATTAAAGCGCCGATCCATCTCAATGCGTACCATTTCTTTTTGATCTTCGTGCAGTCCATCCCATTTGTTAATAGCGACCACAATAGCACGACCTGCATCAAGCGCATAACCAAGCATATTTAAGTCTTGATCTACAATACCCTCTTGGGCATCAATGACCACAATGACCACATTGGCATCTTTAATCGCTTGCAAGGACTTAATAACAGAAAACTTCTCGACTTTTTCACCGATACGACCACGGCGACGCACACCAGCAGTATCAATCAGTACATACTTATTACCATTGCGCTCATAGGGGATGTAGATACTGTCACGAGTGGTTCCTGGCATATCATACACCACGACTCTATCTTCACCGATCATACGGTTAACTAGAGTTGACTTACCTACGTTCGGACGACCGATAACCGCTAAACGTAGTCCCTCTTGTACCTCTTCCTCAATATCTTCTGGCATATCAGCAGTTAAGTCTTCTAGCAGGTTGCCAACACCGCGACCATGACTGGCAGTCATCGGATACGGCTCACCAAGTCCTAATGCATAAAACTCCGCTGGGGCAGCATCGTGGACACCATCAATCTTATTGGCAACCAAGAAGACGGGCTTGCCCAGACTATGTAACATTTTTGCAATCTCAGCATCAGCGCCTATCATACCGGCACGTGCATCTACCACAAACACAATAATATCAGCCTCATGAATGGCAGTATGCGATTGCGCTGACATATAATCATCGATACTACCTCGGCCATCATCAGCCTCACCGATCCCGCCAGTATCTATGACGACAAAGGACTTATTGTTATAGGTAGCATCACCGTATTGTCTATCACGGGTTAAGCCAGACAAATCAGCAACTAAAGCTTGACGTGACTTGGTCATTTGGTTAAATATTGTCGATTTACCCACATTTGGGCGGCCTACTAAGGCGACGACAGGTTTTATGAACATCTGTTATCTCTCATGATCTGTCAAGGATTCAATGATTTTAAATAAATGGTTTAAATCAGGGTGCTTGAAAATTTAATTAATAAAAAACGTTAAAAAAACGTAAGGGAGTCTAGGGCGAGTCTTCAATTCGTACAATGATATTTAAATGGGCTAAAAATAAAGTTGAGTTATTCGTAGTGACTTTTTACAATAACAAACTGCTTATAATAACAAACTGCTTATAATAACAAACTGCTTATGATAACAAACTGCTTACTACCCTAATAAACTGTTTTTAATAAACTACCATAGCGGACTACAATGCGTATGAAATGAATAATGACACACAACAACAATATACAAGGTATATCCATCATAACCGCTTAAAGCAACAGTAACTGCCATACAATTGAATTTACGACAGTTTACAGATAGCTTACCTAGTTATGATAACATGGTTTTAACTCTCTTAATAATGAACCTACATCAATTATGTCTAGACGCTCTGCACCTTTTGTCGCTCCAGAAGATATTATCCAAGATTCTCAGTCTCCTACGGGCAAAAAACACGCAAAACAACTGCTCTCAAGCTTGCAAGCAGACATTGCTACCTTTCGGGATGATCAATTCCCGCCAGATATATTACGTCAAATTAGAGATTTGCCTATATATCAAGGCAACTATGATGAAGTGGCAGCATATCATAAACGCTGGAAGCCCCTAATTGATAGAGCATTACAATTTTACCCAGCTGCTTATTTACCACCAGAAAATTTACCGCTACCTGCCAGCCTAGAGATTCCACAATTTATCTATCAAGTGCAACGCTTGCATTTGACCAAAACCCGTGCCAAAGAGTCAAAAAACTTTGGCTCTGTCGGCGCTCTGATCAGTAAGTGCGGTGAATTTAGCGATGCTGAGTACCAGCGTCTAGAAAAAGTATTTATCCAAGATGACAGCGCTCGTCTGGTAGCGCATCGTGAATTTGTTGACTTACGTGCCTATGTATTTTGCCGTGATAACAAAGGTGAGATGCTCGAGCCTGAGCGACTGCGCTTTTATCGTACAGGACTTATTATTCATGCCCTGCCAGACTTCAAAGTGGTTGACAGCCGCCAAAAACCACGCAAACGCCGTAACGATGCTTATAGCAACCCATTAGCGGACAATGGCGTATGGAAGGTGTATAAAAAAAGATAATTAACCCAAGCCTCACAGCCCAGACTCTACAACACACAAACTCATAAGGACCCTACATGTTTGCAGCCTCCTTTCTTCAACCTAGCCTAATGTTACAAGCCACTATCTTTTTAGGCGCTGCACTCTTATTAGTACCTTTAGGAAAGCGGTTACATATATCAACTGTGTTAGGTTATTTAATCACTGGTTTATTACTAGGACCAAGTGTATTTGATGTTGCTGGTGATGCAGAAAGCTTGATGCACTTTTCTGAGTTTGGGGTGGTGATGCTGCTATTTGTCATCGGCTTGGAGCTACAACCTTCCAGACTTTGGGCATTACGTCATTCTATTTTTGTATTCGGTGGCTTACAAGTTGGGGTTACTGGTCTATTATTAATGGGGCTTATTTTCCATTTTACTAGTCTTAAACTTGATACCGCTTTTATCGTTGGCTTTGGCTTGGCACTCTCTTCGACAGCTTTTGTATTGCAGGTACTCACCGAAAAGCAACAGTTGGCCAGCACCCATGGTCGTGAAGCCTTTACCATTTTGTTATTCCAAGATATCGCGGTCATTCCTTTATTGGCCGCCATACCCTTTTTTTCTGGGGTACGTCAACAAAGCTATGACTTGATTTATTTTGCCAAAGTCATTGCTGTATTTGGTGGTTTATTTTTGGTAAGCCGTTATGTGGTTCGCCCTTTCTTTAAGTTTGTCGCACAAAGTGGCGCCACGGAATTATTAACTGCCGTAGCACTGTTTATCGTGATGGGTGTGTCTATATTAATGGGTCAAATCGGATTGTCGATGGCACTGGGTGCATTTTTGACTGGAGTATTATTAGCAGACTCTGAATACCGCCACGAGCTTGAAGCCAGTATTGAGCCGTTCAAAGGCTTGTTATTGGGTTTGTTCTTTATGTCAGTCGGTATGCTCACCGATGTCAAGCTCATCATGGAGCATCCGCTATTGATTGTTGGCGCTGCTGTATTATTAATGATTATTAAGTTTTCTGTGGTCAGTGTCATTGCCCGTTTATTAGGCAACCGCTTGCCTACCAGTATTCGCTTGGGTGTCACCTTAGCGCAAGGCGGTGAGTTCGCTTTTGTGTTATTCGGTACTGCCGCCAACCAAAATGTACTGCATCCTGAGTATGCCAGCTTATTAAACTTAATTGTAACCATCTCAATGGCGCTCACGCCTATTGGCTTTATGCTCTTAGAAAAAATCGGTGAGCCAAGATTTGCCAAGCGTCAGCCAACACGTGAGTATGATAGTATTCCAGATCATGAGCATCCAGTAATCATTGCTGGATTTGGACGAGTCGGTCAGATTATCGGGCGGGTGCTACGTATGCATAATATCGAATTTACAGCCATTGAAAGCTCAGCCAACCAAGTTGATTTCGTACGTAAGTTTGGTAACCAAGTCTATTATGGTAATCCACAGAACCCTCAAATCTTGCGCACCGCTGGTATTGAAAAAGCACGCTTATTTATCATTGCTACCGATGATATCGAGCGCTCTATTTCTACAGCCCGTTACTTGCACAATAACTACCCGCACCTCAAGATTTTAGCGCGTGCTCGTAACCGCAGCCATTATTATCGCTTACGTGAGGTGGGCATCACCCATGTGTGGCGTGAGACTTATCTAAGTTCATTGGATATGTCACGTCAGTCACTTGAGCTGCTTGGTATGTCACCTGAAAAAGCCCGTGAGACCATCACCGCCTTTCGTGATTATGATGATAAACTACTTAATCAGCAACAGGCCATCTATGAAGATGAGGCCAAGTTAATCGAATCAGTTCAGTCCTCATTGCTTGAGTTAGAGAGCTTATTTGACTCAGACCACGATGAAGGCAAAAAGCTAGATTTGGATGAAATAGAAACGGCGGTTGGTATTCAAAAATCACAAAACACCTAATTTAATTACCATGGCACATTACTGGTTTTTGTTTTTTATTAAAAGAGGTTATGCACTGCCACTGACGAGGTGACGGCGTGGACTCAGGACGATACATAATAAAGGTCTGACCATTTAAATTACGATTGGGGAAAGGTACTGCTTGAATACGAGCAATGAGCACACAGCTACTGTGACGATTGCCAAGCGCCTCTGTATTTTGTAGCACTTGTAGCTGTAAATGTGCGCCAGCAGTAGTCAAGCCAGCGGTGTCTAGCACCACTTTATCCAAGCCGAGCGTCTCCAAGGTCGCCCCCACTGGGCAGCTGCCTTGCTGTTGATACAAACCTTCAACTCGGCTTGCGGCAATACGCGTTAAGCTAAAACTATCTTGAATAATACTTTTTTCAATAGGCTTTGCATACAAAGGTAAAAACTGACGATAAATGACCATTAATAAAAAGCTAAATAAGGCAAATGCAGTACCTAGTCCGACCAAGCTTACCCCACCTTCGTGTTGCAAATGCGCTTTTTGCTTTTCTGGATCTTGTGGATACTTATCTAGGGCATCGGCAATCTCACGCCTTGCCATGCGATAATAATAGGCATCCGACCAGCGCGCTATCATGACCGACCAAAATAACCAAATAGTTGCGCCAATAACTATTCGGATCACCATTTGATACGCATCTGCCACAAAGGGCATAAACAAAAACTCAAATGCAACTAAAGCAATCGTGACATTAAGTTGGATAAATGACCAACCAGCCACTGTATATACAATACAGTCCAGATAACGCTTGCGATAAAGCAACCACCCAAATGTGGCGGCAAAGGCCGCCCAGTTCCACTTTGCAGACAAATAGCCTTGCTCATCAAACTGTGCAAAGCGTTTTAAATAATAAGCTTGCGAGCGCTGTCCAATAAACCATTTATCCAACTGTTTGCGCTGCTTGGGTGTCAACTGCTCTTGATAAAATGGCGGTGGCGAGGTCTCTTCAATAAATAACATGGTCGTTTAGGCCTCTTACATAGCAAAGGTAATTGTTTCACTAGAATATAAGTTATAATACGCCAAAATTACTGTTTTTTTTAGAGTTCAATGACTATATTAGGGTTCAATGACTATGAGTACTGACAAGCCACAAAGAAACACCTCTCAATCAACCACCACTTCTCAACTAGCCACCACTCCCCAAAGTTTATCCTCTAATACTCAAAATGACGGTCATGATACTGCCGCTACAAACAACTCAGAGAAAAGCGGCGTATCAAACAACCGTTCGCAGACTAACACGCCTGCTCATCCTCGCTTTATCAATACCTTTATGAAACGCCGTACTCATGTCAGTAAATCAGCAGAGCAAGCCTTAACAGATCCTGCTTATGCTAAATATATCGTAAACCGCGCAGACGAAACAGGACAAGGCATTATTGATCATATTACTGACTTACGTGCCTTATTTGCCGACACACAACAAACACCAAATGGTCCAGACGCTCCTTTAACCTTTGAAATTGGCTTTGGTATGGGTAGCTCGCTAATAGAAATGGCAAAAGCCGATCGCAACCGTAACTTCGTGGGGATTGAAGTACATGAGCCTGGTATCGGTAAGTGTGCTGTCATGGCAGATGAAGAAGGCTTGACCAACCTAAAAATCCTTAACGGAGATGCAATTCGCTTAATGCAGCAACTGCCAGAGAGCCATATCGACCGTATCCAGCTCTACTTTCCAGATCCTTGGCAAAAAAAACGACACTATAAACGTCGCTTTGTCAGCCCTGAGCGTATGCAAATCGTCACTCGTGTTTTAAAAGCTGGTGGTTGGTTTCATGCTGCAACAGACTGGGAGCACTACGCTTTTTGGATGTTGGATGTATTAGATAACTTCCAAGGGTTAACCAATACCGCTGGCAAAGGCAACTTCACGCCCCGTCCCAAGTTTCGCCCGCTGACTAAGTTTGAGAAACGTGGCCTGGATCGTGGGCATGGTGTCTGGGATTTAATTTACCGTAAAGACCGTTCTTCATCAGATTAGCTATCAAATTAAAGATTAACTGTCAAACTAACAATCAACTATCAAACATCATCTCTTGGTCAAGACTGTCATCTGCGTGAAACATCCTTATGATAAACCTTATCTACTGGACTTAATTTCTTCATTAAGGTGACTAATATTTAATGTTTATGCTATCGAATTCTCCTTAACAACCATCCAAATTATAGAATTATTGCGCACAAAATACACTGCTAACGCATGACTGATAAGGGAATGCAGGGTTTTCCCCATAACCTGTGGATAACTCTGTGGATAAGCGCCTACTTGACAAGTTATACCCTAGATAATACAGGGCTTTGAATAAAATTGTTCATTTTTTATACAATTATTTTTTGTATTAAAATCAATGAGTTACACAGCATACCACTAAGATGACTGATTCCTTCAATTATTTTCAATGTTTATTTTTTGGCATAATGAATGTTTCACAGTCTGACCAGATAGTCTTATTCAAGCTGTGGATAAGTTGCAAAATAAGCCACTAGAGACTTGACTTTTTCAGTATTTAGGTTCTTTAATAACCGCCCTAAGTATGGCCTAACCTATCTGCCCCTTTGTTTCTTTAGGCTACCTTGTTTCTTTAAGATAGATGTGGTTTTTAAGAGATATGGCTAGCCACAACAACTGTCCTGTAACTCTTAACCCACAACTCAAATTACAAATAACAAATAGAGTATTTACCATGAAGCTTCGTATCTTAAGTATCGGCGGCAAAATGCCAAAGTGGATTGATACTGGATTTAACGAATATTACAAACGTATCCAACCTATGCTTAGCACAGATCTGGTTGACTTAGCAGCTGCCAAACGTGCCAAAAACCCCTCTAATGCCAATCTTGCCCAATATCGTGAACAAGAAGGCAAAGCAATATTGGCCGCCCATCAAAATCATGCACGTGAAAAGCTGTGGGTGCTGGATGTGAAGGGCAAAATGCTCTCCACTGAACAGTTGGCAGATAAGCTCAGTGATGCAATGCAGCTGGGCGATGACGTGGCACTGGTGATAGGAGGCGCTGACGGGTTATCGCCTGAGGTGTTAGCAGCGGCTGATTTTAAGTGGTCATTATCGCCTTTGACCCTGCCGCACCCTTTGGTACGTGTGGTATTAATGGAGCAGTTATATCGGGCGATGAGTATTAATAATAACCATCCTTATCACAGGGGCAATTAAGCAGAGGCAACTTTGGCGTGCTCAACAGCACTTTCATTTTGCTTTAAAAGCTGATAGCTTGCCCCCATAATTAGCACATGACACATTCAAATAACTCTCAAAACTCAGCTTTTAGCGTCCCAGCTTCAGTGACTGCGCTCACCAGCTTTGAGCCTGTCACTACTACTAGTCGTCAGGGAAAAATTCGCTCGATACAAGCGCTAGCGACTTTGCCAGCCCTATTCATCTCGCACGGTGCGCCCACTCTTGCGGTTGAGAAAAACGCCACCACCAATGCGTTAGCGCGCACTGGCCAAAATCTGCCTAAACCTAAAGCCATTGTCATCATGTCGGCGCATTGGGTTACTCAAACCTTAGAAATTTCCAGCAATCCAGCACCACAAACTTGGCACGATTTCTCAGGCTTTAACCATCAACTAAACACCCTACAATACCCAGCTGTCGGGCACCCTGAATTGGCCGATTCGCTATCGGTACAACTTAATAAAATGGGAGTAATCAATAGCCTTAATCCGTTACGGCCGTTAGATCATGGCGTGTGGGCACCACTGATGCATTTGTATCCAAAAGCGGATGTGCCTATCGTGCAATTATCATTGCCTCGTCATTTTGATGCCTATGCCTGTTATCAATTAGGCAGCTTATTCGCCCAATTGCGTCATGAGCAAATCTTGGTGATTGGCTCTGGTAGTATTACTCACAACTTGGCTAGTTTAGATTGGAATGCCAGTAGTGAGGATAAGCAAGCCAAAGCGTTTAAAGTATGGCTATTAAATAAGTTAAAAGCCGATATTCCAGCCGCTTTGGACTGGCAGGCTTTTGCAAATATTGAGCAGGTGCATCCAACGGCTGAGCATTTATTACCACTATTTTTTGCACTTGGCTGTGGTCAACGGGTGTCTGTCATTCACGAAAGTATGGCGCATCACAGTCTAGGAATGGATATTTACCGGTTTGATTAGGGGTTTATATAACCTAATCTAGATCTTGTCAATAAGACCTACACCTGTGACCAATATGGTAACCATTTTTCTACCTTACTTTGTTAAAATAGCTCGGTTAGTTAAAATAGCTCTGTTACCCTTATTTTTCTTAACCTTTCTTTTTTTAATACTCGTTTGAGCATTTAACAACCAAAGCACCCTTACGTTTTTATTTTAATTGATTGACATGAGCCACTTATGACTAATACGACTAACGCCAATATATCGAGCACAGCCCATACTAATCCAGCCAACCAAAATGCAGTGGTGCTGCTCTCAGGCGGACTAGATTCGGTCACTTGTCTATACTGGGCCAAAGACCGCTATGCCAAAGTCACTGCCGTCAGCTTTAACTATGGCCAGCGCCATAACAGCGAACTGGTAGCTGCCAAAACAATTGCACAACAAGCTGGGGTTGACCACAAAATCATTGATATTGATCTAGCACAGCTGGGCGGTTCATCACTCACTGACCATGAGATGACCGTACCCGATGGCGATGCAGACAAGTTTCCAACCCATACCGACAACATAGACAATAGCGCCATTCCCAATACTTATGTGCCTGCACGTAACACCATATTTTTATCTTATGCATTGGCAGTGGCAGAAGTTACGGATTCAAACCATATTGTAATCGGCGTCAGCTCGGTCGATTACTCAGGCTATCCAGACTGCCGTCCTGAATATATCCACGCCTTTGAAGTCATGGCTAATTTAGCTACCAAAGCTGGGGTTACTGGTCACAAACTACATATCCAAACCCCATTACAAACTTTGTCAAAAGCGCAAACCATTCAGTTAGGTCACTCGTTGGGTGTTGATTATTCACAGACCATCTCGTGCTACAAAGCTGATAGCGATGGGCGTGCCTGTGGTGTGTGTGACAGCTGCACCTTACGTAAGCGTGGTTTCCAAGATGCTGGTTTGACTGACCCTACCCGCTATGCTTAAAGGTTTTTTCATTTAAACTAAGGGCTACAAACAGTAACATAAGTTCTATCTAAATCTATTTATAATTACTTACTATGAATAGATTATTAAGCATAAAACAAGCAGCTGACCGATTAGGCGTTTCTGTCTCAACTCTACGGAGATGGGATGAGACAGGTGTGCTTGTCGCCCAAAGAACGCCAAAAGGTCATCGTAGATACGATTTGTCTAAAATAAACCCAAACCTGACTCACAGTAAGGTGGAACAACAACGCAAAACCATAGCTTATGCTCGTGTATCAAGTCATGACCAAAAGCCAGACTTGCAGCGTCAA
>NZ_KB907650.1 GCF_000382145.1 Psychrobacter lutiphocae DSM 21542
TGCCAGTATTCATCATGCCAAGATTATCCAAGCTAGATTACCCATTTGGCAAGAACGAGGCTTGTTTATCTTTTATTTACCGCCTTATAGTCCGCATCTAAATATCATTGAGCGGTTATGGAAGGAGGTAAAACAGGCTTGGCTAAGACCTTGTGATTATGTTTCTTTCGATACGTTGTCTTATGCAGTTAATCGGGTTTTTGCTAATATTGGTGATTCCCTGTCGTTAAATTTTTCTACATTTAAAGTATAGGTATTTAATTTTGTTCGATTACTTACTATTTTTTATTTAGGTATATAGCAGAGTTATCCAGTTATTTTGAAGCGTATTCTAATTTTAAACCAACGACATAAGCATCATTGTTTTTAAACTTACCCATAGGAGCTTTGGTTGAAGATAGTTGAGTATTCGCATCTCCTAACATAAGATACTTACCACCTAAAGCAACAGACCATTCTGGAGTAACATTATATTTAGCACCCAAACCAATACTGTAATATCCTTCAGCTGGACCCAATACTGTAACAGGATTCCCAGCGCCTTTATCCCAACCAATTGTTCCAGAAATTGCAAGTGCTGGAGATAGGCGCTTACCCAATCCTAATTCAAGCATATAAGAATCGTCTGAGTAGGCAACTAGAGGTGCTTCTTTTGCCCCCGTCAGTCTTTTTACACTACTCGATAATAAAGGAGGAGAGATTTTAAAATCCCCCCAAGGTACCCAGCGTGCTTTAGCAGTTAATAAGGTCGTAGGATTCAATCCAGTTTGAAAATCGATATTAACTGACTCAGGTAACTTCAAAGGTGCTTTTTTAGTTTGTATGGCTCCCAAGGCAGGCATGTTTTCACCGAATTTAATATCATGCTCAATTTTTGATCGATAAGTCACTGCTAATTTTAAGCCGATTTCAGGCTTGACATATGCTGCTCCAACCATATAACCATAATCTTGATCTTTAGCGAGATTTAGCGTATAACCATTTATCGCCGCTAAGTTAGCTAAGCTGCCTGTTCTCTCACCGCTCGCTAAATTTAGATCACCTTCAAGCTTGCTTAGGACAGGACCACCATACAGCCTAAAGTTGTCATTCTGGCCAAGCTTAAAGTTAACTAAACCCGTAAAGGTATCTGACTTGACACTTGCTTTAGTATGAATATTCCCATTCACCAAAGGGTTGTTATTACCTTCAACTTCAATTTCAGCACCAAAGGGTTGATCATAAAAAACCCCAATACTAACTTTGTCGTTTAAATCAGTTTTAACACCATAACCATAGCCATTATAATCTTGAGCAACTCCATCATATTTTCTAGTAACGCCGTTATCAGTATATTTCCCACTGGTTTTTGGGCTAATACGATAAGCACTAGCGTATGCGTAAGTACCCTCCTTAGTAAACTCTGCACTTGGTTGACCAGAGCGATCAAGACCAGCAGCGCCAGCTATTGAAGCGAAAGACATTAGTGCTAAAGCACCAGCAAGTTGATTTATAGTGAAAGATTTTGACATTGTGCATTCTCCATTGCAGTATTATTAGTCACATCCATTGCGACTAAAAGAGGGTTGTAAATGAAGGTAAATAACAGCGTTATTGACCTAATATGAAGCATTATTAAATTAATCTATTTTTTATTACTTAAGGAACGTAATTTATGTCTTAGTATCTTGCCAACGGTAGACTTAGGGAGCTCATCTATAAACTCTATATGACGTGGACGTTTATAGCCAGCAAGGTTCTTTTTACAGAACTCATGTATCTCTTTTTTAGTTAAACTTGGGTCATCTTTAACGATGAAAACTTTGACTGATTGACCTTGTGAATCACTATCAACTCCGACCACAGAACATTCTCTAACTTTGGGGTACATCTCAATAACCCCTTCAATTTCATTAGGATAAACATTGAAGCCGCTGACAATCAGCATGTCTTTCTTTCTATCAAGCAATTTGACATAGCCATTTTCGTCCATTGTACCAATGTCACCTGTCTTAAGATAACCGTCCTTTGAAAAAAACTGGGTATTGTCAAGATTATGGTAACCTGAAATAACACTCCCCCCTTTAATTCCAATTTCGCCAACCTCTCCTACCTCTAATGCATTCTCGTCCTCATCTAAAATCTGTATGTCAACCCCTGGTAATGGCATGCCAATTGTACCGGTAAACTCAGTACTGGTAAGCGGATTAGCTGTGCCGACACCAAGAGTTTCTGACATACCCCATCCTTCAATAATAGGGACACCTGTGATTTCCTGCCATTTTCTCGCCATTTCAGGGGTCGCCGCCATACCGCCTGCTAAAGAGAGTTTAAGCTGGGAGAAATCAATGTCTTTAAATTTAGGATGTAATAATAGAGCATGGAATAAAGTATTTACTGCTGGTAGCATATGGAAAGGTTGCTTCTGTAATAGCTTAATAAATGCATCAATATCTCGAGGATTAGTCACGACCAATAAATGCTGACCCATTCGCATACCTAATACAGATATAATAAACGCAAATATATGATATAAAGGAAGCGCAACCACACAGGTCAGTTGTTCATT
Source organism: Psychrobacter lutiphocae DSM 21542 (assembly GCF_000382145.1). Classification (GTDB taxonomy): domain Bacteria; phylum Pseudomonadota; class Gammaproteobacteria; order Pseudomonadales; family Moraxellaceae; genus Psychrobacter; species Psychrobacter lutiphocae. The sequence continues at coordinate 2,549 of NZ_KB907650.1, forward strand.
TGGGTTTTGGCTACGATAGATGGGTTTAAACCACTCTTCATATTGCATTGTGCCATAAACGACATTTTTATGGCTAATCAATATCCCTTTAGCCACACCAGTAGTACCACCAGTATACTGAATCATCGCTAAATCATCCGCTTTAACATCAGGACGAGAATAGCTTAGGGTTTTAGCATCACTCAATATGGATCTGAATTGATACACCTCATAATTTGAGTTTGAGCTTAAACGGTACGCTGGGACTGCTTTTTTGATATGCTTAGCCGCAAAGTTAACAAGGGTGCCTTTTACCGAGCCCAACATATCTCCAATAGGACTGATAATAACCTTTTCAATGGCGGTATGCGCTACAATAGTTTCTAAAGTATGACAAAAAGGTTCTAGAATAAATATTATTTTAGCATCTGAATCAACAAGCTGATGTTTGAGCTCGCGTGACGTATAGAGTGGATTAATAAGAGTAAGTACCATCCCAGCCCTTAAGGCACCTATTATAATAGGCAGATACTGATTTACATTAGGCATCATCAAGGCAATTGATGAGCCTTTTGTTAAACCTAAACTTTGAATCCAAGATGCAATTTTAAGAGATATTTCATCAACTTGGGCATAGGTGTATGAAACTCCCATATTTGTCATGAGATCTTTAGTTGCAAACTTTTTTAGAGTAGCATCGAAAAAATCAATTAATGTTTCATCGACTTGAGGAATATCCGAGGCAATACCCTCTGGATAATTTTTAGTCCAAAACTTTGTCATATTTCACCTTCCATAGTTAATTAACACACTTCAGCCTTAAAGTAATGTGTCCAACATAGATTTAAATAACTCGCTTAACCCAAACCACCCAGATCTAGCTTACGACTTGCCAACCAGCAGTCGCCCCATATTCATCCTGATGAGCAAAAAGAGGATGATTTTGAGCCTCTGCAAGCGTTAAAACTGGTGTAACGCAGACATCCACCTGCTCAAAAAGACTTGACCAGTGTGATAAGGGTTGACTTGCAAACGTTTCAGCAATGGTCTGCATTGCTGATCGACTCTCAGGCATATTTGGTAAAACACCACGTTGCCAATGTGTATTTTTTAGATCTGGAAGATCTAATACGTCGCATAACCCTTGCCAAAACTTTAACTCAAGAGAACCGACCGCCATATATCTATCGTCTTTGGTTTTATAAAGACGATAACAAGGCAGTAAGCCGCCTAAGAAGTCATGCTGCGGAGCCGGCTTCTTGCCCGTCATCTGTTCAATCAATTTGCCAGTTGCTTTTGGCATAACTAGATGATTGTACAAACTGTGCGTCATGCTGGTGTTAATGTGTCTACCTTTACCGGTATTTTTCGCAGCAATCACAGCCGCTAAAAGTGCGATAACGGCCGTATCACTACCCCCCGCTAGATCTGCAAACTGCACATTAGGCATCGCTTGATCACCATCGGATGATTTAAGCTGATCTAGAACACCACTAAGCGCCATAAAGTTAATATCATGTCCTGCTTTATTGCTCCAATCATGATTAACAGTTTCACCTTCAGTGATACCGTACCCCGTAATAGAGACAATAACCAGTTTAGGATTAATGTCATGCAAAGCGGTTGCATCCAATCCCATGCCTTCTAAGACGCCTGGACGAAAACTATCAAGCATGACATCTGCATTTTTGAGATGCTCTTTAATAGTAGCAATGCCTTCTGGATCACGGAAATCGACTTTAAGTGTCGTTTTTCCGTGATTTAAAGCTTTGAATAGCTCACCAAATGCGCGCGCAGGATCACCATTCATAGGTTCTATTTTGACAATTTCTGCACCTAGGTCTGCAAGCAATCTGGTTGCAAAGGGTCCAGGTAGGTTGCGGGTTAAGTCAACAACCTTTAAACCTTGTAAGCAGTCAGCCATTGGATTTGATAACTTGCTAGTCATCGTTAAACTCCTGATTAGCATCCGCCATCTTAACTAAAATAGCAGCAGGCTCAAAACGTTCACCATAAGCAGCAGCTAATTCGCGACTACGTTCGACAAATCGCTTAACACCAATCGAGTTAATAAATTGTAGCGTGCCGCCTTGATTTGGTGCAAAACCCCACCCAAAGATTGAGCCTACGTTAGCATCTGCAACTGAGCGCACAACATTTTCTTCATAGCACTTAGCCGTTTCATTGGCTTGTACGTATAGCAGGCGATCTACTAAATCTTGTTGCGACGGTTGTTCATCTTTAGTTGGATACAAGTCAGTCAATTCAGACCACAAGTGTTTTTCACCGTTTTCAGGATAATCATAAAATCCTTTGCCAACCTTTTTACCTTCACGGCCTAACTCTTGCACCATTTTTTCAATCACTGGTTGAGCAGGATGCGCGGTAAAAGTCTTACCTTCCGCTTCTAAAGCTCGTTTAGCCTGCTGCATAACGTGTAATGACAAACTTAATGACACTTCATCTTGCAGTGCTAAAGGAGGCATTGGCATACCAGACTTCATACCTGCCACTTCAATACTGCGTGGATGAATACCTTCACCTAGCATTGCAATACCTTCTGATACATAGGTACCAAATACGCGTGATGTATAGAAGCCGCGGCTGTCATTTACCACAATTGGCGTTTTTGAAATTTGACCCACAAAATCGAAGCTTTTTGCTAATGTGGCATCGTCTGTCTTTTCACCAACGATAATCTCAACCAATGGCATTTTATCAACAGGTGAGAAGAAGTGAAGACCGATAAACTGATTGGGTCGTTTGCTGGCTTGTGCCAACTGAGTGATCGGGAGCGTTGAGGTATTAGAAGCATAAATTGCTGTTTCTGGAATGACAGCTTCTGCATTTCGGGTACATTCGGCTTTAATGTCAATATCTTCAAATACCGCTTCGATAATTAAATCGCAGCCCTCTAAATCGTCATAAGATACCGTGGTTTTAATACGTGATAACAAGGCCTCTTTTTTCTCTTGGTTTGAACGGCCACGGCTGATAGCTTTGTCAAGCAAATTGGTCGAGTAGCTTTTTCCTTTTTCGGCACCTTCGATACTGGTATCTAATAGGACGACATCAATACCTGCTTTAGCTGAAACATAGGCAATACCAGCACCCATCATACCAGCACCTAAGATACCAACCTTGCTAACTTTAGATCTCTCAAACCCTTCAGGACGTGATTGACCTTTTTTGATATTGTTCAGTTGCTTCCACAAGGTATTAATCATATTTGTAGATTCAGGTGACAATGCACAAGCGACAAAATAACGAGACTCAATTTCAAGTCCATTATCAATATCTACTAAGCAGCCCTCAAACACACATGACATGATATGAACAATTGCAGGATAATTACCATGTGACTTTTGATTTGCCATAGCAGGTGCAATAGAGAAAACCTGAGCAACTTTAGGATGCTTACTGTCACCACCTGGTATTTTAAATCCTTTTTGATCCCAAGGCTGACTAACTTTAGGGTTATCTTTAATCCATTGTTTTGCTTGAGCAAGCATATCTTCTTTGTCGCTAGCAACGGCATTCAATAGACCGATTTCAAGAGCTTGCTGTGGACGTAGCTCTTTGCCTTGGGTCATCATCTCTAACGCTTTTTGAATACCGACAATGCGTGGTAAACGTTGAGTACCGCCTCCACCGGGCAGCAAGCCAAGTTTAACTTCTGGCAAACCAATCTTAGTTTTAGGTGAATCAACGGCAATACGATAATGACAGGCTAAAGCGAGCTCCAAACCGCCACCTAAAGCCGTACCAGTAAGAGCAGCAACAACAGGCTTACCTGCTTTCTCAAGTTTACGTAGACTGGTTTTCAAGTCTTCTACTAAATCAAAAGCTTGTTCAGCAGACTCAATTTCTGCCAGTTGGTCAATATCAGCACCAACCACAAAGGTAGACTTCCCAGAGGTTAATATCAAACCTTTGGCTTCTTCATCGGTAATAAAAGCATCAGTTAAAGAGGCAAAAGCTTCATTAAAGCCCTCACCAATAACATTCATTTTACGATCCGCTTGATCGATAGTAACAGTAACAACGCCGTTGTCAGCTTCTGCTGTAAAGTTATTTAGGGCGTTAATGGCCTTTACGCTAGCTATACTCATTTTATATCCTTATTCATTATGCGCTAATTCAATATGCGTACGTTATTTCCATGTCTTGGATTCACTAAATATTAGGGTCAAGATCTGAGACACGCTTAATATTACACACGCTCAATAATAGTTGCGATACCCATACCACCACCAACACATAGTGTAATCATGGCTGTATTTAGGTCACGACGTTCAAGCTCATCCAGTACTGTAGTCACTAGCATCGCTCCAGTAGCACCTAAGGGATGTCCCATAGCAATAGCGCCGCCATTAACATTGACTTTATCAAGCGACACACCTAGGTCTGCAGCAGTATTCATTGGAACGACAGCAAATGCTTCGTTAATTTCCCATAAATCAATATCACTGGCCGTCATACCTGCTTTACTAAGTGCCTTCAGACACGCTGGCGTTGGACCTGTTAACATAATAGTTGGTTCAGAACCGATGACTGAAGCCATAGTGATCTTAGCACGAGGTTTAAGGTTTGCTTTTTCGCCTGCCGCTTTGCTACCGACTAAACAAAGTGCTGAGCCGTCTACGATACCTGATGAGTTACCTGCATGATGGACATGATTCACTTTTTCGATAGTGGTATATTTATCAAGTATTACACTATCAAAGCCCATTTTACCAGGCATAATAAAGGAGGGATTTAGACCTGCTAAAGTCTCTACGGAAGTATTAGGACGGATGGTCTCATCTTTGTCCAATAACAGCATACCGTTAATATCCGTTACTGGAACGACGGACTTATCATAGTAGCCCTTTTCCCAAGCAGCAGCAGCTCTTTTATGAGATTCAGTGGCAAAGGCGTCAACGTCTTCACGGGTAAAACCACGTAACGTTGCAATAGCATCTGCGCCAACACCTTGGGGTACAAATTGCGTTGCATCATTAACACGAGGATCCATATACCAAGCCCCACCGTCTGAACCCATAGGTACACGGCTCATTGATTCTACACCGCCAGCCACAACCATATCTTCCATACCAGACATGACTTTAGTAGCAGCTAAGTTGATAGACTCTAAGCCTGATGCACAAAAACGAGATAGTGTAACGCCTGCCACACTTTCATCCCAATCAGCATCAATAATTGCAATACGTGCGATATCAGAACCCTGCTCCCCTACCGGAGTAACACAACCTAATACCAGATCGTCAACCAAACTGGTATCAAGATCATGACGTTTCTGCATCTCTTTTAATAAGGTACGCACCAACCATATTGGCGTTGCTTGATGTAACGAACCCTCTTTTTTACCTTTGCCACGTGGTGTACGAATGGCATCATAGATATAGGCAACTTCAGTCATATAAATCCTTTTTTAAATCCGTTTAAATTGTTTAAAATCGTTTATGAAATTTTGTAAGCGACACGTTTGAGTCGCTCACAAAATAAGCGATGTAACACGATGCTATTAAGTCTAAAAACTTACATAGGAGTTTAATAGAAAACTTAAATGATTACATAAAACGTGATGCAAGCTCTTTCATGATCTCATTGGTGCCACCGTAGATTTTCTGGACTCTTGAATCAGCATACATACGGGCAATTGGGTACTCACTCATATAGCCATAACCACCAAATAATTGTAAGCACTCATCCATAGCTTTACACTGTTTTTCAGTTACCCAGTATTTAATTAATGATGCCTGAGGTGCGGTTAATTTACCTTCGATCATCGCTTCAACAGCAGAGTCACATAATGCTTTCACTGCTAAATAGTCTGCTTGAACTTCCGCAAGCTTAAAGCGGGTATTTTGGAACTTCCAAATTGGGCGACCAAATGCTTCACGCTGTTTAACGTAATCTAAAGTTAGCTCTAAAGCTAATTTGATAGCACCACAACCGCTTAATGCAATAATGAGACGCTCTTGAGGCAGCTCTTGCATCATTTGAATAAACCCAAGACCTTCGACACCCCCTAGTACATTTTTTTGAGGTACACGTACATTACTAAAGAATAACTCTGAAGTATCTTGTGCAGAAAGACCAGTTTTCTTAAGATTGCGGCCTCGCTCAAAACCTTCAAGCCCCTCCGTTTCAACGCCGATAAGTGAAACGCCCTGTGCACCCTTTTCACGGTCAGTTTTACAAGCCAATATAATTAAGTTGGCGTGTTGACCGTTGGTAATAAATGTTTTTGAACCGTTGATAATATAATCATCACCATCTTTAACGGCATAGGTTTTAATAGCTTGTAAATCTGAGCCTGTTGTCGGTTCAGTCATAGCGATTGCACCAACCAATTCACCAGTAGCCATTTTTGGTAGCCATGCTTTTTTCTGTTCTTCAGTACCATGTTTCAAAATATAAGGAGCAACGATACCAGAGTGCACCATACCACCAAATCCAGATTGGTTAGCTTGAGCTTGAGCAAGAAGAATCGCTGCTTCGTGACCGAAGTCACCGCCGCCGCCACCGTACTCTTCAGGCATTGATGCACATAAAAAGCCCATTTCACCCGCTTCATTCCATGCTTCACGGTCAATCATACCGTTTTCACGCCACTGCTCGTCTTTATCTTCCCAACTTTGGAACAACTTTAAGGCACTGTCATATACCATTTCATGTTCTTCAGTCATCCAATTGCTTTTAAACGTATCAATACCCATCTCGTTAATCCTTAACACATAAATTAGTTGATTGTATTAATGGTAATAATTATTACCAAAAAATATTACAATAGATTTGGAGCAAAACTCATATCTATCACTGCTTACCGTTCAATCTTACAAAAGTTTATTTTGCTAAGCAATGACTTGCTATAAAATAGTAATTATAATTACCGTTAACTAAGGAGTTTTTATGAAAGCAACTCAACATCATCATGACAACCTGTTAAATGATAAAGCGTTAGCGCCTTTATCAAAAATTCGCCCTGCGACCCTTGATAAAATTGAAAAAGCGGTTCACGAGTTATTTGCTGGTGCCAATGCTCAAGATGTCACCATGATTCAAATCGCAAAAGCGGCAAATGTGTCGTTACAGACCCTATATAAATACTTTGGCGATAAGCATACGGTATTCCAAACAATTATGGATATCGTACTTGGGCGCCTTGCGAACCGAATGATAGATCATCTACAAGGTATTGATAGTGTTAAAGAGCGTCTAAGAAAAACCTTGTGGGTTTGTTTTGATTTTGTGGATTCACATCCTGATGCTGTGATGGTCTTAACCTCAGTATCTACTTCAGATATTCGCAAAATATCAATTTATGAAAATAAAGAGCTGATTAATGCCTTTACCAGTGTCTTAGCAGATGGTCAAAATCGAGGAGTGCTTAATGATAAGGTACCGCTTTATGTTTTATTCGATGTGTTTATGGGCTTTGTGATGCGTATTGGTACCATGCAGGTCATTCGTCACTCCCCGATGCCGTTGACTGAAAACTTTGATGACTTATTCTCCATATTATGGCGTGCTATCTCTAAGCCTGATATTGATACAAAAAGTTAAGCTTAACCAAAAAATAATTTATAAGATTAGCTAACTATTTTTGCAATTATCGATTGACGATTTATTGTGCTCACGTTATATAATACCTCTTCGTTTTTATACGCATATTGCCATTTTAAACAATGCTAATGTTTATTTTATTTTTTATTAAAACTTATCATTAACACATAATAATTAGCTCTTTGATACCACTCATTAAGTAATAGATGTACTTAACGACTGATGCTGGCTGTAAAGGTGAACATATCTTATTATTGACTGACTCATAGAGGGGGTTATGACGAAAGTGATTCATGAAACTAAAGAGGATTTAAACATCAAGAATAAGGATAAACTAAATTGGCGTATTTTTGGTCCAGGCATCCTATTAGCCACAGGCGCTGTCGGTGGCTCGCATCTGATTTCCTCGACCCAAGCTGGTGCACTATACGGCTGGCAGCTGGCGAGTATTATCGTGCTGACCAATGTCTTTAAATACCCGTTTTTTAAATTTAGCACCGACTATGTGTATAACACAGGCGAGTCATTAATTGCTGGCTATGCCAAAAAGTCAAAGCTATATTTTTGGGTCTACACCCTACTGTTACTTGCCTCTGCGGTGATTAGTGTTGGCGCCTTGTCGTTATTAACCTCAGTGATTTTAAGCTTTATGTTGCCTACCAGCATCCTACACGACATCACCTTATTATCTGCACTGGTGATGATTGTCAGCTGGCTATTGTTAACATTAGGGCACTATAAATTACTCGATAGGTTAAACAAATGGATCATGGGCACCTTGATTGTCACCACCCTCCTTGCGGTATTGATGGCCGCTGGCAAGCCGACAGCCATTGTGGACGGTTTTATCCCTGCCTCGCCTTGGAATATGGCTTCACTGGGCTTTATTGTCGCCTTGATGGGCTGGATGCCAGCACCGCTTGAATTTGCGGCCATGACCTCGATGTGGACCAAAGAAAAAGTAAAAACTGACCATACCACCCACAGACAGGGCTTAATCGACTTTAATGCTGGCTATATTTCCAGTGCTATTTTGGCATTATTCTTTTTGGCTCTCGGGGTGTTTGTGCAATACGGATCAGGCATACCAGTTGAGACGCAAGGTGGAGCTTATATTACACAGCTATTTAATATGTACACAGCGACTATTGGTGACTGGACACGCACATTGGTGGCATTGGTCGCCTTTATGGTGATGTTTGGCACCACCATCGCTTGTATTGATGGTTATGGTCGTTCACTGGCAGAAAGTACGCGTTTGATCAAGGGTCAAGAGGATATCAATAATGTTCAAGTCGTATTTTGGAGCAGTTATACCGTGATTGGCGGTTTTATTATACTAGCTTTTTTTAAAGGTCAGCTTGGTGCTATGCTCAAGTTTGCCATGATTTCAGCCTTTGTATTGGCACCTGTTTTTGGGTGGCTTAACTACTCACTGGTCAAAAGCCAACAAAAGCTATCCACTGCCATGACGGCATATAGCATCATAGGCTTGTTATTTTTGACAGCGGTCGCCCTACTGTTTTTACTACAACTGGTAGGGATTTTGGCCTAACTTTTAAACCCAATAAGCAATAAGCAATAAGCAATAAGCAATAAGCAAAAGGATACTTAAGTATGCGCAAAACAGCCATCGCTTCTGACGATCAGTCGTCAGTTACCACTTCCGCAAATAACCTTTCAGCCAAAAAAGGCATCAATTGGCAGATCTTTGGTCCAGGGATGCTGTTGGCAACAGCTGCTATTGGTGGTTCACACCTGATTTCCTCGACCCAAGCGGGTGCGCTATATGGCTGGCAATTGGCGATTATGATTATCTTAGCTAACTTTTTTAAATATCCGTTTTTTAAGTTTGGCGCTGACTACGTCTATGAAGCACATGAGTCATTAGTGGCAGGCTATGCCAGGCGCTCACCGATCTACTTATGGGCTTTCTTTATCTTATCACTGGCGGCTTCTGTGATTAGTACTGGTGCGGTTGCATTATTAGCCTCGGTTATTCTAGGATTTATGTTGCCAGAAAGCTTGAGTTTGCCAACCACCACCTTGGCGATGATTGTCATGGGTGTATCTTGGCTATTCTTGATTCTAGGACACTACAAGTTACTTGATCGGGCGACTAAGTGGATTATGATATCTTTAACAATGGCAACATTCGCTGCCGTGATTATCGCCGCTGGTAAACCGACAGTGATGACCTCTGACTTTATTCCTACTTCTCCTTGGAATATGGCAACGCTAGGGTTTATTGTGGCTCTAATGGGCTGGATGCCGGCACCGCTTGAGTTTTCTGCCATTAACTCTATGTGGGTATCGGCTAAGATTAAAAATGACCACACCACTCATAAGCAGGGCTTGGTTGACTTTAATGTTGGCTTTATTTCTACTGCTATCTTAGCCTTGCTATTTTTGGCGTTGGGAGTATTTGTACAGTATGGCTCAGGGGTTGAGATTCAGACCCAAGGCGGCGCTTATGTCGGGCAGTTGATTGATATGTACACCGCTACCATTGGGGAGTGGTCAAGGTTTTTGGTGGCCTTTGTTGCCTTTATGGTGATGTTTGGCACCACCATTACCTGCGGTGACGGCTATGGGCGTATTACTGCTGAAAGTTGGCGCTTGTTGCAAAATCATAGTCAAATCAGTGGTAAGCAGATCATGTTTTGGACCACCTATACTATTATTGGTGGTTATATCATTATTACTTACTTTAGTGGTCAGTTGGGTGCGATGTTAAAGTTTGCCATGATTTCCGCCTTTGTGTCTGCACCGATATTTGGTTGGTTAAACTACACCTTGGTTAAGCATGAAAAAAAGCTGTCGTCTATGATGCATTTATACAGCATTACTGGCTTATTATTTTTAGGCGGTATTGCGCTGTTATTTATGGCGCAGTTAATTGGTCTGTTGGATTAATTTTACCCACTAAGGCCTTACAGCTACCAGTCGGCTTTAATTAAGGAGGTGGCAATTATGGGAGTTGCAATTAAGGAGATGACAATTACGCCGGCTACAAACGCCCTATTGTCTGGTATCACGTTTCGTTATATATTGCCTTTATATATAGCCATGCAAGGGCTACTAATCGGCTGCTACGGGTACTAATAGGGAGATTTAATCATGCGTCATTCTCATCTCATTAAACAAGCTTTGATCGCCAACTTATTGGCAGGCAGTTTGCTGCTTATTGGCTGTGATTACTTTAAGCCAGATCCTATGATGCAAACCATCCCTACCAATGCTGACCGCTGGCAAGACAAGCTGGGCGATACCCTAGATGACCTAAAAGAAGAAGACCGCCAACTGCTTAGTCGCTATATGCTGCGGATGCGCTTAAGCGAGGCTTACAAAAAAGGTGCTATGCCTCGTATTACGGTTGGCAAGGCCATCGAATTACAGCGCAAATATGAAGCGCTGCATCCAGACAATCCGACAGGGCGCCAAAGCCCAGTTACGGGTCAAGCCACCAACGGTATCCAACAACTGACCTACCCGTTATTATTGCTGCCAGTTACGACCAGTGAGCAAGACAGCCTCAATCAAGTTGAGCTGTCTTTTGTGTTTAGTAACCGAGGCGAGTTGCCAATCACCAGCTTTGAAGGTACTATTTTGATGCGTTACCCGACCTTTAAAAAGGCAAAACCTGTGGTCATCGAGCACACCGAATTTAACCCTCCTATTGCCAGCAAGACCTCACGCAAACTGGTGGCAGATGTCAGTATTGCCGATACTAATGTGATGAAAGCGATTCATAGCCCGCAAGATATTGAGCTAACCATCAGTGAAGGTGTCATTACTTTAGAGGATGGTTCGCAGGTCGTGTTTAACTAAAGTGGTTTTAAACTAAAGAAGTGGTTTTAAACTAAAGAAGTGGTTTTAAACTAAAAAAGCGGTTTTTAACTAAAAAAGCGGTATAACTAATCAAAAGTTTAACAATTAACAATAAGGACACAGGAACCAATGGCATGCAATTAAAACGTCTCAAAGCCTTTCATGCCATTGCCCAACTCAAAAGCTTTAGCCAAGCCGCCAGCGCCACCCAGTTATCCCAGCCCACCCTAAGCCGCCTGCTTAAACAGCTTGAAGATGAAATGGGGGTTGAGTTGATTGATCGCTATCATCGGCCGTTACAACTTACTGAGGCCGGTGCCTTTTTTTATGAAAAAATAAACCAGCTACTCCAAGAGCTTGACAGCACCATCAGCCTAACCCAAAAGATTGCCCATCCGCCTGACACTTTAAATATCGGCTTTGTACCCTCTGTGCTGTATGGTTTACTGCCCACCATTATTGCCAAGCTCAAGCAGCGCCTGCCAAAGCTAGCGATCCATTTAAAAGACATCAGCTCATTTAAACAAATCGAGGCGCTTAAAGCTGGCGAGATTGACGTGGGTTTTGGGCGTTTTGCTCATGATGGCCCTCAGATTCGGCAGTTATTATTACGTCATGAGCGTTATATCGCAGCGCTTCCCGATAACCACCCGCTGGCACAAACCAAGGACATTCACTTATCACAGTTACAAGACAGCCGTGTCATCTTGTACCACCAGACCCATTTGCCTGTACCCCAGCTCGCAGGCCAAACATCAACCTCAACCTCAATAGCAACACCCACTTCAATCTCGACATCCCTATCAACATCGAGCAGTTTACAAGTAAATAAGGCAACTGAGATAACAGATTCGGCGCTTATTAGCGAACCCTTGTTGCATTTATTTGCCAAGCAGTCTGCCCTACCGCATTTGATTACAGAAGTCAGCGATATTCAGGTAGCGCTCGGTTTGGTGGCTGCTGGCGAGGGAATTACTTTAGTACCAGACAGCCTAAAAACCGTGCGCAGTGAACAAATTAGCTATCACAACTTAGTGCATGAAGACGCCACTTCGCCCATCTATCTTTGCACCCTACACCGCCCGGCTCACCCTGCGTTTCGCACACTTCTTGACGTCATTTACGACTTATATGAGACCAAGGGCATCACCTATAAGCGGCTTGATACGTTTGACCAATCACTTAAAAACTAGCTACTCAACAATTAATCACTCAACAATTAATCACCAAAAACTAACCGCAAAAAACTGGCCTCAACATCTCTTATCTTTAAACCCTACCAAATCAGCGTCTTCATATCCCTTGTTTCTATCCGCAGTGGCGCGCGCCTCGTCCCTCGGCAGTGCAAGGACCACCCGCATAGCATCAACAGCTTACATTTAGCATTAAGATTGTAACAAAATGTAAATAACTGCCTCCAAATCTTAATCAGCAAACCCCTACCGATTGCAAATAACAAATACTAAACCAACAAAATCAACAAAATTCAAATATTTATATTCATAATGTAAATAGTTTAAGTTGTAATAATTATACTATATATTTGCTCTAAATATATCTGAGTAATAGTACCCCTTCCAAAACTTGCAAGAAAGCGCTAATCTAGACCCACATAACCAGTAATCACACAATAACCAAACCAAACCATAGCCAAGGAACGATTATGAGCCTATCTGCTGGCAAGCGCTTTCGTGATGCGCTTCACGAACAAAAAGCATCCAATCAGCCACTACAAATTGTAGGCACCATCAACGCTTATACCGCCATGATGGCAACCCAAGTCGGTCACAAAGCCATCTATCTTTCTGGTGGTGGGGTGGCCAACGCCTCGTACGGTCTGCCAGACTTAGGCATGACCAGCCTAGATAACGTGTTAGAAGATGCTAGCCGTATCACCAATGCAGTACAAACGCCTCTTTTAGTAGACATCGATACAGGTTGGGGCGGTGCCTTTAATATTGCCCAAACCATCAAAAAGATGGAAAAAGCAGGCGTAGCAGCTGTTCATATCGAAGACCAAGTGGCGCAAAAACGCTGTGGTCACCGTCCTAATAAAGAAATCGTGTCTACCAGTGAAATGGTGGATCGTCTAAAAGCGGCTCTTGATGCCAAAGTTGACCCTGACTTTGTGGTTATGGCGCGAACGGATGCGTTATCAGTTGAAGGACTAGAAGCTGCTGTTGAACGTGCGGTTGCTTTCCAAGAAGCTGGCGCAGACATGATCTTTGCTGAAGCGCTGACCGATATTCAGATGTATCGTAAGTTTACCGATGTGTTAGATATCCCAGTATTGGCTAATATGACCGAGTTTGGTCAGACAGATTTGTACACCACAGAACAGTTATTTGAAGTCGGTGTAGAGATGGTGCTTTATCCGTTATCGGCATTTCGTGCGATGAACAAAGCGGCCTTAAATGTGTATCAACATATCTTAGATGATGGCACTCAAGAGGAAGTCGTTGACACCATGCAAACCCGTATGGAACTGTATGACTTTTTGAACTATCACCAATTTGAACAAAAACTTGACCAGCTATTTGCTCAAAAAAAATAGACATAAACAACAACCCTACTCTCAACTTATAACACTTGGATATAGGCTAGTGTCTTTAGCTCAATACAAGGTAAAGCTCAGCACAAGATGGCGTTTAACCACTCATGCTGGTCTCACACCACAACCTACGTCAAGTGCTGCAAGTAAGTTGGTAGTAGTTACAAATAAGCTTAAAAATAAACACACCGCCACCCAACAAAAAGGAATTTTATTATGGCAGCAGGTAAACAACTATCAGGCGCAGGCTTACGTGGTCAAATCGCAGGCAAAACCGCACTTTCTACCGTAGGCAAATCAGGCTCAGGCTTAACCTACCGTGGTTATGATGTCAAAGACTTAGCAGAAACCTGCATCTTTGAAGAAGTCGCCTATTTATTGTTATACGGTGAGCTACCAACCCAGGCCGAGCTTGACGAGTATAAAGCCGCCCTAAAACAGCTGCGTGATTTACCACAGGCGTTAAAAGACGTGCTAGAGCGCATCCCCAAAGACGCACATCCAATGGATGTCCTACGTACCGGTTGTTCTATGCTAGGCAACTTAGAGCCAGAAGATAGCTTTGAGCAACAGCTAGACAAGACCAACCGTATGTTATCGGCCTTCCCAGCGATTATTAACTACTGGTATCGCTTTAGCCATGACGGTGTCAAAATTGACTGTGTTACTGATGCCGAAACCATTGGCGGTCACTTCTTACAGCTTTTAAAAGGCGAAAAGCCAAGCGAGCTGCATGAGCGCGTCATGAACGTTTCACTTATCTTATATGCTGAGCATGAGTTTAATGCGTCTACCTTTACAGCACGTGTTTGTGCCTCTACCCTATCTGATATCTTCTCATGTATTACTGGTGCTATTGGTTCATTACGTGGTCCTTTACATGGCGGCGCCAATGAAGCAGCGATGGATCTAATCGAAGGTTTTGAATCTCCAGAGGCTGCCGAAGCAGGTTTATTACGCATGCTGGATAACAAAGACAAAATTATGGGCTTTGGCCACGCAATTTACAGCGAATCAGATCCACGTAACGTTATCATTAAACAGTGGGCTGAAAAACTAGCCGCTGATGTGGGCGATGAGGTGTTATACCCAGTATCGGTACGCTGTGAAGAGGTGATGTGGCGTGAGAAAAAACTGTTCTGTAATGCTGACTTCTTCCATGCGTCAACTTATAACTTTATGGGCATTCCAACCAAATTGTTTACGCCTATTTTCGTCTGCTCACGGTTAACGGGTTGGGCAGCACACGTATTCGAACAGCGTGCAGATAATCGCATTATTCGTCCAAGTGCTGAATATATCGGTGAAGAGCCAAGAGATGTGCCACCCATTAGCGAGCGTGGTAAAAAACAGTAGTCTCTTTTGAGTGCTACCGTTTAATAGACCTCAGCACCCCACAAAAACAACCCACAAAAACAACCCACAAATATTCTTCGATTTAGAATACTCCCTCCTTTCAGAAGGAGGGTGTGGGGATTCTCATCAAGCCTTATTTAAACTTGCAAGGACAATCCAGCCATGCCGAGCACTACGGATAAAAAAATAAAATTAACCCAGTCCAATCCGCAAACCATGAATGAGCAGTATAAAAAGCCATTACCTGGTACGGATTTGTTTTATTTTGATGTCGAACAAGCGGTCAACGATATTGAACCAGGCGCTTATGCCAAGCTGCCATTTAGCTCAAAAGTCTTGTGTGAAAACTTAGTACGCCGCTGTCCACCAGAAGATCTAAAACAAGCCTTATCACAGCATATCTATCGCAAACAAGACGTTGATTTTCCTTGGTATCCTGCCCGTGTGGTGTGTCATGATATCTTGGGACAGACTGCTTTTGTTGACTTAGCAGGCCTTCGTGATGCCATTGCTGCTGAAGGCGGTGATCCGTCAAAAGTTAACCCGATTGTACCCACACAGTTAATTGTCGATCATTCACTAGCAGTAGAATATGCAGGCTTTGAAGAAAATGCGTTCGAAAAAAACCGTGAGGTTGAAGAGCGTCGCAATGAAGACCGCTTTCACTTTATCAACTGGTGTCAGTATGCCTTCGATAATGTAAATGTGGTACCGCCAGGCAACGGCATCATGCATCAGATTAACTTAGAAAAAATGTCGCCAGTGGTACAAGTGGTGGCCGATCAAAACGGCGATCCCGTTACCTTCCCTGATACGCTCGTGGGTACCGATAGCCATACGCCCATGGTCGATGCATTGGGTGTTATCTCAATCGGTGTTGGCGGTTTAGAAGCTGAAAGCGTCATGCTAGGCAATCCATCTTATATGCGTTTACCAAACATTGTCGGCTTAGAGCTCACAGGTCAGTTATCACAAGGTGTGACTGGTACTGATTTAGTATTGGCGATTACTGAATTCTTGCGTGAAGAAGGGGTAGTTTCTGCCTATGTAGAGTGCTTTGGTGAGGGTGCTAGAAATCTATCTGTTGGGGACAGAGCTTCAATCTCAAATATGACACCAGAGTATGGTGCTACGGCAGTTATGTTTTATATTGATGAGCAAACCATTGATTATCTACGTCTCACTGGCCGCAGTGAACAACAAATCGATATTGTCGAAACCTATGCCAGACAAACGGGGCTATGGGCAGATGGCATGGCAGGCGCTGAATACGAGCGTATTTTAAAGTTTGATTTGTCAAAAGTAGTGCGTAATATTGCTGGCCCATCACGTCCCCACGCACGAGTATCGACCACAGACTTAGTGAAAGCAGGCATTGCCGAAGAAGGCGATGCACACTTAACACCACCTGCTGATGGCTCTATGCCCGATGGTGCAGTGATCATTGCTGCTATTACCAGCTGTACCAACACCTCAAACCCACGTAATATGATTGCTGCTGGCATCGTTGCACGCAATGCAGCGGCAAAAGGTCTTATGCGCAAGCCTTGGGTGAAATCTTCTCTTGCACCAGGATCTAAAACGGTTAAGTTATATCTAGAAGAAGCTGGACTATTGCCTGAGCTACAAAAACTGGGCTTTGATGTGGTCGCTTTTGCTTGTACTACCTGTAATGGTATGAGTGGTGCTTTAGATCCAGACATTCAACAAGAAATTATAGATCGTGACTTATTTACTACTGCTGTACTATCGGGCAACCGTAACTTTGATGGACGTATTCACCCGTATGCGAAGCAAGCATTCCTCGCTTCACCGCCTCTGGTTGTGGCTTATGCAATTGCTGGTAATATTCGCTTTGATATTGAAAAAGATCCGTTAGGGCAAGACCAAGACGGCAATAATGTCTATTTAAAGGATATTTGGTTTGATGATGCCGAGGTCGATGCTATCGTTGATGCTGCAGTAAAACCTGAACAGTTTAGCCAAGTCTATATCCCTATGTTCGATGAAGCTAAAGCTGATGCTTCAAGACAAGAATCATCTGTGGTCAATCCTCAGTATGACTGGCGTGAGATGAGCACTTATATTCGTCGCCCACCATATTGGGAAGGTGCAATGGCCGAAGCCAACAAGCTAAAGGGCATGCGTCCATTGGCGGTATTGGATGACAACATCACTACCGACCATTTATCGCCGTCAAATGCGATTTTGGCCGACAGTGCTGCTGGCGAGTACTTGGCAAAAATGGGTCTGCCAGAGGAAGACTTCAACTCCTATGCCACTCACCGTGGTGATCACTTAACCGCCCAGCGTGCAACCTTCGCTAACCCGAAACTGTTAAACGAAATGGTGCGTGATGAGCAAGGTAATGTCATCCAAGGTTCGCTAGCCCGTGTTGAGCCAGAAGGTGAGGTGATGCGCATGTGGGAGGCGATTGAAACCTATATGAATCGCAATCAGCCGCTGATTATTATTGCCGGTGATGGTTATGGTCAAGGCTCAAGCCGTGACTGGGCGGCCAAAGGGGTGCGCCTAGCTGGTGTGGAAGTGGTCGTTGCTGAAGATTTTGAGCGTATTCATCGTCAAAACTTGGTCGGTATGGGCGCTCTGCCAGTCCAGTTTAGATCCGGTACCAACCGCAATACCTTAAATATTGATGGCACAGAAGTGTTTGATATTGAAGGTGATATTGCTGCTGGTGGCGAGATGACTTTGGTTATTCATCGCACTAATGGCGAGGTGGATAGAGTGCCGGTTATCTGCCGCTTAGACACAGCGGATGAGGTGAAGATGTATAACTCTGGAGGTATGTTACAGCGCTTTGCCAAAGAGTTTATTGCAGGTGATGTGGTTTAGTACATCAGTGATCAACAAAAGTCTTTTAAAATGAAATAAAACAAACAGAGCTGATGTTATAGAAAATTATATTTTTAAACATTGGCTCTGTAATTTTAGTTTCAAAAATTGGCTTATTTGATATAAAGCCAGATATTTAGACCTCAAATAAAAAATGAATAGCAAATAATAGCAAATTAAGACTAAAGGATTAACTTAATATCGCGGTAAAAGTTTTCATGAGTACCAAACATGAGTAATGTTAATATCAATCGACCATCATCGAACTGATAAGCCAATAGTGTTAACTGCTTAACCATCTTGAACTTATAAACGCGTACAGAGGCTAGCTCCCCTACTTTTTGTGTGCCTATATCTGGCTTTTCAATTATTTGACGTATAGCCACATCCAGATCAGCCTTCTGATTGCTATGTAGTTTCTTAACTGCTTTTTTGAAGCTTTTAGTTTGAACAACGCTTAAAGATTGAGTCATTATAGTTCCAGAAGACTAGCCAAATTCGTAAGGTTCAACCATGCCAGAGTCAGCCTCTTCTTTAGCGATTAATAATTGGCGCACAAATTCATAAGACAAATCAGGATTGTCCTCCATAATTTGGCCTATTGTTGCCCAGTGTTCAATCTGTTTTGGTGGTGTTCTATGCTGTGCTTTTGCAAAAACTTGGGCTTTATCAACTAATGCTGTATTTAGGCGTATGCTAGTTGTAGACATGACGTACTCCTTTTACTATATAAATTTGTGGTATTTTACCACACATAGTTATTCTAACTAATTCTGTAAAGATAATCTATGACAATCAGTTAACCTTTGTAAGTTAAATAAAAATGGATTAAAAAATGACCCACACTACTACCACTACCTCTCAAGCCTTCGCCCCACAAGCCCCTGTCCCCGCCACCTATATGCGTGGTGGCACCTCCAAAGGGGTATTTTTTAATCTAAAAGACCTACCTGAGCGTTGCCAACAGCCAGGGCAAGCTCGTGATAACTTTTTATTAAGAGTCATCGGTAGCCCAGACCCTTATGGCAAACAAATTGACGGCTTGGGTAATGGCTCATCAAGCACCTCAAAAACAGTGATTTTGTCGAAGTCTGATATAGATGATCACGATGTTAACTACTTATTTGGGCAGGTGAATATCAGCAAACCACTGATTGACTGGGCGGGTAACTGTGGCAACCTAACCGCTGCCGTTGGTGCTTGTGCGATTAATATGGGCTTGGTTGATGCCGATAAAGTCGCTGCTAGTGCTGAGTCAGGCATTTGTGAAGTACGAATATGGCAACAAAACATCAGTAAGACTATCATTGCACACGTTCCAGTCTATGTAGATGATGCGGGTCAAGTTCAGGTGCAAGAAACGGGTGATTTTGAATTAGATGGCGTCACCTTCCCTGCCGCTGAGGTCAAAATTGAATTTATAGACCCAGTCGATGCCTCAAGCGCCATGTTCCCTACCGGTAACTTAGTCGATGATTTCGATATATCAGGCTGTGGACTGGATAAAGATACAGTTCAAGCAACCTTTATCAACGCCGGTATTCCAACCATATTTTTACAGGCTGAGGATTTAGGTTTTACTGGCACAGAACTGCAACCTGATATTAATAGTAATCCAAAGCTACAAACCAGACTTGAGAAAATCCGAGCCAAAGGCGGTGTGGCGATGGGTATATTTAAGGATGTTAAAGAGGCAGAAAAAAGCCAACACATTCCGAAGATTGCTTGGGTCGCTCCTACACAAAGTTATACGGCATCAAGCGGTAAAGCGGTTTCAAAAGAAGACATAGATTTGGTGGTGCGTGCGATGAGTATGGGGCAGCTGCATCATGCCATGATGGGTACAGCAGCGGTAGCCATTGCTGCGGCCGCCACTACTCAAGGTACCTTGGTTAATCAAGCAGCTGGCGGTGGCAATTTGTCAGAAGTGCGCTTTGGTCATCCATCAGGTACACTACTTGTAGGTGGCAGAACAGAACAAGTTAATGGTCGCTGGCAAGCTAAAAAGGTATCTATGAGCCGCTCTGCTCGCCGTATTATGGTCGGTCAGGTGTTTGTGCCAAGTGATTGCTTTTAATCTTATTTCCATTTAGTATTTTTTAAGATAAAATTAACATATGTTGTTATTTTATAGTTGGTACCCCACTCTCAACTTGGAACAATCAAGTGTAGGCTGGTGCTTTTAGCCCAGCAAAACGTATCTTTTAACCAAATATGCTGGGCTAAAGCCACAGCCTACGCAAAGAGTTGAGAGTGAGTTAAGTTGGCAAGATATTAGCCCAAGTCAATATTGATTTGGGCTTTTGCTTTTCTCTGAGGGACGAAGGGCGACTGAGACATTAATGGAAGCCTACTTATGACTCGCATATTTCTCCCTCTCTAAAAACCCAGATGCTAAGGCTATCTTTTATCTTTTTATTATTTAGCTTTTTTTTCAGTATTAAACATGCTTTATACACTTGGGCTCTATAGAATATGTCCTATCAAGGTTAAAATAGAGTGCTTAAACATTAGTAATATTTATAATTATTAAAAATCAATTGAATAGCACCAAAATAACACTTAATTAATGATAAGTTTTATATTATGGCCTCACCCCCTAAACGTGTCCCATTAGATATCAAACCACCCTCTAAACCCAAAGATCGGGGACGACTGCTTTGGTATATCCTAAAGCGCTTGGCGGTATTTGCTAAGCCCTATCGTGGACTGTTTATATTGACCTTGGTGCTGACCGTTTTAGGTTCATTTACCGCACAGGTTAATGCTTTTGTATTGCAGTACACCATTGATACCTTAACTGGCATTATCGATCTCCCCGACCCTTGGGTGGAAGGCATTAAGCTACTCACCTTAATTAGCATGATCTTATTGGTGAAAGAAGTGCTCAATGTGGGGATTACCTTCGGTCAGCGCTATTTTGGTGAGCGCATCCGCATTAACCTCTCTCGTGATTTATCTCAAAAGGTAGTAGATAGGATTTTGACCTACAAAATGGCGTTTTATACCAGTGATGAAAACGCCAGTGGTAAACTGCAAACCCGTATTGACTTAGGTGTCAGTAGTCTAACCCAGCTGGTGCAGAACTTTTTTATTGACATGTTGCCTTTGTTTGCCAGCGCCATTGTGTCACTGGCAATTATGTTTAATGCCAACTTTTGGGTAGGCATGGTTGGACTTATTATTGTGCCAATTTACTTTTTTGTCAGTCAAAAACAAGCAAATCGGCTGCAAGGCTTTCGCCGACAAATGCGCCAGTTCCGAGAAACCAAAAACGGACTGGTTATCTCTATCATTGAATCCATCACAGTGATCAAATCCTTTGTACGTGAGCCAATTGAATCTGAGAAGCACTGGGAAATTCAAAAGGATATGACCAACAACCAGTTGCGTATTCGCAGTATTGCGTTTATGTATAACGCTGGAAAGAGCTTTATTGAGCAATTTGGCGTGGTGATTATTATTGTATTGACCGCTTACTTTGTGCTCAATGGACAAATGACCATAGGTGCAATTATGTTCCATGTGCTGTTGTTTCAAAACGTGGCAGCACCGATTCGTGAACTGCATCGCATTTATGACCAAATTAATAATGCTCTGACTTATGCCGAAGGTTTTTTTGATATCTTAGATGATGACAAGGCAATTGAAACTGCTGGTAAGCTTGAATGCACGGATTTAAAAGGACATATTGAGCTAAAAAACGTCAACTTCTCCTACCCCAATGGCAAGCAAGCGCTACATGATGTCAGCTTTGAAATCCATCCCAATCGGATTACCGCATTGGTAGGCTTAAGCGGTGCTGGTAAAAGTACCATTATTAATTTATTGGTTAAATTTTATGACCCCAGCAGTGGTACAATCTGCTTAGATGATAGAGATTTGGAAGATTATAATACTCAGAACTTACGTGAGCAGATTGGTCTGGTACTGCAAAAAAACCATATTTTTTCAGGCACCATTGCGGATAATATTCGCTACGGTAATATGAATGCCAGCGAAGATGATATTATCGAAGCGGCAAAAAAGGCTTCTATCCATGATCAAATCATCACCATGCCAGAAGGTTATGACAGTGAAGCCAGTATGCTCTCAGGTGGGCAGCAGCAACGTATTGCGCTGGCACGTATGTTCCTAAAAGATCCACCGATTGTGTTCTTAGATGAGCCAACTGCCAGTCTTGATGCGATTGCGACTCAGCAGATTAAGCAAAGCTTGGACTTGATTAAAAAGGACAGGACGGTAATCATCGTCTCTCATAATATTTCGCAAATCATTGATGCCGATGATTTGGTGGTCATTGAAGATGGCCGAGTGATGGAAACTGGTACCCATGAAGAGCTGTATGCTCGACAAGGCAAATACTATGAAATATTTAACGCCATGTCAGACAGTTTAAACTTAGAGAAAATCAGTCATACTTTGCATCCAGATTCATAATTTTTTGGGATTTTGATTTTAGTGATATTTGCCGAAAATCCATCCCCAGCCCTTTCTTTGGAAAAGGAAGGGAGCTAACTTAAACAACAACTTAAACCACGACAACCATTCACAACAACCATGAAGTCATAATCGTATGAGCGTAAACTTTAGCATTAAGCCTTTTGATGAACTCAGCCCTGTTGATGTGTATTATATCTTGCACGCACGCTCACAGGTGTTTGTGGTTGAGCAACATTGTGTTTATCAAGACATTGATGAGCTAGATTTTGACTGTCAACATTTGGTCATCCACAAAAGCCGGTCTTTGATTGGTTATTGTCGTATTTTGCCCCCAGATGTGGTGGTTAATAACAGCTCATATCCGCATATCGGACGGGTGCTGGTATTGCCAGAACACAGGGGTAAAGGGCTGGCTCGGCAGATGATGACGCGTGCTATTAAGTTTTGTTATAGCACTTATGGCAAACATCCTATCCAGATCTCAGCACAGACCTATTTGATTGATTTTTATCAATCTTTAGGCTTTGAAGCGATTAGTGAGCCCTATTTAGAAGATGGGCTTGAGCACATTGATATGCTGTTGCCTAAGCCGAAGTCTAAATTGCCAGCGCTGGGTACGATGAAGCCAAATTTAAGCGTTAAAAATGTGATCATCAATGTATTGCTATTATTGTTGGCAGTGATGATTATTGGGATGTTGTATTTATTGATTTAGATAAACACTATCAGCGCACTCTAGATAGACCTTTGAGTAGACAATAAAATACAAAAATACATTCTCCGCCCTACTTTTTGATTTTTTATTGTTGATGATTTAGGGCATGTCCCTAATAAACATGCCCCTAATAAATAAGAATAAACGACCAAGCAACAAGGACTCCCATGCTATCAAAACAAGACCAATTGACCGAGCTGGTGCGTATGCTAGAGGCAAAGGACCATGTGTTTGCCACAGATCCATTGCTGATTACTGAGCGCATGCAAGATGAACAGGGCTCCCCGATTCAAAAGCTCCATCACCGTGCTGAGCGCATTGATAGCAATGGTGCGTTGACGGGGACTTTGTCCAAGATTGATGGTCGTATCAAAGGCATCATCTTGATAATGAGCGTACTGTGGTGCATATCTGGGTTTGCTGGACTGTTTGCTTTATTACAAGCCAATGTGGTGAATTTCTTTTATGTTTTGGTCTGTCTTCTGGGCTTTCATAGCTTGATGCTACTGGGCTGGCTGGTGTTAACGGTCATTAATAGGGGCAGTCAGTCACCAAGTATTATCACCAGTTTTATTAGCCCTAAAGCCTTAATTCGCGGTAAAGATGATGTCACACAAGCGGCGGTTGAGCTGTATGATATGCAGTTGCGCCATACAGGGATGCGCTGGTATCTGGGCAAATTTACCCATCAATTATGGCTGGCGACTTTAACCGGCATGCTGTTTGCTATTATCTTTTTACTCATTGTGCGTCAATATAGCTTCAGCTGGGAGTCGACCTTGCTGTCAGACAGTGCGCTGATGACGTTGACCCATTGGCTTGGCTGGTTGCCAAGTATGGTAGGCTTTAGCGTCCCTGATGCCGATGCCGTGGTGCAAAGCCGTCTGGCTACTGAAGCAATGCCGTTGTCGATTGCTAGACAATGGGCAAGCTTACTTATTGGCAGCTTATTAATGTATGGGCTATTGCCTCGGGCGCTGGCATGGGCGTTTTGTGCGTTGATGTTCGCTCGTAAAAAGATGACGCTGGATATCAAGCAGCCTTATTATCAAAAGATAATTAACTTTTGGCAACGCAAGGTGGTGGATAAAAATGACTTTGTTGAAAAGGTGATTCCGGTTGCGCCTGTCGCAAAAGTGACTCAAGGCAATAAGCTAGTGGCGCTATTAGAATACCCTTGCAATGATAAGCTGTGGTATCAAGCGGCAGGCCCTGAGTTTGCGACAGCTCAGGTGATTGACTTTGGCATTGTCGATGAGCGTGATGATTTTGACAAATTATATGCCTATTTAGATGAGCATGAGGTGCAAGTATTGCTAGGTATTCATGCGCAAGCATTGCCAGATCGAGGCACTATGCGTAAGTTACAGAAGATAGCCACGCATGCAAAACAAGGTCTAATTGTGCAGTTGCTAGAGCCTGAAGACGACGCTTCTACCTATTCAGGCGAAAACGCTGAAAATGAGTCGCTACGATTGCAGCAGTGGCAAGCGGTGCTGGCTGAGTATCAAATTGGGCTGGTTTCATAAGACTATACCAGTTTCATAAGACTATACCGGTTTTATAAGATTATACTGGTTTTATAAAATTGAACTGACTCTATAAAACCAATAGCAAAAACCGCCCCACTCTACTCTGTTTTCTAGTTTTTTTTATTTATCCCTATAATCGCAGTATTTAATTAACCCTTATCTGAGTATCTTATGAGCACCCAACAACCCAACCAACAGCGACCCAACCCTGGTTTATTCAGTGACAAAGCTTTTGACGCCACCGAAATCAATCAACCAAATTCAGCGCAAACAACATTTACTCAAACAGCAGTGGATGCTAAGTCAGCTTATCCCACTTCAGAAGCAGCGCATGCTAATACGCTTGATAGCAATATGAATAACAGCGCCAATACAAGCCATAACATGGATAATGAGAATACAAATACTGCTCAGCCAAAAAGTATGAGCGACTATTTGCACAGTATTCCTAAAACCACCCTTGCCAGTGGTGAACCGTTAAAGCTGGCGGTCGTGGGTCATACCAATACTGGTAAAACTTCGATTTTGCGTACCTTATTGCGAGACATGTATTTTGGTGAAGTCAAAAACGAAGCAGCCACCACCCGCCATGTTGAGCGTGCGGTGATCAGTGACAGCCAAACCGGTGAAGCACTGGTCGCCTTATTTGACACCCCAGGGTTGGAAGATGCCTCAGGTCTGATGGACTGGCTTGAGGACAATACCGCCAGTCGCCGTGATGGTATCGAGCGTTTGCAACAGTTTTTGGTCAGTGACTTAGCAAAAGGCGATGCTCAAGGTGGTGATATCAGCCCGCTAGATGACTATTCACAAGAGGCAAAAGTTATCCGCCAATTGCTGGCAAGTGATATGGCTATCTATGTCATCGATGCCCGTGAGCCTGTACTTGGCAAATACAAAGATGAGTTGACTATTTTGTCTTGGGCAGCAATCCCTGTGATGCCGGTGTTTAACTTTACTGATAGCCAAGATGCCAATATTGAAGACTGGCAAACCATGCTGGCACGCCGCAATCTACATATTTCAACTCGTTTTGACTCGGTTGCCTTTGAGTTTGAAGATGAGATGACCCTGTGGACTAACTTAGCGACCATGCTGACTCACGCTGAGACCTTAGAGCAACTGGTTAGCCGTCGCCGTGAAGATTGGGCGCAGCTGTATGAGCAAGCAATGATAATTATTGCTCACTTCTTGCTGAATGTCGCCGCTTATGTGCGTGAAATTGATGATGAAGATGATCCGCTGCCTGTGCTTAATGAGATGCAAGAAGCAGTACGCCAAAGTGAGCGTACGATGCAAGGTAAGCTGATGAATCTGTATAAGTTTTATGACAATACAGCAATTGTCACACCATTGAAGCTAAGTGAATATCAGCAAGATCCCTTTGATCCTGAATTACTAAAAAGCTATGGCTTGCGCACCACTTCTGGCGCAGCAGCAGGCGCTTTGTTAGGGCTTGGAATTGATGCGGCAGCTTTGGGTACGACGTTAGGACTGGGCGCTGCTCTAGGTGGTCTTGCAGGCGGTATACTGTCGAATACCAGCACCATTGCTGATAAGCTCACTGGCGTAAAGCGTCTGTATATTGATCCTGCCACCCTAACCTTGCTGGCGACCCGCTCCCTAGATCTTCTGGCTTCTTTACGCCATCGTGGTCATGCAGCCAAAGCAGATACACCAATTGCAGAATTGCAGCAGACCACTACTCCGCCTTGGGATCCAAATAAGCTGCCTAGCGAGCTGAAAAAAGCCCGTAGCAAACCACAATGGAGTAGCTTAAGTAGCGGTAAAAGTGACACTGCCTTTGAGCTGCGCGCCGATGCGGCTTGGTCTTTGTCCGATAAGCTTAGACGCTCAAGACAAGCTGAAGATTAAGACAAGCTGAAGGTTAATGATTGGGATTAAGAGCGGTGGCTAACTTTTAATACCATCCACTCTTAATCCTTTACCCTCTAAATCCCTTGATCCTACTCTCTCATAATCCTATCTAAGCCTAGCTGATAGGGTTTAATTCAACTGTTGTAATTGAGCGACGCCACGCACATCCGTTTGCTGTAAATAAATGGCATACAATGGATAGTGGCTAAAATAATGCTCAATATTGGCAACCATCTTTTGTTGACGTGCAGCTCGTTGCTGCCAAAATGCATCTTGCTGCTGCGGCTGAATCAACTGATTCACTACCAATGCAGCTGGTGCTAAATCGGCTTGTTTGAGCTGGGTTACGGCACGACGAGTTTCTTCTATGGGCAGATTATCCGCTGTGAGTACAAATACCAAAGCGGTTTTTTGCTTGTCGTGTAATAGCGCTCCTGCTTTACGGAATAATTCTTTGCGCTTATTAAGCACTTCCACCGCCTGTTGCCAACGGTCTACGGGTTTGGCATCAGCAAAGGGGTTGCTAATATCACGCTTACTGCCAGTCAAGCTGTTTTCTGCCAGTTTATTGCCTGCCAGATGCTCAGCAGCCCCTTTTAACTTAGCTTGGCGACGCTGTTGTGACAATAGCCCTTCTGTCCATGCGGCCATCATCTCCGGCAAGCTTAACAAACGCAAGGTATGCCCAGTTGGTGCCGTATCAAACACTATATGCTGATATTCATTGTGCTCAGTGGCATCGACCAGATGCTGACAAATGGCCTCTAACATAGCTGCTTCTTGAGCACCTGGAGCACTTTTTGACAGCTGCAAATGCTGTTTTATTTTAGGCAACATATCTGGATTTGCATAACCGCTGATGGTGCGCTCAACTTTGGCAAAATGGGCGTCAATAATGACATCGGGATTGAGCTCTAGCGCATCTAAGTTATCGCTAAGCGTTTTTGCTTTGTTGGTGAGCTTCACATCAAATACATCGCCCAAGCTGTGCGCTGGATCTGTTGAGATGATTAACGTCTTTTGTCCTTGTGCGGCAAATTGTGACGCAAGCGCTGCGGCTGTGGTGGTCTTACCGACACCGCCCTTACCACCAACGAAGACGATCGGAATGTGCTGCAATTGTTCAACAAGTTTATTTAAAGTTTGCATGGTTTGCATAAAAGGCGCACTCTTGTTTTATAGATAGATTTTATAGATAGATGAGTAGATAGACAGAGATGATTAATTTACATCTGATAAGTGGCTGTTATATTAACAGCAGCCGCCATGTTGTAATGGACAGCGTGGCATGCCCATTCGTAAATGCCATTGATGAAAATGCTCCAAGAATATGGGCTGTAACTCTAGAGTATAAAAGCTGGCAGGATTATCAATACCCAAGCTTTCGCAAAACAATAGCAGCATGAATAAATCCTCTTCATCACGGGCGGCTCGAGCAAGGGTCTGCCGATATGGAGCGTGATAAAACTCATTTAACCCTGCCACAAAGCGTCGCCACAATGACTCTTGTTTGATTTGCATGGTTTGTCCTCGGTTAGCCGTTGTTAAACTTATTTTACTGGTATAGTCTGCGAAATACTAAACGGTTACGGTGTTAACCTCGCTAAGCCTACATTTGTAGTACTTTCGCTCGGTTGCCTTGTAACGATTTTATACCTTTTCTGAAAAATAACCTATCTTTGTCAAACTCGCTAAACCTACTACTTGTAGCGTTTGCACTCGTTTTCCTTGATAGCTTAATTTTTAGATTTGGTATTAGATTTCTTTGACTATTATTTACTGGTATGTCATATTATGGCACAAAAAAACGCCAACTTAACGTCAGCGTTTTTTTAGACTATATTTCAAATTTTAAACTATATTTCAAGCAATGTTTTTACTGCTATATCCTTCTAAGACTTATATTGACGCCACTCTTTACGCAATACAGAGAAGCTTTCAAAAGTCACTAGAATAGTGGCAATTAAAATCACAATATCTAAGAAGATTAGCAACCAGTTTTTATCCATATAGAAGGTTTTTAACTGTAAGATTAAAGCAAAAATAGCCATCACCAATAAGAAAGATAACGGCGCTAAAGTGTACCAAACGGTTTTACCTTTGCGTAATAAAATTACCGTCACAATCATTAAGGTCAATGCCGCCATTAACTGGTTGGTGGTACCAAATAGAGGCCAGATTAACATACCACCTGAACCATCTGCACCACCGGCACCAAAGGCAATTAACAAACAGCTGCCTACGGCTAATAAAGTGGCAACCACGCCTTTTTTCAAGGCTGGCAAGTTGTACACTTCACCGAACTCTTGAAAAATATAACGCTGTAAACGCACTCCTGTATCCATGGTAGTGCCCGCAAATAAGGCAGCCATTACCGTTAAGATGGTCTGTGACAATACAATATCAATGCCCATACCGTTGTTTAAGATGGTCGCACCACCGTCAATAAAGGCACCAATTGAACCATCACCGAACTTTTGATATACCGCTTCCCAGTCTGCTAAAGTCGCAAAACCAGCTGTGGCTGCCAAGATAGCACCAAGTGCCAGTAGACCTTCACCAACGGCACCGAAGTAGCCCACGAAGCGCACATCTTCTTCTTTATCGATTTGCTTAGAAGTTGTACCAGTCGCCACCAGACCGTGGAAACCTGAGATGGCACCACAAGCCACAGTAACAAACAGCAATGGCATGATTGAAGGTGTGGTCGCCGGTAAGTTGTGGTTAAATGCTGGCGCAACAATATCAGGCGTTGCAATAAAGATTGCACCGTATAATAAAATCAAGCCGACGAACAGCTGCAAACCGTTAATATAGTCACGAGGCTGTAACAGCATCCAGACCGGTAATAACGAAGCAATGGCGGCATAGAAAAATAGGAATAGAATCCAAACGGCATTATCTGGCAATCCAAATAGTGTTTCTGGAATAGCAACCGGTACCATAGAGCCTAGATAAATTAAGCCATACAGTGCTATAACACCGAATAAAGACACCCAAGCTAAGTTCATCTTAAAGCGATAAATACACTGACCAATAATGGCTGCCACTACCAAAGCACCCCAGACAGGAATCACTGAAGTTGGGGTTTTGATCATCATATTGGCAATCACAACACCAAATACAGCGTTCACCATCAGTAGCAATAAGAAGATGACTACCATCATTAAGGTGCGTACACGGCCGCCCATTACTGAGCCGGCAATACTACCGATTGACTGACCCTTGTTGCGCACACTCGCCCAAGTGGCAGACATATCATGAACACCGGCCATAAAGATGGTGCCCAACACTACCCAGATCATAGCAGGCACCCAACCCCAAATTACAGCGATAGCAGGACCAATAATAGGCGCTGCACCAGCAACGGAGGTAAAGTGATGTCCCCATAATACGTATTTATTAGTGGGCACATAGTCGATACCATCTTGCATGGTATGAGCAGGGGTTGCAATAGAGTTATCTAAGCCTAAGATTTGCTTGGCAAAAAACTTTGAATATACCAAGTAGCCTATCAACATGGCTAGAATACCAAACAGTAAGACAATAGCACTGTTCATTTATTCCTCCTAAAAGAGTTGGTTTTGACAGATGCAAGTGTGTATTTTTAATACATTAATCATATCTATATATTGTGATTTATTATATTTTGATGTTAAAAACTGACAACAATATACTGTGTATTGACAAAAACACTCCCTGTCGTTGCTTTGTATGACTATAACCATAGTCTATTAACTCAGTAATTTATGCAAGATACTTTACACAAATTATTTTATCTACAAATGTTTGTTTTTAATAGACTCTAATAATCTATTATAGGAAAAACACCATTTTTAATTGCCTCTACTATTTTACGTCCCATTGGTGCACCACCACCTTCATCGTATCTTTGCAATAATGTTTGTGAATACTCTCGGATATTTATTGTGTTTTCAGCATTAGGTGTGGTCGCACCATCAGGTAAGGTGGTAAATACTGAGGCGGTAATTGACGCTGGCTCAAAACGGGTCAAACTCTGCAATTCGATACCACGAAAGACATCCATCTGCTCATCAGCAGGAATATCATCGTCTAGCTTGTACTGCTTAAATTGCCATTGGATACGTTTTGAGCTATCAATGGCATAGACATCACGCCATAACCAGCTGCTCTCTGCGCTGTTGGGATCATAAAGCGCGTAATTAATATTCGGATTATGAGTGGGTTCGCTTAACTCATCCAAATTATCAGCACTACTATTGGTTTCGTTGTCAATCGCATCTATTTCAGTTTGTAGGCTGTTTTCAATTAAACTGAGTAATGTTTGGATCAATTGTCGGCTACTATATCTAGATGTGGTTTCATTTTTAGCTTTTTCATCAGTATCCTGTTCAAAGCCAACAGTTTCATCATAGTTGATTGCTGACTCTGCTTGCGCCCACTCTTTAAACTTTCTATCTTCCTCCGCTGACTCCTCCGCTTCTGTTGCTGCCAATATCGCCTCACTGACAGACAACACCTCTGTTGATGCTTGAGCGCTTTCAAGCTCAGGTGGTAACTGCCGCTTTAACTGTGGGTATTTATCTATAATTTGCTGATATAAGCTGTCAAAATAAATTTGCGCATAACGCTCGACATCCTCATCAGTCAAGCGTCTCTCGATCACATAAGGGGTATCTTGTATATAAGGTATAAACCGAGACTCTATGGGTTCTGAGCTCATCAATTGCTGATGTGTCAAAATACGATAGCGCTGAGTTGGAATCTGCTGTAACGCCTTGTCTTTGGCTGCAAAGTGACTCATAATTAAGTCTTTTCCAAAGCCTTCTGGCAGACTATCATCATTTAAATCTAATTTGAGCCATTTGTTATGCATGGAAGTGCCTAGCTGCTCATCAAAATAAACGGAGAGCAGATAAGCATAAGTATCTGCCCAAAAGTAAATCGCGCCCTGTTTGGCATCCAGATAAATATAATGATTGGCAATACTTGTTAAATTAGGCGACTGATAACGAAGAGTTGGCGTGATAGTCATCCTTCCCAATAATGGCTGATAAATACCTTGAACACTAATGCTGGTTGGCTTTAACAAATACGCATCCAGCAGTTTGGCTTTGCGGGCATCAAGCTTGGTATGAGCACTGTCATAGTTTGGCAAAAATCTATCTTGTGGCGTATCTATATTCAAGCTAGTCAGAAGCTCATCTAGTAATTGCTGATTAAATTTGTCTGACCCTGTGTCATCATCTTCTACCATTTCACTAGATAGTTGCTCCTCAACAGCAAGTATATCTGTGTTACTTATACTGGCATCGGTGCTAGACTCTACCTGACTATATCTAGAGTTTTCCCAATCTACCTGCTTGGTTTTACAGTCAATAAAAGCAGACTTTAGTGCTCTACGCTGAGTACTATATTTTTCATCTTCGATATCAGTGTTTTCTGACTCAGCACGCGCTAGTAAACTTGCATACGCCTCATCATGCAGGTGCTCACAGTGTGTTTCTGAGACATCACTCATAGCCAATTGCTGATTGGTTGTATGTCGAAAGGCTGCCAAGCGGGATTGATTTGAGCCAATCATATCTATTCGATAGCGATAGGCGGTTTTTCGCTGTTTTTGCATGGCTTGCAGCAAGGTTTGCTGTGCTAACAAAGATTGTTGTTCTGATGCTGGCTGGCTAGCCATAATTGCAGTCAGTGCGCTCGACTGATGCTGACCTGTAAATGGCGTTGATTGACAGCCGCTCAAAGCTACTGCTGCAAGTGCAGTAGTGATTGAATGCTTTAGAACTTTCTTGCTGAGTGTACTACGGTAAGAGGGACTATCTATGTGCGTTGATTGTAGGCTACGGCTGACTTTCATTGTTGTTCCTTGCTCGATTTTACTGCTGTCTGGTTGGCTGTCTTGGACAATATCAGGGGATGAATTAAGTGAGTTTAATATTGTTCTTCCTCTTCCTCTTTCTCATCATCATTCTAAGGGTGTTCATCCTGGTACTCTGGATCATTGACATTGCCAGACTCAACAATACTAATTTTTGGCTCATAGTCCATGTTGTCCATGCCGTCTATCTTCTCAGGCTGATCATTGTTAAAGCTATCAGGCTCATCATATTCTTCAAAGTGCTCAGTCTCAGGGTTATAGCGCCCATAGCTAGATCTTGCATATTCTGCTTGAATCAATAGCTTTTGACGGTTTTTGGTATTTTGTAACCACTCATTGCCATCTAGCGGTTTAAGGTTGCTATTTTCAGAAAATGGCATACCAAAAGACTGAATAAACAACGGCTCTAATGAGTTTTGTTCAAAGCTTTTTGCATCATAACGGGTTTGGGTTATGCTGTTATGGGTACGACCTGCCAAATCACTCCCAATGGCCATAGATACTTGCTTACCTAGTAATTGATTATCGGCATCTAAATAAAAGCGATTGATTTTGTTAAAGGTTATAGGCAAAAAAGTCTCTAAGGTTTGCAACATTCGACCCGCGTCATCGGTTAAAAATGTGGTACTTAACGCTTGAATATTTTCTAAACGCTGAGCAATATCATCTGGATCTTGATAAGCTTCTGGATGCGCCTCGACATGTGTTTGTAGGGTATTAATCATGTGTTTGAAAATAACGCCTAACATTTTGCCAGACTGATAAGCATCTAAATTTACTTTAACCACAGTACGTGCACCCAACTGCTTAGCAAAGTCATCTTGACTAAAATCTGTCATGGTAAAGTTGCTGCTATCAAGTTCTGTTAAGCTATAAGCAATAGCGGATATCAAAGCATCATAAATAACTTCAGAAGAAAAACTCTTCTGTATCTCCTCAGGCAAACCAAAAGCAACTGTGGTCGTCGTCATATCTTCAGGCAAGGGCGCGCTTTCTGGTATGGAAAGGGCAACAAGTGGCAATAGTGCACTTGGGTCTAATATCATTTTTCCCTGTTTAAAGTCGATGCCCAGTGGCAGTTGGATAGAGGTATAAGACGAAGGACTCACGTAATCAAAGCTATACACGCTATTGAATTTTTTTTGTGTTACGTCATAAGCACTGATTTGATTTAAGGTTAAATATTGATAATAATAAAAGTTGTTAGCCTCTACTTGTGCTGGCGTGATTTGTATCATCTCAATTGCTTCATTAAGCTCTGTGAGTTGTTGTTGCTTTTCATAGGCTTCAATTTCTTCATAATCATAATCAATATAACTGTTAAAATCATCATCATGTCGCAGATTATCAATTAGATTGTTTGTAACTTCATACTCTGTTTTGCTTCGTAGTGCTTGCACCTCACACTGATTAAAGTTTTCTGTAATCTGTAAAAAATGCGCTGGATTGTTATCATAACGAATACCATTTCGATCTGCCGCCTCTTCAGCCGCTAACATCTGATCTGCACAGTGTACCCGCTGCTGCTTAAAGTCTAAGAAATATTGCGGCCAGCCCTTGCTTAGATAGGTGACAGGCTCAAGGTCACTAAGTAGATATACACTATAATCACAGACACTGTAATTTTCCCAAATATTGTAATAAGACTGTAAATCATCGTTTTCACTTCTATCAGAGTTTAAGTAGTCTGAAGTTTGTTTATCAAAGTGATTAACACAGGTGTTCTCACGTTTAAGATATTGACGCTGATAGATATTTGCAAGCACCATTAACTCAGGCTCGGCCTGTTTTACCTCAGTTATACAGTCACTATATTCTTGATGTAAAGCGGTAATTTGTGGGTCATCACTGGCAGTGGCAGCATTTTCTTCCAAGATAAGATCCAAATCATAGGAATAATCAAGCACACATCCAAATACATCATCAACATAATCAATAACTAATACCAAACCCAATAATTAAAGTTGAGCCCAAGCACGAGTGGTTAAAGTGCGAATTCTTTGTGGCTGTTTGAGCAGATTATTCCAAGCCAAACAAGCGGCATCAACAATAGCTTCATAGCTTTCATAACAGCGATTAGATAACTCATTTTGCTTCAGGTACTGCCATACGTTCTCAGAGGGGTTAAGCTCAGGTGAATACGGTGGTAATTTAAGCATAGTGACATTCCCCTGATTCAAGCTTGGTTGATGCCATAATGCACCGTCCATTACC
>NZ_KB907651.1 GCF_000382145.1 Psychrobacter lutiphocae DSM 21542
GTTATGGATGGTGCTCTATGGCATCAACCAAGTTTAAACCTACATAATGTGACGATGCTTAAATTACCCCCTTATTCACCTGAGTTAAATCCATCTGAACAGGTGTGGTCGTATTTGAAACAACATTGGTTATCCAATAGGTGTTTTGATGGTTATGAGGCTATTGTTAATGCTGCCTGCAAGGCTTGGAATAGACTTTGTTCCAAGCCCGAGCTCATTCAGTCTATAACTTCTCGTGATTGGATTGGTTTATAGGTTTATTTATGGAATTGGTATAAATTGTTATATTCGTTTATTATGATATTAATGGTTATGAATTGAAAAAGACAGCGAGAGTAGTTGGTCGGGTGCACCATGCGCATCTATTGCATGGAATAATGGTGCGCGGGGCGCACCCTACGGGAACTTTTTAAGTCACAGTTTCTAATCGGTGCGTGGAACGCACCCTACAGACTAACACATATGTTCTATATTATGGATTAGCAGATAAAAATTTTCAAAATCATCTTGAAGTTCCTGTCCGAGATATTGATATTCGATTTTTAATGTCTATTGTTTTAAATCTCCTTTCCATTCGGTTATTCCTCTATCGTGAGATGTTGCGAATATGTCTTCAATTTAATTTGTCATAATTCAATTTCTACATAATCAGAATTAGATTCAGATATTTTTCTCGATTCTTTAAATGCTTTTTCTTCATTTAATTTATAGTCAAATTGCATGTACTCTTTAATTTCATCAATCGAATCAAAACCTATGTGCGCCATATAATCATCAAACTCATTTTGTATTTCCTTCCAATCAGAATATTTTTTTTGACTAACTAAAACTTTGTCTGACCTTAAAAATATAAAATTGAATTTCTGCATTTTTCTAATTACCTACAACGGTTCGGATATGAAAAGTAGCAAGCGTGGGTGCAACGCAATGAAACCCACGTATTAAAAGCCCTTGTTATGTTGATTAGCACTCACGTTACTACAACTGCATTTGCAATGACCTTTAGAAGCTTAACCGAATTCTTAATGGAAACGTTAAACCACCGAAAAAATATTGATTTAACACTTAACTTAAAAACGATTGGTAGGTTGGTGTCGAGGTAACGAGACCCAACACATTATAAATTAAAAACAGTTGGATGTCGTTCCTCCCCCCAACCTACGCGCTTTTATTCTTCAATTGCTTTTTCCGTCTTTTTTTTAATTCCTTTTGATTGTCTCACAAGTTCTTGTAAAAACTCTTTGTGTTTCTTCAAATCATGAGAACTAATCTTCATTCTATATTTTCCGTACCGCTTATCATAGTCCATCAAATCAATACCACGATTTTCAATTTCATTTTCAAGTTCTTCTGATCGGTCAAGTCGGATTTCCATCCTAGTAAAGTTCTTTTTAGCCCTAAACAAAATAAAATTATCCGCTCTGCCATTTTGGGCAAGTCCGATATAAAATTTGTTGTATTTTAGTTGGTAGCCTGGAATAACTTCAGTGATCATTTCTAATGCTTCATCTACAATTTTAATGGTCTTAGGTGTCCCTTTTTGAGTTTCCCAATAGTTTCGGTCTGTAATCTCACTAATTTCTTCATCATCGTCAACGAGTCCGAGAACCATTTCGTCTAATACTTTATTAAAGGTCAGGAAGTAATCATCTTCATTTTTATATGCGGTTAATTGAATAGCAATAAGAGGAATGTTTCCGTTAAAAAGCCCAATTACATTCAAGAATCTACTCGTAATCTCTTCCGCAATTATTACAGCACAATGTTCATATTGAGGGTATCGCTTTCTTTCAATGTCCCAATATTCGATAGTCCTTATTATATGGCTTTCATCTGTTTTACCTAGTTGAATTTCAACTTCATATCTTTTGTTTATTTCTGGGTCTTGAAGTAATATATCCAGTCTTCCTGCTCTAATTTGTTTCCTTTCTTTGTCTTTAAGAACCAAGTCACCCAGTCCAATTACCTCTGGGTTTTTTGCAATAATTTCTTGTAACCAAGCTTCTGTAAGGATAGGGTGGTCTTTAAGTTTTACTTTTTCAGGATATATCAAGTTTATTCTACTCATTTTTTTTGACCTTGATGTGTGACCAACTTCCCGATAAACAACATTATTACGTTTATCGGAGATGTAAGTTAATATGTTTGTTTATCAGGATATTAATGGTTATTGAATAAAAAAGCCAGAAATTGCTTACTAGTTTGTGCAGCAATTAGATTTTAAGTATAGGCTCTTGCCGAGGGACGAGGCACGGATATAGTGCTTAAAGAAAGACTACTTATATCTCGCATATTTCTCCATGTTGCTGGGACTGCGATATTGAGGCTAGTTTTTTGCTTTTCTATCTTTAATAAAATGATTTTCCACAAAAAAAGGGCTGAACGCCCTTTGTTATTTGTGATGCAGAAGTCCAACTTTAAAACCTACTTAACTTAAAGCTACTTAATAAACCTCACCGTACCTTGCGTACCTGTGCTCATCGCATCATTTGCTAGGGCATTTTTTTCTCTGATTGCTTCAGGGTCTGGGCGACGCTCGCTGTGTCCGCATTTTGTGCATTCGATATATTCGTCCTCTTCAGGCTCAAATATACGGACTTGCACTACTGCATCCATTTCATCACATTTTGGACACTTGACGCCAGCTAAAAACTGGCGTCTTGGGCGTTTGGATTCATAACGCATTTTTTAGGCTACCTCATTGTTTTGAGTGTCGGTAAAGCCGCTGTGGCGTAGTAGGGCATCAATTGTTGCACTGCGACCACGGAAGTTTTCAAAGTTGGTTTTGGCAGGTAGGCTACCACCTACCGATAAAATGCTCTCTCTAAATGCCTTGCCTGTTTGTGGGTTGAAAATGCCGTCTTCTTCAAATTTGCTAAAGGCATCGGCAGAGAGTAGTTCTGCCCATTTATAAGAGTAGTAGCCTGCGGCATAACCCCCTGCGAAGATATGGCTAAAGCCATTGGCAAAGCGGTTGTACGCTGGTGTTTGCATAATGGCGACATCGTCACGCACGCTATCCAGTGTCGCTAAGATGCCTTGATAGTCTGGGGCAGGGGACTTAGCGTGTAATAGCAAGTCAAATAGGGCAAATTCGATTTGACGTAGGGTTTGCATACCGCTTTGGAAGTTTTTGGCGGCAAGCAAGGCGTCTAGTTTGTCTTTGGGCAGTGGCTCGCCAGTGTCAACATGGGCACTGATGAGGTTGATGCCATCGCTATCCCACGCCCAGTTTTCCATAAATTGGCTAGGTAATTCGACTGCGTCCCACTCTACGCCATTGACACCTGCCACATCGCTAATGCTCACTTGGGTCAGTAGGTGGTGCAAGCCGTGTCCAAATTCGTGGAATAAGGTGGTGACTTCGTTATGGGTTAATAAGCTGGGTTTGCCGTCAGTTGGTGGGGTAAAGTTACCGACCATAAAGCAGACAGGCAGTTGCTGGTAGCCTTGCTCGGGCGTATTGCCAGCATAGTGATAGCGAGATTGGAAACCGCTCATCCAAGCCCCACCTCGTTTGCCTTGACGGGCATATAAGTCAAAATAGAAACCACCGATTAAGGTGCCATTGTTGTCTGTATCGTCATCTGTATTGCCGTTTGTATTGGTGTCAAATAGTTGGTAAAAACGCACATCGTCATGCCAACGGGTGACGTGTTCGGTGCATTCAACGGCTTTGATTCCATATAGGCGGTTGACGATGCTAAATAATCCGTCAATCACTTTTGGCAGTGGGAAGTAAGGGCGAATCTCTTCTTGCGATAGGCTAAATTTGGCTTGTTTTACTTTTTCGGCAATATAGGCGGTGTCCCAAGGTTGTAGGTCGTTTGTTGCTATGCCGTGCTTGTTTGCTTCTGCTTGGAGTTGTTTTAAGTCTTGCTGTGCGGACGGTGTGGCTTTGCTAGCAAGGTTGCGTAAAAAGCTTTCTACTTGTGGCACGGTGTCTGCCATTTTGCGAGATAGTGACACTTCGGCATAGTTATTAAAGCCTAACAGTTTTGCTTTTTGCTCACGTAGGCTTAAGATTTTTTCCATAACCTCACTGTTGTTTAATGGCTCGCCTTTGCCATTTTTATGCTCATCAAATTCTGAAGCACGGGTCACGTAGGCTTTATATAAGGTTTCACGCAGGTTGCGGTCATCGGCATGGGTCATCACGGCTAGATAAACAGGAATGTCTAGCGTTGCTACATAGTATGGCGTCGGTAGGGCGTCTATTTCGGCTTGTGTTTTTTGCTTGCTGTCTAGCAGTTTGGCTTTATATTGCTCGCCTGCATTTGCCAACATGGCTAAGCCACTGTCGGTGATGCCTGCTAGTTGTTCATCGCTAAGTGGCAAGGCAAATGCTTGGGTGGCATCGAGTATGTTGTCAGAGAACTTAGCCGATAAGGTGGAAAGCTCGCTTTGAATGTCGGCATAGGTTTTTTGTTGCTCTTCTGGCAGGGCAACGCCTGATAGCTCAAAGCTTTGGATAGCAAGTTCGGTAGCACGTTTGCGGGCAGGCTCAAGTGTGTCAAAAAATGCGCTATCATTTTTGAGGGTTTGATAACGCTGATACAGGGGTTTGTGCTGACCAACACGAGTGCCATAAGCAGACAGTAGCGGTAGTAGCTCATGATGCACATGGCGGATGTCATCATTACTCATGACGCTGTTTAGGTGCGAAACAATGCCCCAACTGCGATCTAGCTCAAGTCCAATATGGTCAAATTCAATAATGTCATTGAGCGCAGCTTGTGCTTGATTGGGCACGCTTTGGGTATCCAGAGTATCTAAAAAAGCGTTGCTTTTATCCAGTGCCGTAATGACCTGAGTTTTTAGCTGTGCTGGGGTGACTTGTGAAAAGTCGACCAGATGTAGATTTTGATCTAAGGTGGCTTGTGTGTTTTGCATCATTATTATATCCATTATTTTGAGTTGTTTTCGATGATTAAAAAACTGCTTAAACTGATTGTAAATATTTAGCTTTATATGGTATGTGGTTTGTTGATCAGATAGGTGGATAGGTGTTAAAGCCGTTGCATGAGTTTGCCTGTTGGTAAGGGCTTACCTGTATGATATTGAGTCTAAAGCTAGAGATTACAAGGTAATGACTGAACTGAAATTTTTAACTTTTTAACCAACTTTTACTTAATCTAACTTATGTTAATAATTTTTACATAATAAAAACAGGGTTGCTTAATTAAATACTATTTATTTACAAAGCCTGTATGGAGTTTAATAACAATACTTGCTATTTTAGAATTAGTAGCACTAAATACAAAATAGATTTTAGCAATTCATTTTATAAATTCATTTTATAAACAAGAGCTTGGCATCAACAGCTTTGAATTCTAAAAATTAGAGCCTTAATAAATACTTTAATAAATAAGATAAATAAAAGGACGTTTTATGAAGTCAATACTAAAAGAATTACGCAATAAAGTTGCTCAACCTGCTGTGAGTATTTTTGTTAAAACACACCGCAAGCATCCAGATAACGAGCAAGATCCCATCGCCTTAAAAAATCAATTAAAAGTGGCGGAAGAGCGTATTAGTAATGAGTATGATAAAACAACAGCGACGACCATTCTAGAAAAAATTCATGCAAAAACAGACGAGCTAGATCATAACTATAACCTAGATACCCTAGCAATATTTGCCAGTACAGAGGATGTGCAAGTTCTGCGCTTACCTATTGATGTCAAACAGCGAGTGATTATTGATGAGCGCTATGCAACTCGTGACTTAGTGCGTGATATGGCTAGCGCTGTGCATTATTATACTGTTGTGCTTGGTCGTGATCATGCCCGTTTAATTGAAGCATCTAACGATCGTGTTGTTAAAGAGTTTGAGCACGATGACGAGGCTCAAAAGAATATGGAAAATATGCCATTTCCTATCGAGAATAATAGCCCATATAAGACAGGTGATGGTAGCTCAGATCGTTCATCAAATAAAGAAAATAGCTATCTAACAGAGTACTTTAATCGTATTGATAAAAGCGTGCAAGAGCTGTGGGGCGAGCATCAAATGCCACTGGTCTTGGTAGGCGATAACCGCAATATCAGTTATTATCAAGAAGTGTGTGATCGTCCTGAAAACATCATTGCTTCAGTGTCTAATGTCACAGACTTAGAGAATGGCAGTGCTCAGCATATCGTAGATGGTGTACAAGAGGCAGTAGAAGCTTATCGCACTTCATTGCATGAAGCCGCTTTAGGTGAGATTGATAAAGCACGTGGGGCACAGATGTTACGTGTTGATTTGCAAGAAGTTTATCGTGCAGCCTTCCAAGGTGCTGGCGAGACGTTATATCTACGCAAAGGCTATATGCAACCTGCGATTATTGATGAGAAGGCGCAGACGTTACAGTTGGCGGATGATCCAGCAGCAGAGGGTGTTACCGATGATGCGGTTAGCGATATCATTGAGCATGTGATTCACAATGGTGGTAAAGTTGTGTTTATGCCTCAAGAGATTATGGGTGAAGACTTGCCAATTGCCTTGGTCACTCGTTACTAGCTACTTATTGAGGACATGACCTGATATCAATATCAATAGGGACGGTCCTCATTATATAATATGTTATCAAAAGCAAAGTTAGTTATTAACAGCAAAACATAACATATTGAAAAAAGCACTGGCACTGGCTGGTGCTTTTTTGTCTGTATTATTTTCCTAGTCTGACTACGATTTGTTTTTTTATCGTCATTTTCAAAATGAAG
Source organism: Psychrobacter lutiphocae DSM 21542 (assembly GCF_000382145.1). Classification (GTDB taxonomy): domain Bacteria; phylum Pseudomonadota; class Gammaproteobacteria; order Pseudomonadales; family Moraxellaceae; genus Psychrobacter; species Psychrobacter lutiphocae. The sequence continues at coordinate 6,708 of NZ_KB907651.1, forward strand.
ACACGCCTTAGTCAGCCATAGACTTCAAGTTTATTTTGAGTTATTTTTAACCGCTCTCCGCACTAATAATACAAGTATCGACAATTATGAATAAGAGCAGTAGTAATAGTATAGTCTTAACCAGCTACAATATACATAAAGGCATGTCGCCACTAAATAGGCAGGTTGTGACTCAAAAAATAGGTGAGGCCTTACGTCAGGCCAATCCAGACATACTGTGTCTGCAAGAAGTACAGGGTCAAAACCTAAAGCGGATGGTGAAGTATAACGAATATCCGAACCAGTCGCAGCATGAGTGGTTTGGTGAATATTTAAACTTAGATCACAGCTATGGCAAAAACTCAGAATACGACAATGGTCATCATGGTAATGCCGTGCTAAGTCGCCATCCACTTGACCCGAAGCATAATGTGAATATTACGGTCAATAAGCTAGAACAGCGTGGCGTACTGCATTGTGAGGTACACCCTGCTGGATGGGAACGTCCGATTGTTGTGTTGTGTGCGCATTTAAACTTGCTAGAACATGATAGGCGCAAGCAGTATGATGCCATTGCAAAGTATGTCAATGATAGTGACCTTATCGATGAAGATACGCCACTGGTATTAGCAGGAGATTTTAATGATTGGAAAAAAGTCTCTTGTCAGAAGTTAGCCGATGAGCTAAATATGACCGAAGCATTTATGGAGTATCATGATCGGCTATTACCTACGTTTCCTGCTAAGTTACCAGTCCTTAGTTTAGATCGCATTTATGTGCGTAATGTGCAAGTAAAGCAGGCTTGGGTACACAAGGGTAAGCCTTGGTCGAAGTTGTCAGACCATCTGCCAATTAGTGCCGAGCTTGCGGAGTTACCTTAGTGCGCTTGGTAGGGAATGGACGATAAATTAAGTAAAAGAAGATTAAATATAGCAAATAAATAGCAAAAAATAGCGGTGTTTTTGAGTAAGCACCGCTATTTTTGTCGTAATTTAATTGGGAGTCAGTCAGCTAGACTTGTTGTTATCTTGGTTTGTCTTATTGCTAGCTTGATTTGACTTTTTACCTTTAGTGCTACTCTTGTTACGACTATTGCGGTGGCGAGAAGGCTTCTTGTCAGCCGTGGCCTCTTTGTTGCCATTGCTGCTGTTATTGCCATTGCCATTGCTCTTACTGGATTTATTGGCCGTCTTATTATTGCTGGCTTTTTTGCTACTGCCCGTTGGCTTTTTGCCTTGGTTGAGCGCACTGGCTTTTAGCTTAGCGACCAGCTCAAAGTCAATTTGCAATAAGTCCATATTCACCGCAGCAACCTTGATGCGTACTAAGTCGCCAAGACCATAAATCGTGCCTTTGCCACCGATTAGCTGCTGCTGTTTTTCATCATAAGTGAAGTAGTCATTACCCACATTTGAGATGTGAACTAAGCCATCAATAAATAGCTCAGTTAAGTTGATGAACAGACCAAAGCTGGTGACTGTGGTGATAACGCCATCAAACTCTTCACCGACATGGTCTTTCATGTAATGACACTTCAGCCAGCTTTCGACAAAGCGTGAGGCTTTTTCAGCGCGGCGCTCAGTATCTGAGGTTTGCTGACCAGCTTCTTCTAAGGTGAAGTCCATATCTGGCTGTTTTTTGCCAGTGACCTTCGCCTTAATCGCACGGTGTAGCATTAAGTCAGGATAGCGGCGAATGGGCGAGGTAAAGTGTGAATACTCGTCATAGGCTAGGCCAAAGTGACCGATATTGTCTGGCGAATAGTTGGCCTGCATCATAGAACGCAGCAGCATACTGTGGATGCTGACGGCATCAGGGCGTTCTTTGGTTGCTTCAATAATGCGCTTGTAATCGGCTTGGGTAGGGCTTTCTTCTGGAAAGCTGATACCGAAGTTTTTGGCATATTCATGAAGGATGCGAGATTTTTCAGCATCTGGCTTATCGTGGTTACGATATAGCACTGGCAACTCTTCTTTTAACGCAAAGTTGGCAGCACAGGTGTTGGCAAGCAGCATCAACTCTTCAATAAGTTTGTGCGAATCACCACGGGTGCGAGGCACGATGGCATCAATACCACCTTCTTCATTAAACTTAATATAAGTTTCTGGGGTTTCAAATTCCATCGCATTGCGCTGTTCACGCTTTTTGACCAACACTTCATACAACTGATGCATGGTGTCGATCGACTTTTTGACCTCTTTATTGCCAGTTAATGAGTCAGGCACTGTGTCTAAATTGCCATCGAAATAATCATTAACTTGGTTATAGGTCAAGCGTGCTTGCGAGTGCATCACCGAAGGGTAGAAGTCATAGCCTGTGATGTTACCAGCGCGAGATAATTTGATATCCGCAACCATACACAAGCGATCAACGCCAGGGTTGAGCGAGCATAAGCCATTAGACAAGACTTCAGGTAACATCGGTACCACATGATGTGGGAAGTAAACTGAAGTACCACGCTCGAAGGCTTCATGATCTAGCGCTGAGTTTGGCGTAACATAATGACTAACATCAGCGATAGCTACCACCACACGGTAGTTACCGCCTGGACGTTTTTCAGCATAAACCGCATCATCAAAGTCACGTGAGTCTTCACCGTCAATGGTAACGAGCGGTAGCTGACGGATGTCGGTACGGCCTTTGACGTCTTTTTCGGTGGGCTCTTTATAGCTATTGGCTTGCTTTAGGACGGCCGCACCAAATTCGCTTGGAATGTCGTAGTTAAGTAGGGTGGTTTCAATAATCACTTCACGATCATTGTCATCATCCATGACTTCGACGATTTTACCTGTGGCAAATTCATGCTGAGTTGGCCAGTCGATAATGTCGACTTTCACTGGATAGCCAGGTTTGGCATTGAGCACTTTGACATTTTTTTCGGCAACAGTGATCGGCTGATGATTATTAGGGCTAGACAGGCTCACCATATAGCCTTCGTCATCTTTTTCTAAAGTACCGATAAACTGGGTTTGTTGGCGTTCAGTGACCTCAAGTATACGGCCTTCAGTTCGACCACGATTGTCAGTGGTGGTACCAACAGCGTTGACTGTATCACCGTTGAATACCCAGCGCATTTGCTTTTCATGCAAGAATAAATCGGGCATGCCATTGAGTACGACAAAGCCAAAACCTTTGGCGTGAGCCGAGACAGTGCCACTGACCACATCTTGTTGGGTGACAGCACGATACTTGTAAGGTCGGCCATCACGATGGACTTGACCATCACGTGCCATGGCTTTTAAGCGGTTGCCTAAGGCTTCGAATTGATCATCACTGTCCATACCAAAAGCGGTAGCCAGTTGTTTGTGAGTTAGCTCCCCTTTTTCAGCCAAGGTTTGCAAGATAAGCAAGCGGCTTGGGATAGGGTTGTCGTAGTTTTGAGCTTCTTGTTGTGCGTTTGGATCGTTCCAGGTCATATAATACCGTATGAGTTATTTTATCTTAATGATTTAGTATCAGTATGCGCTAATATTAGGATTATCTAATATTTAGGTTACTGTTTTAGTGTTTATAAGCGTACGATCTGTTGTGTTGAATGAGCGTACGGCTTAGAATGTTTTCGTGTGTTGATAATGTTTGATGTATTCGCTACTTTTTAGCGACATTAGCTCTTCTAGCTATATTAACTCTAGCTATATTAACATAAAAAAAGAGTGAATAAGTATGGACTGTTGTGATAGTCGTGGTTAACGGATGTAAATGAGAAAATAGCTCATCCATTACGGCAGATAAGTAGTGGCTGAATAAGTACAGACAGAGTCGGCTTTCAAAATTGTGTTTCGCCAAAACGCCTAAAGCCCTAACAGTAGGTTAGGGCTTTAGGTTAAGCTTGTTTAGCGGATGGGTTTCGCTTAAGCAGTAAGCGCAACGACCATCTTATTGGTCTTTTTACTGGTCTTTGCTTTTTTCGTCTAAGTAGCGACCGATTTGTTCTTTTAGTGCAAGTTTATGACGTTTCATCTCATCAATCTCATCTTCACGACTAACAGACTTTACTACATCATTTTCTAGCTTGTTAATTTCAATATCTAACTTATTGTGCTCGTCAAACATTTTTTGGAAGTATAAGTCAGTGCTTTTTAATTTGCTGATTAAATCACGATGCTCATGGAACATAATATTATCCTTATATAGTTTAGTTAGGTTACATAAATCAAAATAAAATACAGGCTTTAAGCTTCAAAAGGTAAAAGCAAACCAAAAGCCAAAGACATGTCATGATAAATTTATATGCTTAATGCATTATTGTTGTTGACTAGCTACCTAAATTGTACCCAAAAATGTTACAGAAGGCTATGCTTAGTAGCAGTTATTTTAGTAAGATTTGGTAATCGTTACCGATAAAGTTAATTTGTAATATATAACAATAACAATCAATCGATTTGTTTTGTAAATCATTTTCTTCAGTAATATAAGGTTGTCATTCGGACATCAAGCCCTGATAATAAAGGCATGAAGTAAGTAGCCGAATGTGTGTAATGCTTAAATAATTAGATCTTAAAAATATAAAAGAAAATTAGGAGTTTAATATGTTAGACCAAAGTTTGTTAGATGCTGTCAAAAGTTATAGCGAAAATATGACTCGCCCAATCCGTTTTGTCATCGGTAGTGGTGAGCATGAAAAACGTGCAGAGCTGGTTGATTTTTTGAGCAAAATTGCCAGTACCAGTGACAAGATTAACTTTGACACTAACCAAGCCGATGAGAGTTTGGCCAGTCCCATAAGCTTTAAAATTACCACTGAAATCGAAGGGGAAACTAGCGAAACGGGTATCGTATTTAGTGGTATCCCAGGCGGTCATGAGTTTAGCTCATTGATTTTGGCCATGTTACAAGCGGGTGGTCATACCTTAAAATTGGATGACAGTATTCAAAATATGGTGAAGCGTATCAATCATCCATTACAGTTCCAGACTTATGTGTCGTTATCCTGCCACAACTGTCCAGATGTCGTGCAAGCATTAAACCAGTTTGCTTTGTTAAATGACGATATCAGTAGTGAGATGATTGATGGCGGTTTGTTCCAAGAGCAGGTTGAAGCTAATAACATTCAAGGTGTTCCCGCAGTATTTTTAAATGGTAAACCTTTCTTAAATGGTAAGGTCGATACCGCCAGAATCATCGATAAGTTACAACAAGAGTATCCAGACCTATTATCTGCTGCCGATGACGCTGAACAGCTAGAGCGTCAAGATGTAACCGTTATTGGCGGTGGTCCAGCAGGGGTTGCTTCTGCTATATATACCGCACGTAAAGGGCTAAAAGTGACCATAGTTGCTGACCGTATTGGTGGTCAGGTGAAAGACACCCAAAGCATTGAAAACTTAATTTCTGTGCCCTTGACCACAGGTAATGAACTATCTGCCAACTTTGAAAAGCATTTAAAAGAATATGATATCACTATCAAAGAGCATGTCAGTGTCAAAAAGCTGGGTGAAACTGAAGATGAAAACTATACCATCGAGCTAAATACAGGCGAAACCTTTGAGACTCGTAGTATCATCTTAGCAACAGGTGCGCAGTGGCGTAAGCTTGGTGTACCAGGTGAAGAAGAAAACATTGGTAGCGGTGTTGCCTACTGTCCGCACTGTGATGGTCCCTTCTTTAAAGGCAAAGACATTGCGGTTATCGGTGGCGGTAACTCTGGTATTGAAGCTGCGCTTGACTTGGCGGGTATCGTTAAAAACGTAACTGTCTTTGAATTTGCTGATGACTTAAAAGCTGACCAAGTTCTAATTAATAAAGCTAAAGAGACAAGCAACATTAAAATCATCAAGTCAGCGGCCACTCAAGAAATTAAAGCGACTGATGGTAAAGTTACCTCTATCGTGTATGAAGACCGTACTTGTGGCGAAATTAAAGAGCAAGACTTGTCAGCGGTATTTGTACAAATTGGCTTGGTGCCAAACTCAGAGTTTGTTAAAGGCTTTGTCGATATGAATCGCTTTGGCGAAATCGAAATTGATGAGCGTTGCCAAACCAGTCGTAAAGGTATCTTTGCAGCCGGTGACGTAACTACGGTACCGTTTAAGCAGATTAACATTGCGATGGGCGAGGGCTCAAAAGCGGCGTTAAGTGCTTTTGATTATTTGGTAATGCAGTAAGTTGGTAATGCAGTAAGTCGCAGCTGAGTCGATGATTTGTCGTTTCCAGTCCTGCTGACAGCGGCGTGACGATAAAGTAAGTAGCGCTACTCCCAATCTCATAGTTAACGTGATGAAAACAAAACCACTGCCATTTTATATGGCGGTGGTTTTTTTATTGTCCTAACAATTAAGTTAGCGTATCCATTATGGAGTTGTTATTGCGTCACAGCGACAAAAAATGGTGACAACGCAGCAAAAAAGAGAAAAATTGAAAAAAACTGGATAAAATCCTATTTTTTATCAATTAATGATAACCCTAAGTTATATTTTGCTTTAAAATAGTGAGCATAAACTTTCTTGCATCTTACTTGAACGTATCTTTTTAGTGATAATCAAGGTTAATTCTGTTGAGAGTATTAGGTGTTGAGTATGTTTCACTGTTAGGTATGTTTTGCTATTAAATAGGGTCTTCTGCTATTAGGTACGATCTTGAGATAGGTAAGATGTGCAAATTTACGCAACTTGTGCACGTTTAATCACTGTGATTAGTGAATACGTATAAAAAATTTTTGAGCGTATTCAATAGAGGCACAAGACTCTTTTTTAGAAGGAATAAAAATCACCATGGAGCTAATTCAAGCATTTTTCACCAAGGTAGGTGATTTAACCTGGGGATGGGCACTGGTCCCAATGCTAATCATTTTCGGCCTATTGTTTACGATAGTTGGAAGATTTGCGCAGGTGAGATACTTTAAACGTATGTTCTCGGTTTTGCGCAGCGATGAAGTCGGAGAGGGTGGTATTAGTGCGCGTCAAGCATTGCTCGTCTCTATTGGCGGACGTGTGGGCGGTGGTAATATCGCCGGTGTGGCAGTGGCTATCTCACTCGGTGGCCCTGGCGCTGTATTTTGGATGTGGACCGTTGCTCTTGTTGGTATGATGACCAGTATCGTGGAATGTAGCTTGGCTCAGCTATATAAGCGTAAAGACCACGAAGGCAACTTCCGTGGTGGTCCAGCAACTTATATCCTGCATGGCTTAGGTAAGGATTATAAGTGGTTAGCAGTTATTTATGCAGTGTCTTTATTGTTGTCATTCTCGATCGGTTTTGTGGCATTCCAAGGTAATACGGTAGCAGGTTCAGCGCTAGAGAGCTTTGGCATTGAGCGCTGGGTATCTGGTATCGCATTGGTGATTGCTGGTGGCTTTATCGTATTTGGTGGTATTAAGCGTATTGCAAAAGCCGCTGATATTGTGATTCCTATCATGGCACTGATCTATTTGGCGATGGCTGTGGTTATTATTGTCCTGAACATCACTGAACTACCTAGTTTGATTGGCATGATTGTCAAAAATGCCTTTGGAATTGAGTCAGTTGTTGGTGGTGGTATCGGTGCAGCGATTGAGCAAGGTATGAAACGTGGTCTGTTCTCAAACGAAGCAGGCTTAGGTTCAGCGCCAAACGTAGCAGCAACTGCTTATGCGACCCATCCAGTTAGCCAAGGTATTTCACAGTCGCTCTCAGTATTTATTGATACCATATTAGTATGTAGTGCTACTGCTTTTATGATTTTGTTAAGTGGTGTGTATCAGCCAGGCGCTGAGGTTGACGGTATTGTATTGGCACAGCAGGCATTAACCAGTGAGCTGGGGGCTTGGTCGCAGTATATCTTAACCATTGCCTTACTATTGTTTACGTTAAGCTCTATCATGTATAACTACTACATGGGTGAAAACGCCATTAATTTCTTGGTTAAAAAGAACATCAAAATGGCAACCTTTATCCTACGTGTGGTGGTGATTGCTATCTTATTTGTGGGTGCTGCTGCGCCAAATGCAACCACAGTATTCTTCTTCGCAGATCCATTAATGGGTGTATTGGCATTGGCCAACTTATTGGCACTAATTATGCTATTCCCACGTGCTAAGCGTTTGTTAGACGACTTCGCAGGTCAGCTTAGAGCAGGGGTTAAAGTACCGCTGTTTGATGCGCAAAACTATGAAAAGCTAGACTTGGATATGGCAGCTTGGGGCAAAGATGCGGTAGAAGAAGCCAAAGCGTTAAAAGACAACTCGTAAGTTGCTGTTTAACTTAAATAAGTGAGTGCTCATTTCATTTATTAATAAAAAACCACCGTAGCCTATAGGTTACGGTGGTTTTTTTGTTGTTCCTTCAATTTAAGGTCACGATATAGTCGCAGTCAGCACTAGTTAAAGAAGTCTAAAGTGGTTACAAGGCAAGCGAGGGTAATACAAGGATTATATTAAGGGATAACTGTTTGATAAAAAAAGGCCATCAAGACGATAGCCCATTATAGGTACAACTGTCAGTCAAACCAGACCGCTTAATCGTCTAGTAAATCCATTTGTTTGGCCGCTTCATACAAGCCATTTGAGCGGTTGCCCGTACGGCAGAACATAAATACAGGCTGCTCGGCTTGATTAAAGTAATCGGCAAACTCTTCAACGATCGGCTGAGTTAACGCATTGCCAGCAAATAAGATTTCTTTGTATGCAACGCCGGCTTGTTTGGCAGCGGCAGCAATATCTGCATTCTTAGGCTGGTCAGCTGCTTCACCATCTGGACGGTTGTTGATGATGGTTTTAAAGCCTTGGTCAACGATTTGTTGAACTTGTTCTGGTGTGATTTGACCTGAAAAACTAACTTGATGTGTCATTGGGTTTCCTTTTTTATAACAGAGGTTCTTTTATGATAGAGCTTAGTGTTTGGTTTTAATACTGTATTTTGGTATTTATAACAGACCCTGCATCAATGCACTTTGATACAGTAATTTGGCGCGTGCACCAGAGCCACAGAACAGCATAATAGGTTTTGGCATTTTGTGATATTGCTCAGCAAAAGATGCAATGGTAGCACAGCTTAATCGATCTTCATCATAAGGGATATAAGCATAAGCTAGATGGGCTTTTTTTGCCGCCAGATTCAGTGTTTCGCTTAATGGTTGATTAGCAGCTTCATTATCTGGTCGAATATTAATCAAAGAGCGGTAACCAAAGTGTGCTAGCTGCTGACATTGAGAAGGATAGATTTGTTTGTAAATAGTGATAGTGTTGCTCATGATTTTAAAGTTGGCCTTGTTCAGTAGTTAAAAGAAAGGTGGTGACAAGTTAAACAGTATTTTAGATTTGGGTTAGCAGCTAATGATGCTTTGCTCGTGTTTTTTAATGTTTTGAAGGTTTTATTATTGTTTTACGCTTAATTATTTTTTTACGCTTAGTTTTAGTCGTTAGCAACCGATTTCCTACAATTTTTAGACATACTCATTTTAGACATACTCTGTAGTTTGTATCTTTGGGTGCTGGTCATTATTAGGGTTGTCGTCTGTTAATAGCTCAACGGCCTGTACGGTACTCAAAAATACGCGTCCAGATAATTCAGTTATGACTGGTGTGGTTTTAATAATATCCATCACAGGCCCTTTAATAAAGCTGTAATGTAGGCGCTTATCGTTAGCAATAAGTTCACGATTTAAAGTGGTGAGCATCTCTTGAGCTGTTAAATCAATATGATTAACAGAAGACATGATTAACACAAGATCACGTGCTTTTGGGTATTTGCTTAACGCAGTGTGAACTTGACTGTGTACAGACTCACTATTACCAAAAAATAAGCTTTCATCGACACGCATAATAAGTAAGTTGTCATAAGTGATGACTTGGTGACGATAAATATTGCGAAAGTGCTCAGTGCCTGACATTCTACCAACAATGGCAATATGCGGCTGGCTCGACTGCCAAATAAGCCCTGCAAAAGATACAATAATGCCGATAACTAGTCCGATATTAAGACCAAAAGCAAGCACACCAATAAAGGCAGCAGCAAAGCTTAGAGCATCTAATTTGTCTGTATTGAAAGCTTTATTAAAGGTAGCGATATCAATGAGGCTAATGATAGAGGCCATAATCATAGCACCCAATAATGCATAGGGTAAAGGGGCAATCAAACCACTTAATACCAATAAGGCTGCTATCATCACTGCTACTGTAATAAAGCTGGCTAGGGGTGTGCTTGCTCCAGAGTCAGCATTGATAGCCGTACGTGAAAACCCACCAGCCACAGGAAAACTTTGGCTAAATCCTCCAGCAATATTTGCCAGACCGAGGCCTTTTAGTTCTTTATTAGCATCAAACTTATCACCACGTAGTCGGGCATAGGTACTGGCCACTGAGCTACTAGAGATAAATATGATTAACGCCATTAATCCTGCTGTGGGCAAAAGTGAGGCTACTTGTGACAGTGACTCAAACTGAGGTGGTGACAGTAATGGCAGGCCATGAGGTATGTCACCAATGGTGCGGATGCCCTGTTGCGACCATTGATTAATATGGCTTAGCCAAATAGCGCAAGCGACCAGTAATAAAGGAAAAAGACGCTGCGCCCATTTGGCTTTTGATGCAGGTAGCCAAGATTGCCAGATAGCATGACTGGCGTAGCGATTGAGTATAAAAAGGACAAAAGCCGTCACCCCTAGTAAGAAAGTTGGTAGATGGAAGTTATTAATATTCTCTAACAACGACAGCATATAGCTGGGCAGGCTATTGCCACTAATGGCGATATTAGTCAGGTACTTCATTTGACTAATAAATATCAAAACAGCAGCACCACTAATGAAACCTGCGGACACTCCTCGACTAATAAACTGTACGATCCAACCTTGCTTGAGTTGCCCTGCAAACCACAATATGATACCTACCATTAAGGCAAGTAAGCTTGCTAGCATGGCGTACTGGATACTGCCTTCTGTTGCAAGGCCGTGTAGGCTACTGGCGGTCATAATAGCAGTAATAGCAACAGGACCAATGGCTTGTACATTGCTAGAGCCGACCCAAGCATAGACCAACACAGGAATAATAGACGCATATAACCCAAACACAGGGGGAAGCCCAGCCAGTACGGCATAGCCCAAGCTTTGAGGAATGACCAAAATACCGACCACAATACCCGCGATAATATCAGCAGGCAAATAAGTGGTGTTATAGCCCGATACCCAGTCAGGAACCAGCTTGGCTAGCCTGTGCTTGTTTTTAGGATGCTTTAGTGATGTCTGTTGGTTGCTCACTACCGCCTCTCATTAACGACAAAATAAGGTCAGTTAACTTTTGTTAAAATTATGTAAGCTTCGATTTAACCTATTGAAATCGGAGTCTCAATATCAATATATATAAGCATATAATATAACAGATTGCACGACATCAATGATAATCTATTGTAAGCCAATCTAGCTGTATGACTAATGGTTTTATAGCTATTAACAGATACAAATAGTTGTTAAGAGACAAAAACTGAGCAACCAAAGAGGTATAAAGGTATGAGTAACTCACAATCATTATATTTAGTGTGCCCTCATTGTGCGGCGACCAACCGTATTCCAGCAAGTCGTCTCACCGAATCACCTAAATGCGGCAAATGCCAAAAGCCATTACTCACAGCTACGCCGATAATATTAACCGATAAAACAGCACACAAAACCATCCAAAAAAATGACGTATTAACCATCGTAGACTTCTGGGCAAGCTGGTGTCAGCCTTGTCATATGATGGCACCGCAGTTTGAGCAAGCAGCCGCACAGCTACCCAATGTGGTGTTCGCTAAGCTACAAACCGATCAGTTTGAGCAAGCCGCTGCCCCTTATGGTATTCGCAGCTTGCCGACCATGGTCGCCTTTAGAGGTGGCAAGGAGATTGCCCGTCAATCAGGCGCATTGCCAAGCAATCAAATTGTGCAGTGGGTGCAGTCTTTAGGGTAAATCTAAAGCTGTGATTAAGATGAAAACTATGACGATGAGCAACACAATTTGAGTTACTCTCTGGCTGTTTTTGACGCTGTTTTTGACGCTGTTTTTAAAGCAATGTTGGAGCCATTCTCGCCATCCGCTTGTATCTACTAGTCTGGGCGAGACGGTGACACGAATTGAGTGATTACTGTTACCTCGACACTCACTCAATATCTAGTCACCGTAACTCGCCCAAACCAGTAGGATACCGCTACTGTCGAGGCTAAACCGCGCCCCAAGGCAACCATTAAATTAGCTACTGATACTAAGCTTTAGGCTCAATGCAATAATTAGGTGTATCAAACTTTACCAGCCAACCTAAATCGACACACCAAACAGCTTGCCAATTAATGAAGTTGCCAGCATCGCCAGCGAACCCCAAATGACGACACGTAGTGTGGCAGGCAACACAGGCGCACCACCGAGTTTGGCAGCACTGACCCCAAGAATAACCAATCCAAATAAAGTGACAATGACTAAAGCAGGTATTATTAACTGGGCTGGTGCTAATACAATGCCTAAGATGGGTAACATTGCCCCTAAGCTAAATGCAATAGCAGAAGAAACCGCCGCCTGCAAAGGTTTGGGCTGCATGGTTTCAGTCAGTCCAATTTCATCACGTGCATGTGCCTCTATCGCATTATGCTCCGTTAGTGCAACCGCTACTTTATGTGCTAAGTCATGGTCCAAGCCTCGATATAGGTAGATATTGGTTAGCTCTTCAAGCTCACAGTTTGGATGCTCCGTTAGTTCTTTTTTTTCTAACGCTAAGTCTGCTCGTTCGGTATCTGCCTGCGACGACACTGAAATATATTCGCCCGCCGCCATAGACAATGCACCAGCCACCAAAGCCGCAACACCAGTTAATAATAAGGTTTGGATATCAGAGTTTGTAGCCGCAATACCTGCTAAAATACTTGAAGTGGATATAAGACCATCATTAGCCCCCAAAACAGAGGCTCTAAGCCAGTTGTTGCGACCGCTTAAATGAGGCTCAGAGTGAATAGAAAATTGCATGTCCCTTGCCTTGCTCCTAGTTAAGCTAAAACGCACCTAAGCAAAACAAACTTGTCCCAGCACGACGGCCTTATTTGCCCCCGTAACTGCTGGTAAGTTACCTGTCTCACCCATGATGGTCTGACGTGCTAGCCACGCAAAGGCCATTGCCTCGACCCATGTTGGTGCAATACCAAACTTAGCACTGGTCGCCACTTCCCAATTGGGCAGACGCTTGGCAATTTGAGCCAATAAATTGACATTATAAGCCCCGCCGCCACAGACGATGATGTCTCCTGCGCTCATATGTAAGTTGATCGCTTCTTGCTTAATAGCATCAGCCAAGCTTTGTGCAGTCAAGGCGGTCAGTGTCGCTTGTACATCTGCTATATCAAGGGTGTGCCCAAGCTTAGTTTCGATAATCTTGATCTGAGACTGAAGCCAGTTAAGATTGAAGTCTTCACGTCCGGTACTTTTTGGTGTGGCATGCGCAAAATAAGGATGGCTCAGCAGCAGCTCTAATAGCTCAGAATTGACCTCCCCAGATTGTGCCCAAATCCCTGACTTATCATATAAAGGCTCAGATTGATCAAGACTTGAGCCTTGAATGTGGCTTTGATAATGATGCTGATACCAAGCATCGAGTAAGATATTCGCAGGACCTGTGTCATAGCCAGTAACTTTATCTATTTGCTTTGAGGGCAATACAGTAATATTAGCGATACCCCCTAAGTTAACGACGATAATGTCTTCTGAGTCAGTGGACTGATGACTCTCTGCAAACTGTGCCAAATGAAAAGCAGGGGCTAGTGGGGCACCTTGACCACCTACCGCCATATCTCGTCGGCGGAAGTCGGTAACCACGCTAATGCCAGTGCGTTCAGCGATGATATTTGGATCAACTAACTGTAAAGTAAAACCTAAATTAGGACGGTGGCGTACTGTCTGACCATGACAACCAATTGCCAAAATAGACTCAGCGGCGATGTCTGCTTGCTCAAGTAGCTCATTGACCACATGACTGGCAAATTCAGCGTATTCACGGCTAGCCCAGCCAAACCACTCAAGCTCGCTTTGTGGTTGCTGTGCAATCGCAAACTTATCCGCAGACATAGTTAGGTTCGAGGTACCATTTGGCACGCAAAGTGCCAATAACACTTCACGCAGATTGTCTGGAAAGTCTTTGCTATGGGTGGCAACGATCTTGTTAGTAGCGTCATTATCAAACTGACAAATGACGGCATCCATACCATCAAGACTAGTGCCTGACATCATGCCGATGTAATAGCCTTGATCAAAGCTATTGTATAGTGTCTCATTTAGAGTGTATTCAAAACTATGCTCAAGGCTTTGTTTCACATTGCTGGGCATGCTATTTCATATTTCCAAGTTATGGGAGAAATTATTTATGTAGAGGCCTGTGATTTAGAAACCTCTATTTATAGCTTTGGTTGGTATCTTCAGCGATACTTTTTTCTAAGTCTGACAATCGTAATTGTAAGTCTTTAATAAGCTGTTTTAGCAAACCATGTTCTTGCGTTAAAGTCATATTAGGATCTTCAATGGCTTCAAGAAAATTTATGATAGGAAAGGTGTTGAGCATATTTCTCAATAATTTGGTTTCAGACTCAGGTATTCCCACTGTTTGAAATATCGTGATAAGATTATCGACACCATATTTATCTATCAATGTCATTATGGCTTTGCTTTTATTTTCTTGTATAGCTTGCATGAGATTAAGCAAATCTTCTTCACTAAAACCAATACTGGCAAGTTTGGCTTCGTCGATGTCCATCATGGCAAAATCAAGCTGATTAACATCAATATTGTTAAAATCTATAAGGTCGAAATCGACCTCATCAAAGCCCTCTTCATCAAAATCCCCATCATCGTCGTAATTATATTGAGCTGGGGATTCACCGACTTTTTTAGTGATTCTAACAAAGTCCTTTTTTATACGATTATTTGAGGTAATTTTTTCAACCCGAATACGATGCCACCAATCATCGCCAAAATCGAACCAATAATGAAACACATCTTTTTCTTTGAGTTTGGCGTCTTTTAGTTTAGTTGTGACAGTATTTTTAGGCTTGCTGTCAAAAAGCATGTCTTCATTAAATGAATATGGATTAGTAATCTCTGGTGCATCCATAATATCATGCATGCCTTTAATGTCTTTTTTGGTGATAAAAAAGGTATAAAGGTGGGGGTCAAAACGGTCAAATGCCTCAAAAATAGCTTCATGTAATGCTTCAAAGGTACTATTCTCACTAATCTCGATGATGCGATGCAGTTTGTTAATGGGCTGTTCATGGTAGCCAAACAAAGAGACTTTTAGGTGATAAACTTTCATAAGATGACCCTATGCTTGTTGATGTGATTCAACGGATGTTGATAGTGTAGAGGTAGCAACTAACTTAGAGGCTATGAGTGAAATGTATTAAATCTATAAAGCCCCTGACAATAAGATGTCATGATGTATATCATAATACAATATTAGTCTTGGTTACACTTTTAAATGATACTCATGCTAAAATTATCTAAAAACTGCGTCAAAGTAGTCAGGCTATGACTTTTTGACGTATTCTTTTTTAAGCTGCAATTAATAAAAATTTTGTTTTTAAACTTTACAAAATAAGAGAGATATTATGAGTCAACTAGAGATTCAGCCAACTTCAAACCTATCCATCGAAGAGCAACTGGCCATTATCAAGCGTGGCACCCATGAGATATACTCAGAAGAAGATTTAATTGCCAAGTTAAAGCTGGGTCGTCCGTTAAAGATTAAAGCAGGCTTTGACCCCACCGCACCAGATTTGCACTTAGGGCATACCGTACTGATTAATAAGCTGAAACATTTCCAAGACTTAGGGCATGAGATTTATTTCTTAATAGGTGACTACACTGCCAAAATCGGTGACCCATCGGGCAAGAACGCTACCCGCCCACCGCTCACCGATGAGCAAGTGCAAGCCAACGCCAAGACCTATGCTGAGCAAGTATTCAAAATCTTAGACAAAGAAAAGACCCACATTGTCTTTAACTCCGAATGGTTTAACAAAATGAGCGCTGGCGACATGATTCAGTTGGCAAGCCAGTTGACCGTCTCACGTATGCTTGAGCGTGACGACTTCGCTAAGCGCTATGAATCACAGACCCCGATTGCCATTCACGAATTTTTGTATCCTTTAGTGCAAGGCTACGATTCCATCGCCCTAGAGGCGGATGTCGAGATGGGCGGTACCGACCAAACCTTTAACCTATTGATGGGTCGCACCCTGCAAGGTCGTTATGGCCATGAGGCACAAGTGTGTATCACAGTGCCTATTTTAGAAGGCTTAGATGGCGTCAATAAGATGTCAAAATCGCTTGGCAACTATGTGGGTATTGAGGACGCACCAGGCACCATGTACCAAAAACTACTGTCGATGCCAGATGAGCTAATCCATCGCTATTTTGAATTTTTAAGTTTCAAGCCAATGGACGAAGTCAACGCACTCATGGCTGAGATGGAAAATGGTCGCAACCCACAAGAGATTAAGCGTATCCTAGCCGAAGAGTTAATCGAGCGTTTCCATGGTGCAGAAGCCGCCGCCAATGCGCACAAATCAGCAGGTAACGTCTTAGCCGATGGCGAGCTACCTGTTGACTTGCCAGAAGTTACCCTTGAGTTATCAGAAGGGCAGGAGGCGTTATTTATCACCCAAATCCTAAACCAAGCCGAGCTTGCCAAAAACAACGCTGCCGCCAAAGACATGCTCAAACGCAACACCGTCAAAGTTGATGGCGAAGAAGTCGATGCCGGCTTTAGCTTAACGTCAGGACAAACGGTTGTGATTCAAGCGGGCAAAAAAGGCTTTGCCAGAGTAACGATTGCCTAACAGCTTAGTTTTCAGCAGAATTTAGTGTTTAGCAGTGTTTAGTGTTTAGCAGTACTTAGTAGCTAATCCTGCTTTTCGCTACTATCTTGGCTTGCACGGGGACAGACGCTAATAGCGAGTGCCGTTCCTGACTTAGCGATACCGTCCCTAGCTAAGCGTCTGTAACCCCGTGCTTTGCCAAGTATATCCTTCCAGAAAATCCCCTTTAAGGGATTTTCTCTTGCGAGCCTAAAATTGCATTGCAATTTTTTAACGGCTCTCAAATCAGGGCTAAACCGCTCCTACGGCATGGTGCAACAACAATGACCACAATGCACACTTCCAAAGCTTAGCCTTTTCAATACAACAGGACAACAGGCTGTTAAACCTAGCCTTTGCAATATATCCAATATAAAAGGTATCCACATGTCCAACCTATCTTCATCTATACCCCCTTTATCGAGGCAGACAGCACCCACCTTAACCGACCACAATATAAGGCTTGAGCCCTTAACTCAAGCCCATGCCGATGACTTAGCACAAGCCTGCCAAGATGGTGAGTTGTGGCAGCCTGTCATTACCGCAGTGCCTAGTCCTGACAAGATGCAAGATTATATTCATACTGCAACTGAGATGGTGGATCGTGTAGCATTTGCGGTGGTTGATACGGCCACCAACAAGGCCATTGGTTCTACCAGCTTTTACGCTATCAGGCCAGAGATAAAACGGCTCAGCATTGGCTATACTTGGTATGCCAAGTCCTATTGGCGCACCCATGTCAACACCGTCTGCAAGCTGATGTTGTTAAGCTATGCCTTTGATGAGTTGGGTTATTTGACCGTGGGTTGGCGTACTGATATTGCCAACTTAAATTCACAGCGGGCAATTGAGCGACTCGGTGCCAAAAAAGACGGTGTCATTCGTGGGGATAGAATCCGTCAAGATGGTACGATTACCGACTCAGTATTTTATAGTATGACGGCAGAAGAATGGCCACAAGCCAAAGCCAAACTTGAGGATAAATTACAGCACTATGACCGTTAACTCGACCCAAACCCAAACCAACCGTAATAACCCGAACGCCAGTCCAGCTTCTACGGTGGCTACTGGCATCTACCGCCATTACAAGGGCAACTTATACCAAGTACTGCATACCGCCCGTCACTCTGAGACCGAAGAAGCCCTGGTCGTTTATCGCTGCTTATATGGCGAGTACGGGGTCTGGGTACGTCCTTTAGAGATGTTCATCGAGACAGTAGAGCGTGATGGCAAACAGATCCCACGTTTTGAGCTGATTCAAGCGCTGGCTGACTAGCTGAGACTGGAGTCCGTCAAGCCTTAACAACTATTGGATAGTTATTGATATCAAATAGTTGTTGAGAGGCTGTTGTTGTTTAAGTTGTTGAGAGGCTGTTTAAGCTATTGAGGCTTCTCAAACTGAGGATGTGCCTCATAAAACTGATTGTCATCCCGAGCAAACAGAACAATCATAATCACTGGTGCTAGGATACTAAGCCACAGAGCATAAGTGAGTGGCAGATTAAATAACACCACTGCCAGATAGCATACGACCATTACCACCAACGCAAGAGCAAAGGCGAGTACATTTGAGCGAGAGTGTTTACACATAAAAGCTCGTAGCAAGGTCAAAGCCAGTAAAAAAGCAGCCAGTTGTGGCATAATGGTCGCCATCACAAAAGACTCAGTAACTTGATGAGTTGCGGCAGGGTTACTTGCTGAGGTATGCAGGTCTGCCACCAACTTTAAAGCACTACTTAACCCTGCAATAGAAGTAAACACAAAAAAGTGTCCGTAACCAAAGACAAGTAAGTCACGCTTGTGTCGATGGGCGCTTAGCATATGGGCAAAAGGAATACTAAAATACAGCCACCATATCGAAAATAATAAGGCGACCAATCCAAATGCTGAAATGATGATTGATGCAGCATTGTAAGAAGCGCTGACCACAAAAGATAGGATGATGCCACTAATCCCAGCAATACCCTCACCCAATACAATAATGGTTAATAAGCCATAACGCTCAGCGATATGCCCAGGATGCCAGTTGTGAAACTGCTTAGAACGTGCCCACAACGGCATAAACAGCTCTAAGAATATAAATAAAAATAACGCTGGTGTCTGTAAGTTCTGAGGCAAAAATAGCCAGATTATCCACATACTTTGTAGAATAAATAAGCCAAAAATACTACGCCACGCCACCTGTCTGTGACTTGGAATATCGCGATAGACACGCCACCATTGGCTGCAACTGGCGAGACGCATAATGGCATAACCAAGTACGCCAATCCAGATAAGCCCTTGTTCAAAGAATTGATGAATGTTAACTGCGATTAAGAGAGAGCCAAACATCTGAAACATGACTGACAGACGATAAGGCACATCATCAGGGTCGTATCCTGATCCAAACCACGTAAAGCTAGTCCATGCATTCCATAAGATAAAAAAAGCGATGGTAAAGGTCGCAAATGCAGAATAGTCATGTACGATTAGACTCTGATAAAAGCCTTCTGCAGCAGCCGAAACGGCAATAACATAAACTAGGTCAAATAGTAGCTCAAGCGTACTTGAGACTCGATTTGGCTCATGAGTATCTCTGGCAAAAATAGGAGAGGTGGTGGGAAATAGGCGCATAAGGCGTGTTCCGATACATAAGATAAAAAAAGGACCACTATTAACAGTGGTCCTTCGCTTAAATTAAATTCGCATAAATTAAAATAGGCAGATCCTAGGGCTTGTCTTTAATTCGTGCAATAACACTTAAATGGGCTAAAAACAGTTAAATCTTGTCACATACCATCAAATAACGGGTTAATATAAACGGATTAATATAATTGTATTATCTACGTTATTCTTCTAACCTGACTGCAATTTATCTTATTTTTATCACCACTTTTAAAATGAAGGCACGTCCTAGTTTTTAAATCATGTATATGACTTACTTTTTACCTGCTTCGATCTGAATTTTAAGCTTAATGTCTTTCATCATACCGCCATCAGTCAAGGTGTCGATACCCCACTTAGTTCTATCAATAGTAGTTTCAAAGTCACCACCGCATACTTGCGTTTTTAGCATAGGGTTATCATAACAGTTGAATTTAGTCGCTGTTAACGTGACAGGGTGAGTTTGATCTAGAAGGGTTAAGTTACCAGTAACTGCGGCGACTTTATCACCATTAAACTGCCAGTTAGTGGACTGGAAATAAGCAGTTGGGTATTGCTCAACGTTAAAGAAGTCAGCAGACTTTAAGTGGTTATCAAATGCTTTAATACCAGTGCTCAAGCTACCCATTGGAATAGTGATGCCAACAAAGCCTTTTTGAGCTTCAGGCTCATACTCAACGACACCAGATAAGTTGTAGAAGCCACCCGCGTTAGTTGAGGTGCCAAAGTGGTCAACTGAAAAGCGGACGTGTGCGTGATGTGGATCAATTTCATAAGTCGCAGCGCTAGCAACAACACTCAAGCCAGTAAGTAGAGCAACAGTAAGCGTATTTTTTAATAATTTCATAATAAGATTTCCTCAAAAATTAGACTAAAATAAAGTTAAATTCACAACTAAGTGAAGGAGTAGTAAGTTAAGTAAAACTTACAATTTTTGAAATAATTTATATTATTCTAACAAAAAAAACTCTAATTTGGGTATCAAATACGCAACAAACGTTATATTTGGTTGTTATTGCGTTACTAATTAAGTTGTTGTTGTTAAGCCAGTTATTAAGCTGGTTGCTCAGCAGGTTTAATCTTACGGCCCATTAATGTATTGGCAACCCAAGCTGGACCGATTAACAAGAACTGTAAGTCTTCAAAAAACGAGGGCTTTTTGCCTTCAATTTTATGACCAATGAATTGTCCAATCCAAGCAATGACAAACACCGCTGCCCAAGCTTTAAAGCCAAGGGGAAGTACGCTAATGGCGGCCATGCTAATGAGCATAAAGATGCCCATGGCGATAAATAAGGGCGTTGACAAACGCAGGTAGAATATGGCGACCAGCATGGTGGCAACAATGGTAATCCATGCGGCCATCGACATACCCATCCCTAGGATGCTGACAAAAATGGTGGGGACACACAGCCAGTGGATTTTTTTATTAATCGGGTTTTGGTGGCTAACGGCGTATTCTGCGAGCCATTGATCTAAGCTACGCTTGTTAGAGCGTTTACGTGAGGCCATTCTAATATCCTTATTAGTTCGGTTGTTGAGGGTGGACTGTTAAATATGGTTAACAGTTAAATTAGTAGTAGCGCTGAGTTAACAAAGTTAAATAGTTAATAAGTAAAAAAGTTAAATAGTTAATAAGTAAATAGTTAAATAAGATAGTTAAATAAGTATAGCGCTTGACCTTTAGTGTAACCTATTAACGTCTTGATGCAAATGGCAATTTATAGGCGATGAGTCTGTATTATTACAATATGCATTATTAATGTAAATATTGGTCAAAATCGGCTGAAAAGCCCATATAAAAGGGTATAAAAGATGTGGGCAGACTTCGATTCGCATTGATTATTTGTCATAATAGCCCCATTTAATAAGACTATGCTTTTTAATATATGATTTTTCATTTTAAGTGGAATATTTAATCATTAATTATTGTTTTACATTTGGGATAAAGGAAATTTGCGTATGATGCGTATTGGCCTATTTTTATTAACCAACTTGGCGGTGCTGGTGGTATTTAGTATCGTCTTTGGTATTTTGTCGAAGGTGTTCGGCCTAGGTGCGGTGCATGGTGCTGGCGGGATTAATATGACCAGCCTTGCCGTCATGTGTGCGGTGTACGGTATGCTTGGCTCGGTTGTGTCTTTGTTTTTGTCAAAATGGATGGCAAAGAGATCGACAGGTACAGTGGTCATTGAGCAACCTAGAAATGCCACTGAGAAATGGCTGGTCGACACCGTTGCCAAACAAGCCAAAGCGGTGAATATCGGTATGCCAGAAGTGGGTATCTTTGACAACGCCCAGCCAAATGCGTTTGCAACTGGCTGGAACAAAAACAGTGCGCTGGTTGCGGTGTCTTCAGGCTTGCTACATACCATGACTCCAGAGGAAGTCGAGGCGGTATTGGCGCATGAGATCGGTCACGTGGCTAATGGCGATATGGTAACGCTTGCCTTAATTCAGGGAGTGGTTAACGCCTTTGTGATGTTCTTTGCTCGCTTAATCGGTAACTTTGTCGATACAGTGGTGTTTAAAAATGAAGACGGTCCAGGCATTGCTTATTTTGTGACCAGTATTGTGATGGATATTTTACTTGGCTTCTTGGCGTCAGCGATTGTGATGTGGTTCTCACGTCAGCGTGAATTTCGTGCCGATGCGATGGGTGCTAAGCTGGCTGGTCGTGATAAAATGATTGGTGCGCTCAATGCGTTACGTCCTGCAGAGGCCCGTCCAGATCAAATGCCTGAGAGTATGAAGGCGTTTGCGATCTCATCAGGTCAGTCACAGGGCTTTAGTGTGGCCAATTTGTTCCGCTCACACCCGACCTTAGATGATCGTATTGAGGCGTTAAAAAGATCATAAACGGCTAAATTAGTGCGATTCTAATTGCTCTAAAATTATAATAGCTTTAAAAGCAGCTGCGCCATAGAAAATACCGCTTGTCTAACAAGCGGTATTTTTTGTTTTTAAGCTTTAGTTTTATTAGGCTGATGTCCTTATTTATTCTATTCTGCAAAAATATGCTGATCAATATAGACAATCGCCTCTTGATAGCGCTGGAAATAATCTGGGCTATTGATGTGATGCGTCGTAATATTATGACGCTCAAATATTTCAGTCAACTTGTCCTCAAAGCGATCTCTGGCTTCTGGTGAGCCTAGTGAGCGCATGCCGTCATCGATCCAAGGCGTGTTGTTGGCCAAAAATAAGGTGTGATCAAAGCGAAACTCATCAATACAAGCCGCTACGAATGGATGAGTGCGCCCTTCGTATTCTTCACAAAATGCCTGAGTGGTGACAAAGTCCGTATCGACAATGGTTACTGGCGATTTGGCTTGATTCATCGCTTCACGCACCGCTTGTGCATGATCTAAAGCAATAGCAGCATAGTCACTGTATTGTAGCCCTTCTTCGGTGCCGCCCAGATGCGAGTCTACATACAGTCTGCCCATCTCTAGCGCCAAGTCTGTGCCGTAATAGTTGGCGATCTTGTGTGCCAAAATCGTCTTGCCAGAGCTTTCGCCACCGACAATGGCCACCGTACGGGTATAGCTGCTACGTGCTTCAGGGTGAATGATGTCCCAGTTGGCGATAGGATTGTAATGAATGGCAATACTGTCAAACTCACGGTGTAATGGGGTGGTTTCAACCTCGATATTCAATGCAGAGGTCACAGCTTCTTTAGACAGCGGATGACCTTCAGTGACCAGCAAAGTAGCCTCATCGACAATCTGCAATGTATTCTTAATATAATCAAGTTTTGCGTTATAACTGTCAATATTAATGGTGATGTTTTCGATGCTGTCATGTACAGGGAACGAAAAATCATCACAAATATGGATTTTGATGAAGGGCAAATCTCGACACGCCATTTGTAACCAACGTGCTTTGTCCTGCAAGGTGACTGGGAATTTAGGGTTGGGATTAGGATGACGGGTGATGACGATATGTAACACATCCACCAAGGATGAGGCGTGCAAAATACTGCGGATATGGCCCAAATGTAGCGGTTCAAAATGGCCAATGATTAGCCCTGATTTTTGCATAATAAGATCCTTATTGATAACAAATGACGAAGATAAAAGATGTCGGCTTAGGGGTTATGGAGTTTTCGTTAAGCTAGATAAAAAAGTAATATTAAAACAATAGGTTATAAAATGTTAGCAAATCTGGGTACTGCTAAATTTGTGCAATACTTGTCAGTCATAATGTTACAAAGTTAGTGTAAAGTCCCAACAGCATTATTTAAATAATCGACTATAATAATAAGTGTTTAACAACGATATCTACTACTACAACTATAATAACTATAAAACTATAATAACTATAAAACAGCAACGACAATAATAACAATAAACCTCGCTTAATGGTCTTAGTTTAATGTGCTTAAGTTTAACGAGCTTAAGTTTAATGAGATTAGTTTAACTGAAAACGGACTTTATAAGCAGTCCTATAACAACAGCGCACAACAACACAACAAGGAGAGGAGATGACACACATGGCAAAGTTACAAAAACTACATCGCTCACGTAACCACCGCATGATTGCAGGGGTAATGGGTGGCGTGGCTGAGTATCTTGGATGGTCGCCGAATTTAACCCGTCTTTTATTTGTGATTATTTCTTCAGCCAGTGCTGCGGTGCCGGGCATCTTAATCTATCTTGTGTTATGGCTAATTATGCCAAATGCAACCGCAGAGTCGTACCAGTCTTAGCGTACATATATTCTTGTTTTTGATTTTAAGCTGAACCTGCTTTAAGCAGGCCCTGATTTTAACAACACCACAAATAAATAGATAATAATAATAAGTGTAGATTGACGTCAGGTTGTAGTGATATTAGCAGCTGATCACTAACAAACCGTTTTCCTCCTGCCTAGATGGGTTGCCATCTAGGTATTTTTTTTGTCTAAATTTGCATCTATTGGGTCTGTTATATAGATAAAATAGTCAATTTTTAGTAAGGTGAGTGTATTAAAGGCGCATTGACGCTGATTGGGTAAAAATATGACAAAAAATAGGCGTGTTTTAGCGCCTATATCTGTTTATTTT
Source organism: Psychrobacter lutiphocae DSM 21542 (assembly GCF_000382145.1). GTDB lineage: Bacteria > Pseudomonadota > Gammaproteobacteria > Pseudomonadales > Moraxellaceae > Psychrobacter > Psychrobacter lutiphocae. Next base: position 31,153 of record NZ_KB907651.1, read on the forward strand.
GCCCCTTTTATTTTATTATTTAGCTTAAATTTATCTTGATATATACGGATGCTAACAGTAGATCCTTATTCACTCTTATTTACACCAAAATATGGCGATATTATGACATTTCAAGAGCTTATTTTAACACTACAAACCTATTGGGCTGAAAAAGGCTGTGTGGTATTACAGCCTTATGATATGGAGGTTGGTGCTGGGACGTTTCATACGGCAACATTTTTACGCTCGCTAGGGCCTGAGATTTGGAACGCAGCTTATGTACAGCCGTCACGCCGTCCTACCGATGGACGTTATGGTGATAACCCTAACCGTTTGCAGCACTATTATCAGTTCCAAGTGGTGATGAAGCCCAATCCGCCGAATATTCAAGAGCTGTATTTGGGTTCACTAGAAGCCATTGGTATCGATACTTTGACTCATGATGTGCGCTTTGTTGAAGACAACTGGGAGTCACCAACGCTTGGCGCTTGGGGTCTGGGTTGGGAAGTGTGGCTCAACGGCATGGAAGTGACTCAGTTTACTTACTTCCAGCAAGTGGGCGGTCTAGAATGCTTCCCTGTCACTGGTGAGATTACTTATGGTCTTGAGCGCTTGGCGATGTATATTCAGGGCGTGGACAGTGTCTATGACCTAGTGTGGACCGATGGTGAGTTTGGTAAAGTCACCTATGGTGACGTGTTCCATCAAAATGAAGTGGAGCAGTCGACCTATAACTTTGAGTACGCTGATGTGCCGAAGATGTTTGATATGTTTGACTTTTATGAAGAGCAAGCAGACAAGTTGGTCGCAGCAGACTTACCACTACCTGCCTATGAAATGGTGCTAAAAGCGTCACACACTTTCAACTTATTAGATGCCCGTGGTGCCATCTCGGTCACTGAGCGTCAACGCTTTATATTAAGAGTACGTACTTTGGCGCGCAAAGTGGCTCAGGGCTATGTACAAGCACGTGCGAAGCTGGGTTTCCCATTGGCAGATGAGGCGCACAAAGAGGCTGCGTTGAAGAAGTATTTGCCAAAAGATGAGTCAAACGCAAAAGCGGACGTTAAAGCGAAAGACGAATAAATGCAAACAAATAGAGGCAAATAGAGACAAATGAAGACAAGACACGTCGACAGCAAAATAGCAAAAATACAGACAACTCTATATTTGTATCTCTCTATATTTGTCTAAAAAAGATAGTTTGTCTAAGAAAGATAGTTTGTATAAAAAGACAGCCACAAAAATATAACCTCTTATAAAAGCAGAGATCTTAATGAGTACAATTTTATTTGAATTAGGTAGTGAAGAGCTACCACCAAAGAGCCTAAAGCCCTTACGTGACTCGCTGCAAGCCAGCGTAGAAAGCCAGTTAAAAGATGCCAATATCAGCTATGATAGCCTAAAAGCCTTTGCGGCACCGCGTCGTTTAGCCATTCAAATTGAAGGTATCAGCGAAAAGCAACCTGACCGTACTGAACAAAGGCGTGGTCCTGCGGTCAAAGCTGCCTATGATGCTGATGGCAATCCAACCCGTGCTGCCGAAGGCTTTGCCAAAGGCTTAGGCGTTGACGTCAGTGAGCTAATGACCATCGAAACAGACAAAGGTGATTATATTGGTTATGAGCTGACCGTGCATGGTCAGGCGACCACTGAGCTGTTACCTAATATCTTCCAAACCGCCTTGGATAATTTGCCGATTGCCAAACGTATGCGCTCAGGTGCCAGCCGTGAAGAGTTCGTACGCCCAGTGAAATGGTTGGTGTTGATGCAAGACGACCAAGTGATTGAGGCAAGCGTGCAAGGTCTGCAAGCGGGCAACCAAACTCTAGGTCATCGTTATCACTCACCAGATGCGTTGACGATTGCTCATGCCAAAGACTATGAAAGCGTATTAGAGAACGCCAAGGTGATTGCTGACTTTGATCACCGTCAACAGCTGATCGCTGAGCGTGTCAAAGTATTGGCTGATGAGGTTAATGCTAAAGCCATCGTACCGCAAGATTTATTAGATGAAGTGACCGCTTTGGTTGACTTACCAGTTGCACTGCGCGCGACATTTGAAGAGCGTTTCTTACAAGTGCCGCAAGAGGCGCTGATCAGCACCATGCAGGCAGACCAAAAATACTTCTGCTTGACTGATAAAGATGGCAAGCTTCAGCCTTACTTTATCTTTATCAGTAATATTGAATCAAAAGATCCAAGCCAAGTGGTCAGTGGTAACGAAAAAGTAGTACGTCCACGTTTGGCTGATGCCGAATTCTTCTTCTTGCAAGACCAAAAGCAGCCATTAATTGAGATGGCAGAAAGCCTAAAAAATCGAGTGTTCCAAGACAAGCTGGGTACTATTTGGGAGAAGTCTGAGCGTGTGGCGAAGCTAGCAGGCTTTATTGCGGCGTTATTTAAAGAAGAAAATATCGCTGGTTATGCTGACATCGATGTTGAACAAGCCACGCGTGCTGCTATGCTATCTAAAGCAGACTTAACCAGTACCTTGGTGGGTGAGTTTCCAGAGCTACAAGGGATTGCCGGTACTTATTATGCCCGCTTAAATGGTGAGCCTGAGGCGATTGCTGCGGCGATAGAAGAGCAGTATTTGCCAAAATTTAGCGGTGATGCGTTGCCACAAACAGCGGTGGGTATCTGCTTGGCTTTGGCAGATCGTATCGACACCTTGGTGGGTATCTTTGGGATTGATCAAGCCCCGACTGGCTCAAAAGATCCATTTAGCCTACGTCGCTCTGCTATTGGTGTATTGCGTATCTTAATTGAAAAGCAGTTGCCGATTAATTTGGTGAGCTTGATTGAGCAGGCCATATATAACTATCAAGGCAAGTTGCCTCATGCCGGCGAAACCTTAACTCAAGTGAATGATTTTGTTAACTCTCGCTACCGTGCCATGTACACCGAGCAAGGTATTAGTGTCGATAGTATTCAGGCAGTGTTGGCGATTCATCCGCATATGCCATTGGACTTTGACCAGCGCATTCATGCGGTCAGTGAGTTCCGTGGCTTGCCACAAGCGGCGACTTTGGCTGAGATTAACAAGCGGGTGGCTAATATCTTGGCAAAATCAGAAGGCGAAGCGTCTGAGTCAGTGGATGAGTCATTGCTGACAGAAGAGGCAGAAAAGACCTTATATCAAGCCTTGAGCGCAGCTAAAACCGAAGTGGCGCCCATGCAAGCACAGGCCAAATATAACGATATTTTGCAGTCATTAGCGACACTAGAGGCACCGTTAACTGGATTCTTTGATCATGTGATGGTCAATAGTGATGATCCAGCGTTGAAGGCGAACCGTTTGACCTTGTTAAAGCAGGTGCGTGAGCTGTTCTTGACGGTGGCGGATGTGGGTGAGTTGCAGATTTAGTCAAAGCGTCCTTAAAGGGGATTTTCTAAAGCGGGTATCCTGTTGGGTGTCGTTCCTCCATGCCAGCTTACAGGCTTTATCCCACAAGGGTTTTCGGTCTTTTATGTTTGCACGATTTGTAGGTTGGTCTCGAGGTGCGAGACCCAACATTTTGACGGAAGAAACGTGCTTTATTTGTGCCTTGAATATGGCCTTGGGATGCGGTTTAGCCCCGATTGAAGTGAATATCCTTGGTGAGGCACAGGGTTACAGGCGCTTGGGCAGAGGCGGTATCGCTGAGTCAGGAACGCATCTAGCCTTAGCGCCTGTCCCTGTGCAAGCCAAGATAGTAGCGAAAAGCGGGATAAGCTGTTTATACTGTGCTTGTCGATGCTGTCGCTTACTTGATTGAGGGTTTAGGGCGTGTCTCTATTTGCAAAATACATGAGTTATGGACTAAAAATGGCTATATTTTCGCCAAACTGTGTCTAGTTTCTAGTTAATATATGCATATTATCTTCGAAATTATCCGTGTTTGACAAAAATCCATCTCATTTTTAGTCTCACAATCCAATTAGAGACAAGCCCTAGTAAGTAATGATTACAAGTTACCCTTAGTCCTTTTTAAAAGGTTGTCGCATAATATAGTTGCCTTGCTTTTGTCAGGTCTTAAAAGTCTAATTTAATTTTCTTATTTGGGTATGCGCTGTTATGATTGAAAACTGGACACGAGAGCTGGTGACACAGCGTGTGTTGACAGCAACCTTATTGGTTATCCTGTCTATTCTGTGCTTTAAGGTGGTGCAGTTCTTTATTGTGCCTGCGATTTGGGCGGCGATTTTGGCTTATGTCACTTTCCCTATCTATCGTTTTTTCCATCATAAAGTGAAGCTAAGCCCGAATATTAGTGCCAGTATTATGACGGTGTGCATTTCGCTGTTGCTAGGTGTGCCTGTGGTGTTAGGCTTGTTTGTTCTGCAACAAGAGGCGGTGAATTTGTATAGTACTTTGTTATATCGTATCAAGGTGGGCTATGTTGATTTGCCAGAGGAAATTAAAGAGTTGCCGGTGATTGGGCAACAAATTAAAGACTTGTTGTGGCAAATTAATAAGGATCCTGAGGCGTCATTGAGTGCGTTTAGGACGTGGTTACAGTCGCATTTGTACTATGGCAAGATGGCGCTGGATGTGGTACTAAGCTCGTTGGCGAAGCTGGGTATGGCGCTGATGACGATTTTTTTCTTTTACCGTGATGGTATTAGTTTGATGAAGCAGATTCGTCAGGCGTTGCGTAATATTATTGGCAACCGTATTGATGATTATATAGATTCGGTTGGGTCAACGACGCAGGCGGTGGTATATGGTATTGGTCTGACTGCGGTGGCGCAAGCGGTTCTGGCTGGAGTAGGTTACTTCTTTGCGGGTGCACCAAGCCCGATTTTGCTGACGATTATGACCTTTGTGGTTGCGTTAATCCCGTTTGGCACACCGTTTGCGTGGATGGGCGTAGCGCTGTGGCTGTTTACCAAGGGTCATGTGACTGAGGCAATTGGGTTGACTTTGTGGGGGATGTTGGTGATTAGTTGGGTGGATAATTTGATTCGCCCAATTGTGATTTCTGGGGCGACCAAGATTCCGTTTATTATTATCTTTATCGGGGTGCTGGGCGGGTTGACTGCCTTTGGGTTTGTGGGGCTGTTTATTGGTCCTGTGGTGCTGGCCATTGGACTTGCGGTATGGCGTGAGTGGATTAATCAGCACCGTAATATTATCTTTGCTCCTTGTTATACACAGCTGGATGAGCATCAGTGGAAGCCTGCTGATAGACCGATGGCGTTGGAGATTTCACCAGATGTGGTGACTTTTAGTAAGTATCCGTTTGCTGATGCGCCGATTGAGGGCATTACCCCTGAGCCATTAAACTCAGAAGGGTCGAGCAAAAAAGATAAAGATCGAGAGAAGAAAGATAAAGATTAAAATAAATCTTAATTTAAATACTGTGGCTTGTGTGAGGTTTGTCTCCCTTCCTTTTTTAAAAGGAAGGGTCGGGGATGGATTTTCAGCCAAGTATTTCTAAAATCCCCCTAAATCCCCCTTTGAGAAAGGGGCTACAAACAGTAACATAAATTCTATCTAAATCTATTTATAATTACTTACTATGAATAGATTATTAAGCATAAAACAAGCAGCTGACCGATTAGGCGTTTCTGTCTCAACTCTACGGAGATGGGATGAGACAGGTGTGCTTGTCGCCCAAAGAACACCAAAAGGCCATCGCAGATACGACTTATCTAAAATAAACCCAAACCTGACTCACAATAAGGTGGAACAACAACGCAAAACCATAGCTTATGCTCGTGTATCAAGTCATGACCAAAAGCCAGACTTGCAGCGTCAAATTGAGATGCTTGAGCTGTACTGTTCTACTCAAGGCTGGTCATTCGAGGTTATAAGCGATTTAGGCAGTGGTATGAACTATCATAA
>NZ_KB907652.1 GCF_000382145.1 Psychrobacter lutiphocae DSM 21542
ATGGACGGTGCATTATGGCATCAACCAAGCTTGAATCAGGGGAATGTCACTATGCTTAAATTACCACCGTATTCACCTGAGCTTAACCCCTCTGAGAACGTATGGCAGTACCTGAAGCAAAATGAGTTATCTAATCGCTGTTATGAAAGCTATGAAGCTATTGTTGATGCCGCTTGTTTGGCTTGGAATAATCTGCTCAAACAGCCACAAAGAATTCGCACTTTAACCACTCGTGCTTGGGCTCAACTTTAATTATTGGGTTTGGTATTAGAAGCCAGCTTAGACAAAATCGCTAACGATGTACGTTGCTTGTCTATGATAGCTTAATAACCAACCACCGCCCTTATTGCTAGTAGAATGGTGTAGAATTAGGATTAATCGAATTCCGTTAAATTTAAGTGAAACATCCAATGAGCCAATACAACCTACAACAGCCCAATACCATCCAGTGGTTCCCGGGTCACATGAACAAAGCCCGTAACGAAATCCGCGATATCATGCCCGATATGGACGTGGTGATTGAAGTTATCGATGCCCGCATTCCATTTAGTAGCGAAAACCCGATGGTCGCTGCCCTACGCAGCAATGAGCATGGCATCCAAAAGCCAGTGATAAAAATCTTAAACAAAGCAGACTTGGCAGACCCTGATCTGACCCAAGCTTGGATTGATGAGTTAGAGCAAAACAGCCAAGTTCAAGCCATTGCTTGCGATGACAACAAAGCCAATGACGTCAAACGCATCGTACAGATGTGTAAAGCGCTAATGCCAAACAAAGTCGGCACTGGTCGCCAGATTAAAGTGCTGATCATGGGTATCCCCAATGTCGGAAAATCAACCTTAATCAATAGCCTAGCAGGACGTAGCATCGCCAAAACTGGTGACGAGCCAGCGGTCACCAAATCGCAGCAGCTGATTAAAATTGACAACGACATCATGCTTTATGACACCCCTGGCATGCTCTGGCCCAAGATTGAAAACCCAAATTCAGGCTACCGATTAGCAGCCACAGGTGGTATCAAGGACACCGCCTTTGACTTTTTGGATGTCGCAAGTTTTACCGCTGAATATTTAATTAAAGCCTATCCAGAACTGCTCAAAGAGCGTTATAAACTTAACGAGTTGCCTGATACGGATTGGGAGTTCTTTGAAGCGGCAGGTCGTAGTCGTGGCTTGCTCAAAAAAGGCGGCGTGGTAGATACCTACCGTATGGCTGAAATCCTAATCAACGAACTTCGCAGTGGCACCTTAGGGCGCATCACCTTAGAAACCCCTGCCATGCGTATCGAAGAAGATAAATTTGTAGAGGCGCTACGAGCCAAAGCCGAAGAAAAACGACTGGCGAAAATTGAAGAGAAAAAGCTGCGTAAAAAGCGAGCGAGGAAGAATCGTAAATAAATAGCCAAATTAAAACTAAATGGATTATAGACTGCGGCTTTAGCCCAGCTACTTCATGTTTTGTAACAGTAGCTATTCCTGCTATCCGCTTGTATCTGTCTTGCCAATGGCGTGCGGACTATCGTGGCGAGCGTTGTTGCTGTTACCTCGACACCACCTCTCGCCACAGTCCGCATCGCCATTGTCTGCGTCAGGATACCGCTACTATCAGGGCTAGCGGTCACATCGTACTCTTGCTAGTATTTATCGTCGTTAAGACTAACTCATCTTTAGGTTACCCTATGTCATCACAAGCTAAAACTATTCAAATTTTCTTACCACCAGGCAATCCACATGGTATTCGTAGTGCTGAAATAACCACACGCAATGAAGAAAGTAAAACACTCCACGCTATTTATCGTCAAAGCCCATCTTTTCACCTAAACCAAAAAAAACGCAGTGACACGCAACAGATATCACACCATACCATGCAAGTTCTTGTATAATTTATTATTTACAGGATTGGTAGTTTAGATTACTTTTACAACACTCAATATTATATCAGCCAATCCCCTGTATCCTTAACTATGGTCACCTTATGACTTGTTTTTGGGTCGTTTTATCACAAATATAGGTCAAAACTAGAGACAAACGTCAGTAATTGACGTATAAAAGCTATCTGCGCTTTTTTATTCCACCAATATCCGTTACGATACAAGCTCTAAAACGCTATACTAGCTTGTATTACTGCCTCATTCTCAACTTATAAAAACTCACTGTAAGCTGGCGTTATTAATCCAATAATACATGAGTTCTTTCAAAGTGCTGTGCTAAAGCCACAGCCCACACCAAGAGTCGAGATTGAGGTATTACTATAAAAACATTGCGTCGTACGCTTAGCTGTCGTACGCTTAGCTATAATAGAGCACTATTGCATCGATTATTGATGCTGTCTGCGACTGTTTTTTCTTACTTTTTCAAGGCAAAGTCACTTATTATGTCTGATATCTCAACGCCACCAAGCTCAACTGTCATTCCAAATGAAGCCATGGATACCCGATCAGTGGCTGAATTTACTGAGCAGGCTTATCTCAACTACGCCATGTACGTCATTATGGATCGGGCACTACCGCACATCGCTGATGGCTTAAAGCCCGTACAGCGCCGTATTATTTATGCGATGAGCGAGCTTGGGCTGAAGTCCACTACCAAACCCAAAAAATCTGCGCGTACGGTCGGTGATGTGCTGGGTAAATACCATCCGCACGGTGACACCGCCTGTTATGAAGCGATGGTATTGATGGCACAGCCCTTTAGTTATCGCTATCCACTAATCACTGGTCAAGGTAACTGGGGTAGCCCTGATGATCCCAAGTCATTTGCCGCGATGCGCTATACCGAAGCCAAAATGTCGGCCTATGCCAATACTTTGCTCGCTGAACTAGGTCAGGGGACAGTAGATTGGCAAGACAACTTCGATGGCTCGATGCAAGAACCAGTAACTTTGCCCGCTCGTTTGCCCAATATTTTGCTCAATGGCACCACAGGTATCGCCGTTGGGATGGCCACCGACATTCCACCACATAACTTAAATGAAGTGGTGCGAGCTGCCATTCGACTGTTAAAAAACCCAGAGTTGTCGGTAAAACAGTTGACCCAATCTATTCCTGCCCCAGATCTGCCAACTTATGCTGAAATTATTACGCCCAAAAAAGAATTACAGCAAATGTATGAGACTGGGCGTGGCAGCTATAAAATGCGAGCGGTTTATCATGTTGATAAACAAGAGAAAAATCTGGTCATCATCGACGCCCTGCCCTACCAAGTATCGGGGAACAAGATTCAAGAGCAGATTGCCAAATTGATGATGGATAAGAAACTGCCTTGGGTGGTGGATATCCATGATGAGTCGGATCATGAAAATGCGTGTCGTATTGTGCTAGAACTGCGCTCAACTCGAGTCGATGTCGATCGCGTGATGAGTCACTTGTTCGCCAGTACCGATCTAGAAAGCAGCTATCGGGTCAATATGAACATGATTGGCCTTAACGGCAAGCCGCAGGTGAAAAATCTAAAAGAAGTACTAAGCGAATGGCTGGTAAGCCGCCGTGAAGTGGTAACTCGCCGCTTGCAGTTCCGCTTGGATAAAATCGAAAAACGCTTGCATATCTTGGCAGGTTTACTGATTGCTTATCTCAATATTGATGAAGTCATCCGTATCATTCGTGAAGAGGACGACCCGAAACAAGAGCTGATGACCCGCTACGAGCTGACCGAAACTCAAGCAAACGCCATTTTGGATATTCGCTTACGTCAGCTTGCCAAGCTTGAAGAGATTGAACTAAAACGTGAACAAAACGAGCTAGAAGCCGAACGTGCACACATCCAAGAGCTACTCGACAACCCCTCTAGCCTGACCAAGCTAATGATCGATGAGCTTGAAGCGGATATGAAAGAGCATGGCAATGATCGTATGTCGCCCGTGGTTGAACGTGAAGAAGCCACCGCACTAAAAGAATCTGACTTGGTACCCAGTGAGCCAATCACTGCCATCTTATCAAAAGCAGGCTGGATCCGTGCTGCCAAAGGTCATGATGTTGACGCTGCCGGCATGAGCTATCGCTCGGGTGACAGCTATCAAGCGCACGTGCACGGCAAATCCAATGCCAAGATATATATCATGGATAGCACAGGGCGCAGTTATAGCATCGAGGCACACACCCTAGCGTCCGCCCGTGGTCAAGGCGATCCGCTGACCAGTGTGTTAAAGCCGGCTGCTGGTGTCAGCTTTGAGCAGCTGCTTGCCGGTGACGATGATCAGCGCATCATTCTTGCCAGCTCGCAAGGCTATGGCTTTATCAACACCCTTGGCAGCTTAGATACCAATCAAAAAGCAGGTAAAAACATCATTAATCTGGGCGGTGCTGACAGTAAGCTGTTAAACGTGGCTTATATTGATGTGGTAGATGCAGAAGCTGAGGCAGACAACGAAGATGCCGCTAACGCCACAGCGCAAGATCAAATTGCGGTGGTGACTTCCGCCGGCTATCTATTGATTTTTGCCATTGATGAGTTGCCTGAACAGCAACGAGGTAAAGGCAATAAGCTGATTAATCTAAAAGACGGTGAAGAAGTGTTATCAGTAATTGCGCTACACCATAGCAACAGCTTGACCATCACTGCAGGCAAGCGCCATGTGACCTTAAAGCCAATGGACTTAGCTAATTACACCGGTAAGCGTGGCAATCGTGGTACGCAGCTACCCAGAGGCTTTCAGAATATTAGTGGTATTGAAGTCGCCAACTAAAAACATCCAACTAAAAAGGCAACTTAACGATTAGCCAATACGCTCTATTTGACTATCCAAATAGAGCGTATTCGTGTAATGGCGCTTATTATAGCTTTACACAATTTCATTATCACAAGGCTCACCGTTATAAAATTGACGCAAGTTTTGTAACGCATATTCGACCATGTTATCCACAGCCACATCCGTATAAAACGCATAATGCGGAGTGAATAACACATTAGGCATATTAATCAAGCCAAGAAACATTGGATCAGGTATGATGCTATTGGTATGATCTCTGTGTACGATGCCAACTTCTTTTTCATAAACATCGCCTGCATACCCTTTAATCTTACCTGTCTTTAACACATCGATAAGCGCCGAAGTATCGACCAACTCACCTCGTGCAGTATTAACCAAAAGGGCATCTTGTTTCATCAAAGCAAGCTTTTCAGCGTTAATAAGATGATGGTTTTCCTTGGTATAGGGACAATGCAGAGCGATGATATCTGCCTCTTTTAATAGCTCATCAAATTCGACATATTCCAAAAAGTCTTTTGCTTCTGGGTTTTCATAAATATCATGGGCAATAACACGTTTACAGACCCCAGAGAATATCTGAGCTGTCGTTAATCCAATACGACCAGTGCCAATAACACCAACGGTTTGAAAGCGCATTTCTTCGCCGATTAAACCTGCCAAACTGTAATTTTGTGCTTGAATACGCTTTAAAGCTCGTGGCAAATTCCGAAGCATTGTAAAGGCAAGGGTTAGAGTAAACTCAGCAATCGCATAGGGTGAGTAACGGGCAACATTTGCCACCTTTAAGCCCAGTTGTTTGGCGCTATCAATATCAATATTATTGGTGCCTGCCGCTCGTGAAGATAGATAAGTAACCCCTTGCTGCTTGATAATTTTTAAAGTCTCTTCGTTTACGATATCGTTACCAAGAAAGGTCACTGCATCATGCCCTTTTACCAAGGCTGCGTTATCTGGAGTTAGCATATCGTGTACGATGGTCATCTCCACACCCATCGCATCACTATGTTTTTTAAAGCTTTTTTCTTCATCAGGACGTACACTGTATGCAATAACTTTCATGACTTTATCACCTTATTTGTTTTTAATTTCTATGATTACCCCACTCTCAACACTTTGCGTAGGCTGTGGCTTTAGCCCAGCATATTCGCTTAATAAATACATTTGGCTGGGCTAAAAGCACCAGCCTACAATGAATTGTAATAAGTTGAGAGTGAGGTATTATTAGTTATCTGTATGTTTATTCGATTATCTTAGTTTAAATAAAAGCTACTCAAATTTTATTTCGTAGTTTTTTTCTGTGACTATGGGTATTAGCTTAGTGAATAATAGTTTGAATCCTATGCCAAGTACGATAGGAGCAACAAAAAATGCCAACGTAATCACAATGATATTGTGTAAGCTAGAAAAGCCACCTTCCATTGTATTAAACGCAGATAATGGACCAATAAATCCAGCAAAACCAAAGCCTGCACTGATTGGTGTGCCTGATATGCCAAATAGCCCTGCAAATGCGCCTAATATGGCTGCATTTAATACTACTGGTAGTGCAATAAGAGGTTTGTTAACAAAGTTTGCCATCTGTATCTTAGGCGAACCTAGAATATGGGCAAATGAAGTTCCTAATGAATTAACGTTCCAGCCCATAATGGCGAGACCAAACCCTGCAGCGGTAATACCTAAATTAGCAGCACCTGAGCCAATACCTGCCAGACTAATAGCCACGGCTATACCCACAGTGGATATCGGTGACATCATAATTAAAGCAAATAGAACCGCTATTGTGATACCCATCAACACTGGTTGTAACGTTGTTAACTGCTCTACGAAACGACCAAGGAGGGTGGTGATTTCTTGGATAAAAGGTAAGGTCACCAAGCCCAACCCTCCAGCAGCAATGATAACAATAATCGGAATCAGCAATATAGTATAGGCTTTTAAGCGATCACCTAAGACCATTACTATTAGTGATGCAACGGCGGCTGTAATACCCGCATTAATCACATCACCAGTACCAGATAATAAAAAGCCGCCACTCTCTGTTAAGGTGGCCACCCCTGAGCCAACGACAGTAGCAATACCAATAGAGCTGGTCTGAATTGGGGTGAATTTAAATGACATGCCGATACAGACACCAATCACCATTGGTAGTAATGACATAGCCAGAGTGACCATTGCCAAAATATCTTCTGCAACAGCGAAGTGAGGTATTAAAGCTTCACTCAGATTCCCTAATAATGCCCAAGGTATTAGTGCCACTACGATACCAATACTCATACCTACCAAGACATTATTAATAAATGCTTTGGGTGTCATTAATTGTTGTTTTTCACTCATAATCTAGCCCCTTTAGGGTCTATTGAACGATAAATTCTAAAGAAATCATTGAGTAAAAGCTGTCTAAATTAAGGTATCCAACGTAACATAAAGCCTATTAAGTCATGTCATGTCGTATCTATGATTAGCTAGTCACTGGCTTAGCTGGCAACTTAATGGTTGACAAGCAGCTAATTAGCAAGTGACTGTTCAATAAACCCATTTATTATGAAAATAGTTGTTTTTATATATTGGATATTTTTACTTGTATTTATATTTACTGATTGTACTTATTATTTGTTTATCTTGTTCATGTAGATCTGTATATTTGATACACACCAACAGAGTATACTGGGCATAAAATCAATACAGAATTAAGCTAAATAAAGAGTACTCCTCTCCATCAAAAGACGCAATCGAGGATAAAGGGTCACTACATATTTTCAACAAATTAGAATATTAACTCGTAGCAAATTTACAGCCATTACAAAAACCATCTAAAAAATTAAAGTTAAATTACACTAATAATTAGAGGATGAATATTAAGTAAAACAATTCAATTTTTTATTTAATCTAGTTTTGGCTAGCTACTCGTCTTAACCATGCAACTTGCCATACAGCCACTGGCGCAGCTGATAAAAAACCCACCTACTAATTAAATATAAGCCCTATCAAATATAAGCTATTTAATTAATAGATGGGTTTAAGAAAATGCTCAGAAATGCTTATTTCTATAACCGCAAATTAAACCTCTAAAACTAACCATCTCGTAGTGCCAAAATCGGTACCACCAAGTCCTCTTCATCCGTTAAGTGTTGTGATAAAAATTCGGTACCCGTCACTAGATTTTGATACACACGATCTGCAAGCGCTTTATCTTCAATATTCGCTTTAAGCAATTCATCATTTAAACCTTGCAACTCATCTAAAATGGCATTTAATTTGACATGATCACGCTCAAGAATCTCAAACCCTGTTTTGAGTTGTGGGTATGAGCTGACAAAGTCAGGAAAAAAACCATGATCTTCTACACTATGATGCTGGTGCAACTTCAAAATATGCATCCCTACACGCTCCAGTATTTGTGATCGATAGTTTTCCCAGTTAAGCGCCCCCATCAGATATTCTTCTGTCAACTGTCTTAGAATACGCTGACGCTTACGAATATTGGTATGCACATTGAGCCAGCCTGATGTTTTGTAGGCGTAATCTGAAGAGTACCATTCACTGGCTGGTAATTTTTCATATAAAAACAGCCAGTCTGGAACTAATCGACTCTCAGGGTGGCGGGGCATGACTTTCGCTTTGGTTTGAGCTTCAATAGTTGCGCTTAGTGTGTTGTTGGTGGCAGTATCCATCATATCCTCCTTAGTTCCTGAGCTGTGCTTATGTTAGCCATCTGGTCATGATTGATGATGTTAGCTTATCACAGTAAACCCTATACCTATTTAACTGACAACCATTTAGATGGCAACTATCTCTCTTATCTGCCAACTACTTATACTTATCTGTACTTATACTTGTCTGCTAGATAATCTTTTGCCTGATAGCTTATGTGGCTTACCCAATATCGGCCTAATATAAGCTGAAGCTATGTATCACTCAATAGTGACTTTATATTCAATTTGTTAATACAGCTAAATTTATATCTGTATTTATGTAGTTTACATATAAATATATTCGGATAAAAAACAAACCAATAACCATTACTTTTTAGTCATTTAAGGCTACAACAACAGTTAGTTGACACAAAGAAGAGTTGCCTGATGCTAGCGAAAGTCACTTGATGCTAAGGCGTGTAATAGGCCTCAATCATTGTCCATTGTACCGATGTCAACCCAAATATCGTCAAAAATATCACCCAAACAAATACGCATCGGTAACGTCAACTTGGTGCACAAATGTCGCAAACCATGTACGGGAACACCAGCGACTTCAGTATAAGCATAATAAGCTTCCATTTTGCCCATTAAAGGTAATTGCTTAATTGTGATTTCATGACCTTCACCATACTGCTCTAAAAATCGATCAAAGGATCGCCAGCCCATACAAATAATATGTTTAGGATTAATCTGTTCAATATCGAGTTGAGTGAGGGTTTTATGTTCGTCTTGCATCTTATCAGGTAATTCTGCAAGTTGAGCTTGTAATACCTCTTCTTTCGGTGCTGCAAAATAGGAAATGAAACTGGTTTCAGCACAGTTCTTTAAACGCTCTATTTCTCCGCCACAAATCACTTCAACGATACGATTGGCATAACGGCTACCGTGTTCAACATCATGGATATATTTACACCCAGTGATCTCAAAATCTTTTACCACTGCTTGAGCTCGGCGCGCATCGATATCGCCCCAATCTTCTCTGTTACTATGTCCCGGATTAATGCTGACGAATAGCATGTCGGGACGGTGGATCTGGCCAGTAATAAAGTTGCCAGTGTAACAAAGCGGATCATTACCAAGATAAGTATTAGCCGCAGTGACAAAGCGATTAATTTGTTGCTGCTTGTGTTGAAAATAAGTTATATCCATCCTATCGCCCCTTTTAAAGCACTTCTTTTAAACTCATCTATTGTAAGCTCATCTATTGTAAGGACACTAAATCAACATCTCACCGATGACACCCACCAAAAACCCCAAGGTTGCACCAAATGAAATCAGATAGTTATTGATTAACTTACTCTCAGGTATGATATCTTGAATCAATAAGTACAAAATACCGCCACTAGCAAACACCATCAGCTGTGCTGTTAGCTCTGGATGACCACGCAACAAGAAATGACCTAACATAGCGCCAATAATGCCAAAAAAACTAAGCCCAAAAAAAATGATCAAGGTGGTTTTAACACGAAAGCCAGTTTGTACCAAATCACGAAAGGCATTAAATGCTTCTGGTAGATTTTGTAAACCAATAAACAAGGCCAATAGCATCGCCATCGAGGGATCTACCGCAAATACAGCACCCAATGCAATGGCTTCTGGAACAAAATCCATCAGCATCGCTAACAAAGTTGCCATCTGCCCACCTGCTTTAGCTAAGTGGCGATCTATCACCATAAATAGCACCGCACCCAACAAAAAAGAGCCAGCCATACTCCAAACTGTTAAGTGCTCCAAACCTTTGGGTATTAAAACAAGTGCAATGGCAGATAAAATAATACCAGCACCAAAAGACATTAGTGTATGGACACACTGGTCTTTAAATAAGCTTTGCTTGACATGATGATCAAACTGATAAGCCAATAATCCACCTAAAAACACCGTAATTCCTGAAAATCCAGCAAATAATAATAATTGTAGTGGCATCTCATTTCCCTAATAAATCGCTACACATCTAAATCACTTTCACCGCCATAAGCATGAATACGGCGTTGCTCTTGACGTTGATAGCGAAGCCCCGACCCTTTATACCATTCAGCCTTACTTTGTTGCAATAAATCACTTAAACCTTGCAATTGTCGCTGCAGAGTATTGGTTAGCCAAAAATAACCTTGCCACTCAAAAGCCAACATAGAAATACTTGGATAATCAGATACTTGAATCCGAGTTATGGGTCTAAACATCTCGTCACTAGGACTTCTTAATACGGCAGCAATATGGCGCATGGCTTGGGTCAACTCACGGTGATAATGATCCATCAAAATACGATTTTCATCATCAATAGGGATGTAAGCCAACTTTGGGGCAGCGCTAAGCAATAAATCTATGGTACCAATGATATTGCGTTGTGTGCGCTGTATCATATCTAGCGTCTGTGTATCCATACCTGACTCTCTGGCGGTCGCAGCGATATGCCCTCTTACCCGTAGTAAACGTTTATTAATTTCTTTAAACTGCGCCACCATGTCTTTATTGACATAGGTGGTTAGATTTTTTTCATAGGGCGTATCTAGATCGGTCACTGTGGTAGCACCAAGATCCAGTTGTACGTGCTTTTGGCTAGACTTTTCATCTTCAGTAGCAGCTTCCTCAGTAGCTGCATCAGAGGTAGATTCTGAAAAGCGATTGTCTAAACTGGGATCTGAAATATAGGACTCTACCCCATCATACATATTGGCACAGGCTTCCAAATTATTTGCTAATAAAAAGCGCCACATTAAGGTCGCCTTTAACGGCAAAATTAAGGTAGCAAGAACAGCAATTACCGTCCCTATCAGCACGTTTAGGGCTCGAGCCAGTCCATCAGGACCAACACTGTTATCACTAGCGATAATCATACTCATGGTAATACCAGTAAGCATACCTATATAACCAAGCCTTTTAATTGAATAGTAGCCAATAATCGAGCTGATGATGCCTACCAGCACATAATAAATCCATGCTACATTTGAAGATTGTAAGATATCTTGTCCTAGCCACATCAAACCTAAACCAACCACAATACCTAGTAAGGTTCCTATAATACGTTCTTTGGCTTTGGTATAAATAGCGCCTTGATACTGCAATAAACCCAAAATTATAAAGACAGTGATGGTTGACCACTCTGAGTGTGGGATTTGAGTCCATTGGCTAAAAAGTAGGGTGACAACTACTGCGACACCAAGACGAATGGCGTGCAGTATATTGGCATTTAGGTAGCGGGCATAAGGCTCGACAAAAGGGGAAATCAAGCGTAACGATAGTTTCTTTTTCATGCGTTAGGGCTTCGTATTCTAGTAGTGGTATATGTTGTTATTTACTTTCTATTTTATATACTGTATTTTTTATTTGCTATCCAAACCTGAGTGACGTGGACGCAAATTACTGTTATTTTTCATTAATATTTTATTGTAAGCGGTTAATACCGTAGCAGGTTTCAAGTAAATTGGCTATGACATCACTGTGGGAATGATGATATTGGTAGACTATAATTTAGTACAGCATATTAACAACAACTTACATCCAAAACCTGCTTTATACGAAAGCAACAAGACTCTTATCAAGCGACAACATTTTCTTACCCAAACATTTTTTATTCGTTTCTATACTCTATTAACAAAAACAACTTTAGCAAAAACATCTTTAGCAAAAATACCCTTACACTAACATTTGTAAAAGGAGAGACCTATGTTTAGATGGGCTATTATCTTCGCAGTAATTGCATTAATCGCAAGTTTATTTGGTTTTAGTGGTATTGCAGGAGTTAGTAAAAGCTTTGCATATATCTTCTTAGTGGTAGCAGTTATCTTATTTATCTTTGGTTTTATCTCTCGAAAAACCTAATACAGTACCAACAAAGATACAGTACCAACAAAGCGTAGGTACAATTCAGTAAATACAAAACAGATAGCAAACCAAGTAAAGAGCAAAAACAAATAAGAGCTACTAGGGCGTGTCCCTAATCTCGATCTCACCAATTCAAAATTTAAGTACCTACGCATACTTACCTTGTAACAACCCTCAGCGCATTAATTAACGAATATAGCTAAATATTAAAATGCGCAAAGTATTCAAAGGCTAGACATCACTAAAGGTGTGTTAGCATGGTTTATACATTTTCTCATTTTTACTTATCCTATTTACCTAACTAACGGAGCCTAACCTATGATTTATGACGTGATTGGTGACATTCATGGTCATGCCAATAAGTTAATAGGATTACTTGATAAACTTGGCTATCATCTCACTAAGCACGAAACCCTGGGTATAACGTACTATCAACCACCAGCAGGTCATCGTGCTATATTTATTGGTGACCTTATTGACAGAGGCACACAAGAGCTTGAAACTCTAAATATTGTCTATTCTATGCTAGATGCTGGGGTAGCGGATGCCATTATGGGCAATCATGAATATAACGCCCTAGCCTATGCAACTATTGACAAAACGGCAAGTAAACAACTGACAGGCTCCAAAGATAGTATATATCTACGCCGACATAGCCAAACCCACACCCGCCAGCATCAGGCTTTTTTAGATGAAGTTCCTTTTGGTTCAGAGGCTCATCAATACTGGCTGAAACGCTTTTATGAGCTTCCTCTATGGCTAGAAACTGAGCATGCCTGCTTTATACACGCCTGTTGGGATAGTGATAAAATGACGGTAATCAAGCCCTTTTTAACCGCTGATAACCGTCTTACTCAAGAGGCGCTTCAGCGTAGTGGGCAAAAGAATTCTGAAGAGTATAATGCCATAGAGCGCTTATTAAAAGGCGTTGAAGTAGCGCTTCCTGATGGCGCAAGCTTTACTGATAAAGATGGTGCCGTGCGCCATCGGGTGCGGGTACAGTGGTGGCTTGAGCAGCTACAAGGCAAGCGAATTGTTGATATCGCCCGTGCCCCAGCTTGGGATATGCAGCAGCTGCCTCAAGATGCTATTGTGGATAATCTTGACTTTCAATTAAAAACTACCAAGCCTGTATTTATTGGTCATTATTGGCTAACTGGTACTCCGCAGCCTTTAAGCTCACAAGTGGTATGTACCGATTATTCAGTTGCAGGTAAAGGATATTTAACCGCTTATCGCTTTGATAGCAATAATCCTTATCCGCTCTCTGCAGACAATTTTGTGCAGTATATCGATCCATAGCATTTGATTTAAAGTTTTGACTTCTCTTCCTCGTTAAACCATAGCTACCCAACCTACTCGCCATATCCGCAAAGTATTTAAGGGTCTCAGCAGGGTAAACATTCGTCAGTTAGTATAACGTAAACATTAAAACAGCCCTGATATAACAACAGGGCTTTATGGTAATTAGCTTATAAAAAAGACTTAATTAAGGGTGATAGACAGCCTTGGTTAATAAGTGCCTCATCCCACTCAGGCAAAGGTGAAACCTTCTCTATTAAAAAATCCAGCACACCACGTATTTTTATTAAGTTACGTGAGTTAGCAGGAAAGACTGCACGTAAGCTGTATCTAGGCATTGGATAGTCAACCAATATTGGTATCAGCTTGTTGTTTAATAAGCTATCTCTTGCCACAATTGTCGGTAAGCAAACTATGGCACCACCGGTTAACGCAAAGTCATGAAGTAGATGGATAGAGCTAGAGGACACTCGGGGCTTGACTGAGAACTCTTTGAACTCTTTGTCAATTAGAAATTTAAGCTTATTTCTCTCTGGATAATTTGAGTAAAACCCCAACTCATATTTATGAAGCTGGTCAGGATGCTCTGGACGACCATACTTTTTGATAAAACAAGGCGAAGCACACATGACACGATTAATTTGGAATATTTTACGCTCAATAAGACTAATGCCTCTTGGAGGAAAAACCTGAAACACAATATCAAACCCACTAGTAACTGGATCAACAATAAGGTCATTAATGGTAATCTCTAGCTCTATATCCTTATATTGTTGCGTAAAATCTGTCAGAACCTCATTAAAAAAACTCAACGCAAAGCCTGGTGCCATATATACTCTTAAACTACCATGCATGGCACTTTTTGCATGCGACATACCGACTATTAAATGATCAAAGCGATTTATTAGTTCAGCAGCCTCTAAATAGTATTTTTCACCTATTTCTGATAGGCGTACTGTGCGTGTACTTCGATGAAACAAAGGAGCATTAACCAAGTCTTCAAGTTGTTGAACTCGAGTGCTGACCACAGAACGGGTAACTCCTAACTGATTAGCAGCTTTTACAAAACTTCCACTTTGAGCAACTTTAACAAATGCTTCCATGCATTTTAGCTTATCCATAATAACTCAATCTCAGTTGTGAAAACTTACTAACAGTATTTATAGAACATAAAATATACTTTAACAAATATGCATGCGTATTGCCTACCACATATCTTACTTATATCTGATAAAAGCACTCAAATCGCTGCAGTTTAAACATTAGGCAGTTTAAACATTAGGCAGTTTAAACATTAGGCAGTTTAAACATTGAGCAGTTAACGCACCAATTTATTCAACCCATCAGCAAACTGCTTTTTATCTTTATCAGAATAAGGCTTTTGGCCGCCCATTTGAGCAGGGTCTAGCATGCCTGTTGAGCGCATGGTATCCATAAAGTCACGAGCATTTAGCTTTTGTTTGATGTTGTTTTTATCATAGATCACTCCATGTGGCGTTAGTACTTGTCCGCCATTTTCCAGCACATCATTGGCTAGAGGAATGTCACTGGTGATGACCAAATCGCCTTTTTTGACATTATCAGCAATATAATCATCGGCCACATCAAAGCCTGAGCCGACTACTTTCATAGTAATCAGCGGTGACTTGCGTACTTTAATAGGTTGATTGGCCACAAAAATAGCGGGCGTATTGGTACGGATAACTGTTTTGGTGATTAAGTCCTTGACTACTAGCGGGCAGGCATCGGCGTCAATCCAGATGACCATGGTTTTCTTATCTTTTACTGCTTTTCTGCTATCTTGTGTTTCAATACTCAAGTATCTAGCCCCATTTTATTTGGTAAGACACGCACCAATTGTTCTAGTGCTGGTTCTAAGTTGGTAACGTCATTTGGCATCAAGGTAATATGGGCAATTTTGCGATCGTCACGCTCTTGTTTGTGGTAGGTATGATAGTGAGCACCGTCAATGGCAAGGACCTCTATTAGGCTTGGATAGTTACCTAACACGTTGACCATGATAGATGGATAAACATTGTCGGTATCGCCTAAGGGTAAGCCAACGACAGCACGAATATGGTTTTCAAACTGACTGGTAACTGCCCCTTCGATACTCCAATGCCCAGAATTATGTACCCGAGGGGCAATTTCATTGGCAAGGATAATATCTTTGTCATTTGCATCCTTAGTTACAAATAGCTCAAGCGCCATCGTACCGACATAGTCCAAGTGGGTCATTAGTGTTTCAATGGCAGCCTTGGCGGTTGGTAACAGATGACTGGTCCCGACTGCTGGCGCATGCGAGGTTGCCAAAATACCATTGTGATGGTGATTTTCGACCAAATCATAACAGCGGATACTGCCATCTTGTGCACGAGTGGCGATGATAGACACTTCACGGCTAAAGTTGATAAACCCCTCTGCTATGAGGGGGGCTGGAGTTGGAGTCAAATTGCCTTTACCAGTGACTGCATCTCCAAGCTCATACCAAGCCTGATCAATATCGGCATCAGTTTTTATCACAAACTGACCTTTACCGTCATAGCCGCCACGGCTGGTCTTGAGCACCAAAGGCAAGCCCAACTCAGCACAGGCTACGTATAACTCTTGCTTAGAATTGACACTTTGAAATGGAACGGTTTGGATGTTTAGCTGATTAAATAGTGTCTTTTCACGTAAGCGATCTTGTGCTACCTCTAGCGCAAGTGGTGGCGGAAACATACCTTGTTTTTTACCATTATCAGACAGTTGCTGTAAGCGGGTAACTGTATCGATAGGTGTGTTTTCAAACTCAAGCGTAAACACATCAGCAGCTGCGATAAAGTCCTCAAGTTGCTCGCTAGTAAAAACCTCACCATATAACGAGGCAGGGCAATTTGGCGCATCTTCTAAAAATACACAGCGATATCCAAGTGGTAAAGCGGCTTCGGCAAGCATCATACCGAGTTGACCACCACCAAGTATACCAAGGGTATAGATAGTTTGGTTAGTAGGATAAGCATTGGCTGTTGTCATGTTGGACTCTTTATACGGTTAAGGTTAAAGATATAAAAATCATAAAATAAGCTTATAACAACAAGCTTCTAAAAATAGTATAACGCTAAAAAACAAAAAGGTGCTAATTGCACCCATTTGTTTGATTATTATCGTCTTTCTGCTCTGGCTGGCGACTGACTTACACTTAGGTGTTAATAATACCAGGTGTTGGGCTGGCTAAGACCGTTTGCGTTTGCTGTTGACGGAACTTTAGCAATTTCTTTGCCAATGCCTCATCTTGCAGCGCTAGAATTTGAATCGCTAATAAGCCTGCATTATAAGCACCAGCGGTGCCAATAGCGAGTGTACCGACCGCAATTCCCTTTGGCATTTGTACAATGGATAATAAGCTATCCCAACCGCTCAAGGTTGATGACTTAACAGGAACACCTAATACTGGCAATTCTGTCTGACTGGCACACATACCTGGTAAGTGAGCTGCACCACCTGCACCTGCGATAATGACTTGCAACCCCTTATTTTTTGCGGACTTGGCATAATCAAAAAGCTTATCAGGAGTACGGTGTGCTGACACCACTTCACACTCAAAAGGCACTCCAAAATCTGCCAATAATTGCACGCCCAAACTCATAGTAGCCCAATCAGATTGTGAGCCCATAATAATGCCCACTTTTGCATCTCCTGCAGGAGATTGAATTGGTCCTAGGGGTGCATCAGCTTTTGGTGTATTGGATTTTGGTGAGTTAGTGGCATTTGCCATGATATTCAATTTCCTTACAAAAAACATTCATCATACAAAATTTTTGAGTGAATAAAAAGTCACTTTTGCAAAAACTATCATAACTTAACAGAGCAATCTCATACTCTGCTCTTGGTTATATCCGCTTACCTCACCCTCACTTCAAAAAAAATATGTAACACTAGGGGTGGTATAGGTAGTGCTAAGTTAATACAGGCCATACTCATATAGCAACTCTATGCCACCTTTAATTAATTAAACTCTAGGAATTGGTCAATATCTAGATATTACCTACATTCATCGCCTTGATTAAGACAAATTTATCTTAACTCTTCCTACGAAGATGGCTGCTCAACAGACCCTAATTAATTAAAAAAACCTCTCCATCAACAATCTGAATAGCTATGGATGTTAAAGAGTGGCCCATACAAGGCCCATCGATGCATTCACCAGTTGTAATATTAAACATTGCAGAATGATGGGCACACATAACCACTTCATTTTTATAAGTGTGAAACTTACCTTTTTTATAATCAAGAGGGATTGAGAAGTGTGGACAACTATTTTCATAAGCATATAAGGCGTTGTCTTTTTTAATAATAAGAATACTTTTTTTCTTATTATTAGGGTTAGGTACCCGTAAACAGTTTGTCTCCTCAAAATCTCTTTGTTCACATAACTTAATCTGCTCGCACAACTGAATAGTTTGAGTCATCCTTAACTCCTTGTTAATATAAAATCGTACCCAATCAAATAATAATCTTTTTTAAGTCCAAAGTGTTTTTCACTTGCCTCATCAGCAGACTTAAGTACTGGCTGGACGATTAGTCCCTCTTTTACTCCAAATACAGCATCACTGCCTAAGTATTCGTCATTATCAGTAAATAGATGAGTGACTAAAGTCTGATAACCTTCAGCGGCTATCTTAAAATGAATATGAGCGGGGCGCCAGAATGTGCGTTTGGCATAATTTAATAACTGTCCAACCGTGCCATCTGATGGGATTTGATAGCTTACGGGTAACGAGGATTTAAATGCGTAGTTGCCCTCTGAGTCACTGATGAACAAGCCACGTAAATTATCAATTTTTTGATTGGGGTCTTGCCCTGAATACATACCATTATCTGCTGTTTGCCAAACATCAATATAGGCATTAGTAATAGGTTCACCTTTGGTGTTACGTATTTGACCTTTGACCAATAAGGGAGTTTCTGGTTGCTCACCATCGACCACAATACTATCAGCAAAATTGCGGATAGGCATCTTGTCCACAAAGAATGGGCCGAATACAGTAGAAGGGGTTTGATTGATATCCTTTTGATTATTAATCTCATCAACCAACATTGAGATACCCAGTACATCAGATAGTAAGATAAATTCTTGTCGTTGGTCGTGGCACATTTGCCCAGTCTTAGTTAGAAAATTAATCGTATATAACCACTCTTCTTCAGTCAGTTCGACCTCTTGTACATAGTCGTGGATCTTTTGCACCAAAGTTCTGATTAGGTGCCTGTGACG
Organism: Psychrobacter lutiphocae DSM 21542; assembly: GCF_000382145.1. GTDB lineage: Bacteria > Pseudomonadota > Gammaproteobacteria > Pseudomonadales > Moraxellaceae > Psychrobacter > Psychrobacter lutiphocae. Next base: position 18,781 of record NZ_KB907652.1, read on the forward strand.
TGGATTCTCGATTTGGTGAAAGCTATCAACAGCTTGCTTTGTAACTTTAGGCTGTTTTAGGATAGCTCTAGCGTCAGATGTTAGAGATGTAGGCATGGAAGTATTCATGATCAAATCCGTTTGGCTTAAACCAATACCTCTTTTATGAAGGTAAAGACAACCTGCTAATCCTTAGCAGGAATTAAAATTATTGATGCAACACTCAACTAACGTTTTATAGTAAGGTTAAGCAGGTGGTAAGCCTTGATATGCTTTGGTTAATAAATCCTTTAACTCGTCGTACTTATACTCACGAGGATTATAGTAAGGGCTGTCACATATTATCTGAGCAACGTTTGCAGGACCATCTTCAGGTAAACCAATGTCCTTCAATGCTAACGGTATATCTAAGGATTTATTTAAGCGATAAATAGCTAAGCCAAGTTTTTCACGACTATCCACCCCCAATGCAGCAGCCAATCGATCCATAGCTTCAATATCTGCGTTACGATTGTATTGCACTGAATATGCTAGGGTTATCGCATGCGCTTGAGCATGTGGTAGGTTATAACTGCCCCCTAAGGTATGACAAATCTTGTGATGAATGGCCATGCCAACTGAGCCAAGGCAAACTCCAGCTAGCCATGCACCATAAGTGGCTTTTTGGCGAGCAGCAATATCAGTCATGTCTTTGACAATAATAGGTAGCGCCTCTGCAAGGGATTTAATGGACTCAATCGCTAGTACACTAATAATTGGGTTTTTATCTTCAGCATATAATGCTTCGATGGCATGTGCCATAGCATTCATACCTGAACAGGCTGAAACTTGAGCGGGAAGCGTTAGCGTTAACTTTGGATCATAAATAGTTATCTTAGGAAGGACGCGAATATCCTTACCCGTAGTTTTTAAATTATTTTCTGTGTAGCCATATACAGAAGTCATCTCACTACCTGCATAGGTCGTTGGTATAGCAACAATTGGCATATCGGTTTTTAAAGCTATCATTTTAGCCAAACCAATCGTTGAGCCTCCGCCTAGAGCAAGACAGCAATCTACTTCATTGTTGGTCGTAAACTCGATTGCCCTGTTTGCCACATCAATAGGAACATGCATAACAGCATGCGGGTAAACTCCAGCAGAGATTTCTTCTAGCTCGTTAGCTAGTTTTTCACCTGATGCTTTTTGATCAGGCGTAGTGAGCACCAATACCTTTTTAAATCCATTATCAATTAAGATTTGTTTGGCGTCTGAAGACTTACCAATACCAAAATGGACATCAAGTGGTAAGGCTTTATAGTGAAAGTCATCCATGACTAAGTTTTTCATGTTAGTTTCCTTTGCCTTTATTTAATGAGTGTCTATTAATAATTACTAGTTGATAGGAAATAAACCAGCACTGCAAAAGTACAGGTTTAATAGGTGATAAATCCATCTATATATACTTCTGTAAGTACAATATGTAAATACATTATTTATCTCCCTGATACTTTGCAGTGTGGTGGTTTATCCCCTATATCCTCCTTAATTGCTAAGAGTTCATTTTGATAGGCTTATGCTTATCAATTGACCTTAGCCTCTATCAAAATGAGGAGGGATTTCAGCATCGACATTTACCCAAACGGATTTGGCTTCGGTATAATCATGTATGGCCTCAAAACCCATTTCACGACCATATCCAGATTTGCCAACACCACCAAATGGACTGCCTGGATTCACTCGCTTGTAGCAGTTAATCCAACACATGCCTGCGGTAATCTTTTTAGCAAATTTATGCGCACGCTGAATATCTTTTGTCCAAAGACCACTACCTAATCCATACTCTGTGCAATTGGCTATTTCTAACGCTTCTTCATCTGTTTTGAACCGTATAACAGTAACAAATGGCCCAAAGACTTCTTCTTGTGCCACCCGATCTTTAGCATTAGCTTCTACTATGGTAGGTAAGACATAAAATCCATTTTTTAAATCACTATCTTCAGGGGGCTTGCCACCTGATAATATTTTGCCACCTTCTTCTTTAGTAATTTCTACATAAGACAGCACCTTATCACGATGTGCTTCAGAGGTAAGTGGTCCCATTTCAGTTTCTGGATTTAGTGGGTCACCAAGCTTGATAGACTCAGCAAGTTTAATAAACTTTTCTAAAAACTCATCAGCAATAGACTCATGTAACATTAAGCGTGAGCCAGCAATACAAGCTTGCCCTTGATTGTGAAATATTGCCCAGGCAGAACCATTAACTGCGGCATCAATATTGGCATCCTCAAAGACAATATTTGCGCCTTTGCCTCCAAGCTCAAGCTGGACACGCTTTAAGTTACCCGCAGAGGATTCGACGATTTTACGTCCTGTCGCAGTCGAGCCAGTAAAGGCTATTTTGCCAACATCTTCATGATTGGCTAGATGCTCGCCAGCAGTGTGACCATAGCCTGCAACCACATTAACAACGCCATCTGGGAAACCAGCTTCTTTAATAAGCTCAGCGATTTTAATGGTTGATAATGGGGTTAGCTCAGACGGCTTCAATACAACTGTATTACCAGCAGCCAACGCAGGGCCAAGCTTCCAACTAGTAAACATAAGAGGGAAATTCCAAGGTACAATTTGACCCACCACGCCTATTGGCTCGCGCATCACATAGTTTAAAAACCCTGGCTCAACTGGTATCACCGAGCCTTCAATTTTATCTGCAATACCACCAAAGTAGCGGAAACATCCAGCTGTACGGGGCACGTCTAAACGACGTGAGTCACGAATTGGATGCCCAGTATCTAATGACTCAAGTTGGGCTAGTTCTTCTAAATTCTCTTCAATTAAGTCTGCCAGCTTTAAAATAAGCTTACCACGTTCAGAAGCCCCCATGGCTGACCAAGCAGGAAAAGCACGCTTTGCAGCAGCTACCGCTAGGTCAACATCTTCCGCTTCTGCAGCTGCAATCTTAGCAATAAGCTCACCATTATATGGATTGATTACATCGATAGTACCACCGTTTTTTGCCGAGACGAATTGACCGTCAATAAATAATTTAGTATTCATACATTAACCTATAAGTCAGATAAGGTGCTTAAAGAGCAACATACTCTTTAATAAAAGGGTTAAAACTGTACTGGATATGGTGACAACTCACCTGAGGCGTATCTATCAGGAATATCAGGTGTGGCATTTTCCCATACAAGTAACATAGAGCGCTTGGTAGAAGCTCCTTGGTGGCGGATATTGGCCGGCATAGCAGCAATATCGCCAGCTTTCATAATGACACGTGCAATGGGACTGCCATCGACTTTATCTGCGATATCCCAGGTAATTTGGTCAGAGATTTGCAAAAACCATTCAACCCGATCATTGCCATGAAAAACAGGTAAAATATATTCTTCTGTTGTTGGGCAAAATAAGCTTTCTTTACACACTGAAGTGACTGAAGGATTCCAAGTAACATCTGATCGTGAAAGGTATTTAAAAAGGTTAAAACCACTAAGCTCTCCTTCAAAGCCAGGTTCACAATAAACCACAGGCTCATCTTGGGCCACATCTTGGAAGTGACGATTAACCGGTAAATCATCACGAAGAGGAGAGTCACCCTCTAAGCCTGGCATACGTTTTGTTGCGATACGATAACGATCAATAGCCTCGCTATTGTTGCCATTTTTACGGCCAAAAGCACTACCCGTTTCTTCAGGAGCTGCAAAAGGGTCAAACCCTTCGTTTACCCAGTCATGCAAGATGGCTTTGAAAGTTTCCATAATAACTGGGGTTTCAAAGTTTTCGACATAGTCAACACCAGCCTCTTTAAATGCGCCATTGAACGTACCTGCATACAAATCGACCGTACCGTAATGGTTTTGAGTGCCAATCACATGGTCAAAGTTCACCCAACCATAAAAGAAGCCCCACGCCACATCACGCATCAATGCTCTTAAAAATGCATCCACAGACATTAGGTGCGAGTACTCTTCATTCTTGGCTTCCCAAGTGATTTTGGCAAAATATTCATCTCTACTGAATGTAAATTTACCCAGTTGAAATGAGGCATAGTTAGTGATTTCATCGCGGCCAATAACATTGACACCAGTGTCTTCAAAAGTAACAGTCATTTTTTCTCTCCTTGAGTATAAATTTATTCCCTTGATTGGTTTGCGGCCTTACATTATTAATTAAGTCCTAATTCATTAAACCTCAGTTATACGCTTGAAAGTTATCAGCTGATAATTTTTTTGAAAAAAGGCTATTTAAATGAAGGCTATGTGAAACAAATATCATTCCATTTTTCGATTGAAAGTGGACCTTGGATAGTTTGAATCAATATGACAGAAGGTTTTGACGCTTCAAATCGATATGCAGAGCCAGCTGGTAAGATGGCTTGATGTCCCTGCTTTAATAAAACGTACCCCATTACCTTGCCGTCAGGCTGCTCTCCTGCTAGGTGTGTTCCTTCTTGCTCCTCAGGTATGACGGCATCTTCGTTTAGTTTAAGGAAGTCGACACGTACTTCACCATCCATAGCAATAACAAATTCATCATGAGAGGCGGTATACCACGGCGATTGACCTTCAGCACGTACACTTTCAATGATAAATTTTAAGTTTTTACCGACAATCGTTTTTTCATAAGGCTGGGCGTTTGCAGCGACTTCAAAGATATTAGAAAAGGCATAGTCCGTTTTTGCCCCTTTAATAATTTGAATAGATCCTTTTTCGTAGTTATTTAGACTACCTAACTTAGTGGTATAGATATCCATTTCTATCTCCTTTATAACCGTGTATTTCTTCCTTGAGGAGTCCCATCAGTTAAAAATACTGACTATTACAACATACGCTACCACAGCAACCGCTTCAATACTGCAATTAGCAACATGTCTGTTCGCAACTTCCGAACAATTAATGTGCTTATAATTAGATTCTAATGAAAAAGGCAATTTAGCATCAGTGCAACAAAGAAAGACAGGTAAATAAATATAGATAGTGAGATAAGTGGATAAATGAATGGACTTAAACCAAATCTAACCATTAACAATATAGCCCCGCCTAAAACAAGGACAGTTAGAATTAGAAGACAGGGACAGTCAGCCATATTTTTCATATGTACGTTCAGTGATCAAACAGTGACAACAGCCCATTTACTGCTTTATATACCTGTATGCGTACATCACCCACTCAGCATAAGCGGTCTATCTGCTTACTCTAGCCACTTACTGTCATTAACAATTTATTGTCATTAATGCTAAGCCACTTTCATTAGTAAGCGATACCAAAAACGATTATCTGGCTTATATCTTTGATCTATTTTCTCTACATTCATTTAAAAGGATATTATGATGAATATAAAAAACTGGGATACTTCCTACGAATGGAAGGTAGTGTTACTATTAACCTTAGCTTTTGGGTTGGTCGGATTAGATAGATGGATCATTGCACCGTTATTGCCCTCAATCATGCGTGATCTTTCACTAAACTATCAAGATGTTGGATTAATCTTTGGTGCATTAGGTGTAGCCTGGGGGGTATTTGCTATTTTTTCTGGCAGATTGTCGGATAAAATTGGTCACCGCAAAATTTTGATCCTATCTTTAGTTATGTTTTCATTAGCATCTGGATTGTCTGGCATGGCGGCGGGACTTACCAGCTTAATTTTGATTCGCTCTTTTATGGGCATCTCTGAAGGCGCTTTTTGTCCAACTAGTTTTGCAGCAACAGCGGTCGCCGCTAAGCCGACTCGACGTGGCGCTTTACAAGGTCTGCAACAAAGTGGGTTTGCACTTTTTGGTTTGGGGTTAGGACCTATTATTGCAACCCAGCTCATGCTCGTAGTTCCCTCATGGCGTGAGGTATTTTGGGTGGTAGCTATTCCTGGATTTATTTTAGCAGTGTTGTTATTTTTTGTATTGCGTGAACCTGAAAATACCCAAGGTGGTCAAATATTAATAGAAGAAAAAAAGTCACTCGCTGTCACCTCAGGCAATGTTAATTGGATTGAGCTGCTCAAAAACCGCAATATCTTACTGAGCATGATTGGTCTGTGTTGTACTATGTCTTGTGTCTTTGTGATAAGTGCTATGCTACCTTTGTATCTAGAAAACTTTTTAAAACTGAACACTCAACAGATGGGTATTATCGTCTCAGCTATTGGTTTTGGTGGTTTTTTAGGCCAGTTTTTAGTACCTGCTATATCAGACTGGATTGGTCGCCGAATGGCTTCTATTTTAGGATTTCTTGGTTCAGCTATATTTATCTATATATTAGCCAATACATCAGCCTCCGTTCTGCTACTGTTTGCGGTATTGTTTGTGCTTTCGTTCTTTAGTTTGGGTTTAATTGCACTACTATCAGGACCCTTGGCGGCTGAGTCTGCACCTGCGGGGTTAGTGGCCTCTGCTATCGGATTGGTGGTTGGTGCTGGAGAGATTTTTGGCGGTGGTGTTGCACCAGTAGTTTCAGGAATAATTGCTGAAACCTATGGTATTGAAAATATATTCTACCTAAGCTTAGTCGGTGTGATTATTGGCATGGTAATAAGTTTCTTTATTAAAGAAACTGCACCTAGAAAGATAGCTCAGCCAGTGGCAGTTACAGCAGAGGCGCTGGACATAACCCCTTTATAAATAAGATAAATCAAAAAGTCCAAACACATCGCCTGATAATTATAATCGGTTCACTCATGGAAGAGGAGATAATATGTCCATCAATCGAAGAGAGGCTCTTAAAACCGTTATTGAATTAAGCGCCTTGGCAGTTACTAATACAAGATTTAATACAAATTATAACTCTACAATAATACAAAAAGAGTGAGAGGTTAATGAGCAATAATTCAAAGTATAATAAAAGTTCAAAGGACAAAAAACCCAATATATTGGTAGTAGTAGTTGATGATATGGGCTTTAGTGATGCACCGTCCTATGGCGGTGAAGCGAAAATGCCCTACCTTACACAACTTTGTAATAATGGGGTCAAATTTCGTCACTCACATACGTCATCACTATGTGCCCCCACTCGGGCGATGTTGTTAACTGGTGTTGATAACCATTTATGTGGTCTTGGTAATATGCCACCATTTCAAACTACCAATCAATTCAACCAGCCTGGCTACGAAGGGTGGCTAAATGACCGTGTAATAACTATTGCAGAAGTACTGCATGCTAATGATTACCATACCTATATGTCAGGAAAATGGCATTTGGGTTTCCGTCAAGATAAATATCCAAGCCAACAAGGCTTTGAAAAATCTTTTGCATTTATGGGTGGCGGTACAAGTCACTGGGCGGATATGCGTCCATTGTCCCGTACAGAGATTGGCACCAACTTTTATGTTGAAAATGACACACGCCTTGAGAGCTTACCAGAAGACTTTTATTCATCGATTTACTTCGCAGATAAAATGATTCAATACTTAGGCGAACAAACCGATGACAATCCTTTTTTTGCATACTTAGCTTTTACTGCACCGCATGACCCGATACAAGTTCCTGATAAATGGATAGATAACTATAAAGGCTTGTATGACGTTGGGTATGATGTCATTAAAAGACGACGGTTAGCCAAGATGAAAGATCTGGGGCTATTAGCCCCTAACACCCCATTGAATCCAGGCGATAATAAGATACCTAGCTGGGATAGCTTGAGCAAAGAACAGCAACGTGAGCAAGCAAGAGTCATGGAAGTGTATAGTGCTATGCTTGAATGTATGGATGCACAGATGGGAAGGGTTATCAACAAAATTAAAGACATGAATAAATGGGAAGATACCATCGTGTTTTTTATGTCAGATAATGGCGCCAACCCCAAACAGCCTTGGTTTTATGCCCCTAACACCAAGGAGCAAATAGAAAGGGATTTCGATAATAGTTATGCAAATATCGGACGGCCTAACTCATTTGTATCCATTGGACCAGGGTGGGCGCAAGTCGCTAATACGCCACTGTCTTATTTTAAACTTACTTCCTATGAAGGCGGTACTAAGACACCGCTTATTGTTTCTGGTCATGGTGTTAAATTAAGAGGCGTTGATTCGCAGAATCGTCTTCATGTAACGGATTTATTTCCTACCTTGCTCGAGCTAACCAATAGTAACCGACCAGCTACGGCCAATGGTCAACCTCTAGCACCACTATATGGTAAATCTTATGCCAAAATACTTGCTGGCTCGAGTATAACTTTGCATCGAGGGGATAATGAAGTAATTGGGTTTGAAATTATGGAAAATAAGTCCTTAACTAAGGGGGATTGGAAAGTGTTGTTCCAACCACCTCCTTATGGGGATGGTAAGCATTGGCACCTTTATAATATAAAAGAGGATGAGCTTGAACTAAATGACTTAGCAAGTGTATATCCTGAAAAGGTACAAGAGTTGGTGGAAGAGTGGGAGCGCTATGCCAAACAAGTGGGGTATATTAAATCTAATGGTCAATTACAGATGGATACTTATGACAACCCTGAAGAGTTCTATGTACATCTCGGAGCTAACTAAATACAAGTTTTGCCCTTAACCCAATAACTTTATACCATTAAGACAAAATGGATCAAGGACATGTTCATTGAAACATTAGTGGTGAGAAGCCTGCTTGACGTCTATTCAACAGGCTTAATAATTAAAAGGATTTTGTTATGAAAAAATTAAGTTGTTCAGGTATGGTTATAGCCACACTACTGGCTCTTGGCGGATGTAATAATGCTGATACTGCCGCTGAAACCAATGCAGCACCTACATCCACACAAACTATATTGCGCTTTTCACATTTATGGCCTGCTACTGGTGTTTTAAACCAAGAGCTTTTTGAGCCGTGGGCAAAGAAAATTGAAGAAGACTCTGATGGACGGCTAAAAATTGAAATATACCCTTCAAGCTCATTAAGCAAGCCTGACAATACCTATGATGCAACTGTTAAAGGGGTGGTTGATATTGGTGCTCAAGTTCCTGGCTATGTTAGTGGGCGCTTCCCATTAACTGAAATAACCCAGCTTCCTGGTTTATCAACCTCATCTAGTCAATTAAACTGTATTTTACAAACCTTGTATGATGATGATGTCATAGCCAGTGAGTACGAAGATACGCATCCATTATTCATGATGGCGGCCGGTCCAGGCATACTACATACGTCTGATAAGTTAATTGAGAAACCTGAGGATATGGTCGGTATGCGTATTCGAGGGCCTTCTATTATTGCTATTAACATCATTGAATCTGCAGGTGGTACACCTGTTGGCTTACCAGCTCCAGACCAATACAACTCTCTACAACGCGGGGTGATTGATGGTGTTAGCTTTACTTGGGATGGCGTGGGTGCGTTTCGTTTAAACGAACTACTCGATACTCATACAGACATTCCATTATATAGTCCCGCCATATTCGTCACTATGAATAAAGATAAATATGAAAGCTTGCCAGATGATCTCAAAAAAGTCATTGATGATAACTCAGGTGCCTCAATGTCTCGCCGTGCAGGAGAAATCTTCGATAGTGAGGATAAAAAACATAAGGATGAAGCAATTGCAAAAGGTGATGCCCTTGTTACCATACCAGATCCTTTAAACGATCCAAGATGGAAAGACTTGCTTACTTCTGAAACTGAGAAATACCTTAAAGAAGCGTCCGTCACTGGAATAGACGCTCATAACATTTATCGTAAAGCTCAACAGGCTAGTCGCTCTTGTAAAACCTGAGTTCCTATTCGTAACTTGACAGACCAACAGCAGCCTTTTAAGCGGCTGCTTTTTTAGCTCTCAGGCATAGCTCTATGTATTATAGCCATTAAGTTCTGACTGCATTTGATAGGCAACCAATTGATCATTCTCAAGCACCTCTTTTATAACCTTGAAATCATTGGCTAAATAGAACGGCTTGGCTGTCAAAGTCGACTCTGCTGTAAGCCTTGTTATCCCTTGTTGAAGATAATCTGCTTTCGTTCTATTCAGTAATTGTTTGCCAACTCCCTGCCCTTGGCTCTCAGGTTTCACATAGTTGAGCAATATCTCACCTTTTTTTGATACTAAAATAAAACCAACAATCTGTTCATCGTACTGATAAACCAACGCATAGTTGTTGCTGATCCATTGTTCGACATTACTTTGCGTTTTATTGGCTAGCCACTGCTCGATTGCAACAGGATCATTTTGATGATCTGCAACGCAGGACAGAATACTCTCCCTAATCACATTCGCAATGTCTTTTGCATCTGCTATTTTTGCGAGTTCAATCATCTCAGCTTTCCTACTTTGAGTCGTTTTCCTATTATAAATTGATTTAGATGTTTTAAGTTGATTTAGTAACTCAACTTTCAACTTTCACCATTCCCACTAATATTTTCTAAAAATATTATGCCCACAAATACTGCGCTCACCTACTCAAAACATTAGATCAATCGTTTTTATTGAAAAATAAAAAGTACTATAAATCAATTACTTATATTAATTTAAAAATAATTATCTAAAAAAATTAAAAATAAGTGTAAGAAAAGCCGCCCATGCTACGTCTAATTAATAACAGACAAATAACTTGCCGTTGATTTGAGTACGACATCATTGACAGGGCCATAAGTTTTAAGACTGTTATCATCTATAAATTATTTATCCCTATCAATGGAGTACATCATGAAAAAATCAGCATTTATTACCAGTTTAGCCCTAGGTTCACTTATGACTATGAGTGGCGCTAATGCAGCGAATCCTTTTAATGCCAAACCTATGCCAAATGCTCACCAAAGTGAGAGTAAGGCAGCAGACGCTAAATGCGGCGAAGGCAAATGCGGGACTACTGTTAAAAAACCTACCAAAAAAGCGGATGCCAAATGTGGTGAAGGCAAATGTGGCGGCAGTAAATAGCGCCTCTACTGTTAAAGCTAATTACCCTTTTGGGCAGTCGTACATTAAAACAGTTGCTCAACAAATCAGTCGTACATCAAAACAGTTAAATTAAATCAATCTTATAAAAACCGGAATATTATTATGAATACCAAATCAATCGTTGCAAGTTTAGCCCTAGGCTCATTAGTCACCTTAGGTGGCTGCACCTCAACCAACCCTTTTTCTGCTAACGCAATGGATTCAGGCTACAAAAATGGCGAAAAAGCCCATCAAGGGTCATGTGGCGCTAATAAAAAAGCCGAAGCCAAATGTGGTGCTGAAAAAAGTGCTGAAGCCAAATGTGGTGCCGATAAAAAAGCAGATAGCTCGTGCGGTGCAGACAAGAAAATGGATGCCAAATGCGGTGAAGCCAAATGTGGTGGCACTAAATAGCATTGGTCAATTGAACAAACTGCTACTGGGTTAAAGGTCTATTTTTACCCTTGTAATAAAATCAATAAAGGACTGTTATGACGTTACCTCTCTCAAGCTCAATTATTCCCTCTAAAGATAGCACTGCTAAAGCTATAAAACAGTTAGGCGGTGCAGGGCTTGGGTTTCGTCGTGAGCTTTTAGCAGAGATGGGTAAAGCAGATCTGTCTGATATTGATTTTTTTGAGATATCGCCAGAGAACTGGTTAAATTCTAACGGTCAAATGGGCGGTCAATACCACAAGCAGTTACGATCATTTACCGAACAACATCCCTTTGTTTGTCATGGTTTGTCGTTATCAATCGGCAGCACAGCCCCTTTAGATACCGCACTTTTAAAAAATATCAAAGCCTTTATGCAGACCCATGATATCGGGCTATACACCGAGCATCTGTCTTGGTGTAGCGACACCTCGGGTCATTTATATGACTTGCTCCCTATCCCTTGTACTGAGGAAGCAGTTTACTGGGTTGCGGATAGAATTAAGCAGGCACAAGATATTTTGGGTCAACAAATTGGGTTTGAAAACGCCTCTTATTATTTTAGCCCCCCAACGAATGGCGTCAGCTGTGACATGAGCGATGCTGAATTTATCAGCGCCGTTGCCAATGAAGCAGACTGCTTACTGCACTTGGATGTGAATAATATTTATGTTAACAGTCAAAACTTTGGCTTTGATGCGCATGACTATTTACGGCAGCTGCCGCTTGAGCGCACCTGTTATCTCCATGTGGCGGGGCATCATACTGAAGAAGATGGGCTGATTGTAGATACTCATGGTGCGAGCGTGATTGATCCTGTTTGGGCATTATTATCTGACGCTTATGCCCTTATCAAGCAAAAAACAGGACGTCCTGCCAGCGCCTTACCGACCTGTTTAGAGCGCGATTTCAATTTTCCAAGTATGGATGATCTGATTGATGAAGTGTCTTATATTCGCCAGTTACAGTTGCAATCACATACGTCAGATAAACCCTATAAGTCACAAACGGGTTCTGCCCAAAAGGCGACGTTAACCAATCCGTCATTGTCTGGTTATCAGACTAATGATAGTCAGCTGGCTAATCAAGGCCTGCAGACTAAGGACGGTCAGCATGACCTTATCTAAAGTTAACTCTGCTGGCGCTGATACCTCGGCAGCTTCTAAAGTGGCAGCTACTTCATTGACAGGTATCTCATTAACAGGTACCTCATTAACAGCCACCTCACCTCTGGCAGAGTTTCAACAGAGTTTTGGTCAATATTTACGAGAACAAAAGAGCCACATCGATAAGTCCAACTCAGACAGTGCCTCTCCATATCTTACAAACGAAACTCTCACAAATGTGACTCTCGCAAACGGAGCATCCATTCCCAGTCGCATTGGCAATTTATATCAAACTCTTGTATTTAATAATATTCGGGGCTTTTTGGATAAATGCTTTCCCGTTTGCCAAAGTTTGATTAGTGATGATAAATGGCTATATATTTGCAAGCAATTTTTCCTTAATTATCCTTGCCATAGTCCTTATTTCACAGAAATTAACAAGCACTTCGTTGAGTATTTATCTGAACCTAAGGTATTACAACTATTGGAGCTTCCGCCTTATTTTGCCGAACTGGCGCATTATGAATGGGTCGAGCTTATGGTCGATACCTATATTCTTGACCCTTTGCCGAGTATCGCACCGACAGTTGATATTGAGCAACCTCTCAATGAATCGGCTTCGGATGTTAGCGATATGAGTTTAAGCGATTGTGGCTTAAGCTATTTAAGCATAAATCCAAGCGTGCAAAACTTACACTATCAGTGGCCAGTACACTTGATTAGCGCAGAGTTTCAGCCCAATAGTCCTGAAGACAGTTTTTATTTGGTTTATAGAGATTATCAAAATAAGGTTCAGTTTATGACGGTCAATGCGCTAACTTATGCCCTAATTGACTTTATCAGTAGCCATCTCAGTAGCTATGTCAATAACTATAACCCTATTGAGGCAACCGACAGTGGGCTGACCAAATTAATGCAAGCATTTGCCAACCACTTAGGGTATGAAGACGAGCAGATTTTAGTGTCCTTTGGCATTCCTTTAATTCATCAGCTATTGGATCAGCAGGTTTTATTCACATCATAAATAAACTATTACTGTCCAAATATTTTGAAAGCTTTTCTAACATTGAGATTATTTTATGAGCTTTGCCAGCAACACACTTAGACCTTTTAACGCCGTTATTTCTCGGTTAGAATCATTAGATTTTATTGCGCCTTTAGCGATACGTTTATACCTTGCGCCAATCTTTATCAGTGCTGGCTGGAATAAGGTCACAGGTTTTGATGACATTGTACAATGGTTTGGCAATAGTGATTGGGGATTAGGCTTACCAATGCCGATGCTGATGGCGGTATTGGTTATTTTGGCAGAATTAGTGGGTGGTATTGCGTTATTATTAGGGTTAGGCACCCGCTTTGTGTCATTTTCTTTAATAATTACCATGTTAGTGGCGATGTTTAGCGTCCACTGGGTCAATGGCTGGTATGCCATTACCCCGACCAATCCAGATACCAGTCTATCAAGTTTGATGAATATGTTTGGCTTTTGGGGCAGCGAGGCCAGTTTAGAGAATACCAATGAGGCGGCGTTACGCTTGGATAAAGCGCGAGAAATTTTGCAAACTCATGGTAATTATGACTGGCTAACCGAAACGGGGAATTTTGTGATTTTAAATAACGGCATTGAGTTTGCGGCAACCTATACTGTTATGTTGCTGGTGACCTTATTTTATGGCGCTGGTCGTTATGTCAGTATAGATTATTGGCTAAACCCTTCTGCCTCTAAGCGACAGTATCATTACAAAGCATAGTTAGCTTATACTTATACTTATACTTATGATTTTGCTTATGCCTAAACCCACCATTTTGAATCTATACCCTCAATACTAAATACTAAATACTAAATACTAAATACTAAATACTAAATACTAACAACCGTACCCGATAACTTGTCCAATAACGATATACATAAGAGCTGTTAAAATGAACGATGCCAGTCAGCTTCCTGTCCCAGAGCATTCTAGTATTACCCCGCAGTTTGTCGAAGCAGTTCGCCATCAAATGCTTGCGTTTGCTCGCCTACAACTGGACGATTATCACCTGGCAGAAGATGTGGTTCAAGATGCGCTACTCTCAGCGTTGCAATATAGTGGTCAGTTCAAAGGTAATGCGGCTTTTAAAAGCTGGGTATTTGCCATTTTAAAAAACAAAATCATTGATAATATTAGAAAAAATAGTAAATACTCCACGATATCAAGCCTGAAAGAGAGTAGCGATGACAATGAGGATAGCTTATTGGATGCTCTATTTGATGAGGCAGGGTCTTGGTATCCAGAGTGTAAGCCGAGTCAATTTGATGACAGTTGGTGTGACCCTGAAGCCCATGTCCATTCTGAGGGGTTTTGGCAGGTGCTCGAGGCCTGCTTAACCAATCTGCCTAGTGAGCAGGCACGCGCTTTTTTAATGCGTGAATACATTGAGCTTGAGACGAGAGAAATCTGTGAAACGCTTTGCATAAGTAGCAGTAACTATTATGTATTAATGCACCGAGCACGGCTTGGTCTTCAGACTTGTTTGTCCATAAAATGGTTTAACTATACTGACGAATAACGGCTCTATTGGACAAGGGTTAACTGGAATCCTGGTTCTGTTGTGCAACCCTTTATTCTACTATTAAACTTGCCTAAAACTCAAAAGACTAAAGATCATGTTAGAAAATTGTGGGACAATCATCGAAACTAAGGCGACATACACTATGAAAAACTGTAAACGTATTACCCAAATTGCCAGTGATGCACAAGAGCGCCCATTACTCCTGACTGAAAAAGTACAACTGCACTCCCATCTTTTATTATGCCCAGGATGTCGTGCCTTTTATGACAACAGCAAAACCTTAAGCAAAATCATGAAAGACTTTCAATCCAAAGATACTCATAGTCCCTCTGAAAATGAATAGCACCTCTAACAATCAACTTATCGATGAAGGCCAGTATATATACTAGTTAATGGCTTAAACGCTAGTTTATGGCATAAAACGGTTAATTGCTTGACCTTGTCGAATTACTTAAAACTGTCGAATTAGGTGAAATTGTCGAATTAGGTGAAATTGTCGAATGGCTTGACGTTATCGAATAGCTGGCATACTAAGCCCTATCCACACCAAACCCGATCACCTTATCAATACTTTTTGCACCTGCTAATACCATCATTAGCCTATCAATGCCTAGCGCAATACCACTACATGCTGGGAGCTCATCACAAGCTGACAATAGGCGCTCATCGATTGGCATAACAGGCAACCCTCGCTGAGTACGTTCAATATTATCCTGCTCAAATCGTGCCCTTAATGCCTGACTGTCCGCCAATTCGTCATACGCATTGGCAATCTCAATGCCATTGATATATAACTCGAAGCGTTTGGCAACCTTATTACCGTCACTATCCGTTTCAATTTTGGCAAGTGCCGCAGTCGCTGGCGGATAATCGGTTATCAAAGTCGGACTATCGTGACCCAAGTTAGGCTCAACTAGGTGGCTAAACAACAAATCCAGCCAACCTTGATGATCCTCTCCCAAATCGATACCAGACAGACCATTTTGCTCTGCAATAGCTGATAAAACATGGCAATTGGCACTTAAAGGGTTTACACCCACATAATCCATAAATGCTTGGCTATAACTGTAATGGGTTAGTACTTGCACACGCTCAGAAACCACAGTGAGCAATTCAGCCAACTCTAACGCCAGCTCATTTAGGCTAAATCCAGGACGATACCACTCAAGCATCGTAAACTCACTGTTATGACGGTGGCCCACCTCATTATCTCTAAACACAGGACAAATCTGATAAATCGCCACTTGCCAAGCTGCCAACATACGTTTCATGGCAAATTCTGGTGATGTATGAAGGTAGTAAATTGTTGGGGTATCATGGAGGGTGATATTGGCGGAAATAGACGGCACAAACACATCCGTATTGCCCGCTTGAGACAGCAGAGGCGTTTGCACCTCTAACACATCACGCTCAGCAAAAAACTGGCGTATGGTCGCCAGCATTTGCGCCCGCTTTTGCGCCATCTGTAAGCGCATGGTTGGGTGATAATCTTTAGTACTCATAGGTTACTCGTGTACCCTAAAATACCCATTCACGGCGTAGCGGATAGTTTTTCCGCAAGCCATCGAAGTCTTGACCCTTCACTTGCTTTTCGCCCTTATCATTGGTGCTGACACTGTCTCTAAGCAGTTTATCATCGGCTTTGATATCATAAAACTCGGTTAGCTTATCAGGATTGGCTTTTAAATCTGACCATCGATACGGATTTTCTGGCAGCAAGTCATCCATCAAGGGCATCGGCTTAATATCGAACACATCAGCACCATCTGGGCCATAAGAGCGGGCAAAGCTATCAAAGATCATCTGCGTGCCACGCAATTTGCCTTCCAGTGTATATCCCGCAATGTGTGGTGTCGCAATCGCCAGCTTATCAAGTAACTCAGCACTGACGGTTGGCTCATGTTCAAATACATCAAGCACGACTTGACGCTGTGGATGCTTGCTTAAATCTGCTAGCAAGTCGGCCTCATTGACCACTGCACCACGAGAGGTATTAATCAACAGGGTATCTTCTGGCATCAACGCCAGCGCCTGCTCATTAATCATATAATGGGTTGGTAATTCGCTATAACCTGGCAGGGTCAACGGCACGTGTAGACTAACCACATCACTGTCGCTTAGCACTTGCTCAAAGCTGGCATTATTAATGGCTGATTTACTTTGAAATGGGTCATAACCCAATACTTCCCAACCTAAGTCCAAAGCATAGCGTGCTAAGGTAGTACCAATATTGCCCAGACCAATAATACCTAACTTAACAGGCTTGTTTGATTGGCTGTCAGCGCTTGACCAGTATTCAGGACGCAACTGTAAGATGGCGGTCATCACGTATTGCGCCACCGAGTGTTTGCTACATCCAGCAGCTCTAACAAAGCGAATGCCTCTTAAGCTGACATAGCCTTCATTAACGTGGTCAGCGCCTATGGTTGCTGAGCCGATAAATTTAATACTTTTATTATGGTCAAGTAGCTGTGGGTTAATCTGGGTCACAGAGCGAATTAACAGCGTATCTGGCTGATGCTGTTGCAGCACTTCTGGGGTGATATCACGCCCTGCCATGGTAATGACCCTAACCGGCTGCTTTAGGTTTTTTTCATTAAAATAATCATGCAAATGGGCGATATTGCTGTCGGCAACGATAGTAAACATGGACAAATTTATCCTTTATTTATTTTATTGTGAGCTTTTTTGTTGTGTTAACTTTATTTAGCTTGCCTCTGTTACGGCACGCTCAGCATGAATAGCTGACAACATTCATAACGACTGGTGTATTGGCTATGGTCTTTGGTTCATCTGTTGCAAAATACTGAGAAGAATGGAAAGTCCCGTTCCGAAAAACTTACCTAAATCTACTCACGTAGTTTTAGTATTTTCTTCCTGCTTCATAGATGTTTGCCTTTGTGGTTACACGCAGGTCTTATATCATCTCCACAGGCTAACACGGTGGAACTCACCGCTTTGTTAACCCATCACTGATGGGTTAAAACTTTATCAGCATGTTGCAATATATTGATACTGGCATTGATATCTCTATCATTTGCTTGCTGACAAGACGGACACTGCCATCGTCTAACTGATAGTGGTAATTCGTCTTTAGTTAGCAAGTGACCGCAATTA
>NZ_KB907653.1 GCF_000382145.1 Psychrobacter lutiphocae DSM 21542
CCCGTGCTCTTGGTTTAGATTCAACTTTTGATAGCTTCAGAAAGTCGTGATCGCTTAACTTATGATTTCTAGGCGTTATTTTTGGCATACTGGCGTCGTAATAGTAAATAATAATTTATTATATATTATTTCTTGGAATTGGTATTAGATTAACACACCAAGTGCAATATCAAATGATAGGTGAAAAAAAACCTATCTTTGTCAAACTCGCTAAAGATACTACTTGTAGCGTTTGCACTCGTTTTCCTCGATAATTTAATTTTCAGATTTGATATTATACCCAACGAGCTTAACTTTAAACTTGAGTGCTGTATAAAAAAACAATCAAACAATCAAAACTGCTTTGAGGCGGGTACAGAGGCCAAAAACTCATTACGTGCTTGTGCATCCGTCTGTAACGTACCAAGCATCGAGGTGGTACGGGTACTTGATAGCTGCTTACTAACACCGCGCATCATCATGCACATATGTGCTGCATCCATCACCACTGCAACACCACGACAATTAGTAGTTTCCATAATGGCTTCGGCAACCTGTTTGGTTAAGTTCTCTTGAATCTGTAACCGGCGCGCATACATATCAATAATACGTGCTATTTTAGATAAACCAAGTACGTTACCATCTGGTAGATAACCGACATGAGCCACACCATAAAACGGTAGCAAGTGGTGTTCGCACAATGAATAAAACTCAATATTATGCACCAACACCAACTCTGAGTTATCGGTTGGGAATACCGCATCATTGGTTACTTCTTCAAGCGATTGATGATAGCCCTGAGTGAGATAACCAAAGGCTTTAGCAGCACGGGTTGGCGTATCGAGTAAACCAGGGCGCTGTAAGTCTTCACCAGTAGAGGCAATAAGCTTGGTATATAGATCTGGGTTAGGTAGCCTAGGATCTAGATTTTCATTTAAGACGTTTGAGTTAGAATCACACATAGTTATAAGCAGCAAAATAAAAGAAGGTTATAGCTTAACGGTTACAAATTAATTGTAAAGTGCTTTGTCATAATTTAGCTGAGAATTATTCAGTTTGACATCAAAAGCGCTCATAATATAACAAACTTTTGTTTGTTTTGTATTTATTACAGTTAATAAGCAGTATAATGATAAGCTTTAAAAGCAATCTAATATCTGAAAACGGTGATAATTTTGAGCCACTCCTAACCCCTATAAGAGACTAAGTTAACAAGCTAAGCTTTTAAGTTTCTAAGAGGTTAGAGTCGTATAAGGCTAAAATTATAAGAAACAAATAAATTAGATTGCTTATGCGCATGACTTAAAATGATATATTATATCATTTTAAGTCATGAAAAGGGTGAGTCATTGTTAATTACCCATATTTTAGGTAGAAGTTTTTAGGTATAAATAATAATAAAATTAGGGAGTAGTCAACTATGCTATTACAAGGAAAGCGTTTTGTAGTAACAGGTATTGCTAGTAAATTGTCCATTGCTTGGGCCATTGCAGAAGCATTACATAGGGAGGGAGCTTCACTTATTTTGACCTACCCAAATGAAAAAATGAAAAAACGGGTAGATATGGCGGCAGAGAAGTTTGATGCAGATCTCGTATTGGCTTGTGATGTCGCTTCAGATGATCAAATAGACGTCTGTTTTGCAAGTGTAGCAGCGCATTGGCCTGATGGTATTGATGGGGTAGTGCACGCTATCGGTTTTGCGCCAGCTGAAGAGCTTGATGGTGACTTTACTCAGGCCACCACTCGTGAAGGCAGTGCCATCGCTCATGATATTTCATCATATAGCTTTGTGGCACTAGCTAAGGCTGCTCGTGAGTTGTTAGCAAAACGTCAAGGATCTCTTCTAACGTTAACCTACCAAGGCAGTATATCCGTACTACCTAACTATAATGTAATGGGCATGGCAAAAGCCAGTCTTGAGGCCAGTGTTCGTTATTTGGCAGCGTCCTTGGGCAAAGATGGTATTCGTGTCAATGCGGTTTCAGCAGGTCCTATCCGTACGTTGGCGGCCAGTGGTATTAAGTCATTTCGCCGAATGTTGGATGTGAATGCTAAGATAGCACCACTTCAGCGTAATGTAAGTCAAATGGAGGTGGGTAATGCTGCTTTATTTTTATTATCACCTTGGGCATCTGGCATTACTGGTGAGATCTTGTTTGTCGATGGCGGCTTTAACACAGTAGCCATTAGTGAGCAGTTAATGCAGATTGCGTCTGATGATTAAGCTGAAGGTGAATGGTTAATGGTTAACGAGGTCGATTGTGTTGTGGCTACTTCGATTATCAAAGCTAGTAGCCCAAAGCTTGCGATAACCTTCTAATTTTTAGCATGAATTTTGTCCATTACACCTAACCAAAAAAAGACGCTAATCATCGTATTAGCGTCTTTTTTAATTTTTAGTTTTTTAAGAGAGTATCAGTATTGTTTTTAATATAACATTAAAAATTCGCACAGTATAGATGGTTAGTCAGCTTGCTTGAAGTTAGCTTTGTGCTTTTTCGTCTTCATGATCTTCATGCTCGTGTAGTCCTTGCATCATGGTTAATGCACAATCATCGGTACGCTGTTGGTCTTCTTTTGACAAATGATCTTGATTAATATCATTACGTCTCATTTTAGTTGTTTTGCAGGGTTCATTAGAATTAGACATTGTCATTACTCCTTTAATATATTGGGTCTATCCTATTTAACATATCGACTCTTTTAACATATCGACTCTGGTGCATAGAATCATGTTGATTTAATTAGCACCAATGTACTTTACTAAGTAATCATAGCAACTACGGCAATCATAGCAACTACGGAAATCATAGCAACATGAGCCTTTATTATAAGAAGTAATGGCCTAAGATTGTGTTTACATATGTAAACTTAGTTATCAAGCAGCTTTATTATCTTTCCAACTAATAGCTACCAACACTACCAACACCACCAACACCTCTAAATATCAAGCCATACCCAGCTATTTTCTAGCCAATCCATAACGATGTCTAACGGCACGGCATGTACATTTAATATATCTTCTGCGGTAAGTGACTCACCATCAGCCAAGCGGCGTAATAACTCTGCCTCAGTGGCAGTGATGTCATCCAAACGCTGACCATTGGCATAAATTACTGGCGTCTTGGTCTTATCTAGTTGTAATTGGGTGTAAATTAAACGGCTGCTATAATCGGTACGCAGCACCCCACCTTGTTGTAGCGCTTGCTCAAGATCATCTAAGCTTATCGTCTCTTCAGGGGTCAAAAGTTCATACTCACGCTTGCTAACCACCTCGCTGACAGCCTGCTCCACTAAGCTATCTCCTTTTTCAGACTGTAACATGGCAAGTAACTGTTGCTTAATTTGAGCAATACTTGATCGTTCAAGCTTGCCAGCGGGTTGCAATTTTTGTTCAAGTAGTAAAGGTACAAAAAGCGAGGCATCAGTGGTGCCTATATCAACCAAGCTATCTAGTATCTGCATCAAATTTGGACGCCTAAAGCCAAAAGAGAAAGTAAGGCAATCATCTTGAGCAACACCATAATGGGATAGTTTTGGCGGTACATAAAGGACATCCCCTGGCTCAAGTATCTCATCAAGTATAATCTCACCCATATCATCAAAAATACGGATGGGCTGATCTGGAATAAATTCTGTAGTTTCATTACAGTATTTTCCCAGTTGCCAACGTCTGTGTCCATAACCTTGAGCTAGGAATACATCATAATCATCATAATGCTTACCAACAGAGCCACCAGTGGGTGCATAAGACACCATAATATCGTCACGTTGCCACTGCGGGATAAAGTTAAACGCATGCCACAATTGGCCAAGCTCAGGTGACCATTGTTCTAAGTTTTGTACCAGTACAGTCCATTGCTCAGGCAGTTCAGAGAACATATCTTCAGTTAGCGGACTTTGTTGCAGTCGCCATTGGTCGCCACTGTCAGTCCTATGTTGAGTAATGAGTCGAGCAGTGGCATTGTCATCAAGACTTAGTCCTAAGATATCTTCTGGTTCGAACATACCAGCCAGATGTGGTAGCCCTTGTTTGATGAGTAGTGGTTTTTTTTGCCAGTATTCAGTCAAAAATTGTTCAGGGCTAATGTGGACTGGGAGGCAAAAATTGAGTTTAGACATGGGTTATTTCCTATCAAGGGATATTAAAAAACATCAAGAGCCATTAAAAAACATCAAAAGACATTGAAAATATACTGTAAGAAGGACTTTAGTAGACTAAAAAAATAGGTTATGATTGGTGCAACAAACCAAATATAGTTACAGCTAAACAAAAGCATTACGTGGTTGACTGCATTCGATAATAGTTCTTTAACTGCATTCGGCTACCTTGCACTTGAAGTTGTTAGCTGCGACTATATGTGAATACGTCATCAATAACAGGCATTTTCAGTGAATAAATTAACACTCATTACTCTTATCGTAAGCAGTATCTTCTTACAGTCCTGTATTCATAAAGTGGTTACCGTACCAGTCAAAGTCGCTTACAAAACAACTAAGGGCGTGGTAAAAGGAACGGTTGCTGTGACCAAAGCTGTGATACCTGGTGGTGATTAAATTGCTGATTAAAAGATGGCCACCTATTCATTAAATATGGGTATCGCTAGCTGGTTGCAGAATTTTAATTTACTGCTAGTTTTTGTCAGATCTGATCTTAGGCAGTTCTGATTCTAGGCAGTTTTGATTTTAGCGGTACAAAAATAGCACTCACTAGCGCACCAAGCAAAGCCAAAAATATATCCTTTTGTGCATCCCACACATCCCCTTGTTGACCATTATAAGCTTCAGCGGACTCAGGTGACAAGATAACTGCTAATAGCCATTCAAATAATTCGTATAGAGCACTGGTCGCAAGGTTAAATTGCAACACCAATAATAAGACAGCCTTTACCGATAGCTGTGGCAACAAGTAGTGGAAGATATCACGCATAAGAGGAAGCAATAATAGTCCATAGCTAAAATGCACTAACCTGTCGTACATATTGCGTTCCCAGCCAAAAACCTCATTGAGATTGACAGAAAATAA
This sequence comes from Psychrobacter lutiphocae DSM 21542, assembly GCF_000382145.1. GTDB lineage: Bacteria > Pseudomonadota > Gammaproteobacteria > Pseudomonadales > Moraxellaceae > Psychrobacter > Psychrobacter lutiphocae. Next base: position 5,009 of record NZ_KB907653.1, read on the forward strand.
AGCAACACTACACTCATTATAAGGCACAAAAGAGTAAAGATATCTGGCACCAATAATATGAATGATAATGAATAGACTAGCCAAGGCGAAGGATAACGGCCTGCAACTGAATCTGCGATAACAACTCCAAACTGTTGCCATAAAAATCACGCTACCTGCCTGATGTAGCAAATAATCAGACCAGTTAAGTGGTTTGATACTCGCTACTAGCATGATGAGGGTCACCATCACGAGGCAAACCGTTATGATATTATTGGCAGTTTTGTGGTTTGTCATGATTGAGGCTTAGTGTAAATTCGTGAGTATCTTAAAAATATAAGGATCTGTTGTTATCAGTGACAACAGACCCTTGCTCAAAAAATAACTAATGTTTTATTAGGGACTGTATAGAATTGATTTATTAGTTCTGTAAATGAAGTCTATAAAGTCCCTAACTGCTATGCTCAACTATAAACTATAATTTGCTTATCCATTCTTCAATAGCTTTGGCTTGCTCATCAGCGTTACCGATATAGGTGGCTGGTGTTAGCTCACGTAAGCGGGCTTTGTCTGCTTCAGGTACGGCGTCAAGCTCATTACCGTTGACAAATTCTAGCATTTTTTCACGTGTCATGGCCTGACCACGGGTTAAGGCTTTTAGCTTTTCATATGGGTTTTCAACACGGTAGCGGCGCATCACCGTCTGGATTGGCTCTGCAAGTACTTCTTGCGCTTGATCTAAATCAGTATTTAGTCTTTCTGGGTTGACCTCAAGTTTACCAATACCTTTTAGACAGGCATCATAAGCAATCATGCTTTGTGCCAAGCCGACACCGATATTACGTAACACAGTTGAGTCTGATAGGTCACGTTGCATACGTGAGATTGGCAATTTTTCACCTAAATGTGCCAGCATAGCATTGGCCACACCTAAGTTACCTTCTGAGTTTTCAAAGTCGATTGGGTTCACTTTGTGCGGCATGGTTGATGAGCCGACCTCACCTTCTTTTAGTTTTTGCTTAAAATAGCCTAAGCTAATATACTGCCAAATATCACGGTTGAAATCGATTAATACGGTGTTAAAACGACGTAAGGCATCGAATAATTCAGCGATATAATCGTGTGGCTCAATCTGAGTGGTGTATGGGTTAAAAGTTAACCCCAAACGCTCAGTGATAAATTGTTGGGCATGGCTTGTCCAGTCAACATCTGGATAGGCAGACAAATGAGCGTTGTAATTTCCGACTGCACCGTTAATTTTGCCCAGTAACTCAACTTGGTTGATTTGTTTGATCTGACGGGCCAAACGATAGGCAACGTTTGCCATTTCTTTACCCAAAGTGGTTGGGCTTGCAGTTTGACCATGAGTGCGTGATAGCATTGGCTGGTTAGCGTGTTCTTTGGCAAGTGCGATAATTGCATCGGTCACTTGTTGTAGCTTATCAGCTACAATATCACGGCTGTCTTTTAACATTAAGGCGTAAGATAGATTGTTGATGTCTTCTGAAGTACAGGCAAAATGGATAAATTCAAGGCTATCTTCTAGTTTATCTTTTCCTTTAAATTTATTTTTAATGAAGTATTCCACCGCTTTAACGTCATGGTTGGTGGTTTTTTCGATGTCTTTAATCGCTTGGGCATCATCTTCACTAAAGTTATCGACAATAGCATCCAAAAAAGCAGTAGTGTCTTGATCAAACTTAGCCAATTCAGTGATGGCATCGTTATCCGCTAAAGCTTGCAACCAGCGAATTTCTACAGTGACACGGGCTTTAATCAGACCAAATTCTGATAAAAAAGGGCGTAAAGAGTCAGCACGGCTGGCATAGCGGCCATCGATTGGAGATAGGGCGGTTAGGGCAGATAGTAAAGTCATGTTTATCCTTCGATAAGACGTATTAAAGTTAATGGATTTACCATTAATGGGGATTTCAAACCCTAATTATAACAACTTATGCTGTCTAGGTTAATGAGCCCCTCTACATTTAGTGTAACTATTCATATTGCTAGGAGGTCATATTGCTAGGAGGTCATATTGCTAGCAGCGTGTTTCTATCTGCATGATATGACTGAGTATGAGGTAGGTATTCATTGATTAAAGTAATACTTTTCTAAAAAAACAACCTATCTTTGTCAAACTCGCTAAACTGCGACTTGTAGTGTTTGCACTCGTTTTCCTCGATATCTTAATTTTCAGATTTGGTATTAGTTTTGCAGAGAATCTAATGAGTCTGAACAATTTGATAGTGAGTGAGTTTTAGTTTAGGGTAAATCTTTCCAATGAGATAAGGCTTTATTAATATAATCACTCGGCAGTCTCTCTTGTTCCAAGCGTTTATTTTCATAGTTACCCTGACGCAATTCAGTAAATAAAATTGCTTCCTCTTCAGTTAAATGGCTAGGAGCTAAATGTTTTGACTCAGGCTCATTCACCATACGCACATCAAATTTGAGTACGGTTTGTTTGTTCATCATCAAAGCCGTTAAATGCGGACAATAGGCACGAGCTTGGCTTAAAATCGCCAAGCCTTCAGAATCAATATCGCCCCAATAGCCAACAGTTCTTTGCTGTAACCAATCGGCATTCATCCAGTTGACATTCTTACCACCGCCAGCGATGGCAATGGTATCTTTGGTTGCTTCAATGCCATAGGGTAGGGCAAGACAAGACTGCTCATTTTCTACCACCAATATATGGTTTGCTGGTAAAGGATGGTTATAGAGGGTATCTGTGGGTAACCGCAATATTGGCAAACCGCCAAGCTTGGCTTGAGTCTGCTTGCATAGTGGACGTACCAAAAGCCAGCCGTTGGGCTTATCCAAACAGCCAAGCCATCTGCTTAAACCAATTGGTTTGACTTGATTGGGATAAAAGGCTTCAAGAATGGTAGTTATGAGCGTGTCGTAAGTTTCGATAAACTTGGTGTCAACGTAATGTATGGGTAGGGCTCGAAGGTATAACCCTGTGCCCATGTTTGGCTGTAACTGTGGGATGACTTTAATCAATAACTCGAGCTCACTATCATTCATATTATCGACAGTTTGCAATCTATCTATCAAGGCATTAAACAGCGTGGTTTGCCAATCATCTGACAGAGTGCTTGTGTCAAATACAGTCGGCATAACTTTATATAAGTGGCTATGAATAAATCCCAGCTTATGTTGCCAGCGTTTGAGTTGGTTCTGTGCTGATGTGCCTAGTATTTTAACCAAAGCCTCAATGTTCGGAATAATAATCTTGGTTGGAATGGTTTGCTCGGCAAAGTGACGAAAGCCGTTTTGTTGCCATTGCACTATATCGGAATAATCGACATGCAAAGCCTCAAACTCTCGCCACGCTTGCACAAAGTCTTGAAAATGGTTGGGATGGTTAAGTAAATCATTACCTGTTTTGGGCGGTTTAAGTGGTAATATGATTGGGAACGGTCGTTCATTTTTGAGACGTGCTCTAAGCCGAGTGGTATTGTCCCATTCTCGTTTTTTAAGTTGAGCGATGGCTTGGTTGGGTAAGATACCCCAGTTTGGGGTGGTTGATGTAGTTGGCTTTGATTTTTTGGTCATGGGGTGTGATGTGTTAAAGTTAAATTGTTAGGGTAGCAGGATTATGACGAAACTCAAAGAGTCGACAGATTATGACTTGACTTACCTACCATATTTTTTGATGATTTAAATTTTGTAGACTAACGTTGCCACGGAGGAGCGGTTTAGCCTCGATTGTAGCGGATATCCTGTACGGATGGGTGAGTTGCGAGGGCTTGGTTTGTCAAGGCTACGCGAAGCAAGAGACTTGACAAACCTTAGCCATCGCCTCACACGTCTGTGCAGATAATAGCGGAAAGCGAGATTAGCTCCAAAATCGGTAATATATTCAGTTAATTCCTTTATAAAGCCAACTCCTCAATATCATCAGGAAATAGTGATTCACTAAATAACAGGCTAGGGATATGTGCCTGTAAGCTGATGCCTTGTGGGTCATGAATAATAACTTGCTCTTCGCTGTTAAGCTCGGTGGCTTGCACGGCTCGGGCGATACGAATGTAGGCGACCAGCTCTTCAAGACCTTCTTTGATGGGGTGGGTTTGGGTGAGTTGGGCGATGGTTTGCGGGCTGTTTTGTCGTAGTTGGGTGCGGATGGTTTGGGCGACTTCTTTGACTTTGACGGTGCTTAAACTGTCTAGCATGGTTTGGCTAGGCTTACGGCTGTTAACATGAGCTTCGATTGAACCAAGCTCGACTCGCTCGTCGGGTTGCTTTAGACGCATGGTGTCGGGTGAGGATATTTCGACTTTGCCAATGGGTAGGCAGAGTGCTATGTCGGTGCTGAGCTTGCAGTCGCCATCTCGCAGACTGACTGCCAGTTGTTCAAGCTTGCTAATGAGTTTGCTGACTGCTCGACCTTCTGCCATTGCCCCGCTCTCGATATAGGCACGTAACTCTTGCTCGGTACGGCGACGGATGCGTAATACTCTATCGCTCTCACGGCTAAGCTCGGAGATTAGGTCGGATAGAAATTGACGCTGGGGAGCGCTTAGGTATTTTGCGGCAGGGGTTTGCAACACGAAATGAAGTTGTTCTCGAAATTCAGTGACTCGGTTATAGTCGCATAAAAGTTGAAAGAAGCCTTCAAAGGCACTGCCTGCTTCGGTTTGGGCAAGTAAATTCTCTCGATCCATGACTTGTCCTAGCAGGTTGCCTCTGGAGTTGTCGTCTTCTATCATCTCGATACGGATGTCTTTGTCGAGCTGGCGGATTTGTTCTTCTAATAGGCGAAAATCTCCTGTTAGCTGGGAGGCAAGCTGGTAGATTTCTCGGATGTATTCTCGTTGCTCATTGTCGGTGAGTTTGTGGACTACGCCAGCGTTTAGGTCGTCAATTTGGCGCTGAATGGCGGCCTTTTTGTCCTCAAGCAGTTGAATACGGCTGTCAATGTCTTCGTCAGAGGCAACCACAAAATCTCGTACTGCTTCTTGTACGATACGCAGATGCGAGGCACTGACGTTAATGGTACGCTCCTCAAAACCTCGGCAAAAGCGCAATGCCATTTCGGTGGCGTCGGTTTTGGTGAGTAGGTCGTCCAGTTCTCTTAGCCAACCTTGGGCTATCCATTGATTAAGATAAGCGCTGGCATTGGTTTGGGTGTCCCAAATACCAAGGTTGCGACTGTGCTCAATTTGCGCATCGAGCAGTAGCTTGGCTTGCCCGTAGGGGACTTCACTGTGCTCGCTAAATAAATCGCTGATAAAGGCGAGAATATGTGGGGCGTTATCGGCTCGCATCAGTCGCCATGCGGCGTGCTCTTGGTACAGGCGGCGGTATTTGGCTGAGAGACCTTGGAAGTTCACGGGGTGTCCTTTTTGGTTGAGCTAATGTATTTTTATTATACATTACTTACAGTATCACAGTTGTTTTAGTGGTGTTTTTGCATATTGATATTGGCGATACTCGTGCAGAAAGTGACAAGAAAAATTTTGGAAGTATTGCCTTAAAGTTGTTATAAATCATGTCGATATTGAACCATATCGGTAAGATTAGCAATTTTGTCATAAAGCTTACGGGCGGTGGTGTTACTCTCTTGTGTTGTCCAATAGACACGGTTGCAGTTTTTGTTATCAGCAAAGCCATATACATGTTCAATTAATGCTCGTCCTGCACCCGTACCTCGTACCGTTTGTGCGACATATAAATCTTCTAAATAACAAACTTCAGTGTTATTCCAAGTGTTTGGATGTATCACGATGTGTACGATACCTATCAGCTTATCATTTCGATAAGCACCAAAGCCATAGATGGGGGTGTTTTCATCTAATAGCTTGCGCCAAGTTTCCGTAGTTATTTCAAGTGGTAAAGATGTTTTATAAAAAGTTAAGTAGGCATTCCAAAGTACTAGCCAATCATCAAAGTCATTGTTATTGAGGGGTTGTATATTGATACTGTTGTTTGAAGTTTTTTTCATTGTATTGTCCAATATGGGTTTGAAGGTTCAGCTCTTAAATTTGGTATGAAGTTATATAGTTGTTATTTAAAAACAAGATTATACTGTACTGGTGCAAGTTTACTGGTAGGAAATATTTTATTTCATTTCAAGGTTTTTCAAGGCCTAATCTTTTGATTTGAAGTAGTTTAAATAAATCCTAGATTATAACCGCTACCATGTAAAGTCCCATTATTTATTACTAACAGGATTAACCCAGTGCAGGATAGCCACACACTTAACGTATATTTTCTACTAAATAAAGACGTTCACGTTTTAGATTTAGCAGGACCTATGCAAGCCTTTCATGAAGCCTCAAAACGTGGGGCATCGATTGAGTTGCATTACATAGGTTTTGAAAATGAGTTAACTTCGCATCAAGGATTGCAGTTTAGCAACATTAAAGCGCCACCTGATACCCTAGAAGACAATGCCATTATTATAGTTGGAGCCAGCCATTATAACGACACTATCTATTCTGATTCGTCCAGCTTTAAAAGCATCGCATGGCTAAAACAGATCGCCAACAATACACCAGACTTATCCGCAGATCATTCTCAAACACCTTTAATTGTTGGTATATGTACCGGTAGTATTCTGCTTGCCAAAGCCAATTTTTTAAATGGCAGGCGCTGTACAACACACCATAGTCTAAAAGGGGTTATTGAAACTCAATATCCCAAGGTGAATTTTGAATGGGAGCGTATATTTGTAGAAGATAGCAATGTTATAACCACAGCAGGGGTAACTGCTGGTTTAGATTTAGCCCTACATTTAATTGAGCGTTATTTTGGTTACGAGATGTCGTTGCAGATAGCCCGAGATTTAGTGATTTATAGACGGCGAATGGCAAATGATCCCCAGTTATCTATTCACGTACAATACAGAAACCATGTGCATCCTGTGGTTCACGAGGTTCAGGACTATATCCAAACCCATTTTCAACAAAAAATATCACAGCAAGCTTTAGCTGACGTGCAAGGCGTTTCATTACGACACTTACAACGAATATTTAAACAAGCTACGGGGACGACCATTCATCAATATATAAATTATTATCGAACCGAACATGCCAAATCTTTGATGACCCATCATTCAAATCTTGAATATATCGCTCATGCCTCAGGTTTTCCAAATAGTAATTCGTTAAGGCAATGTTTAAAACAATTCGATAGTTAGTTTGGGTCTATGAGTTCGTTATGATTTATAGAGCGTAGTTTAAACGAAGCCATAGCCGAAATAAGGCACATCACTATCAAGGCATATAAATACCATTTATAGCTCCCGCTGACATCGAAGTTTAACCCACCAAGCCATACCGATGCGAAAACAAAGACTTGATGCACAAAAAATAGCATACCAAACATTGTGCCTTTAATGTGTGCACCATACCAACGCAAGCATAACAGTGAGCTGATAATCACTGTTCCCATATAGGTGAGTCCAAATAGCGATAGCAATAAAACATACACGCTATCGATTGAAAACAGGCCCATTAACCAAAACGTAATAGCTCTTATTAAATACAAACTGCCTAGCACCACATATAAGTTATAGCGTTTAACGGCGATAAGCACCAAACCTGAACCAATTAACTCTGTTATGCCGAGTAAACTTAAACTGGTCGCTACAAACGTATCGTTACTGTTAAAAACTTGCAAGGTATCGATGGTTTTTATTAAGGCGACCAGATGCACATCAATAAATGCCATTGCCATACCACAACCCCCAAACGATACCGCAAGTAGAAGATAGCGTTTATTTAGAAGTAAGGTGATTATTTTATTAGGTTGACTATCATTTGTATGAGTTAAGTCTTGAGCTGACTCACTAGATGGCAGGCTCGTGGAGTCTACAATAAGTTTTTTGGGAAATCTTATATAGAAACAAATACCTATCGGAATAAGTACGATTAAATAGACGACAGATAAAATACTGTTAATGGATTGCCAGCCTACAAAACCATTTAAATAAACCCAAAGTGGCGACAGCACAATAAAACCAATCGCAGTGCCGTTAGCAAGTAAGGTATAAGAGGCGTTTTTGGTGTTTTCATTGAATACGCTATCAATTAAAATCCCAAAGGGAATAAAAGTCATGGCGGTCAAAGCATAGGACAATAATATACTAAAGCAGACAATAAGTAGCGGTAGGGTGTCGACTACTGAAATACCATAAAAGCCTATAATAGCTACCACAATCCCAGAAATTATGGTCAATGAAGCGCCGTACTTGTCACAAAGCCACCCTGTAATCGGTGAAAAAATACCCACGAATAGCCCAAATAAAGCTCCCAGTAAGGATACTTGGGAGCGACTCAAATTATAGATATCAGGTAAATCAATAAAATAAATTTGATAAACACTTTTAATGGCGGATGCAAGTATGGTGACGATAAGTCCGCATACTAGAAATAGGACTTGGCTTTTATTGACTAAATCAGATGATTTTGAGTAATGAGACATGATTAATCCTTTTATGGATTGATGAGTCTCATTATTATGGCAAGCTTGTTAATTAAGAGTGGATTATTAGGACATGAAAACTTTAAAAAGCGACATGAATGGTTGGTAAAAACATATGCAGTTATCTTTTATGACCTTCAATTAAATTAACCATCTCACTAGCTTTAGCTGTGCCGAGTTGTTGAAGACCTTTAATAACGCCAGCTTTATCCTCAGCCTTTTTATTCTGACTTAATTAAAACTGTGCTTGAATGTCAGTAATATCAACACGTATTCCTACTATGGCACGAGTCATTGCTTGAATGTATTTTTCTGGCGCATCCTTTAAAGACCATGGAATAGGTTGACTGGCTTCGAAATCAGCCGTCTGATGCGTTAAAATTTCAATGATACGGCTACATTGGGTTAATACCTCAACCTGACCTGTAACATGTACCGCTTGATAGTTCCAAGTAGGGACAGCCTTGTGCGTTGTAGCTTTACTCGGATACCAATTTGGGGTTATATAATGCCCTGATTCTAGGAAAATAACCAACCAAGGTGATGTCATATCAACTTTAACGTTCAAGGGATTGGTTATGGTGATATGACCATATAAACACCCATGTTCAGTACCGTTATCTTGCCAGTACATAGGAATATGACTGGCTTCCATGCCATTTTCAGTACGAGCAATCACGGTAGCGAGTGGGTATGATTTTATAAATGAGGCAATGTTATCGATATTGTGTTCGGCAAATACTTTAGGGGTAAACATAGTGTTGCTCTATATGGGGTGATAAGTTGGTTAGAGGTCGGCAGTATCCCACTTATTGGTGGCGAGTTCTTATTTAAAGGGAGGCAAGGTGATGGTAAGTTGTAATAACGTTAGTTATTTTTATCGGCAAAACGAGCAACCTTTGCTCGGTTGCCACACGTCTTCATAGAACACCAGTTGCGATTGTTACCTCTAGATTTGTCCAAAAAAACAATCCCGCAACGTTCATAAGCTTCAGCTACCGTAGACGCAGAGACGTTGTGAACTTTGGCAGCCGCTCTAATAGAGGGAAGTCGGGTGCCAGAAACATAACTGACGCTTGCGATCTTGTGTTTCACATCCGTCATTATTTGTTCAATACGTGTGGTAGGTTTATTCACATTTGTGGTCATATTTTGACTTTCCCAAAGTTTTAATAGGATTGTATGGGTAATTGATACCAAACAGTTTGGCATAATTGTACGGTATTGTCTGTCGTTGATAACTAAATATTTTGTTGTAATAAGTCCTTAATAAATTTTGGGGATTACAATGAATAAAATAACATCAGGTTGGATCAACGGTTTTATAGGCGTGGTGATTATTGCGGAATCTCTACCTGCCACTCGGGTCGCTGTCATGGACTTTGATCCTCTTTTTTTAACGGCAGTGCGAGCAACCATTCCTGCCATAATAGGCACTATGGTATTGATAGCTTTACATCAGAAGGTGCCTACCAAAGAACATTTAGTTTCAATTGTAGTCACCGCTTTAGGCGTGGTTATCGGCTTTCCATTACTGAGTGCTTTGGCTTTACAATACATCACCTCCGCTCATGCGATTGTTTTTTTAGGCATATTGCCCTTGTTGACGGCTGTATTTGCTGTACTGCGTGGAGATAAGCGACCGCCATTGATATTTTGGTTGTTCGCAGTTGCAGGTAGTGCTTTTGTGGCAGGCTTTGCTGTGCTTAGTAAAGAGGACGCATCGAACATAAATGCTAGGCTAGGTGGGCTATTTATGCTAGGTGCTGTGACAACGTGTGCTATAGGATATGCAGAAGGAGCGAGACTCACCAAAGTATTTGGTGGCTGGCAGGTGATAAGTTGGGCACTTATTATATCTTTACCAGTTATGCTACCACTAGCGATATATACTTACCCCACAAGTTTGGATAATGTAAGTAGTACAGGTTGGATAGGGTTAATGTATGTCTCACTATTTAGCATGTTTATTGGGTTTATATTTTGGTATAAAGGTCTGGCTCTAGGGGGTACCGCGTCAGTAGGTCAATTACAGTTATTACAACCTTTTATGGGATTAATGCTGGCATCAGTATTGCTACATGAGACAGTGAGCTTAGGTATGATAATCAGTACTCTTGGTGCTATTATTTGTGTAGCAGGGGCTAAACGTTATTCGGCTTGAAGATAGTGGTCAAAAATTGGATAGCCAATATTCCAATATCCACTAACCGACTACAACTGCTCCATAAACACCTTTTTACTGAGTAACATCTCTGCCTTCAACCAATTTTTGAATATCACTTTTCTTTCATCCTCATAAAAGGGGGCATCAGAAAGCAGATGATAGGCAGAGCCGTTACTCAAACCCCTGTTAAAGAAGTAGGGACTTCAAATCAAATTAGTTCTGCACAGGCATTAAGATATGGCTTTTTTACCAATGCTTTAAATCCTAAAACGACGCTTTTTGTCATTAGTACTTATACTCAAATTGTTAGTGCGATTACCCCAAAAGCTATTTTGATTGGTTATGGTTTATTTATGTCTGTCACTCATTTTGTCTGGTTTGCTTTGGTGGCGTTATTGTTTTCACAGCGAACTTTACGGCAGAAAATGCTACAGAGAAAAGCCGTCATTAATCGGGTAATTGGGTTTATATTAGGCATGTTGGGAGTGTTTTTACTTTTTACTAACGTGAATTAATAATTATTAAATTTGTCAATAAAAAAGGGTAAACGACTGATTGACAATCGTCTACCTATTATAGGTTAAATGTCATTTATCTTAATTTAATGTCGCCACCATCTGCCATCAACGTTTGACCTGTCATATATTGACTATCTTCACTTAAAAGAAACGCTACTATTGGTGCGATATCTTTTTGGGGATCGCCAAATCGATGCATGGGGTGCTTATCAGCAATTTCTTGATACTGTTCAGGAAAGGCTTCCTTCCACTTTTTAACACCTTCGGTTAATGCTAATGGACAAACAATATTGACACGAATACCATCTTCCGCCCATTCGTTAGCCGCTACTCGAGATAAGCCACGAATTGCTTCCTTAGCAGCCGCATAACTGGCTTGGTTTTTTTGGCCATTAAGGGCAGCACCAGAGCCAAAATTAACGATAGCCCCTTTGGTTTTTTTTAGTTCTGGATAGGCCGCTTTCATAAAATTTAAAGTTCCTTTTAAGCCAGTATCCATAGATAACGCCCAATCTTCTTCGGTAAGCTGCATTAAAGGTTTTTGTTTGGAGGCGTGTGCATTATTTACCACACCTGTCAGTTTCCCAAACCTTGATACCGCCATCTCTACCGCTTGTTGGGCAACTGAAGGCTTGGAGATATCGCCTTTAACAAATACAATATGTTCAGGATTAGTGTCAACTTTCTGCTGACCAGCAGTGTCATCAATATCTACCGCTATGACAGATGCGCCTCTTTGCGTCAGGACAGTAGTTATTGCACCGCCAATTCCTGCTGCACCACCAGTGACTATAATGACATGATCTTTTAAATTTTTCATAATTATCCCTTTGTCTAATTCTAGATTTTAGAAGCTTTGACCTTATCTTTTTAGTTTACCGCTTTAAAAACCATACTCTAGTGAGAGTTTGTTTGAGTGATATTATTTAAGGTTAATGAGAGCGTCTGGATTGTTGCTATTTGAAATTTAAGCCGATTTGATTAAATATTGAAGATTATTATTTTTTAATAATTAAGCCGTATAGCTAATCTCTATTATGATAACAAGGTTCTATCAGTGTGTTTTAAGAACCACTTTAAACCCAATAATCAATATCAACCACCCAAAAAAAAACCCCAAACTAGGGGAAGTTTGGGGTTGAAACTTTACTCTAAATAAAAGAGCTAACTAAGTTTTAACGTACTTAAAAATATGGCGCAGCGGACGGGACTCGAACCCGCGACCCCCGGCGTGACAGGCCGGTATTCTAACCAACTGAACTACCGCTGCTAGTCGCTTTAGAATGTTTAGCCACTTTCTAAAATAAGTGGTACTCTAAAAAGAGTGGTGGGTGATGACAGGCTCGAACTGCCGACATTCTGCGTGTAAGGCAGACGCTCTACCAACTGAGCTAATCACCCTGAGAAGCGTTAAGAAAAGGTCTGGGGGACCTTTTTAGCTTCGCAAGAGCCAAGCTGTGCTTGGCTAAAAGCTAAATACCTTGCATCATCTATTAAAGATATATTGCGCAAGGGAAATCCTTTAAATAGGATTTCCAAAAAACTAAATACCTTTAATGACTATAAAGAGTCACTACCTTTTTAGCTTCGCAAGAGCCAAGCTGTGCTTGGCTAAAAGCTAAATACCTTGCATCATCTATTAAAGATATATTGCGCAAGAGAAAATCCCTTAGAGGGGATTTTCTGATAACTTAAATTCCTGCTAGATCTTACAAGGGAAATCCTTTAAATAGGATTTCCAAAAAACCTAAATCTAACAACAAACAAAAGAACTATATATCCTCTGAATGTAGGAGCGTATTATATACCTTATTTTAAATCTGTCAACTGTAATTTAAAATATACCACTAATATTAGTGGAAGTTATTTAAGTCATTACCGCCAGTCATGCATTTAAGAGCGTGAATTATGATAGTGCTTCTGGGCTTTTAGCTGATGACGATTATAGGCGTGATAAAATACAAAAGGTAGCACCACAAAGTTCATTAAGACCCCATAAATAGCTGAAGGTAAAGCAAACGCTGAAAGCTTATCTGACTGACTTAATAAACTGGCCAATGCGATACCCATAGCCCCATTTTGTAAGCTAACTTCAATGGCTAAAGTTCTGCTATCAGCTTCGTCCAAACCCATTAGACTCGAAATTATCAAGCTTGACCCTAATAGCAATACAGCCAACAACAAAACCAAAATACCAATCTCAGAGATCTGTTGCAAAATTAAACCCCAGTTACTTACAATTGCGCCAAGTACCATTAAACCAAAAAGAATATTGGCCATTTGTTGCAGGCTATTTTTCCATTTATTGACAAATATAGGGAAAAAGCGGCGTACTGCAATACCCAGTAATACAGGTATGGTGGTAATAAGTAATACTTTTAGCGACAAGGAAACGATTGAAAAATCAACGGGTAAATCTTGGAAAAATAAAAGGTAAAAAAACCTTACCCATAAAGGTACGGTTAAGATAGCAATCATGCTAGTGATAGCGGTAAGCGCAATAGATAAAGCAATTTTACCTCCCGCATAATAGCTCATCATGTTACTGGTAATACCGCCTGCACAAATACTTAACAGCATGATGCCAAAACCAAGATAATCAGGTAGTTCAAACATAATGACCAAAAAATACGCCAATGCAGGTACCAACAATAGCTGCATTGCCAACCCTATAATCAAAGCTTTGGGTTTTGTTAATACTTGTTTAAAGTCCGAAAGTTGGGTTTGTAAACCTAATGCAAACATAATATATGCAAGAAATATAGGCAAAAGCTGGAACATAAAAAGTCTCGATTAAAGGTTTTTGATTTGATAACTATGTTTTTATTTAAGCCATGTTTTTATTGAAGATATGTTTTTATTTAAGCCATGTTTTTATTGAGCAAGGGTTAGTGAAAATGACCTTTATAATGATGAAATCATAGCATAAATAGTTGCTGATAGAGGTGTATCTTTAATATGATAGTTAACGAATTTAATATGATAGTTAACGAAATCTAAAATGGTTATATTAAAGTTCAGCACTGCGCCAAAGGTTGTGTAGAGTAATTGGACTGATATTCCAGCTGTATTAAGTTACGAATTGATAGCACAGTTAAATTAATAGCACAGTTAAATTAATAGAGTTAAATGTGCCCTATATAAGGCATGGTTTGATGAGGTGTTGGGATAATTATAGCACCTGTTAACAAAAATTAATCAGATACACCCTGTATAGCTGACATAAATTTAAGTAAGCTATTGATTCACATCAAGCAGTTAATTAGGTTCGGTTGAATAGTTAGCATATATGTCTGATAGTAGTTTGGTCTGAAAAAATCATTTTCGTATAAAATAAAAATAGGCTAAATTTTTTCGACGCAGACAATGTTCAACAGACTCTAGCCAAAAAAAATCACCCAAATAATAGGTATTATTTTGCACACATCTTGCTCCTCGTCAATAGTTACAGCAAGTCCAACACCGGCAACGACAAGTCAACTGCCCACTGTGACAATGACTTTAATACAAAAGCTTCTATGTGGCTTAATGCTCTTATGTTTGTCATTTTGGTCAGCACCAGCGATAGCCGCTTGTGGTGATGTAAATAGTGATTCTATTAAGTTTGGTTCATTGACGTGGGAGAGTGGTCAGTTTATCTCAGCAGTATTGCAGCTGATTGTAGAAGATGGTTATGGTTGCCAGACTCAGCGTGTACCAGGCGCAGGACCCGCATTAGAGACCGCTTTGGCACAAGATGATATTCAGGTCATTGGCGAGCAGTGGGTTGGACGTTCACCGATAATGGAAGCTGCTATTGCCCAAGGGCAAGCTTCTGTGATTGGCAATACCTTGAAGGGCGGTGCAACTCAGGGTTGGTATGTGCCAAGCTATGTACTTGAAGATAACCCAGAATTAACCAGCTATCAAGATTTATCAAAATTTGCACATTTATTTACAGATCCAGAAAACCCAGTCAATGCTCGCTTTTTAAACTGTCCTACTGGTTGGACTTGTGAGGTGTTTAATAGTCATTTATTGCGTAATATAGGTCTAACTCAGCCCAATCAAATGGGTATCAAGTTTAACAATGTGCATCCAGGCACAGGGGCAGCATTAGATGCAGAAATTGCCTCTGCCTTTGAGCAGCGTAAGCCGTTATTATTTTATTATTGGCAACCGACAGGGCTGATGGCCAAGTATGAGTTTGCCCCCATTGCGTTTCCTCCCCATGATAGCCAGTGTTGGGATCAGTTGCTTGATGCCAACAGCCAGACAGATTGTGTCTCAGGATTCCCGATATCAGATCTGGGTATTGCGATCTCAACTCCTTTTGAACACGCCAATCCTGAGCTTGTAGCCGCCTTCCGTCAAGTACAGTTTACTCCAGACACGTTAAATGATGCTATCTTGCAAATGAGTGAAAAGAAACGAAGTGGCGAGGCACAGGCCAAAATATTTTTACAGCAAAACCCACAAGTATGGCAACACTGGCTAACTCATGAAGCGGCACAAAATCTTGCACGCTCATTAAATATTAGTTTGGATAGCGTATCAGCAGAGTCAAGTAAATTAAGTGAGACTACTGGACACTCTGGAACGACAGAAAAAAAGCAGTCTATAACCATAACCGCATCAAATAAACCATTTAACTGGTTTCCCGAGTGGTCATTTGAAACTTCATTAAATAACGCATTAAGCTATGTAGTACAACATTTTGGTGATGTATTTCGCTCTATCAGCCAAGTTACCCTAAGCTATTTATTGCTACCTTTTGAGCGTCTACTGCGTATCACACCGCCTTGGTTGTTGATTGTACTGGTCGCTATTTTAGGTTGGTTTGCTACTCGTAAATTATGGTTTGCTGCTGCTTGTGGGGCAGGATTATTTTTAATTGGTGCCTTTGGGCTATGGTCAGCTTTGGTTCAGACACTGGCGTTACTATTAGTAGCTGTGTTAGTCACTATGTTGATTGGTATCCCTATGGGTATTTTGATGGCTGGCAGTCAATGGTTAAGGAAGATACTTACCCCTGTATTAGATGTGATGCAGACTATGCCAAGCTTTGTCTATTTAATTCCAGTATTAATGCTGTTTGGTATTGGGAAAGTGCCTGCGTTATTTGCTACTGTTATTTATGCGCTGCCTCCTTTAATTCGCTTGACTATGCTTGGGATTAAGCAAGTGCCTCATGAGATTGTTGAAGCTGGACGCTCTTTTGGTAGCAATCATATTCAGTTGTTGTTTTGGATTAAGTTGCCTCAAGCTTTGCCTAGTATTATGGCAGGCATCAATCAGGCGGTAATGATGTCGCTGTCTATGGTGGTACTTGCCTCTATGATTGGCGCTCCTGGACTGGGTGAAGATGTGTTGCAATCAATTCAAACTTTAAATATTGGGCAAGGATTACAAGCAGGTACTGCCATTGTGATTATAGCCATTATCATTGACCGCATTACGCAAGCTTTTGGGAAAGGTCGTCGTGCTCGTGATGAGCTTATTTAGGACGCGTCTCGAATTTAGGGCGTCAATTGATACTCTGAAGATTGGCGGAGCTAATAATAGGGCGTGTCCCTATTTGCAAATACAGTAAGTTATGGTCTTGCAAATACAGTAAGTTATGGTCTAAAAATGGCTATATTTTTTGCCAAAGTGTGTCTAATTTCTAGCTAATATGCCTATATTATCTTCTAAATTATTCGTGTTTGAAAAAAAATCTATCTCATTTTTAGTCTCATAATCCAAATAGGGACACGCCCTAAAGTCTGAGCTATATTTTTTTAGCTATTTAAATGTTGTTGCACGAATTGAAGATACGCCCTAACAACACATTTGACTAAAATCATTAAAGTACCTTACACTGGAATTGTTTTGTTATGAGTCATATCCGCTTAGAAAATGTGAGTAAAGTTTTTGATGCTAGCCCTGCCGAGGCCAACAAGGTACTAAAGCTTTTGGCACAAGGTATGAGCAGTAGTGAGGTGCGTGAGAAAACTGGTTATTCAGTGGGTCTGTATGATATTAATTTAAGCATAGAAGCTGGTGAGCTACATTGTATTATGGGCTTATCTGGATCGGGAAAATCTACTTTAGTGCGCCATATCAATCGCTTAATAGATCCTACGCAAGGCAAGATTTGGATAGATACCCAGTATAGTGTCGGAGTACCTACTTATCTTCAGGACGCTGAGCAGTTATCCAAGCAGCCTAATATCATTAATGTACTTAGTTTAAGTGATAAGCCTTTGCAGCAATTTCGCCAAAACAATGTCAGTATGGTATTTCAGCACTTTGGTTTGGTGCCACATATGACAGTAATTCAAAACGTTGCTTATGGACTGCGCGTACGTAAAATGGCTAAGTCTGAGCGCCATGAGATAGCTCGCCACTGGCTACACGAGGTTGGGTTAGATGGCATAGAGTACAGTTATCCAGATGAGTTATCTGGGGGTATGCAGCAGCGAGTTGGTCTGGCACGAGCGCTGGCGGTAGATACGCCAATTATTTTGATGGATGAGGCATTTTCTGCGTTAGACCCTTTAATTAGAGCCCAGTTACAAGCGCAGTTATTACAGTTACAAGATAGGTTGAACAAAACCATCGTCTTTATCACTCATGATATTGATGAAGCTGCAGGATTTGGGGGGCAAATTAGTATCCTAAACGGTGGGCGCTTGGTACAAACAGGCAGTATAGACGAGCTTCGTACAAATCCAGCCGATGCCTATGTTGAGCGTTTTATGGTAGCAAAAGGCTAGGGCTATATCACCATAAGTGTCTGACTATAATAGGACTTACGCACGAGTAGATAGTATGGCAACTGGTAATCGTTTATGAATCCTCTGAAGGTAGAGCCAGACGCTCCATAAATAATTAGCAGTCACTTTTAAAGCCTTGAAAGCGTATTTTTGCGTAAGTCCTATATAATATATAGCTTTGATTTATTTCAACTTTTATTACTGCCTTTTAAATAAAACCATGTCTAAAAATAAAAACATCCCAAGGCAATGTGTTAAGTGTAATCCCTATTATATTCATCGTATCAGCAGATGACAGCCTTTATATATTTGTAACTGGTTAACATAGTGTTGACAGTTTATTACATCTTATAAAAGTACGATGCTGACTGCCCTGTTATGCTATTTAATGTTTATGCTATTTGGTGTTAATAAAAGAGATACTGCGTAAATAGCATAAATATACACATAATGTAATCATAAATGCATAAACCAGAGAAAAGCTAAGCGCAAGCAATACAAGTAGAATAAAATAAAAGGAAAAAGGAAACTATTATGGCTAATGCTAATATTACAACCGTAAACCCAGCCACAGGCAAAGACATTGCTTCTTATCAGTATATGACGGATGCAGAAGTTGAACGTATTATTGATGAGTCGCATGACGCATTTTTGAAATGGCGTGAGACGTCGCATGATGAGCGTGCTAAAGTGATAGCATCAATTTCAGCCAAGTTATTAGAATACAAAGATGAGCTGGCAAAGTTGATGACTGAAGAGCGGGGGAAAACATATGAACATAGTTTACAGGAAGTGGATTTGTGTCGCTCAATTTGTGATTATACCGCTAATGTAGGTGTCGCAGCGCTAGCAGATGATGAGCGTGAGATTAAAGGTATCAAAAAAGGTATTGTTACTTATCAGCCAATTGGTATTATTTATGGTATTCAGCCCTGGAACTATCCAGCGTATCAAGTCATTCGTTATACCATTGCCAACTTAATGGCAGGTAATAGCATACTATTAAAGCATGCATCGAATGTGACTGGATCAGGTCTATTAATCGAAAAAATCTTGCATGAGTCAGACTTACCTAAGGCATTATTCCGTACTTTAGTCATTAGTCACGATCAATCAGAAAAAATTATTGAGCACACAAAAGTGCGTGGTGTGACCTTAACGGGTAGCGAAAAAGCAGGCGCTATTGTTGCTCAACAAGCAGCAAAAGTTTTGAAAAAAACAGTGATGGAGCTTGGTTCGAATGATGCCTTCATTGTTCTAGAAGATGCAGACTTAGAGTTAGCAGCTGCTACTTGCGCCTTTGCACGCTTATACAATAACGGTGAAACTTGTGTAGCGGCTAAGCGTTTTGTGGTCGTTGATAGTGTTTATGATAAGTTCCGTGAGCTACTTATCTCTGAATTTGAAAAATATACTGTCGGTGATCCAATGGATGAGGCGACCAAAGTGGGTCCACTCTCTACTGCAAAACAGCGTGATACTTTGACTAGGCAAGTTGATGCTAGTATCGAAAATGGCGCAACCGTTGCATATCAAGCCACTCTTGCTTCTGACTTAGCCCCAGCAGGTGCGTTTTATCCACCAACAATTTTAGAAAACATCACCGAAGATCAGCCAGCTTATAAAGATGAGTTGTTTGGTCCAGTAGCTGCTTTAATCCGTGCTAAAGACGAAGAGGATGCATTCCGTATTGCTAATGACAGTCGTTATGGTCTAGGTGGCGGTGTATTCTCAAAAGATGAAGACAAAGCGA
The DNA here is from genome assembly GCF_000382145.1 of Psychrobacter lutiphocae DSM 21542. GTDB lineage: Bacteria > Pseudomonadota > Gammaproteobacteria > Pseudomonadales > Moraxellaceae > Psychrobacter > Psychrobacter lutiphocae. Next base: position 24,599 of record NZ_KB907653.1, read on the forward strand.
TTCGTCTGGCCAGTAAATATTTTGATACCGGCATGGTCTATATTAATGGTTATAGCTTAGTACAGCCAGGCTTGCCCTTTGGTGGGGTAAAACAGTCTGGTTATGGACGTGAGCATGGCGGCTTTGGTATCAAAGAATTTGTCAATATCAAAGCGGTGCATGTAGTTGACCGTGCACCTTAGGCCTTTAGAGAGACTGCACTTAGAGGCTGTCCTCAATTCGTACAGTGATATTAAAATAAGTTAAAAAACAGCAAAATTTTGTCAAACGGTGTTAAGTAACGGAGTTAATATTTTGATATTAGCTCCGTTATTTTGCTTATCTGAGGCAGATGTCTGGCAAGGTTTATCTTATTTATTTTCTTATCAAGCAAATAGGGACAGCCCCTAGTTGTGTTTGACTGCCTTGTTTCTTAGCTCTCTGACTACGGCTTATGGATATAGTAAGTTAAAAATAATAAAGTAAAATAATTAGACATCGAACAACCATACACCTCATCGGATAATAATGAACACTAAGTCCTCTGCGTCTGATATACAGACTAAAGCCATTAGCTTTATAAAAAGTAACGTGTTAATTGTGCTAATACTATTGGTATGGCAAGTCTGTGTGTGGCTACAATTTATTCCAGATTATCTACTACCATCACCAATTCAAATAGTGCAGGCCTTTATTGAGGACTTTCCTTTACTAGTGATGCATGCTAAATACACTTTAGCAACCGCTTTTATTGGCACTACAATTGGTCTGCTGATTAGCTTTATACTGTCGATTTGTATGGATTTATCAAAAACAATCAAAGAGTTGGTGTACCCTGTTATTTTGCTAAATCAAACCATACCGACCATTGCTATTGCGCCCTTGTTAATTATTTGGCTAGGTTATGGCATTATGCCTAAGGTAGTGCTGGTAGTTTTGTCAGTATTTTTCCCGATTACTATTGCATTAGTCGATGGTTATCAATCAGTAAGCCGAGAGCATCTTAATTTATTTAAGTCTATGCAGGCATCAAAATATCAGCTGTATCGACATTTAAAGATTCCGTCTGCGATGGGGTCATTCTTTACTGGCCTTAAAGTGGCTCTGTCTTATGCACTGATTTCTGCGGTGATTGCTGAGTGGCTTGGTGGTTATTATGGCTTGGGGGTATATATGACTCGGGTGCGTAAGTCGTATGATTTGGATAGTATGTTTGCGGTGATATTTTTTATTAGCTTTTTGACCATTTTGCTTATTGCTTTGGTAAAGTGGTTGGAGCGACGGGTATTAAAGCAGCATTTTTTATAATTTTTTTAATTTACTAAAAGGATTTATTGTGTCATTTGTTTTTATCAACAACTCAACAAGTGCTGCCAGTGTCAGCAGTTGGCGTTATACTTTATATCTTATAGCTACTGTTAGCGCTTTGGTTATATTAACCGCTTGTCAGCCTAGTGACAAAGCTGTTATCGATACCCGTAATAATGCCAATGATGAAGGACTCACCGAGGTGATTATTTCATTAGATTGGGTACCCAATACCAATCATACAGGCATTTATGTGGCTCAAGACAACGGTTATTTTAAAGAACAAGGCCTAGCGGTGAAAGTGGTGCAGCCCAGTGAAGATAGTGCATCAACCCTTGTGGCTAATAATCGAGCCGACTTTGGTATTTATTTTCAGTCTAATATGGCAACCCGATTGGCAAAAGATATGCCAATTACTGCGGTAGCTGCTATTTTGCAGCATAATCCAGCAGGCCTGTTGTCGCTTAAATCTTTGGGTGCTACCTCCCCAAAAGATTTAAATGGTAAGCGTTATTCAACCTGGGAAGATCCGATTGATGATGCAACGGTAGCACATGTTGTTGGTGATAATCTGGTGAAAATTCCAGGTGAGGCGACCGATGCAACGGTGGCGCTACGAATGAATCAATTTGATTATATCCTTGCTTATTATGGTTGGGATGGGATACATGCCAAAGCACAGGGTGTGGATACTAACTTTTTCTTTTTAAAAGATTATGAGCCTATCTTTGACTATTATGCACCAGTGATTATCACCAATAATCAGCTGTTAGCGAGCAACCCTGAACTGGTAAAAAAGACGCTGATTGCCTTAAAAAAAGGCTATATTTATGCTGCTAATCATCCAGTGGAGAGTGCAAATATTTTGGTCAAATATGCGCCAGAAACTAATAAAGAGTTAGCGTTAGCCAGTCAAAAGTACATCTCAACTCAGTATTTGGATGAAGAGGGCGATTGGGGAGGATTTGATTACCAACGTTGGGATAGGTTCTATGATTGGGTGTATCAAAATGGATTGTTAGATAAGCCTTTGCCCCCACAAGCAGGGGTGAGTAATGATTATTTAACGCCTTTAAGTGATTAATTTGTCCAACCATCCATACACACATAACATACCTACTATAAAGGTGTATAGGATGAAATAGCGAACCTATGGATAATTGAATGAATAGCGTACTGCGATTAGAAAATATTAGTCACGCCTTTGGACAACAGCCTATTTTTGATAATCTGAATATGTCAGTGGCTAATAATACAGTGGTTAGCATTGTCGGTGCTAGTGGGGTGGGTAAAACGACCTTGTTTAATATCGCTGCTGGATTACTTACTCCATGGGCAGGCAGGGTATTTATTAACGGGGTGGATACCACAGGACAGGCAGGTACGGTTGGCTATATGCTGCAAAAAGACTTATTACTGCCCTTTAAAACCGTATTTGATAACATCGCTTTACCGCTAACTTTGCAGGGATTTAGTAAGGCTAAGATTGCAGATATTGTCAATCCACAATTAGCTAGCTTTGGTTTGCAAGGGTTAGAGCATCAATATCCGCAGGCCTTATCAGGCGGTCAGCGACAGCGGGCAGCCTTATTACGTACTTATCTTAGTGACAATCCGATTATGCTGCTTGATGAGCCGTTTTCAGCATTGGATTTTGTCACCAAGGATGAAATGTATCATTGGTTTAGCCAATTACAAAAGCGGTTACAATTAACCTGCTTAATTATTACCCATGATATAGATGAGGCGATATATTTATCAGATGAGCTGTATGTGCTCAAAGGCTCACCAGCTATATTTACTCAGAAGTTTAGCATTCCCAAGGATGAGGGGTTTTTAGATAGCCAAGCTTATTTGCAGTTAAAAAAACAAATATTAACCGCCATTCAAAGCTAACATACTTACTTAATAGCTAATTTATTTAATATCTAATTTAATACGCCAATCTCAACTTGAAATGCAGGCTGTGATTTATACGAGATTTGACTCCCTTCCTTTCTCTGTTAGCTAAGCGCAGCTTGACTCTTGCAAAGCTAAAAAGCTCTCCCAGAGCTTTTATTAACGCTTCTCAGGATTGGGGATGAATTTTCAGCAAATATCACTAAAACCCCTAATTCCCTGAGGATGGATAAAGCAAAGCACTGCTTTGCCCCGACGCAAGAGAAAATCTATGATTTTCTAATCTCCAAAAGGGGGACTTCCCATCCTTGTCAGTATTTTGTAATAGATGGGCTGTAAATACTGTCAATAAACCTGTTATTGATGTTGCTAGCTATTCTTGTTGAGAGTGAGGTATTTAATGTGAAATAGAGGAGACAGGGATGTTTGGTATCGAAAACTACTTAGGGTTTATTGCTGCCTGTATTTTATTAAACCTGGCACCAGGCACAGATACGGTTTATATTATTATGCGTAGTATTGCGCAAGGTAAAGAGGCGGGTATATTTTCAGCCTTGGGCATCATATCGGGTATTTTAGTCCATACCTCATTAGCGGCATTAGGTTTGTCGGTATTACTGTCCACTTATCCCCTAGTATTTACGATGGTTAAGACTGTGGGTGTGCTGTATTTATGTTATCTAGGCGTAAAAATGTTGATGACCCAACAAACCACAATGGTGTCTAGCAGCTTAGAGAACAGCACTTTAAAAGAAGGTATTTTAGAAGAAGGTGCTTTAGAAGAAGGCATCAATACTGGTAACAATATTAATAACAACCTTAGCCATGCACAAATATACAAGCAGGGTATATTGACCAATGTGTTTAACCCAAAAGTTGCTCTGTTCTTCTTAGCATTCTTTCCTCAGTTTATTGATACCGGTTATTCTAATAGTACGCTATCGTTCTTGGTATTGGGCTTAACCTTTGCAGCAACCAGTCTAATATGGTGTTTGATGCTAGTATTATTAGCTTCGGTATTCAGTCAGAAGCTAAGAGAAAACCCAACCATTGAGAGTCTATTAAACAAAGTCAGTGGTGTGGTATTTATTGGACTCGGGATTAAGTTGATGACCGCCAAATCCTAAAGCTGCCAATTCTCTATTTTGAATCTTATTTAATTGTTATAACAGCAAAAAAGCCCAAGTCACATGACTTGGGCTTTTTACGGTTATAACTAAAGATTGTATGTACTAAACAGCTTAAGCTAGTTATCTAGCCACAGCTTTAAAGGCAAGGCCGGCAAGTAGGGCGATGGTTTAGCGTCTGAGTTAATTTGCTCAAGATTAAGTACACCTTGTGCAATTAACAAAATAGTCCAAGGCAAGATCTGGTGCTCAAGCTGTTGCACGCGGGATTGCAAAACCTCAGCAGTTTGTTGTTTATTAACTCCCAGCATGGCTTGAGTCAATACTTGACCAGCATCAAGCTCAGCGGTGACCAGATGCACGCTACAACCATGATATAAGTCTCCCGACTCAAGTACACGCTGATGGGTGTCTAAGCCCTTATACTTTGGTAACAACGAGGGGTGCAGATTGATCATAGGTGCAGGAGCACTATGGATGAAGTCACCGCTTAATACTCGCATAAATCCTGCCAGCACAATCAAATCTGGCTGCCATTCATTTAATTGAGCAGTGGCATGGCGCTCAAAAGTCTTGATCCCCATGCGCTTACCAGCCTTGTCACCTTCGGTAATATGTGAAAATACCGCTGTTTTGATATTAGCTTGCTGTGCACGGGTCACAGCATAAGCATCTTTAACATTACTAATCACACCTACAATTTCAATGGGCAGGCTACCAGCTTGCATGGCGTCAATCAGTACTTGCAGATTACTACCACTGCCAGACACTAATACCGCCACTTTTAGCGGTTTTGAGTCAAAAGAGGATGACTGAGCTTGTGATATATTAGGCATATACCACTGCCTCATCAGTTCGGTTAATGATTTCGCCAAGTTTAAAGGCACTTTCACCAGCTTTATTTAAGATGGTTACGGCCTGATCAGCAACGTCAGCAGGTAACACCACCACGAAGCCAACCCCACAATTAAAGGTACGGTACATTTCATCTTGTTCAATGTTACCGTGCTTTTGTAGCCAGTGAAATAGCTCTGGCATTTGCCAGCTATTGGTGTCGATTTTGGCGGCTAGGTTGTCAGGCAAGACACGTGGCAAGTTTTCAGTAAAGCCACCTCCAGTAATGTGTGACATGGCGTGTAGTTTGCTGTTACCTAGCTGTTGTTGTAGCGCTTGAATGGCGTTGACGTAAATCTTGGTCGGAGCCATTAATGCATCAGCAATTGGCTGACCATCAAGAATCGTATCAGAACTGGTGATATCCACACCACTGACCTCAATTACTTTACGTATCAATGAATAACCGTTAGAGTGGGCACCGCTTGATTTTATACCAATAAGACTATCACCAGTAGAGACTTTTTCACCAGTAATGACGTCAGATTCTTCAACCACACCGACACAAAAGCCAGCTAGATCATAATCTTCATCTTGGTACATACCTGGCATTTCAGCCGTTTCACCACCAATTAAGGCGCAGTTTGACTGTTTGCAACCTTCACCAATACCAGCAACGACTGAGGCTGCGGTATCTACATCTAGTTTACCTGTGGCGTAGTAATCTAGGAAAAATAAGGGCTCAGCACCACAGACCAATAAGTCATTGACGCACATGGCGACCAAGTCAATACCTATGGTGTCATGCCGATTAAGCTGAAGAGCAAGTTTTAGCTTAGTGCCAACGCCATCTGTACCAGACACCAATAGAGGTGACTTATAGCCTTGAGGAATACGACAAAGGGCGCCAAATCCGCCAAGACCACCGACAACCTCTGGACGAGTCGTGGCCTTAGCAACTGATTTGATGCGTTGTACAAGAGCATCACCTGCATCAATATCAACGCCAGCATCTTTATAGCTTAAAGAAGTGGGTTGTGATGATTGGTTAGCTGTGTTGTTTATAGGGGTATTTGGATGGCTCATGGTAGCAGCAGACCTTATAAGCGAGTAATGTATGAAATATAAGCGAGTAATGTATGAAATAGTCAAGCTGGTTAGAAGTAATCAAGCTGGTCATCAGTATCGAAATAGTCTAACCAGGTATCTTTTAATGAAACACAAAAACTTGAATAAAATAAATACTAAAAGTTGTTTTTGCTGTTTGCATTATACGCAAAAACGCAGGGCTGGCAAAATTTAAGCGACATTTATTCACATTAATCGGCTTTTTTGGTTATCAAGAGCTATATAGACTTAATATATTCCGATTACTGATAACTAAAACCTTTTTAGACTGGACAAAGATCGAAGTTGTCATTGAAGTTGTCTCGGTTGAAGTTATCTAGATTGAAGTTATCTAGGTTAAGGTATAGACCTTAGCAAGATGTCTAACAGCATCTGAGGAGATTTTAACATCAGCTTAAAGAGACAGGACTATTTTTTGTTACTATATTGCAAAATTTATTGACATAGAATGTTTAAGTGTCACAAATTATACTGTGTATTGACTAAAACAAAGTATTGACTAAAACAAATCTTTGCCAGTGACATTTATCAATGCTATACAGTAGCTAGGCCTTGTTTATTAAAATTTTAAATTGATTATTTAGGTAGAAGGCTTATATTAGAGGCTATTATGATAATGGCAGTGTTTAATTCTTTTTCAATAACCGGTAACCAATAACCAAAATAAGAGAGTTTATATGCAGGTAGCACAGATTGATCCTTTTTTTAAGCGCTTATTTATCGTCATTGCCCTAGGTTTGTTTTTATATTTAACTTACCAACTGCTGCCGGTAATTATTCCATTTTTGTGTGCTTTTATACTGGCCTATTTGCTAAATCCATTTGTTAGTAAATTATCACGCATACTACCGCGGTGGCTATCGATAATTTTGGTGTATGCTGTTATTTGCTTACTCTTTGGCGGTTTTCTGTGGTGGTTGTTACCTACTTTATGGACTCAAATCCAATCTGCTTGGGAATATGTACCGAAGTTGGTACAGTGGTATAATCAGGATGTGCGGATTTGGTTAAATCAATACGAGCGCTTTAACCTACCACCTTTAGAGAGCAAGCTGGTCTCGGACACCTTGTTAGACTATTTGAATAAGCATTATAATATTGAAGATGCTCAGTCTCTAGTAATGCAGGTGATGAGCTCAGGGTTAACAGTGATCAATAACGCTGGTATGGCAGTATTAGTGCCCATTTTAACTTTTTATTTTTTATTCAGCTGGGAAGCACGAATGCGCACTTGGAAGGATGCACTGCCTGCTGCTAGTTCGGCTAAAATTATCAGCATTGCCAAAGACTGTGATAGTGCATTAATGGCTTTTGTTAAAGGTCAATTGCTAGTGATGATTTTGCTAGGGGTGGTGTATGCGGTACAGTTGCAGCTGATCGGTCTGGAGTTGGGATTGATTATTGGCATGGTGGCGGGTATCGCAAGTTTTGTGCCATACTTAGGGTTTGGTATTGGTTTTGTAGCAGCCATTATTGCAGGTTTATTCCAATTTGGTCTTAACTGGCTACAATTGGGGCTGATTGCCGGTGCGTTTTTGGTAGGACAAGCGGTAGAGGGTTATGTGCTCCAGCCATTATTATTAGGTGATAAAATAGGCTTGTCACCACTGTGGGTCATCTTTGCGGTGTTGGCTGGCGCAGCTTTAATGGGCTTTGTCGGTATGCTGATTGCTCTGCCCGTATCCGCTATCATTAATGTGTTGTTTCGCCATGCCTATGATGCTTATCGTCAATCTGACTTATTCAAAGGGCATAAGCAATATAAGCTTTTTAAGTAGGTCTGTTGAATGGGTATTTGTAGATAAAACTAAGGCAGATTTAACCAGTTTTAACACAAAAGCTACTTTCTAGTTGTTACACATATACAGCCCCACTAAAGGTTATGGTGTTAGCTTAATTAAGCCTACTCCAGTTGTACTTGCAATCGGTTGTCTTGTCGTAAAACTCAAGTCAGCCGACTATAAATAGAGCTTGCAAAGAGAGCCAACTTAGCTGGAAATAAGTAATGCCATACTATTGTTAACAAATTTATGGTATAAATAGGCGTTATAAAGTTATATCGAGCCGAGATACTAGCCTGATGACAAATCAATTAAGTTTAAATCTAGAAGTAAGGACAGACGCTAGCCTGAGTGATTTTTCTGGGCCTGGCTGGTCAACTATAATAGATGCTGTTCGGCAACTACACATCGGCTTAATTGGTCAGATGTATATCTATGGTAGTGCCGCAACTGGAAAAACCCATCTGCTGTCCGCCATCTGTGAATCCTATCGAGAGATGGACAAAACCGCCATTAACTTGTCATTAAAAGAGTTGGTAAATACTGATGTGGGGGTATTGGCGGCGCTTGAGAGCTTTGATCTGGTTGCCATTGATGATCTTGAAGTTATTCGCCATAGCCGTGCCTGGCAAGAAGCTATTTTTCACTTAATCAACCGTAGCCGTGAGGGGCAGGGGCAACTGATATTTGCTGCAAAAACCCCAGCTACTGAGTTACCATTTGAGTTGCCTGATTTATTAACTCGCCTCATTCAGTCACCTGCTTTTCGGGTGCCCGAAGGTCATAATATTGCTGATAGAAAAGCAATGCTAGAGTCGGTGATGCGCAGACGAGGATGGCAGTTTGATCCACGCATTACTGAACATTTATTACAAGAAGGTCCGCATCGAATTGGTGGTATGCTAGATATATTAAATGTGATTCAGCCACTATTTTCCAATTTAAATCGGGCTCATATTTCAAAGTCGGTTATTAATCAAGCGTTGGCTATGATTGACGAGCAGACGTTGTTGGCAGAGCTTGAGGATATTCATCAAGAAGTGCAAGAGGACTTATTGTCTAAGTCAGAAGAAAATAGCATCTATCGCGATAGCTTACCGTTAGATTTTTAGAAGTTGCTTTAGTGGCTAACTGTATTTTACAATTGCGAGTCTTGTTTTTTTGCGCCTGATTAAAAGCTGTAATTGTCATGTGTTAGGGCTGTAATTTAATTTGTTTTAATAATAATTTGTTTTAGTAATAATGAATAGGCAACTAGTTTTAGCAAAAAAGAATTTTATTTTAGTCAGAGTTATCACGTATACTAAACTTACGTTTTGCTTTTAGCTAAAAACAGCTATATCTTATTATACAGCATCAACTAACTGGTTAATATAATGATATTATCTGCGTTATTTTCATCGTCTGACTGCGAATTATTTTTTTTATCACCATTTTCAAAATGAAGACACGCCCTAGACAAAACGATAATAAGTATTAAATTACCTCTTAATTCTTCACACTGATAAGGCCCCGACTATGCAACACTCGCAACACAAACATACAGCCGTTAAGTTAATAGCTCTTGGTGTACTTGGTATCAGCTCAATCACTTTGGCGCATGCAGATGTAACACTACAAGTTGATGATCATATCAAAGTGACTGCGATAAATGGAAAAACCGTCAATTCAAGTCCATTCCAACCCATTAAGAGCAACTTTGCTTTGCAGCCTGGTCAGCATGTAATTACTGCAAAATACGAGCGTTTATATGATATCCGCCGCGATGAACATGACTACTTGCGTTCAGCAAATATCACTGTGACCGCTGATATGAAAGATAATCAGACTTATCGTTTGACTATGCCAGGACAGCCTGAAAAATACGAAGAGGCCAAAAGATATGCCAAAGCACCAACTTTAGCTATCATGCAAGGCAATACGGTACTAGCACAAGCTTCTGGTGGCTCAGCAGATGAAGGTGGCTTATTCTCAAGCATTAGTAATTTGTTCAGTGGAAACCAGGATGCACAAGACGATAACCAACGTGCTATTGCTGCAATTAATGCCAATCAACCGATTAATAATCGCAGTGGAAGCCAAGCTATTGCTCCTATTGCAGCGACCAATACGAGCACAACAACAACAGCATCTGTGCGTACGGTGGCCGTGTCTGAAAATGCGGAGACGCTAGATAAGTTTATGCAGCTTTGGTTGCAAGCTACGCCAGCTGAGCGTGATAAAATCCGCCAGTGGGTACAAAAATAGGTCTAAAATAAATTAATTTATCTCGTACAATGTTATTAAAATGGATTAAAAACAGCTAATTTTTGTCATATTATCTAATTTTTATCACCAGTTTTAAAATGAAGACACCTCTTAATTAATTTAATTAATAAAATAAGGAAATTTATTATGGCACATTTACATTTAGGCGATATCGCACCAAACTTTGACGCACCAACAACAGAAGGTGACATTAACTTTCATGAATGGGCAGGTGATAACTGGGTTGTATTGTTTTCACATCCTGCTGATTTTACGCCAGTATGTACCACCGAGCTTGGACGTACAGCTGCATTAAATGGTGAGTTTCAAAAGCGTGGTGTAAAACCAATTGCAATCTCGGTTGATAGTTTAGAAGATCACAATGCGTGGGCAAAAGATATTGGTGAAACTCAAGGTACAGATTTAAACTTCCCTATCATTGCTGACCCTGAGAAAAAAGTAGCGACACTATATGACATGATGCACCCAAATGCAGATAGTACGCATACAGTACGCAGTGTATTTATTATCGATCCAAATAAAAAAATCCGCTTAATGCTGACTTATCCTGCCAGCTGTGGCCGTAACTTTGACGAAATTATTCGTGTGATTGATGCGATGCAACTATCAGACGAGTACAATATTGCAACGCCAGTTGATTGGAAAGAAGGTGATGATGTGATCATTCCACCAAGTATCAAAACCGAAGATATTTCTGAAAAAGATTATCCCAAAGGGTTTACTGAAGTTAAGCCATACTTGCGCTTTACACCAGCACCTAACAAATAGCCAGCACTAAAAAACTAGTATAATAGACTGACGATACACTAGATAAAGGGCTACATTGACAGTTTGGGTGTATTGATAGCTTTGGCAGTCCTACCTACATGTCATTAGTGGATATATATTTATTGTAAGCCTCACTGTATAATTACTGTGAGGCTTTTTTGTGCCAGCATAAACAAGTGTTATCATAACCTGAGTGTAGGGTGAGGTTAATATAATACCTTTTCTGAAAAATAACCTATCTTTGTCAAACTCGTTGAACCTACTATATGTAGCGTTTGCACCCGTTTTCCTCGATAGCTTAATTTTTAGATTTGGTATAACAATGAGATTGATATAATAAAAAGGAGTTTGTAATGAAAAAGCTATATTTAAATCGAATTGCTCCAAATCCGCGTAAAGTGGTGGTGTTAATGCAAGCTAAAGGCTTAAATATTGATGATATGGATGATATACAAGTGATTGATGTCGATTTGGCTAAAGGTGAACATCTAACCGAAGAGTTTACAAACATTAATCCTCTACAACTGCTACCAGTATTAATCTTAGATGATGGTACGGTGTTAAATGACTCCCAAGCAATTTGTGAATATCTTGATCGTGTCTATGGTGAGCAGTCTATCATGGGTAATGATGTGGTACAGCGAGCGCAGGTAGGTTCTTTGCGCCGTACTGCTGAGTTTGAAGTGCTATATAATACCAAACCCAATAATTAAAGTTGAGCCCAAGCACGAGTGGTTAAAGTGCGAATTCTTTGTGGCTGTTTGAGCAGATTATTCCAAGCCAAACAAGCGGCATCAACAATAGCTTCATAGCTTTCATAACAGCGATTAGATAACTCATTTTGCTTCAGGTACTGCCATACGTTCTCAGAGGGGTTAAGCTCAGGTGAATACGGTGGTAATTTAAGCATAGTGACATTCCCCTGATTCAAGCTTGGTTGATGCCATAATGCACCGTCCATTACCACCACCGCATG